>NZ_CABPSG010000001.1:0-921398 GCF_902459595.1 Pandoraea soli | reverse complement strand
GACTTCTTCATCTGCAGAACTCCCTCTTAACGAGAAAATTCTACTTCTCCCAGCGCCGGTTTGCGGGGGGCATTACCTCAGGACTGGAGACATCCAGGTCTTGATCGATGGCGATCAATACGATGGGCAGTTGTATAGGCGATAAACGTGGGGGCGAAGTCGAGTGTTGGAGCTTGAAAGCCGTTTACCCCATGTACTATCTTTGACTTATCGCTGAAACAACAGCGGTCCGGGGTGAGAGCCCGTAAAACGTAGGCGGACAGCCGCCTGACCTCCCCCCAAAAAACGTGAGCGCTGCTGGGAGTCATTAGACAACGATGGCAGCATAAAGCCCCGACAGGCAAAGCTGTGCGGGGCTTTTTGGTAAATTATGGGAAATGCTAGGCGTTAAATTGGTCCCCCCGACAGGAATCGAACCTGTATCTAGCGCTTAGGAGGCACTCGTTCTATCCATTGAACTACAGGGAGGGCGCGATGACGGTTTGACGCAGGCAGCCAACAGTCTCGCGAGCGCAAGAGTATAACAAAAAGACCTTGCGCGACACCGTCAAAACAGCGATCGCGATTTGGCTCATGCCGCTGATGCGTCGCCGAATACGTCGGTTGTGTCTGCGGGCGGGCCGTCTCAAACCACACCCTCGGCGCGCAACTGCGCGATCCCGGCGTCGTCGAATCCGAGGCGTTCGCGCAGGATGTCGTCGCTGTGCTGTCCCAGCGTGGGCGGTGCGGTGCGCGCAAGCGGCGGCGTCTCGCTCATCTTCATGGGACTGGCAACCACGCGCGCAACGCCCCCCGACGGATGCGGCAACGCCACCTCCATGCCGCGCGCCTTCACCTGCGGATTCGCGAACACCTCCGGCAACGTGTTGATCGGCCCACAAGGCACGCCTGCGGCTTCCAGCTTGTCGATCCAGACATCCTTGCCGAACTTGCGCACCATCGCGGCGAGCATCGGCACCAGCACTTCCCGTTGCCGCACGCGCGATGGATTCGTCGCAAAACGCGCGTCGTCCGCCAGTGCCGCTTCGCCGCCAGCCTCCACGAACTTGCGGAACTGGCCGTCGTTGCCCACCGCCACGATGATCCAGCCGTCGTCCGCCGTCTGGAATGTCTGATACGGCACGATGTTCGGATGCGCATTGCCCCAGCGAACCGGCGCCTCACCGCTTGCGAGATAGTTCGTATTCATGTTCGCCAGCATCGCCACCTGCGTGTCGAGCAGCGCCATGTCGATGTATTGACCCACCCCCGTGCGGTCGCGATGTGTGAGGGCCGCCATGATGGCGATCGTCGCGTACATCCCGGTCATCAGGTCGGCAATCGCGACGCCCGCCTTCTGTGGGCCGCCGCCGGGCTGGCCGTCACGCTCGCCCGTAATGCTCATGAAGCCCCCAATGCCCTGCACGATGAAGTCGTAGCCCGCGCGCGACGCGTAGGGACCATCTTGGCCGAAGCCTGTCACCGAGCAATAGACGAGATCGGGCTTGATGGCGCGCAGCGACGCGTAATCCAGCCCGTATTTCGCCAACTGTCCCACCTTGTAGTTCTCAACGATCACGTCGCTCTGCGCCGCCAACGCCTTGACGATGGCCTGCCCTTCGCCAGAGGCGATATCCAGCGTAAGCGAGCGCTTGTTGCGATTCGCGGCGAGGTAGTAGGCGGCTTCGCCCGTCTCGCGTCCATCGGCGTCACGCTGGTACGGCGGCCCCCATCGGCGAGTGTCGTCCCCGACACCGGGGCGCTCGACCTTGATCACGTCCGCGCCCAGATCGGCCAGATTCTGTGTGGCCCATGGGCCGGCCAACACGCGCGAAAGGTCCAGTACCCGGATATGACTCAGCGCACCCATCGTCCGCTCTCTCCTCGATTTCATCGTCTGATTGCTGTCCCGACATTGTGATCGGAACATTGTTTTGCATTGCGGAACTAGAGCGTTGAAGTCTACGGTGTGCAATGCGCGGCTGACCAGCGCCGTTTCGCAGTGCGGTTGTTGGCTGGGCGCTGTGGGGGGACTGATTTCCCGTATAATCAAAAGTTTGCAAAATACCCCGCCCAGCTTGACTGGCCCGGTCCCCACGCTCCTTCGCACGCTATGAAAGTCGCAGACATTCGGGAAAAATTCCTCACCTTCTTCGAGTCGAAGGGGCACACCATCGTGCGCTCGTCGAGCCTCGTGCCGTCCAACGACCCCACGCTGCTGTTCACGAACTCCGGCATGGTGCAGTTCAAGGACGTATTCCTCGGTCTCGAAACGCGCCCCTACAAGCGCGCGACCACGGCCCAGCGCAGCGTGCGCGCGGGCGGCAAGCACAACGACCTCGAGAACGTCGGCTACACGGCCCGCCATCACACGTTCTTCGAAATGCTGGGCAACTTCTCGTTCGGCGATTACTTCAAGCGCGAAGCCATTCAATACGCCTGGGAACTGCTGACGGACGTCTACAAACTGCCCAAGGACAAGCTCTGGGTGACCGTCTACCAGGAAGACGACGAGGCCTACGACATCTGGGCGAAGGAAGTCGGCGTGCCGACCGAGCGCATCATCCGCATCGGCGACAACAAGGGCGCGCGTTACGCGTCGGACAACTTCTGGCAGATGGCCGACACCGGTCCGTGCGGCCCGTGCTCGGAAATTTTCTTCGACCACGGCGCAGACGT
This sequence comes from Pandoraea soli, assembly GCF_902459595.1. Taxonomy (NCBI): domain Bacteria; kingdom Pseudomonadati; phylum Pseudomonadota; class Betaproteobacteria; order Burkholderiales; family Burkholderiaceae; genus Pandoraea; species Pandoraea soli. Next base: position 918,740 of record NZ_CABPSG010000001.1, on the reverse strand, counting down.
ATGGGGCGGCCCGCCGGGATCGCCGGAAGAAGACGGCGACCGCTATATCGAAGTCTGGAACCTCGTGTTCATGCAGTTCAACCGCGACGAGCAGGGCAACATGACCCCGCTGCCCAAGCCGTGCGTGGATACCGGTATGGGGCTGGAGCGTATCGCGGCCGTGCTGCAACATGTGCACAGCAACTACGAGATCGATCTGTTCCAGCACCTGATCAAGGCGGCCGGCCGTGAGACCGGCGTGACCGATCTCGCCGCGAACTCGCTCAAAGTGATCGCCGATCACATCCGCGCGTGCTCGTTCCTGATCGTCGACGGCGTGATTCCGGGCAATGAAGGCCGCGGTTATGTGCTGCGCCGAATCATCCGCCGTGCGATCCGCCACGGTTACAAGCTCGGGTGCAAGACGCCATTCTTCTACAAGCTCGTGCCCGACCTGGTCGCAGAGATGGGCGCTGCCTATCCGGAACTGGCGCAGGCGCAGCAGCGCGTGACCGACGTGCTCAAGCAGGAAGAGGAACGCTTTGGCGAGACCATCGAGAACGGCATGGAGATTCTCGACGGCGCCCTGGCCGATCTGGCCAAGCGCGGCGTGACCACGCTCGACGGCGAACTCGCCTTCAAACTGCACGATACGTACGGCTTCCCGCTCGACCTGACGGCGGACGTCTGCCGCGAGCGCAGCATCACCGTGGACGAAGCGAGCTTCGACGCCGCCATGGCGCGTCAACGCGAACAGGCGCGCGCCGCCGGCAAGTTCAAGATGGCGACGGCCCTCGAATACAACGGCGACAAGACGCGCTTCCAGGGCTACGACACGCTCGCGCTCGACGGCGCGAAGGTGACCGCGCTCTACGTCGACGGCACGAGTGTGAACAAGCTCGCCGCCGGGCAGCAGGGCATCGTGGTGCTCGATACCACGCCCTTCTACGCAGAGTCGGGCGGCCAGGTGGGCGATCAAGGGCTGATTACGGCGGGCAGCGCCCGCTTCGGTGTGTCGGACACACAGAAGATTCAGGCTGACGTCTTCGGTCACTACGGCAAGCTGGAATCGGGTGAATTGACCGTGGGCGCGGCGGTCACGGCGCAGGTCGATGCCGTGCGTCGCGCACGCACGGTTCGCAACCACTCCGCAACGCACCTGATGCACAAGGCGCTGCGCGAAGTGCTGGGCGGTCACGTGCAACAGAAGGGCTCGCTCGTCGACGCCGACAAGACCCGTTTCGACTTCGCCCACAATGCCGCGATGACTGCCGACGACATTCGTCGTGTGGAGGACATCGTCAACGCCGAAGTGCTGGCCAATGCACCGACGCAGGCCGCCGTGATGTCGTTTGACGACGCGGTGAAGGGCGGCGCGATGGCGCTGTTCGGTGAGAAGTACGGCGACGAAGTGCGGGTGCTCGATATCGGCACGTCGCGCGAACTGTGCGGTGGTACGCACGTGGCGCGCACCGGCGACATCGGCCTGTTCAAGATCGTGATGGAAGGGGGCGTAGCCGCCGGTATTCGCCGCGTGGAAGCGATCACCGGCGACAACTCGGTGCGTTTCGTGCAAAAGCTCGACGATCAGGTCAACGAAGCGGCTGCTGCGCTCAAGACCCAGCCAGCCGAACTGACGCCGCGCATCGCGCAGGTGCAGGAACAGGTCAAGTCGCTGGAGAAGGAACTGGCGGCGCTCAAGTCGAAGCTGGCATCGAGCCAGGGCGACGAATTGCTCGAGAAGGCCGTCGACGTGAGCGGTCTGAAGGTGCTGGCGGCACAACTCGAAGGCGCCGACGTCAAGACGCTGCGCGAGACGATGGACAAGCTCAAGGACAAGCTGGGCAGCGCGGCAATCGTGCTCGCGGCGGTCGAGGGCGGCAAGGTCAGCCTGATCGCCGGCGTGACGGCCGACGCCACCAGCAAGGTCAAGGCCGGTGAGCTGGTCAACTTCGTCGCGCAACAGGTCGGGGGCAAGGGCGGCGGTCGTCCCGACATGGCGCAGGCCGGCGGTACCGATCCGTCGCAACTGCCGCAGGCGCTGGCCGGCGTGCAGGGCTGGGTGGCCGGCAAGCTGTGACGCCATGGTGAGCGCGGCGGCATACGCCGCAGCTCGCCGCGGGACCTGCCGTCTCCGGTAGTCCATCGGGATGGCTCATGCAAAACGCGCACTTCGGTGCGCGTTTTGCGTTCATTGCCCCTGATGACAAAGGGGGTCCGCCGCTTTGCGCAATGGTTTGCATGTAAAGTATTCGGCAGAGCGCGCGCGTTGATGCGCGTTTTTTTCCTCCATTGCCGTTTATGCCAGCCACCGTCGCCGATTCCGACAGAGCCGTCTCGTCGCGCCAGCCGTCCCCCGAGCGCGCGGCATGGCGTATCGCCCTGTCCTGCATGCTCGCCCTGGCCATTGCGATGGGCATTGGGCGCTTCGCGTTCACCCCGATGCTGCCGCTGATGCTGCACGAGCACCTCACCGACATCGAGCATGGCAGTTGGCTCGCGTCGCTCAATTATGCGGGCTACTTCGTGGGTGCGCTGTCGTGCATGTGGCTGCGTTTTACGCCGACGCGCATCGTGCGCTTCGCGCTGGCGGCCACGGTCGTGCTGACGCTCGCCATGGGGCTGATCGAGTCGTTCGCCGTGTGGGCCGTCGTGCGCACGCTGGCCGGTGTCATGAGCGCCTGGGCGATGGTGTTCTCGGCCGGATGGGCCTTTCGAAAGCTCGGCGAGCTGCGCATGCCGAGTCTGGGCGGCGTGATCTTCGCGGGCCCTGGGGCCGGCATCGTGTTGACGGGGTTGCTCGCGAGCCTGAACAATACCCTGGCGTGGCCCGCGCGCGGCGGGTGGCTGCTGTGCGGTGTGCTCGCGCTGGCACTGCTTGCGTTGATCTGGCGTACCTTCGTACCCGATGGCCCCGAATCATCGACCATTGCCAACACGTCCCAGTCCTTGCACGCCGCACAGGCGCAGACCGCGACGCATGCCGTCAATCACGGCAGCGGCGAGACGGTGATTCCCGTCACCGTGCTCTACAGCCTTGCCGGTTTCGGCTACATCATTACTGCGACGTTCCTGCCCGTGATTGCGCGTCAGGCGCTGCCGGGTTCGTCTTGGCCGGATCTCTTTTTTCCGTTGCTCGGCCTCATGGTGATGCCGGGCGCCATCATCGGTGCGCGGGCGCCGCAAGCCTGGGACAATCGTTTGCTGCTTGCGGCGTGCTACGTCGTGCAAGGCGTGGGTGTCGGCATCGGCATCATGCTGCCGAATGTGGTGGGCTTCGCGTTGGGTAGCGTGATGGTCGGGCTGCCGTTCACGGCGATAACCGTGTACGCGGTGCGTGAGTGCCGACGCCTGCGTGGGGACAATGCCAATGGTCTGATCGGCCTGGTGACGGCATCGTACGGGATCGGCCAGATCGTTGGGCCGCTGGTCGCGGCGCCTCTGGTCGCGGCGACCGGTACCTTCACGGCAGCACTGCTATGTGCGAGTGGCGCGCTGGTGATGGGGGCGATCGGCTTCGTATGGGACTGGCGACGCTCGCTCGAGCGCGCACCCTGACGCGCCCGGGCGCCGAGGCGCCGCGGCGACACTTTCATCCCCTGGAACTTGCTATGTCCTTTACCCTGCAGGCGGGCAGAAAAGCCGCCACGGCCATCAGCGATGCCGAGCGCCAGATGCGTGTCGACCTCGCGGCCTGTTACCGGCTCGTTGCGCTGTACGGCTGGGACGATCTCATCTACACCCATATCTCGGCGATGGTGCCGGGTGAGCCGGGACACTTCCTCATCAATCCATTCGGTCTGACGTTCGATGAGGTGACGGCGTCGAATCTGGTGAAGATTACGATGACCGGCGAGATCGTGGGCGAGAGCGAACATCCGGTGAACGTGACCGGGTTTGCGCTGCATGGCGCGGTGCACGCGGCACGTCCGGATGCCGTATGCGTCATGCATCTGCACAACACGGCAGGCATCGCGGTGTCGATCCAGCCCCATGGTCTGCTGCCGATTTCGCAGCACGCGTTGCGTTTTCACGAGCGCATTGGCCACCACGATTACGAGGGGCTGGCGTTTTCGCCGTCTGAGGGCGAGCGGCTCGTGGCGTCGCTCGGGGCGCATTCGGCCATGCTGTTGCGCAATCACGGCACGCTGACAACGGGACGCTCGGTCGCCGAGGCCTTCGTGCTGATGGCAACGCTCATCAAAGCGTGCGAGATCCAGTTGCAGGCACTGGCCGGCGGTATGGCGCCCCATTTGCCGAGTCCGGCCGTGCAGGACAAGACCGCGCTTCAGCTCGAAGATGGCGGCGCCATCGAAGGCGTGCTCGAGTGGCCTGCGCTGCTGCGCAAACTGGATAGAATAGACGCCTCGTTTCGCGATTGACCGCCGCGCAGGCGCAACATCGGGAACGCACGGCAAGCCCGCACGCTTTGAATGCGAGCGTGGGCGGCGCTGCCGATCTTGATAACGACACGAGGAGAGAGACTGCAATGCCAACGTTTCACGTCGAGATGTTCGAGGGGCGCTCGATCGAGCAAAAGCGCGCATTCGTCAAAGCGGTCACCGAAGCGGCCGTCACGACGATCGGTTGCACACCGGAGTCCGTCGACATCATCATTGCCGAAGTCAAGCTCGAGAACTGGGCGACTGCCGGCGCGCTGTGGTCGGATCCGCGTCCCGAGTCAGTCTGAAGGTGTCGGTGGTCTCCCGCAGGGGCGCCACCGGTAGGTCAAAGGCAGAGGGTCTCGCAGGATCCCTGCCGCATTGATGAGGTTGTCATGTCGCAAGTCCCGTCTGCATCGAACATTCCCGCTTCCACCCTGACGAACGCTCCGTCCCTGACGGCCGCTGATGGCAGGGCGGCCCAAACGCCACAACATTTCGCCTCGGACAACTACGCCGGGATTTGCCCCGAGGCGTTGCATTATCTGATTGAGGCCAATGCCAGCGGCCACGAAGTCGCTTATGGCGACGATACCTGGACGCAGCGTGTCTGCGACGGTATTCGCAATCTGTTCGATACGGACTGCGACGTCTTCTTCGTATTCAACGGCACGGCGGCAAATTCACTGGCGCTGGCCTCGTTGTCGCAGTCGTATCACTCCGTGATCTGCCACGAACTGGCCCACGTCGAGACCGACGAGTGCGGCGGTCCCGAATTTTTCTCCAACGGCGCGAAGCTGCTTACCGCCCGCGGTCGCGAGAACAACGGCAAGCTCACGCCGGACGCCATCGAGTCCGTCATCAATCGACGATCGGACATTCACTTCCCGAAGCCCAAGGTCGTCACGCTGACGCAGGCCACGGAGGTCGGCACGGTCTACTCGGTCGACGAGGTCAAGGCGATCTCGGCGTTGGCCAAACGGCGTAACTTGCGCGTGCATATGGATGGCGCGCGCTTTGCCAATGCGGTCGCGACGCTGGGCTGTCATCCGGGCGACGTGACGTGGCGGGCCGGCGTGGACGTGCTTTGCTTCGGCGGTACGAAGAACGGGCTGCCGGTCGGCGAGGCGGTGGTGTTCTTCAACCGCTCGCTGTCGGAAGACTTCGCGTATCGGGTAAAACAGGCCGGGCAACTGGCCTCGAAAATGCGCTTCATTTCCGCCCCCTGGCTCGGCATGCTGGAGAACGATACGTGGCTGCGCAACGCGCGTCACGCGAATGCGATGGCGCAGTTGCTCGCGCAACGCATTCGCGACGTGCCGGGTGTGTCGATCATGTTCGAGACGCAAGCCAATGCCGTATTTGCGGAACTGCCGCTGCATGTGATCGAGGCGCTGCGAGCCAAGGGCTGGCGCTTCTATACGTTCATCGGCGCGGGCGGTTGCCGCCTGATGTGCGCGTGGGACACCCGGCCGGAGACGGTCGAGCGTCTGGCGGCGGATATTCGGGCGCTGAGTACAAACGCGTGACCAAACTCATATCGGTTGTTCCGGCCGCGCGGCGATTCAGGTCGGCTGCGGCGCGTGTGCCGCGGGCTTGAGAAAACGATGCGCCAATGCGTGATAGAACGATGGCGCGATGGTTTTCGACACCTGGGTTGAGAGCAGGGCCACGGCCATGAGCGGGATCACCATCTGATGGCCGTCGATCATCTCCATGACAATCACGAACGACGTAATCGGTGATTGCGTGACCGCTGCCAGATACCCGACCATGCACAGCGCGGCAATGGCCGGCAGCGGCACCACCGACGTGAGGTGGGCCATCACGTTGCCTAGCCCGGCCCCGATGGCAAGCGACGGCGCGAAAATGCCGCCCGGAATTCCCGACATATAGGACACGCACAACGCTGCAAACTTTAGCAGCGCGTAAAGCGGCGACAGTGCGACATGCGACTCAAGCAAACCGCGCGCCTCTGCGTAGCCGCTACCAAAGGTCGTGCCGCCGGAGGCCAGGCCGATCGCAGCGATGGCCAGGCCACACAGGAAAGCGAAGCGCACCGGGTGCGAACGGCGTATGGTGACCAGCGGGGCGGGCATCCAGCGCGGGACGTTAAGCATCAGCCAGCCGAACAGTCCGCCGCTCACACCGGTCAGCAGGCTGGCGGCAACGAGCACCGGGATCAGTGTCCAATGAAAGTCGCTGAGCGCCTTGATCTGCCCGAAGTACAGATAGTTGCCCTGCAGGCCGAGTGCTACGACGCCGGAAAAGATGATGGCCGTGATGAGCGTGCCGCTGCTGCGTGCCACGAAGCTCCGGCTGAGTTCCTCGATGGCAAATACGACCCCCGCGAGTGGCGTGTTGAACGCTGCTGCGAGACCGGCCGCAGCGCCTGCCAGCGTCAATTGACGTTCGATGTGCACGCTGCTGCGCCGATACCCGCGCCGCATTGCATACATGAGCGATGCACCGATCTGCACCGTTGGCCCTTCGCGACCGATGGTGAAGCCGCAGAGAATGCCCAGAAACGAGATCGCAATTTTGCCGATCATGATGCGCATCGACAACAGCGACGACGACAGACGCGGCTCCTGAAGCGTTGCGATGACTTGCGGAATCCCGCTTCCTTCCGATCCCCGGAAGAACTTTTGCGTCAACCAGATGGCCAGTGCGGCGCCGAGCGGCGTGACGACCAGCGGCAGCCAGATGCCATACGACAACATGCGCTGGAACAGCTCGAAACCGAAGTCGATCAGCTTGGAGTACACCACCGAGACCAGGCCGACGAGCACCGCACCCAGCCAGAACACCCCATAGTTGTGCCAGAGGCGACGAGAGCGATGTATGCCGCGTCTGGCCAGGCGCGTCGATAGCGAAAGGGCTGCCGGGGGAGACGGCGAAGGCGACGGGGGCGGCGTTGAGGCCGTATTGGGTGGGAGATCTGACACGTGGCCGCAAGCAAATATTGAAAGACAAGCGACGATTATACGCCTCCGCACCCTGCGAGCTTGCTCCACAGGTGTCTCGGAATCTACCGAATGTGCAGCGCGTCATGAGTTCATTTAAGATATTCGAATTCGCCAAAGAACGATCATGAACGAACTCATTTACTGTCCCCGCTGTGCCGCGCCGCTCGACTCGCGCGAGGTCGCCGGGCGTATTCGCCGCGCCTGTCCCGATGCGGCTTGCGGTTTCGTCCACTGGGACAACCCGCTGCCCGTCGTGGCCGGACTCGTGGAGTACCGAGGCCAGATCCTGCTGGCGCGCAATGCTGCCTGGACCGAAGGCATGTTTGCGCTCATTACCGGTTTTCTCGAACGCGATGAGACGCCCGAAGACGGCATCCGGCGCGAGATCAAGGAAGAGACCAATCTGGACGCCGACGCGATGTCGCTGCTCGGCGTCTACGAGTTCATGCGCAAGAACGAGCTGATCATCGCTTATCACGCAGTCTGCGATGGGGACATTCGTCTGTCGGACGAACTCGCCGAGTTCCGGCTTGTCGCCCCCGAGCGGTTGCGTCCGTGGCGCGCCGGTACCGGGCACGCGGTGGCCGAGTGGCTGCGGCGGCGCAATCTGCCGGTCGAATATGTGGAATCGGCCCGGCTATCCATTGCCGGCTGACGAGAGGCGCCGAGGACTACGGTAGAATCGCAGCTTGCGGGCCAACCCCCGGTACACGATCAGAACGAGTCGGATCCAAGGGACATCAGGAACATGAGCATGGAATTTCAGAAAGAAGTCGACGCAAGCGGACTGAACTGTCCGCTGCCGATCCTGCGCGCCAAGAAAGCGCTCGCCGACATGCAGAGCGGCGAAGTGCTGCACATCATCGCCACCGATCCGGGCTCGGCGCGCGATTTCAGCGCGTTTGCCAAACAAACCGGCAACGAACTCATCGAATCGCGCGAAGAGGGCAAGACGTTCCACTTCCTGATGCGCCGCCGCTGATCGCGAGGCGTCATCTCGCCGAACCCGCCCGCCGATGCGTGATGTGCGGCGCACGGCGCAGCGGGCACAAAAAAGCCGACGGACAATTGCCGTCGGCTTTTTCTTTGACACAAGGTCTGGCGCTTATGCCAGATCGAGTTGCGTCTCGCGCAGGTATTCGCGGAAGGCATCCTTGAGTTCCGGATGGCGCAGCGCGAACTCCACGGTGGCTTTCAAGTAGCCAAGCTTGCTGCCGCAATCGAAGCGCTTGCCCTGGTAGCGATACGCCAGCACGACTTCATCCTGCATCAGCTTCTGGATGGCGTCGGTCAACTGAATCTCGCCGCCAGAGCCCGGATCGATTTCGCGGATGCAATCGAAAATGCGCGGGCGCAACACATAACGGCCGACCACGCCCAGATTCGACGGGGCATCTTCCGGCGCCGGCTTTTCGACGATATTCGTGAGCTTGACGATGTCCTTCTCGCCCCACTCGTTGCCCGCGACGATCCCGTACGAGCGGCTTTGCTCGATGGGGATCTCTTCTACGCCGATGATCGAGTTGTGATAGTGGTTGTACAGGTCGACCATCTGCTTGAGCACCGGCGGCTCGCCGTCGAGCAAGTCGTCGGCGAGGATGACGGCGAACGGCTCATCGCCCACGAGCTTCTCGGCGCACAGCACGGCGTGACCCAGGCCCAGCGCCTTGGGCTGGCGCACGTAGAAGCAATCGATATGCGGCGGCTTGATCGAATGCACTACGTCGAGCAGCGCCTGCTTGTTCTTGGCCTCGAGTTCCGCTTCGAGTTCGAAGGCGGTGTCAAAGTGGTCTTCGATCGCGCGCTTGTTGCGGCCCGTCACGAAGATCATTTCCGTAATGCCGGCGGCCGCCGCTTCCTCCACCGCGTATTGAATCAGAGGCTTGTCCACGACGGGCAGCATTTCCTTCGGGCTCGCCTTGGTGGCCGGGAGGAAGCGGGTGCCGAGGCCCGCAACGGGGAACACGGCTTTGGTCACAACGGTTTTCATTGGTATCTCCCTGGTGATATGAGCACGTCTCAGGCGGGCAGGCGGGCGAGCTGAGCCTGCAATTTACCGAGAACCGCTTCAAAGTCGACCAATCGTTGCTTCTCGAGTTCCACGACGTTGGCGGGCGCGCGTGCCACGAAGCTCTCGTTGGAGAGCTTGCCGTGGCATTTGGCGATCTCGCCCTCGAGGCGCTTCACTTCCTTGCCCAGTCGCTCGCGCTCGGCGGCGACGTCGACTTCCACCTTCAGCGCCAGCTTGTTCGCACCCACGACAGCAAGCGGCGCACCGGCCGCTTGCGCGTCGAGCGTCGCTTCGTCTGCCAGCACTTGCACTTCAGAGAGCTTGGCGAGCGTTTGCAGATACGGCGCAATCGACGTCAGGAAGTCCACATCGCCCGCGACCAGCAGCGGCACGCGTTGCGCGGGCGAGAGGTTCATTTCGCCGCGCAGGTTGCGGCAGGCGTCGACGGCGGTCTTCAACTGCTGCATCCAGGCTTCATCGCCCTCGTCGATCTTGCTTGCGTCGGCCACCGGATACGGCTGCACCATGAGACTGGCTTCGCCTGCTGCCTTGTCCGCCGGATAGCGGCCAGCCAGCGGTGCCACCTTCTGCCACAACGCTTCGGTGATGAACGGAATGATCGGATGCGCCAGACGCAGCACCGTTTCGAGTACGCGCAGCAAGGTGCGACGCGTGGCGCGCTGTTGCGCCGGGGTGCCGTTCTGAATTTGCCACTTGGCCAGTTCAACGTACCAGTCGCAGTACTCGTCCCAGACGAACTTGTAGATCGCGCTGGCGATGTTGTCGAAGCGGTAGTCGGCGAAGCCCTTCGCGACATCGGCTTCCACGCGTTGCAGCAGCGACACGATCCAGCGGTCGGCGCGCGAGAAGTCGAGCTGGCCGTCCGGGCCGCAATCGCCTACGCACGGCGCCAGACCGCAGTCCTGGCCTTCGCAGTTCATCAGCACGAAGCGCGTGGCGTTCCACAGCTTGTTGCAGAAGTTGCGATAACCTTCGCAGCGCGCCAGATCGAAGTTGATGTTCCGGCCAAGCGTGGCCATCGAAGCGAACGTGAAGCGCAGCGCGTCGGTGCCGAACGGCGCAATGCCGTCCGGAAATTCCTTGCGCGTCTTCTTCTCGATGCTCGCAGCCTGCTTCGGGTTCATGAGACCCGTCGTGCGCTTGGCGAGCAGGGCGTCGAGCGACACGCCGTCGACGATGTCGATCGGATCGAGCGTGTTGCCCTTCGACTTGGACATCTTCTGACCTTCGGCGTCGCGCACCAGGCCGTGCACGTAGACCGTCTTGAACGGCACCTTGCCGGTGAAGTGCGTGGTCATCATGACCATGCGCGCCACCCAGAAGAAAATGATGTCGAAGCCGGTCACGAGCACCGACGACGGCAGGAAATGCTTGAGTTCGGGGGTCTCTTGCGGCCAGCCGAGCGACGAGAACGGCACCAGTGCCGACGAGAACCACGTGTCGAGCACGTCTTCGTCGCGCTTGAGCGCGCCGGTGTAGCCCGCCGCGCGGGCCTTCTCGGTGGCTTCCTCTTCCGTGCGGGCGACGTACACGTTGCCTGCGTCGTCGTACCAGGCCGGAATCTGGTGGCCCCACCAGAGTTGACGCGAGATACACCAGTCCTGAATGTTTTCGAGCCACTGGTTGTACGTGGTCGTCCAGTTCTCCGGGACGAACTTGATCTCGCCGCTGCGCACGACGTCGAGTGCGGTCTCGGTGATCGACTTGCCCGGATGGAACGTGCCTTCGGGGGCCGGTTTGCTCATCGCCACGAACCACTGATCGGTGAGCATCGGCTCGATGATCGTACCGGTGCGGTCGCTGCGCGGCACCATCAGCTTGTGCGGCTTGACCGATTCGAGCAGGCCGAGGGCGTCGAGGTCGGCCACGATCTGCTTGCGCGCGTCGAAACGATCCAGCCCGCGGTACTTTTCCGGGGCGTTGTCGTTGATCTTCGCGTCGAGCGTGAGAATGTTGATCTGCGGCAGGTTGTGGCGCTGACCGACGGCGTAGTCGTTGAAGTCGTGTGCCGGCGTGACTTTCACCACGCCCGTGCCGAATTCGAGATCGACGTAATCGTCGGCGATGATCGGGATTTCGCGATCGCACAGCGGCAGTCTGGCCGTCTTGCCAATCAGGTGCTTGTAGCGCTCGTCTTCCGGGTGGACCATCAGCGCGGTGTCGCCGAGCATCGTTTCCGGACGCGTGGTGGCCACCGTGAGCGACCCGGAGCCGTCGGCGAGCGGGTAGCGGATGTGCCACAGCGAGCCGTCTTCTTCCTCGCTCACCACTTCCAGGTCGGACACGGCTGTGAGCAGGGTCGATTCCCAGTTCACGAGACGCTTGCCGCGATAGATCAATCCTTGCTCGTGGAGCGTGACGAACACGTCGCGCACGGCGCGCGACATCTTCTCGTCCATCGTGAAGTATTCACGGCTCCAGTCGATCGATGCGCCCAGGCGGCGCACCTGACGCGTGATCGTGCTGCCCGATTCTTCCTTCCATTCCCAGACGCGCTCGACGAATTTCTCGCGGCCGAGGTCATGGCGCGAGACTTTCTGGGCATCGAGCTGGCGCTCGACGACGATCTGCGTGGCGATGCCCGCGTGGTCGGTGCCCGGTACCCAGAGGGTGTTGGCGCCTTTCATGCGGTGATAGCGGGTGAGGCCATCCATGATCGTCTGGTTGAACGCGTGACCCATGTGCAGCGTGCCGGTTACGTTCGGCGGCGGCAACTGGATGCTGAAATCTTCGCGGGCGTCGTCGAAAGTCGGCCGGGCATAGCCGCGGCGCTCCCATTCGGGGCCCCAGTGGGCTTCGACGTCCTGCGGCTCGAAGCTTTTGGCAAGCGTATTGTCGCTGTCGCTCATGGATTGGATGGACCGTGTAATGCGTGAAACCTTGAATTATAAAAGATTCGGTGGCATTTCCGCGCCGCAGCAGGATTTATAATCGAGCTTCACTCGAATTTCCTTCCCGACATGCCCGATCTGCTCGCCAATCTGAACCCCGAACAACTGGCCGCCGTAACCCTTCCGGACGAGCCGGCCCTCATTCTGGCGGGCGCGGGTTCCGGCAAGACGCGCGTGCTGACCACACGTATCGCCTGGCTGATCCAGCACGGGCACGTGGGGCCGGCCGGGATTCTGGCCGTCACCTTCACCAACAAGGCGGCCAAGGAAATGCAGGCCCGTCTGGGCGCGATGCTGCCGATCAGCACGCGCGCCATGTGGATCGGCACCTTCCACGGGTTGTGCAACCGCATGCTGCGCGCGCATTTTCGCGACGCCGGGCTGCCGCAGAGCTTCCAGATCCTCGATCAGGCCGACCAGCTCTCCGCCATCAAGCGTCTGCTGAAGGCGTCGAACGTCGACGACGAGAAGTATCCGCCGAAAAATCTGCAGTATTTCATCAACAACGCCAAGGAGCAGGGCCTGCGACCGCACGAGGTCGAGGCCAACGACGCCTTCAACCAGAAGTTCGTCGAGCTGTACGCTGCCTATCAAGCGCAGTGTCAGCGCGAAGGCGTGGTCGATTTCGCCGAACTGCTGCTGCGCTGTTACGAGCTGCTCAAGCACAACGAGCCGTTGCGCGTGCACTACCAGTCGCGCTTCCGGCACGTTCTGGTCGATGAGTTCCAGGATACGAACAAGCTCCAGTACGCGTGGCTCAAGATGCTCGCGGGATCGAACGCCGCGGTATTCGCCGTGGGCGACGACGATCAGAGTATTTATGCGTTTCGTGGCGCCAACGTCGGCAATATGGCCGATTTCGAGCGTGAATTCCGCGTGCGACACCTGATCAAGCTCGAACAGAACTACCGCTCGCACGGCAACATCCTCGACGCGGCCAACGCGTTGATTTCCAACAATGCGCGGCGTCTGGGCAAGAATTTGCGCACCGACGCGGGGCACGGCGAGCCGATCCGTGTCTACGAGGCGGCGACCGACCTGCAGGAGGCGAGCTGGCTCGTCGAAGAGATCAAGGCGCTCGTCGCGCAGGGTCTCTCGCGGCAGGAGGTCGCCATTCTCTATCGCAGCAATGCCCAGTCGCGGGTGATGGAACACGCGCTCGTGGGCGCGGGCATTGCCTACCGGGTGTATGGCGGTTTGCGCTTTTTCGAACGTCAGGAAGTCAAGCACGCGCTGGCGTACCTGCGCCTGATCGAGAATCCGAACGACGACACGGCGTTCGCGCGGGTCGTGAACTTCCCGACCCGGGGGATTGGCGCGCGTTCGTTGGAGCAACTGGCCGACGCGGCGCGACTCTACAACTGCTCGATGTATGCCGCAGTGCCGTACATGACCGGCAAGGCGGGCACGAATCTGACGGCATTCGTGCGGCTCGTGGAGCAGATGCGTCACGATACCGAGCGGCTCACGCTGCCGGAGGTGGTGGCGCGCGTCATCGACGCCAGCGGATTGATCGCGCATTATCAGACCGAGAAGGAAGGCCAGGATCGCATCGAGAACTTGCAGGAATTGGTGCATGCGGCCACGGCGTTCGTTGCCGAGGAAGGCTATGGGCTCGACGCCCCAGCGCGTTTGATCGCCATGCGTCCCGCGCTGTCGGGCGCGCCCGATCTGCTGGCCTCGCCCGACGGCGTGGTCGACGCCGATACGCCGGTGGAGATGACGCCGCTTGCCGGCTTCCTGTCGCACGCGTCGCTCGAAGCGGGAGACAACCAGGCCGAGGCGGGGCAAGACGCGGTGCAATTGATGACGGTTCACGCGGCCAAGGGCCTTGAATTTACGGCAGTCTTCGTCACCGGTCTGGAAGAGGGACTCTTCCCGCACGAGAACAGTGCGCTTGAACTCGATGGTCTCGAAGAAGAGCGGCGACTGATGTACGTGGCCATTACGCGTGCCAAGGAACGGCTGTATCTGTCGTTCACGCAAAGCCGCATGCTGCACGGACAGACGCGCTATAACGTACGCTCGCGCTTCTTCGACGAAATCCCCGAGACGGTATTGAAGTTCCTGACGCCGCGCTCGCAACCGGGGGCGCGGCTGGGGCAAGCCGAGCCCGCCTGGGGGCGCGATTGGTTCGGGCGAGGGAAGACGAGTGCGCCGAAGCAGGAAGAGTGGGTGGCGACCCGATCGGAGCAGGCCCTTGCCGACCGTTCGCGCGCCTCGGAGACAGGCTTCAAGCTGGGCCAGGGCGTTTTCCACACCAAGTTCGGCGAAGGCAAGATCATCGGCCTGGAGGGGGCGGGGGCCGAAGCCCGCGCCCACGTGAAATTCGGCCGACATGGTGAGAAGTGGCTGGCGCTGGCTGTCGCGAAGCTCCAGCCGATCGAGTAACGGCGCGGCCGTCGTCACCCATGACAAAGGGCACCCGCGGGTGCCCTTTGTTTTGCGCGTCTGTCGTTGACGCCGACGTTCCCGCTTATGCTTCCGGCGGGGCGACGTTCGGATCGATGGCGCCGATCTCCTGCACGCCGAAGCAACCGCGATAGCTCGCGTAGAAAGAGCAATACAGCACGGCCGTGAACAGGATCGAGTACGGCATCAACAAGAGCATCGCATATTGTTGAATGCCCATCGCAGCCATCGTCAGCGTCACGATCAGCGGCAACACGGTGGCGACGACCGCCGTGCACAGGCCGTAGACGACGAACGCACGGAAGTTGCGCACACAGGCCGTCCAGCTGAAGAACAGCGCCTTGATGGGCGGGATGTCGTGCCAGGCCACGAGCACCGGTGCGAACCAGAACATCATCGCCACCGGTATGTAGGCTACTGCCACCGCGAGCATCGCCTGTCCCATCGAGCCGTTCGTGAGCGATTCTTCGCTGATGCGGCCGTCGAAGAGCATCTTGTTGAGCAGGTCGCCGCCGTCGAACAGCGCCGAGAACAGGAACACGACGGTCATCGCCACGATGTAGTAACCGCCGAGCATGAGCAGCCGGCGCGAGACTTCCTTGCCGTGGCCGCGAAAGCCGTCGAGCAGTACGTGGGGCAGCACCTGCTTGTTCTTGATGATGTCGCGACAGGCTGCCATGAAACCGACCGACAGGCCTGGGATGAACAGCAGCGGCAGGAAAGCGCCTACGACCGGCAGGATCGAAAGCACCATCACCCCGAACAGATAGGCGAAGAGCAGCGTCAGAATGGCGAGCGGGTTCTTGCGGAACAGCCAGATGCCTTGGCGCAGCCACACGTATCCACTCTTCGGCGGGACTTCAAGCAATTGCATAGGGTTCGAATGACTCCGATAGGATGTCGAGTTACCGCAAGGGGATGGAAGGGGCTTCGATGCGTTGGCGCAGGATTCGTTCGAAATGCCCCGGATCGTGCGGCTTGAGCATTTCGGCCGCCCGCGGCAGGTGAAAATCATACAGGCGCGACAGCCAGAAGCGCAGCGCGGCGGCACGCAACATGTCGCGCCAGTGAGACGCTTCGATGTCGGTCAGCGGGCGCACCGTCTCGTAGGCGCGCAACATGGCATGCACGCGCGCTTCGTCCAGCACGCCGGTCGACAGGTCGCAGCACCAGTCGTTGACCGTCACGGCCAGATCGAACAGCCATTTGTCGCAGCCCGCGAAATAGAAATCGAAGAATCCGCCCAATCGCGGCGAACCGTCTTCAGCCTTGTCGAACAGCACATTGTCTCGGAACAGATCGCAGTGGCACGGTCCCGCCTGCATGGCGCGATAGTCGCTCGACGCGAAGAACCCGGCCTGATGCGCCATCTCGCTCTCCAGTAACGCGCGCTCGGCGTCGCTCAGGAACGGCATGACCTCGGGGGCGGCCTCGCGCCACCACGGCAGGCTGCGCAGATTGGCTTGCTCGAGCGTGAAGTCGCGCCCGGCCAGATGCATGCGCGCAAGCATCGCCCCGACATGCGCGCAGTGTTCGGGCGCGGGGGCCAGCTCGGAGCGTCCGGCCAGCTTGGTGACAATGGTGGCGGGCTTGCCGTTCAACTCGCTCAGAATCTCGCCCGTGCGGTCGGGTATCGGGTCGGGCACCGGCACACCGTGATGGGCGAGATGGCCCATCAACTGGAGGTAGAACGGCAACTGCGTGGCCGTGAGCTTCTCGAACAGCGTCAGCACGAACTCGCCGCGCTCGGTCGTCAGGAAGTAGTTGGTGTTCTCGATGCCGGAGCTGATGCCCCGAAAGTCGAGAACATTCCCCAGATCGTAGCGTTGCAGCCATGCCTGGAGCTGCTCGGGCGAGACGGAAGTGAAAACAGCCATGCGTGCGTTAAGTGGAAATGTCTCAGACAAACGGCCCGCGCACGTGCAGCGGGCCGCTGGTGTGAAACAGACAGGATGCAGGCGCACCGCTGGGCGGCGCGCGGAGGTGACTCAGATTACCAGAGACGTCAGAACTTCAGGCCAACGGACGGCAAACGGTCGTTTTGCGACGTGTTGTCGCGCGTACGCGGCGCGTTGTCCGGCGGCGTGGTCAATTGGTAATTGGTGCCGAAACGCGAATGGACATCGACCTCCGTGGGTTTGCCTCGGTCGCGGAACTCGGTCACGGTGGTGCCTTGGTCGTTGACGTAGTAGCTCGGCTTGCGCTCCTGGTTGACGTCGACCGACGATTTGCTGGTGGCGGCGGCGCGGGCGTCCGCCTCACGTTTGGCGGCCTGTGCGGAGGTCTCCTGGCCATCCTGGGCGAAGGCATGGCCCGCGAACAGCAGGCCCGCACCGATCATCAGGGGCAGGGCACGGGAAAAGCGCGTTGTCATCATTATTCTCCGAGGGCGAGAACGCATTCGCGGCGTGTGAGGCAAGTCTGGCCGACGCAACGGGTTCCAATATGTCCATTCTATCAAACGTCCCCCGCTTCGCATCGTGAAATCGCGTCGAATGCGCCGTAGTTGCTTGCCTTTCGAGGGATGCCATGCCTTGGACGCGCATTTTTTCTCGTCACCGGCGCACGGTTAATCGATTCGATTGCGTACCCTTACCGTCTTTATATTGCTTTTGGTTATAAATAAATCGCAAGACAATCGTTTTCGTTGAAGTCATCTTCTGGCATCCTGCGTCATTGTCTAGATGGGCGGCCGTGTGTCGCCCATCTGCATTCTGGAGTCCCAAATCATGTCGCTATCCGCCGCCTCGGCCGCCGTCAAAACGGCACCGCCTTCGCCGTCCTCCTATAACGCCCGGCCGCTTGCCATCGCGCTGGTGCTGATCGTTGTGGGCATCGCCTACGTGCAGGCCACCGTCGGGCCGAAGCAGGCCGCACTGGCCGGTATCGGCGCCTTGCTCGGTGTGACGCTTTACCACGCCGCATTCGGCTTCACGTCGGCCTGGCGCGTGTTCATCGCCGACCGGCGCGGCGCGGGTCTGCGCGCGCAGATGGTGATGCTCGCCGTTGGCGTCGTGCTGTTCTTTCCCGCGCTGGCGGATGGCGTGCTCTTCGGTAACAAGGTCGCCGGCTTCGTCTCGCCGGTTGGCGTGTCGGTGGCGCTCGGTGCTTTCATGTTCGGTGTCGGCATGCAACTCGGCGGCGGTTGCGCGTCGGGCACGCTCTATACCGTGGGGGGCGGCAGCACGCGCATGATCGTCACGCTGGCGGCGTTTGTGGTGGGGTCGGTGGTGGCAACGGCGCATCTGCCGTGGTGGGAAGCACTGCCGCATATCAAACCGGTCTCGCTGGTCAAGACGTGGGGCTTGTGGCCTGCGCTCCTCGCCAATCTGGCGTTGTTTGCCGCGATCGGTGGCTTGACGCTGTGGGCGGAGAAGCGCCGTCACGGCCGTGTCGTGGGTGTGCCGATGACGCGCAGCGCAAAGGGCACGCCCGCGTTGCTGCGTGGCCCCTGGCCGCTGGTGTGGGGTGCGCTGGCGCTCGTGCTGCTCAATTACGCCACGCTGGCATTGGCCGGCCGCCCGTGGGGCGTAACATCGGCGTTCGCGTTGTGGGGCGCCAAGGCGTTCATGGCGCTGGGCATCGACGTGGCCTCGTGGCCGTACTGGGCGAAGCAGGCCAATGTACTGAACGCGCCGATCGCACAGGACGTCACCACCGTCATGGACATCGGGATCATTCTCGGCGCTCTCGCTGCCGCCTCCATCGCGGGCAAGTTTGCCCCTGTGTGGAAGATTCCAGTGCGTTCGCTGCTCGCGGCGGTTGTCGGCGGATTGCTGCTCGGTTACGGCGCACGTCTGGCCTACGGCTGCAATATCGGCGCGTACTTCAGCGGCATCGTCTCGGGCAGCCTGCACGGTTGGCTGTGGTTGGCGGCGGCGTTTGCGGGCAATGTGTTCGGCACGCGCCTGCGTCCGTTGTTCGGTCTGGCCGTGGAAACCACGCCACGCGAGACCGGCTGCTGATCGACATCCCCCGCCGGCAGATCTTCCGTCTGGCAAACAAAAATACGGCGCCTGCGATCACTCGCGGCGCCGTATTGACTTTGGACGATGACGCTTGGGCGACTGCCCGTCGCGATTACAGGTAGAACATCTTCTCGCTGCTTTCCGTTTCGGGCTCGATGTGGCCGTCGTAGAACGCGAACACCGCTTTGAGGATTTCGTCGGGGTCGTCCATGACCTGCACCAGATCGAGATCCTTTTCGCCGATGAGGCCCATCGGCAGCATCGTCGAGCGCACCCATTCGAGCAGCCCCTTCCAGAATTCCGTGCCGACGAGAATCACGGGCACATGGCGCGACTTCTGGGTCTGGATGAGCGTGAGGACTTCGGACAGTTCGTCGAGCGTGCCAAAGCCCCCCGGCATGATGACGAACGCGTCCGAGTTCTTCACGAACGTGACCTTGCGCGTGAAGAAGTGTCGGAAGCGCAGTGAGATGTCCTGGTACTGATTGCCCTTTTGTTCGTGCGGCAATTCGATGTTCAGGCCGACGGTCGGCGAGGCGCCACCATGCGCGCCCTTGTTGGCGGCTTCCATGATGCCGGGCCCGCCGCCGGAGATGACGGCAAAGCCGTTGTCGGAGAATTTCCGGGCGATGGTCATCGTCAGTTTGTAAAACGGCGATTTCGGCTTGATGCGCGCGCTGCCGTAGATGCTGACGGCCGGCCGGATCTCGGACAGGTACTCGGTCGCCTCGATGAACTCTGCCATAATCGTGAACATCTGCCACGACGCGCGCGCCTTTTTTGCGGTGGCGCGCTCATGGTCTGCGAGCATGCGCAGACTCGGTATTTCTTTTCTTCTCTTGGTCATATGTCGGAACAGCAAAGTCTGGAAGGTAAGACGCTCTTATTGGTCGATGGTTCGAGTTATCTCTATCGAGCCTATCACGCCCTGCCGGATTTGCGCGGTCCCAATGGCGAGCCGACGGGGGCGCTTCACGGCATCGTCAATATGCTGCGCCGCATGCGTAAAGACGTCCACGCAGAGTATAGCGCCTGCGTTTTCGATGCCAAGGGCAAGACGTTCCGCGACGATTGGTACCCCGAATACAAAGCGAATCGTCCGTCGATGCCGGAAGATCTGCGCGCGCAGATCGAGCCGATTCACGAGGCGGTGCGCGCCATGGGCTGGCCGCTGTTGATGATCGATGGCGTGGAGGCCGATGACGTCATCGGCACGCTTGCAAGGCAGGCGGCCGAGCGCGGCATGCGCGTGGTCGTCTCCACCGGCGACAAGGATCTGGCGCAACTCGTGAACGACCGCGTGACGCTGGTCAACACAATGACGAACGAAACGCTCGATGCCGCCGGCGTCGCCGCGAAATTCGGCGTGCCGCCCGAGCGCATCGTCGATTACCTCACGCTTGTCGGTGACACGGTCGATAACGTGCCGGGCGTGGACAAATGCGGGCCGAAGACGGCCGTCAAGTGGCTCACGCAATACGGAGATCTCGACAATCTCGTTGCGAACGCCGAGGAGGTGAAAGGGGCAGCGGGCGAAAACCTGCGCCGCGCGCTCGACTGGCTGCCAATGGGGCGCAAGCTTGTGACGGTCGCGCTCGATTGCGATCTCGCGCCGCAGGTCACCTCCATCGACGCGAGCTTGCAGTCGCAGCCCGAAGATGTCGAAACGCTGCGCGATTTCTTCGTGCGTCACGGCTTCAAGACCCTGCTGCGCGAAGCGCAGGCCGCCGTTGCCACGCAGGCCGGTGAGCCGGCGCCGGCACCTGCGGCCGACACGATCGAGCGAGAATACGAAGCGGTGCTGACGTGGGCGCAGTTCGACGCATGGCTGAAGATCATCGAGTCGGCCGAGTTGACGGCCTTCGATACCGAGACCACCTCGCTTGACGCAATGC
This sequence comes from Pandoraea soli, assembly GCF_902459595.1. Lineage (NCBI taxonomy): Bacteria > Pseudomonadati > Pseudomonadota > Betaproteobacteria > Burkholderiales > Burkholderiaceae > Pandoraea > Pandoraea soli. The sequence continues at coordinate 898,212 of NZ_CABPSG010000001.1, read as the reverse complement.
AGGCGCAACTCGTTGGCCTGTCGTTGTCCTGCGAACCGGGACGCGCCGCCTACATCCCGGTGGCGCATCGCGCGCCGGGCGACGTCGACCAATTGCCGCGAGACGAAGTCCTGGCGCGGCTGAGGCATTGGCTCGAAAGTCCGGACCACAAGAAGGTCGGACAGAACCTCAAGTACGATGCCCACGTGCTGGAAAACTACGGCATCGTGTTGCGCGGCATTGCACACGACACGATGCTTCAGTCGTATGTGCTCGAATCGCACCGTGGCCATGACATGGACGGCCTGGCCGCACGCCATCTCGGTGTGACGACCATCAAGTACGAAGAGGTGTGCGGCAAGGGCGTCAAGCAGATCGGCTTCGACGAAGTGAGCGTCGAGCGCGCGACCGCCTACGCCGCCGAAGACGCCGACATCACGCTGCGACTCCATCGCGCGATCTATCCCGACGTGGCGCGTGAAGCCACGCTGGAGTTCGTCTACCGCGACATCGAAATGCCCACGGCGCGCGTGCTGCAACGCATGGAGCGCAACGGCGTTCTCGTCGATACGGCCCGTCTGGCCGCACAAAGCGACGAGATCGGCCAGAAGCTGGTCGCGCTCGAATCCGAAGCGTTTGCACTCGCCGGGCAGCAGTTCAATCTGAATTCGCCCAAGCAGATCGGCGACATCTTCTTCACGCAGCTGCAACTGCCGATCGTCAAGAAGACGGCGAGCGGTGCCCCGTCGACCGACGAGGAAGTGCTTCAGAAGCTCGCCGAAGACTATCCGTTGCCGAAGGTGCTGCTCGATTACCGCGGCCTTGCCAAGCTCAAGTCGACGTACACCGACAAGTTGCCGAAGATGGTCAATGCCTCGACGGGCCGCGTGCACACGAACTATGCGCAGGCCGTGGCGATCACCGGGCGCCTGGCGTCGAACGATCCGAATTTGCAGAACATTCCCGTGCGCACGGCCGAGGGGCGCCGCATTCGCGAGGCATTCATTGCGCCTCAGGGCAGCCAACTCGTGTCGGCGGACTACTCGCAGATCGAGCTGCGCATCATGGCGCATATCTCGGGCGACGAAAGTTTGCTGCGGGCATTCGCCAACGGCGAGGACATTCACCGCGCCACGGCGGCGGAAATCTTCGCCGTCACGCCGATCGAGGTGTCGACCGAACAACGTCGCTACGCCAAGGTCATCAACTTCGGTCTGATCTACGGCATGAGTGCGTTCGGGCTGGCCGCGAACCTCGGGATCGAACGCGACGCCGCCAAGCAGTACATCGACCGCTATTTCATGCGCTACCCCGGCGTGGCGCGTTACATGGACGAGACGCGCAAGAGCGCGAAGGCGCGCGGCTATGTCGAAACGGTCTTCGGACGCCGTCTGTGGCTACCGGATATCAATGGCGGCAACGGACCGCGCCGCCAGGCCGCCGAGCGAGCCGCCATCAATGCCCCGATGCAGGGCACGGCCGCCGATCTCATCAAGCTCTCGATGATTGCTGTGCAGCGCTGGTTGGACGACAGCGGCCTGCAGACGCGTCAGATCATGCAGGTGCACGATGAACTGGTGCTCGAAGTGCCCGACCATGAACTGGCCGAGGTTCGCAAGCGTTTGCCGGAACTGATGTGCGGCGTGGCGAAGTTGCGCGTGCCGCTCGTGGCCGAAGTCGGTGTGGGCGAGAATTGGGAACAGGCCCACTGAACGGCGTTGGGTTGACACCTAAAGTGAGTGCGTCGCACGGGCGGCACCCCGCCTTGGCCGACGCCGCTGTCGGCCCGTATCGCATGGCTCAATAGCGGGAATAGGGTGACAGCCATACCCGAACTCCGCACTCTGCGGTAAGGTAATCGCTATCGCCGGCGCGGCAAATGCCGACCGGCCGGACGGTTTTCCAAGCACGGGGAGTTATTGTGAGTGTGCATCGTATCGTTGTGGTCGGCGGCGGCGCCGGCGGTCTGGAGCTTGTCACCCGACTGGGCGACAAGTACGGGCGTGGCAAGGACGTTCAGGTGACGCTGGTCGACCGATCCTTGTCGCACATCTGGAAGCCGCTGTTGCATGAGGTCGCTGCCGGTGTCATGGACACCGCAACGCATCAACTCTCTTATGTCGCTCAGGCCAACTGGCATCGTTTCGAGTTCGCGGCGGGCGAAATGATCGGACTGGATCGCGCGAACCGGACGATCCGGCTGGCGGCGGTGCCTGCGGCCGCCGACGAAGGCGAGGGCGATTTGCTGCCCGAGCGCACGTTGGCGTATGACACGCTTGTGCTCGCCATCGGCAGCACGACCAACTTCTTCGGGGTGGCCGGCGCTCAGGAAAATACCATCGCACTCGATACCGTCGAGCAGGCCGAGCGCTTCCGTCGTCGGCTGATGGCCGCCTGCGTGCGCGCGCAGAACGAAGCCGAAGCGCCGTCGCCGAGCACGCTGGCGGCGCCGGTCGCGCAAGGCGATCATGACGTGCCGCCCGATACGGCGGTTGCGCCCGCCCCCAAGGCCGAAGGCCGCCCCAAGGTCAACCTCGTCATCGTGGGCGCCGGTGCGACCGGGGTCGAACTGTCGGCGGAGCTGCGCAACACGGCGGAAGTGTTGCGCTCCTACGGGTTGAAGCTCGATCCGCGCAAGGACGTGCGCATCACCATCATCGAATCGAGTCCTCGCATTCTGAAGGCGCTGCCGGAGCGTGTATCGGGAGCGGTGGCCGGGTTGCTGGGCAAGCTCGACGTCGACATCCTGTGTGGCGATTCGGTCGCCGAGGTGCGCAAGAATGAAGTCACGACGACCGGGGGCCGTGTGCTGCCGGCCGACATCACGGTCTGGTCGGCGGGCATTACGGCGCCGCCGGTGCTGGGACAACTGGGGCTTGCCGTCAATCGTCTGAACCAGATCGAAGTGTTGCCGACGCTGCAAAGCAAGTCGGATCCGGATATCTTCGCGTTCGGCGACTGCGCGAGTTGCGAATGGCCGGAGCACGGCTTCGTGCCGCCGCGCGCGCAAGCGGCGCACCAGCAGGCGAGCTTCCTGGTCAAGGCAATCGACGCCCGGCTCAACGGGCAAAGCCTGCCGACGTTCACTTATCGCGATTTCGGTTCGCTCGTCTCGTTGGGCAAGTTCAGCGCGGTGGGCAATCTGATGGGCGGGCTCATCGGCGGCAGCATGTTCATCGAAGGGCTGTTTGCGCGGGTGATGTATACGTCGCTCTATCGCATGCACGTGGCGGCGTTGCATGGGGTCTGGCGCATGATGCTCGATACCGTTGCCAATCGCCTTCGTCGTTCGACCGTGCCGCGCGTGAAGCTGCACTGACGCTGCGCTGACGCTGGGTTGACGTTTTGCCGCTGGTCAGAGGCCGCACGGGTTCGCGGCCTGACCGGGTGTCAGGCGGCCTGCGCTGTGGCGGCGGGTACCCGTTTCGGAGGGTTCCGATCGCCGTCGCGCCGGCGTCCGAGTGCAAGCGCATCTTCACTCTAGTAAGATCCCAACGTCCGGCCCCGGGGCGGTGGCGCATCCCGACGTTTCCGTTGGTGGTCTCCCCGGCATGCCTTTACTGACGTGTTTCCCTGGAGTACGACATGTCGCAAGCGGATCTGGATAGTCTTGTGCCCGAAGTGGCGCCGAGCAACCGGCGCAATTTTCTGAAGACCGCCGTCGGGTCGGCGTTTGCGCTGGCCGTGCTGCCGGTGGCGGCCGAAACCATCACGACCGACACGCAAGGGCTGGACGCGGGCGAAACCCTGCTCGACGTGCCCGGCATCAAAATGCCGGTCTACTACGCGAAGCCCGCGGGCAAGACGCATCTACCGACCATCGTCGTGGTCTCCGAGATCTTCGGCGTGCATCAGCATATTGCCGATATCTGCCGACGTTTCGCCAAACTCGGGTATCTGGCGGTCGCGCCGGAATTGTTTGCGCGCGCGGGCGATCCGCAGTCGCTGGGCACGATTGCCGAGATTCAGTCGCAGATCGTCGCCAAGACACCGGACGAACAGGTGATGCGCGACATCGACGCAACGCTCAAGTGGGCGCTGGCCAATGGCGGAGACGAGAAGCGTATCGCCATTACCGGCTTCTGCTGGGGCGGACGCATCGCCTGGCTTTACGACGCACACAATCCCAAGGTGAAGGCGGCGGTGGCCTGGTACGGGCGCATCGTCGGTGACAGGAGTCCCGATTTCCCGAGCCAGCCGATCGACATCGCGGGCAAGCTGCACGGACCGCTGCTCGGCCTATACGGTGGCAAGGACCAGGGCATTCCCGTGACAAGCGTGGAACAGGCACGCGAGGCCCTTGCGCGGGGCGATGCGGCGTCGAGAGCCTCGAAGCTGAAAATATTTCCGAATTCGGGGCATGCCTTCTTCGCGGATTACCGGTCGAGCTATGTCGAAGCCGACGCGAAGGAAGGTTGGACATTGGCATTGGACTGGTTGCACAAGCACGGCGTGGCGTGAGCCGCCGATGTTGCGGGCCGGCTGGCGGGGGCATTGAGCCCATCGGTGGGGCGGTACGCCACTGTGCTTCGCGAGCCGACGGTTTGCCTGTCACGGGAAAAGCTGGTTAAATCGCCGCCTTGCCTGCGGGAGAATCACCATCGACGCCATCTTTCTATTCATCGTTATCGCCACACTGGCTTCCGGCGTGCTGAGCCTTGTCGGCGCCGCGTCGCTGTCACTCGGCCTGCTCTCGAAGCTCATCGACAAGATGGTCAGCTTTTCGGCGGGCGTGCTGCTTGGCACGGCGTTGCTGCACCTGCTGCCGGAAAGCCTCGAGTCGCATGTCGATGCACACGTCATCACCGGTTGGCTGCTGGGCGGCTTGCTGGGTTTCTTCCTTCTGGAGAAGCTGGCGCTGCTGCGCCATAGCCATCATCACGAGGGCGACGGGCATCACCATGAGCACGGGCACGACGCCCATGAAGCAGGCAAGGGCGGCTGGATGATTCTGGTCGGCAGCGCGATTCACAACTTCGCCGATGGCGTCGTGATCGCGGCGGCGTTCCTCACCGATCCACGCCTCGGGCTTGCGGCAACGGTGTCGATTACGGTCCACGAGGTGGCGCACAAGCTGGGCGACTTCATGGTGCTGCTCAACGCCGGTTTCCCGCGCCGCAAGGCGCTGGTGCTGACACTGGCCTCGAGTCTGACGGCGCTGGCCGGCGGTGTGCTCGGTTACTTCATGCTAGACCGTCTTCAGAGCCTGATCCCGTACTTGTTGGCGCTGGCGGCAAGCAGCTTCATCTATATCGCCGTATCGGACCTGATGCCGCAGATGCAACGCCGCACGTCGCCGCGCGACGCGCTGCCCCAGATCTTGCTGATCGCGGTGGGACTGGCGCTGGTGGTGTGGCTCAACGGCCACGATCACGAGCACGCCCATGGTCGCGACCATGACGCCCCCAGCAGCGCTCTGGCGATGTCGTTGGCAGGTGCCAGCGGGGCTTACGGCTGGGCGCCGGTGGCGACCGGACGACGCTTGTCCGCGCACCACTCGCTCCACGACCCCGCATAGAGGCTGGCCCCATGAAGGCCCGCGACCTCCATCGCCAGCAGATTGTGGCAAGCCGTCACACCTGAGCCGCATTGCGAGATGACGCGCTCAGGCAGGCGGTCCTTGCCGATGACTTGCGCGAACGCTTCGCGCAGGGCGGCGGCGGGTTTGAAGCGCCCATCCGGGCCGAGGTTGTCCTTGAAGAAGTGATTGACCGCGCCGGGAATGTGGCCGCCGATCGGATCGAGGGTTTCGTTCTCGCCGCGATACCGATCCGGTGACCGTGCGTCGACGACCAGGCGCTCGTGCGACGTCAGGTTGCGCTCGATGGCCGCCGCGTCGGCAGTGGTGGCGAGCGGCTCGCCTGCGGTGAAATCACCCGGTGGCGGCGCTTCGGGCGGGGCGGCGTCGAGCGTGAGGCCAGCCGCTTCCCAGGCCTGCAGGCCGCCGTCGAGCACGGCAACCGACTCGTGGCCGAGCCAGCGCAGCAGCCACCACAGGCGGGCGGCATAGACGCCGCCTTGCGCGTCGTAGGCCACCACTTGCTGGCCCTTCGACAATCCGCACGCGGCAAGTTGGCGGGCGAGCGTGTCGCGCTCGGGCAGCGGATGGCGACCGTTCTTGCCTGTCGTCTTTCCCGACAGGTCGCGTTCGAGGTGGGCGTAGAAGGCGCCGAAGAGGTGGCCGTCGACGTACGCCGTTTCGCCGGCCGTCGGATTCGCGAGATCGAATCGGCAATCGAAGAGGATCACCGGGGCACCGCCGTCGGCGGCGGTTTGCATCAGCGCGTCAAGATTTTGCGGGCTGATGAGCGTGGTGAAGTGCGTGTGAATCATGGCGTCTCCGCAGGCGGGCGTGGGGGAACGGGCAGCGGGAACCGCCCGGCATCAGGCCGTGGCCGACGGTCGGCGCAGTGCGGTCATGCCGCTCGCCACAATGAGCAGCATGCCGATCCAGCCGGCCAGCGCGGGCCAATCGTCCCAGACAAGCATGCTGATCAGTGTAGCGAAGATTACGCCGGAATATTGCAGATTCGCAGTGACGAGGGTGTTGCCCAAACTGAAGGCGCGGGTGAGTGCCGTTTGGGCGATGAGCGCCGCGATGCCGACCCCGAGCATGAGGCCGGCGCTGCGCCAGGTCAGTGGATGCATGCCGTCGATGGCGACCCAGCCGAGGCCCAGCAGTACTCCGCCCAGCGAGAAATAGAAGACGATGCGCCAATCGGGTTCGCCCGCTGCGCCAAGGTCCTTGACCTGCATGTACGCGATGGCCGAGAACACGCCCGAGACGACGCCCGCCACGCCGGCGATCCACGCTTGGCTGTCGATGGTCGGCTGCAGCAACAGGGCGACGCCGACGAAGCCTGCAAAGATCGCGGCGACCAGACGGAAGTCAGCCCGCAGGCTGCCGCGCATGGCCGCCGTCGCCATCACGATCAGGGAGATCCAGATCGGCGACATGTAATTGAGGGTCATCGCCGTGGAAAGCGGCAGTTGCGTCAGGGAGTAGAACCACAGGCCGAGAGAGATGACGCCGGCAGTACTGCGTTTGACGTGGGCGCCGAAGTGACGCGTTCGAATCGAGTGACCGCGTGCACGCGCCAACACCAGCAAAACGACGACACCGATAAGGCTGCGGTAGAGGATGATTTCGCCGGTGTTGTATTCGTTTGCCGCCAGCTTGATGAATAGCCCCATCAACGTGAACATGAAGGCGGAGACCAACATCCAAAGCGATTGCATGGCGAATGGGGGCCGATTGACGGCGAAGAAGCGAGCTGAGGCGCTGTGAACCGAGCGCGGGCGACGCGTGCGGCGGATGGAGTGCCCGCGCGGTCATGTCGAGAACGTTGCGACGATTCTAACGAAAACGGCGGGCCGATGGCCCGCCGTTCTTCGAAATTTCGGCAAATATTTAATTCAGTCTCGCGGGCGCCACATCGGCCGCTCGGCGGTGTCTGCGTCTTGCACTTTCACCGTCTCAACCCGTGAGACGCGCTCGTGCGCCAGCGTTCAGAAGTCGCCCATCTGGCGGCGCAAGAACTCATGGAAGTGCTGCATGCCGTCTTCCATCGGGCTTTGATACGGACCGACTTCCGACACGCCGCGCTCGAACAATGCACGGCGGCCGGCATCCATGCGCTCGGCGATCTCGTCGTCTTCGCGGGCGGTTTCCATATAGGCAGCCCGCTCGGCCTCGATGAATTCGCGTTCGAAGAGCGCGATTTCCTCGGGGTAATAGAATTCGACGATGTTCGTCGTTTTCTGCGGTCCGCGCGGAATCAGCCACGACACCACCAGCACGTGCGGGTACCACTCGATCATCAGATGCGGGTAGTACACCATCCAGATCGCGCCGAAGTCCGGCGGCACGCCTTCGCGGTACCGCATCAGCACGTCGTGCCACTGTCGATAGATCGGGCTGCCCGGCTTGGCGAGACCTTCGTGCACGCCGACCGTCTGAACGCTATACCAGTCGCCGAACTCCCAGCTCAGGTCTTCGCAGGAAACGAAGCTGCCCAGCCCGGGATGGAACGGCACGACGTGATAGTCCTCGAGATAGACCTCGATGAACGTCTTCCAGTTGTAATTGCATTCATGCACTTCGACGTGATCGAACATGAAGTTCGAAAAGTCGAGATGATGCTTGACGCCCAGGCGGGCAAGATCGGTCTGGACGTTGCGGCCCTGCGCTTCGAACAGCAGTCCGTTCCAGCGTTGCAGCGGGAACTTGTCGAGGTTCAGGCAGGGCTTTTCCGGGAAATGCGGCGCGCCGAGCAGTTCGCCCTTCGTGTCGTAAGTCCAGCGATGGAGCGGACACACGATATTGCGTGCATTGCCACGGCCACCCAGCATGATGGCCTGACGATGACGGCAGACGTTCGAGAGCAGTTCAATGCCGCCATGCGGGCCCGCGCCATTGCGCACCAGCATGCGACCTTCCTGTTCGGCAGGCAGCGCAAAATAGTCGCCGGCGTCGGGCACCATCAGCTCGTGGCCTACGTAACGAGGGCCATGTTCGAAGAGGACTTCACGTTCGCGGGCGAGGAGCGCCTCGTCGAAATACGTGTAGACCGGCAGTTGGCTCGAGGCCGGTTTGAGTTGCAAAGCGCTGCTCAGATTGGACATTCCCACTCCCGACTAGCTTGAAAGCAGTGAACAACCCAACCATCGAAAAATCGATTTAGGGGAACCGAGAATTATACCTTGTCTGTGGTGCTGAGGGCCGCTAAGTCCATGATTTGCGTTAAATAATGTCCGAAAATTGTCAGTGCGATCGGTTTTGAGGCAATTTACGCTCTGCGAGCTGATGCGCTTTTGCCGTAAAATGGAACATTCGATCCGAATTTTGCGTTTATGGCCAAGACTGCAAAGTCGCAAGACGCGGCACCCGACGTGCCGCAGGACCTGCCCGAGACCTATGAGGCTGCGCTCGCCGAGCTGGAAAAGCTCGTGGGGCGTATGGAAGGCGGTGAGCTGGGGCTCGAGGAGTCGCTTGGCGCCTACCGGCGCGGTGCCGCGCTGGTGAAATACTGCCAGGGCCTGCTCGAGAAGGTGGAGCAGCAGGTCAAGGTGCTCGAAGGCGAGACGCTCAAGCCGCTCGAGCCCGCGCGCGAAGCGTTCTGAGCGGCGCCGGGCGATACGGCAAGGCGACCTGCGACACGCGACACATGAGTGAAAGCGTTCCAACGCGGCGCGACTCAATAACACGCACGGCCCAACGGGCACGTGCAGGATGAAGACGATGGCGGATCAGAATATCAAGGCCTGGATGCAGGCAGTGCAGGCCCGTGTGGAACAATCGCTCGACGCCGCGCTGCCCAAGGCCGCCGAAGGCGGCTCGGCACGACTCAATGAATCGATGCGTTACGCCGTGCTCGGCGGCGGCAAGCGCGTGCGCCCGCTGTTGTGCTTTGCCGCTGGCGAGGTGACCCAGGCGAGCGAGACGGCCCTGGATCGTGCCGCGTGCGCCGTGGAAATGATCCACGCCTATTCGCTGGTGCACGACGATCTGCCGTGCATGGACGACGACGATCTGCGCCGCGGCAAGCCGACGGTGCATGTGCAATACGACGAAGCGACCGGTCTGCTCGCGGGAGATGCGCTGCAAACGCAAGCGTTTGTGCTGCTCGGCGAAGCTACGGGCGACCTGAGCGCCGCACAGTCGCTCGCGCTGGTGCGCGAGCTGGCGCTGGCCTCGGGCGCGTTGGGCATGGCCGGAGGGCAGGCGATCGATCTGGAGAGTGTCGGCATCAAGCTCAACCAGTCGCAATTGGAAAATATGCATCGACTAAAGACGGGAGCGTTGTTGCGTGCGTCGCTGCGCATGGGCGCCATCTGCGGCCGCGCATTGTCGGACGATGAAACGCGCGCGTTGGACGCCTATGCGGCGGCCGTCGGCCTGGCCTTCCAGGTTGTGGACGACATTCTCGACACCACGGCCGATTCGGCCACGCTTGGCAAGACGGCCGGCAAGGACGCGGCCAACGACAAGCCGACCTACGTATCGCTGATGGGCCTCGACGGCGCGCGCGGATACGCGGAGAAGCTGCGTGCCGATGCCCACACGGCGAGTGCGACGCTCGGCAATGCGGATCGGCTGCGTGCCTTGGCCGATTACGTGGTCGATCGCATCAACTGACCGGCGAATCGCCGGACAGGCAAGTTTCGAGGCGGCCCCATGTAGCAAAGGATCGCGTGATCCGGGGGGCGGTTTGCAGTAGAAACAGGCAAGGGGCAATGAGGGTCGGCGCGGATCTCCCCACAGAACGCACCGGCAGGAGATCGGAACCGGCTCGCCAGGCAGGGCTGCCCGATCAGAACGCCTACATATGGAATGACGATGTACGAACTGCTAAATACCATCGATGACCCGGCCGCATTGCGGCGTTTGGAGCGTCGCCAACTTGCACCGTTGGCCGAAGAGCTGCGTGCCTTCGTGCTCGAGAGCGTGTCGCGCACGGGCGGTCACCTGTCGTCCAATCTCGGTACGGTCGAGCTGACGATTGCACTGCACTATGTGTTCAACACGCCGGAGGATCGCATTGTCTGGGACGTGGGGCACCAGAGCTATCCGCACAAGATCCTGACCGGTCGTCGCGACGCCATGGCTTCGCTGCGTCAGCTCGGCGGTATTTCGGGCTTCCCGAAGCGCGATGAATCGCCGTATGACACGTTCGGCACCGCGCATTCGAGCACGTCGATTTCGGCGGCGCTGGGCATGGCGCTTGGTGCGCGCACGAAGGGCGAGCATCGTTTCGGCATCGCGGTGATCGGCGATGGCGCCATGACCGCCGGTATGGCGTTCGAGGCGATGAACAATGCGGGGGTGCATGAAGACGTGCCGCTGCTGGTCATCCTCAACGACAACGACATGTCGATCTCGCCGCCGGTCGGTGCGCTCAATCGCTATCTTGCCCGCCTGATGTCGGGCCGCTTCTACGCCGCGGCGAAGAAGGGCGTGGAGAAGGTGCTGAGCGTGGCGCCGCCGGTGCTAGAGCTGGCGCGCAAGCTCGAAGAACATGCCAAGGGCATGGTCGTACCGGCGACGATGTTCGAAGAGTTCGGCTTCAACTACATCGGCCCGATCGACGGTCATGACCTCGACTCGCTGATTCCGACGCTCGAGAACATCAAGAATCTGAAGGGGCCGCAATTCCTGCACGTGGTCACGCGCAAGGGGTACGGCTACAAGTTGGCCGAAGCCGATCCGGTGCTGTATCACGGTCCGGGCAAGTTCAACCCGGCCGAAGGGATCAAGCCGAGCACGAGCAGCAAGAAGACCTACACGCAAGTGTTTGGCGACTGGCTATGCGATATGGCCGAAGCCGACAAGCGTGTCGTGGGGATCACCCCGGCCATGCGCGAAGGCTCGGGCATGGTCGAGTTTGAGAAGCGCTTCCCGACGCGTTACTACGACGTGGGCATTGCCGAACAACACGCCGTGACGTTCGCCGGCGGTATGGCGACCGAGGGTCTCAAGCCCGTGGTTGCGATCTACTCGACGTTCCTGCAGCGTGGTTACGATCAACTGATTCACGACGTTGCGCTGCAAAACCTGCCGGTCGTATTCGCGCTCGACCGGTCGGGCCTGGTCGGTGCAGACGGTGCAACGCACGCGGGCGCATACGACATCGCCTATTTGCGCTGCATTCCGAATATGGTCGTAATGGCGCCGTCGGACGAGAACGAATGCCGTCAGATGCTTTATACCGGTGTGCAGATCGACGGCCCCTCGGCCGTGCGTTATCCGCGCGGCGCAGGCACGGGCGCGGCGATCGAATCGACGATGACCGCACTGCCGATCGGCAAGGGCGTCGTGCGACGTGAAGGGCAAGCCGAGGCCGGACGTCGCGTGGCGATTCTCGCGTTCGGCAGCATGGTAGCGCCGGCGCTTGCCGCTGCCTTGGAACTCGACGCCACTGTCGCCGACATGCGCTTCGTCAAACCGATCGACGAGGCACTGATCGCACGACTGGCGCAAACTCACGACTATCTGGTCACGGTGGAAGAGGGCAGCATCATGGGGGGGGCGGGGTCGGCCGTGGCGGAATCCCTGCTTGCCGGTGGGGAGATTCGGCCTGTACTACAATTGGGCCTGCCCGATCGCTTCATCGATCATGGCGACCCGGCGTTGCTGCTGGCCGCCGTGGGGCTCGATGCGGCGGGTATCGCGAAGTCGATCCGTGCCCGCTTCGATCTGCCCGCCCTGTCGGCGTCGCAGGCCGCTGGAAAGGTCACGACGAAGCTCGTCGCCTGAGCGGCCGGTAGTCCTGGACCTCCGAACGATCCGGCTTGCATGCCGGATCGTTTTGTTTTGAATCGCCCTTTCCCGATACCGTGCCGGCGTCTCCGGCGCGATTCCGATGACAATTGTCAGCGGCTGGCGAGCCAGGCGTCGGATACGTTTGCCCATTGCCTCCCCCAGTCGGCTTGCCGGCAAAGAAGGAAGAATTAGATGAATCAGATGAACCCCGCTTTTGTCATGCCCGACGTGCAGAGTGCCGTCGATACCCGGCAGATCCCGATTCAGCGCGTGGGTGTGCGCGGTGTGCGTCATCCGCTGTCGGTGCGTTTGGCCGATGGGGATGCGCAGGCCACCGTGGGCTTGTTCAATCTCGACGTGCATCTGCCTGCCGATCAGAAGGGCACGCATATGTCGCGCTTCGTGGCGTTGCTCGACGCGCATCGCGCGCCGCTCGACGTGGCGGGTTTTCGCGCCATGCTCGAAAGCATGCTGGAAAAACTCGAAGCCGACGCCGGCCGAATTGAGGTGACGTTTCCGTACTTCATCAACAAGACGGCGCCGGTCTCGGGCGTGCAAAGCTTGCTGGACTACGAAGTGACGCTCACCGGCGACGTACGCAACGGCCAGACGCGCGTGTGGCTCAAGGTGCTCGTGCCGGTCACGAGCCTTTGCCCATGCTCGAAGAAGATCTCGCAGTACGGCGCGCACAATCAGCGCTCGCACATCACGATCGACGCCGAAATCGACGGCGATATCGCCGTCGAGGAACTGGTGCGCATGGCGGAGGAGGAGGCGTCCTGCGAGTTGTGGGGGCTGCTCAAGCGTCCGGATGAGAAGTACGTCACCGAGCGGGCGTATGAGAACCCGAAGTTCGTCGAGGATCTGGTGCGCGACGTGGCAACGCGTCTTAACAATGAGCCGCGCGTCGTGGCCTACACGCTTCAGGCGGAGAATTTCGAGTCGATCCATAATCACAGCGCTTACGCCGTGATCGAACGCGACAAGCGCAGGGTGGCTTGATCTTGCTGCGCCTCGCGCGACGCATGCAATAAAAAACCGCTCCTCGGAGCGGTTTTTTATTGGGCGTTTGCCGAGTGATGCGTTAGACGCCGCGGACGATGTCGGCCAGGTCCCAGCGCGGGCGGACCGTGTAGGCGTATTCGGTGTCCGCTTCGTCTGGCCAGTACTTGAGCCGCATGGCGCCGGCGAAGGCGATCATGGCGCCGTTATCCGTGCAGAAAGCCAGGTCCGGATAGTGCACGCGATAGCCTCGACGGCGAGCGGCTTCATTGAGTCCTTCGCGAAGCTGGGTGTTGGCGCCCACGCCCCCCGCCACGACCAGCGTTTTCATGCCTGTCTGCTTGAGCGCGGCCATCGACTTGGCGACGAGCACGTCGACGATGGCGTCGACGAAGCCTCGCGCGAGATCCGCCTTTTCCTGGTCGCAGACGTTGCCGCCGAGATTGCGCACCTGCGTGAGCACGGCGGTTTTCAATCCGCTGAAACTGAAGTCGAGGTTGCCCGAGTGCTTCATCGGACGCGGCAAGTCGTAACGTCCCGGCGTACCGAACTCGGCCAGGCGCGAGATGGCCGGCCCGCCCGGGTAGCCGAGCCCCAGCAGTTTGGCGGTCTTGTCGAAGGCCTCGCCGGCGGCGTCGTCCAGTGTCTCGCCGAGCATGGCGTACTGGCCGAAGGCGCGAACTTCCATCAACTGCGTGTGGCCGCCAGAAACCAACAAGGCGACGAACGGGAAATCGGGGGCATCCGGTGCGAGCAGCGGGGAGAGCAGATGACCCTCCAGATGGTGCACGCCCACGACCGGACGCCCGAGCGCAAAGGCGAGGGCGTTCGCGACGCTGGCACCCACCAGCAGCGCCCCGGCGAGTCCGGGGCCTTGCGTGTAAGCGATCGCGTCGACCGCGCTGAGCGGCTTGCCCGCTTGTGCGAGCACGGCTTCTGCCAGGGGCAGCGCGCGGCGGATGTGGTCGCGCGACGCCAGTTCGGGCACCACGCCGCCGTATTCGCGGTGCATGGCAATCTGCGAATGCAGCGCGTGCGAAAGCAGGCCGGCCTCGGTGTCGTAAAGGGCGAGCCCGGTTTCGTCGCAGGAGCTTTCAATGCCTAAAACCAGCATGGCGGAAGGGGAGGCGCGCGGCGTCGAGATAAAGAGATAACCGAGAAGTATACCAGTCGACCCTAACCCCTGCCGGGTACAATGCGCGCCATGGAAAAGTTCGATGTAGCAATCGTGGGGGCTGGCGCGGCCGGCTTGATGTGCGCGGCGGTGGCCGGGCAACTTGGGCTGCGCGTGGTGCTCATCGATCATGCGACACGTCTGGCGGAGAAGATTCGGATTTCAGGCGGCGGGCGCTGCAATTTCACCAATATCAACGCCGGGCCCGCCAATTACCTGTCCGAAAACCCGAGATTCTGCCGATCGGCCCTGGCGCGCTATACGCCGCGCGACTTTCTGGATCTGCTGGGGCGTCACCGCATCGCCTGGCACGAAAAGCATCGTGGACAGCTGTTCTGCGACAACAGTGCCGAGGACATCATCGACATGCTCCGCACGGAGTGCGCGACGGGGCACGTGCATTGGCGCATGCCATGCACCGTGCACACCGTTGCCCATACGTCCGCGGGCGGCGCTCATCCCTATCACTTGACGACAGATGCAGGTCATATCGCAGCCAAACGACTGGTGATTGCCACGGGTGGCCTGTCGATTCCCAAGATCGGCGCGACGGACTGGGGCTATCGGATCGCCCGGCAATTCGGGCTGGAGATCGTCGAGCCGCGTCCGGCGCTGGTGCCGCTCATGTTCGACGCGTCGACCTGGGCGCCGTTTGCGGGGTTATCCGGCCTGTCGCTGGAAGTCGAAGTGAGTGCGGGCAAGGGAAAGGACGCCGGTCGTTTCGTCGAGGATCTGTTATTTACGCACCGCGGGTTGTCCGGTCCGGCCATCCTGCAAATTTCCAGCTTCTGGACGCCGGGGCAGTCAATCACCTTGGATCTGGCGCCATCGTCAGACATCGAGGCTGCATTGTTCGAGGCGAAGGCGACGTCGAAGCGGCAGTTGGCCAACCTGCTGGCGCAATGGGTGCCGGCCCGGTTGGCCGACGCCTGGGTCGCGAACAGCGGGCTTTCGCCGCAGGCGCGTGTGCAGGAATTGCCGGACAAGGCGTTGCGCTCGCTCGCTCAGGCGTTTTCCAGTTGGACGCTCAAGCCGTGCGGGTCCGAAGGCTGGCGCAAGGCCGAAGTCACGCGGGGGGGTGTCGATACGCAGGCGCTGTCTTCCTCGACTCTGGAGGCGCGCACGCAACCGGGGCTGTATTTCGTCGGGGAGGTGGTCGACGTGACCGGGTGGCTTGGCGGCTATAACTTCCAGTGGGCGTGGGCGTCGGCCGTGGCGTGCGCGCGGGCAATGTCCGAAAGCGTGAAGGCTGAGCGCGCGGGCGGCGACGCGCTGTCGTAGACGGCCACTTCTGCGCTGTGATAATCTCTCCCCTTCGTGGAGACGACGCACCGAGGATGGAGCCGAGTCTCCGGCGGGCCCGCTTGTGATCGCGTGTGTGATCGTCTGCTCAAGCGGGTTTTTGTGCTTTCTACTCTCGCTCGCCCCAACGCCGAGCCATCGGCTGCGGTCGCTTGCGGCAAGTGCCTGACGGCGGTCGTCCTTTCCTTTGGGGCGGCATGCACTACACTGAAACGTATTCGAAATCCGGAACCCCTGCTCATGAGTCTGAAAGAACGCATTACCGAAGATATGAAGACGGCCATGCGTGCCAAGGCCGCGGAACGACTGGGGACCATCCGGCTGCTGCTCGCGGCAATCAAACAAAGGGAAGTCGACGAGCGCATCACTCTCGATGACACGGCGATCGTGGCCGTCGTCGACAAGCTGATCAAACAACGCAAGGATTCCATCAGCCAGTTCCAGGCGGCCGGTCGCACCGATCTGGCCGACAAGGAGGCCGCCGAACTCGACGTGCTCATGGTCTATATGCCCCAGCAACTCTCGGCTGACGAGGTCGAGCAGGCGGTCAAGGCAGCCGTGGCGCAAACGGGCGCCGCGGGTCCGCAGGACATGGGCAAGGTGATGGGCGTGCTCAAGGGCCAGTTGGCCGGCCGTGCCGACATGACGGCCGTGTCCGCGCAGGTGAAGGCGGCGTTGGCTGCGTAATTGAGTGGTGCGGTGAGTTGCCGTCGCAAGCGACGGCACGGTGCCGTGCCACGATGGTATCGATCCAGTGATCCCCCAGTCGTTCCTGCAGGACTTGCTCAACCGCGTCGATATCGTCGAGGTGGTGGGCCGCTACGTGCAGTTGAAGAAAGGCGGGGCGAACTTCATGGGGCTGTGCCCCTTTCATAACGAGAAGTCGCCCTCATTTACCGTAAGTCCCACCAAGCAGTTCTATCACTGCTTCGGGTGTGGCGCGCACGGCAGCGCGATCAGCTTCCTGATGGAGCATGCCGGACTCGGATTTGTCGAAGCTGTCGAGGACTTGGCCCGTAACGTTGGGCTGGATGTGCCGCGTGAGGCGCCGTTGCCGGGCGCGCCGGCACCTGTCGCGCAGCGTGCGCAAACCCTCGGCCTGGTCGACGTCATGACGCGTGCCTGCGACTACTACCGCAAGCAATTGCGTAGTGCGCCGACCGCCATCGAATATTTGAAGCGACGAGGATTGACGGGCGAAATCGCCGCGCATTTTGGACTCGGCTACGCCCCCGATGGCTGGCAGAACCTCGACGCCGCGTTCCAGGACTATCGCGACGATCAGTTGCTCGACGCGGGTCTCGTCATCGAGAGCGAGAAGGGCGAGGCGGGCAGCACGAAGCGTCGTTATGACCGTTTTCGCGACCGGATCATGTTCCCGATCCGAAACACGAAAGGGCAGGTGATCGCGTTCGGCGGGCGTGTGCTGGACAAGGGCGAGCCCAAGTATCTGAATTCGCCCGAGACGCCGCTGTTCAGCAAGGGCAGCGAGCTGTATGGGCTGTTCGAGGCGCGCACGGGAATTCGCGACGCGGGCTATGTGCTCGTCGTCGAAGGGTATATGGACGTGGTGGCGTTGGCGCAACTCGGCTTCCCGCAGGCGGTGGCCACGTTGGGCACTGCCTGCACGCCGATGCACGTGCAGAAGCTGTTGCGCCAGACCGAGACGGTGGTGTTCAGTTTTGACGGCGACGCGGCAGGCCGACGGGCGGCCCGCCGAGCGCTCGAGGCGTGTTTGCCGCATGCCGACGACAACCGGAGCTTCAGGTTCCTGTTCTTGCCGAGCGAGCACGATCCGGACAGCTATGTGCGCGAGCACGGCGCTGACGCGTTTGCCGATGAGGTATCGCGCGCCATGCCGCTGTCGCAGTTCCTGATCGGAGAAGTGACGGCAGGTAAGGAGATGCATCAGCCCGAAGGGCGGGCGCGTGCGCTGTTCGAGGCGAAGCCGTTGTTGCAGCAGATGCCGGCAAACGCGTTGCGAGGGCAGATCCTGCATGCACTGGCTGAGCGGGTGGAAAGTTCGGTCGAAGAAGTGGCCGGGTTGTGCGAGTTGTCGATCGGCGCGGCACGCCGTCAGAACACATGGAATAAGGCGCCGGCCAAGCGCGAGAAGCGCCGCGTAGTGGGAACCGAGCATCGGGCGCTGCAGAACCTGCTCATGTTTCCGGCACTAGGGAATGAATTAACCGAAGAAGAAGCCAAGATTTTGCAGGAAGGGCCCCATCACGCCGAGATTTTCTCGGAAGTGCTGGCGCATTGCCGCGAAATGGGGGCGCAGGCCGACTTCCGTTTCATGTCGGATCGGCTGCGGGTGTCGCCGAACTGGGCGAGTTTCGACGACATCCTTCGCGAAATTCTCTCGTTCGAAGAGAATGCCCGCGACCTGTTGTTGTTCGACCCGGAGGATGAGACCCAGGTCGAGCGTCGAGAAGAGCAGATCGCACTGCGGTTGGCGGAACTGAGAAGCGCGATTCGGCGCTTGCAGTACGACGGTCTGTGCGACGCCTTGGAGACGATTTTCAAGCGGACGTCGCTGACGTCCGATGAATTGCGCCACGCTCAAGCGCTGTCGCGGCAACGCGACGAATTGAAGCGGCTGCTGGCTCCGGCCGGCACAGGAGGCACGCGAAGTTGAGGTAAGCCCGCGTGCTACAATGGAAGGTTTTCAGTGGGCTGTTTTCTGGCAAGCGAGATCGCTATGGCAAAGATGACAACGACCAGCGGAAAAAAGACGGTTATCCCTGCACCGAAGGCAAAGCGCGCGACCAGCGCGGCGGCGGCATCCGGTGGGAGGGGGGCGTCTCGTTCTGCAAAAGCTGGCGTTGCCGTGAAAGCCGATGCGGTGGGTCGAGCCACGAAGAAAACGGCCAGCCAGGCAAGTTCGGCGAAACGTACCACGCAAGTAAAGGCAGCCGCCGGCGCATCGAAGACGACCGGCAAGACGGCTGCGAAGGTGACCGATGTCACCAAGCGCAAGAGTGCGACCGCCGCTACGGTGGGGGCTGCGAAGGCAGCCAGGCCGACGGTGAAGTCCGAGCCGCCCGTCAGGGCGACGAAGGCGGCAACGACCGTGAAGGCGACGGCCGGCGGGAAACCGCAGGCCCGACAACCCGCTGAAAAAAGCGCCAAGAGCGCAACTACCGCTAAGGCATCGACCTTGGCGGGCCGCAGTAAACCTGCGACGCAAGCCCCAAGCAAGACCGGGGCTTCCAGCAAACCCGAGGCTGTGGAGGTCGTGTCGGCAGCAAGCAAGCCGCCCGTCCCCCGGACGCGCGGCAAGGCCGCGAAGACCGCCGCCCCGGTGGCGCAGAGCGTCGCAGCGGATACTAGTGATCAACCCGTGAACGAAGATCAGACCAAAGTGGAAAAGCAGAAGGCGCGTGATCGCCGGGCAAAAGAGAAAGCACTGCTCAAGGACGCATTTTCCTCGCACCAGCCCGGAACGGCCGAGGAACTTGAGGAACGTCGCGGCAAGCTGCGGACACTGATCAAGCTGGGTAAGGAACGAGGCTTCCTGACCTTTGCTGAGATCAACGACCACCTGCCCGACGACGTGGTGGAGGGCGACGCGCTGGAAGGCGTGATCGCTACGTTTAACGACATGGGCGTTGCCGTGTATGAGCAGGCACCCGATGCCGAAACGCTGTTGCTCAACGACAATGCGCCGAACGCCGCAACGGACGACGAAGTCGAGGAGCAAGCGGAAGCGGCCCTGTCGACGGTCGACTCCGAGTTTGGCCGCACGACCGATCCGGTGCGTATGTACATGCGCGAGATGGGCACGGTCGAGTTGCTGACGCGCGAGGGCGAAATCGAGATCGCCAAACGGATCGAGGAAGGCCTGAAGCACATGGTGCAGGCGATTTCCGCGTGCCCGACGACGATTGCCGAAATTCTGGCGATGGCCGAGAAGGTCGAGCGTGAAGAAATGCGCATCGACGAGGTGGTCGACGGCCTGATCGATCCGAATGCCGAAGCGGTTGCGGCGGCGGCTGCAGCTGCTGCCGAAGACGAAGACTTCGACGCCGATGCGGAAGCGGAAGAGGAAGAAGCGGAAGAGGCGGCTGACGAGGACGACGACAGCAGCGGCGGCGGGGCTTCGGCCGCGCAGGTCGAGCAGCTCAAGCGTGACGCGTTGGCCAAGTTCGCCGAGATCGCCGACTGGTTTGGCAAGATGCGTCGTGCGTTCGAAAAGGAAGGCTACCAGTCGAAGTCGTACGTAAAGGCGGGCGAGTCGATCCAGGCGGAACTGATGACGATCCGTTTCACGGCGCGCACGGTTGAGCGTCTGTGCGACACGTTGCGTTCGCAAGTCGATGAAGTGCGCAACATCGAGCGCGCGATCCTGAATATCGTGGTCGACAAGTGCGGCATGCCGCGTGCGGATTTCGTGTCGCGTTTCCCGGGCAACGAAACCAATCTCGACTGGATCTACACGGTCGTGGCGGACAACAAGGCGTACAGCTCGGTGGTTGAGCGTAACGTCCCGGCGGTGCGTGAATTGCAGCAGAAGCTGATCGACTTGCAGGCGCGCGTGGTGTTGCCGCTTACCGAGTTGAAGGACGTCAATCGCAAGATGTCGGAAGGCGAGCGCCGTGCACGCAAGGCCAAGCGCGAGATGACCGAAGCGAACTTGCGTCTGGTGATTTCGATTGCGAAGAAGTACACGAACCGTGGCCTGCAGTTCCTGGATCTGATTCAGGAAGGCAACATCGGCCTGATGAAGGCGGTGGACAAGTTCGAATACCGTCGTGGTTACAAATTCTCGACGTATGCGACGTGGTGGATTCGTCAGGCCATTACGCGTTCGATCGCGGACCAGGCACGTACCATCCGTATTCCGGTGCACATGATCGAGACGATCAACAAGATGAACCGGATTTCGCGTCAGATTTTGCAGGAGACCGGTGTCGAGCCGGATCCGGCGACGCTGGCCGAGAAGATGGAGATGCCGGAGGACAAGATCCGCAAGATCATGAAGATCGCGAAGGAGCCGATCTCCATGGAAACGCCGATCGGTGACGACGACGATTCGCATCTGGGCGATTTCATCGAAGATACGGGCACGGTAGCCCCTGCGGACGCCGCGTTGCATGGTAGTATGCGCGACGTCGTGAAGGACGTGCTTGATTCGCTGACGCCGCGCGAGGCCAAGGTGTTGCGCATGCGTTTTGGCATTGAGATGAGCACGGACCATACGCTCGAGGAAGTGGGCAAACAATTTGACGTGACGCGTGAGCGTATTCGTCAGATCGAAGCCAAGGCGCTGCGCAAGCTGCGTCACCCGAGCCGTTCCGACAAGCTCAAGTCGTTCCTCGAAGGCAATTGATTGCGGCTGAGCGAGCGCCAGTAGTTGAGGGCCGTTAGCTCAGTGGTTAGAGCAGGGGACTCATAATCCCTTGGTCGCTGGTTCGAACCCAGCACGGCCTACCAAAGAAGTAGATAAGCCCCTGACGGTGACGTCGGGGGCTTTTTTTTGAAATCAATGATTTGCGTAGATATTCTTCTCTGGGCGTCAGTTCATTCCCGGTGCGGTTCATTGCAGTGTAACGGCGCATGGTCAAGATCTCGACAATGGCGAACAGCTTATATGCAGTTGCGACGCCTATTCTCACTGAATTCGCCGCATGTCGATGCAACGATCCTGGGCGGCAGATGCGCGATAACGCACACGATGCGCCGCGGGCAAGGGCCGCTACTTCGCACGTTCCTCCGCGACGCCGGTATAGACTGAATACGGCGCGGACCGCCCAAGCGGCGGGGCTAGACAAGCCGCTCGGCACCGCCGTGGCCAGCACTGCAAAGCATGTGCTGGTGTCGGACTTTCTTGCCAAGCACTATGGCGGGAACAACAGGCGACCAAGCGCCGTCGTTGATGAGGCGTTCAGCCGGACGACCACTGATCACCATGCCATCGTCGTGGCGCATCCGCAGCGCGATTCTGGGAATTCGGTCGGCGAACCTGTCGATGCGCAGGCCGCAACCATTATGGCTGGTGGCATTACGCACCAAGCGCTCGTATCGTCGCACATGCTCAAACTGCACGTCGAGTGCGCGGGCACAGACACTGGTAAGCCCGTGGCAGCACGAGACCGAGCAAGATCATTTTGGGCGACTGCGGGTCGCTCCGCGACGCTAAAGGCTGAACATCCACCCGACCAAGATGAAAAAAGCCCATCACGATGGATGGGTTATGAACCCGTGGAGCGGGGGGCACGACATTGCGTCACGGTCAGGACAGTCTACGCGCACCAGCTAGCCGAAATACTAAGGAATACCCGGGCGGGCACAGAATTATGCTGAAGCAGAAAGTGATGGAGCAAGCACCACCGGATACTGCCAAAGTAGCGAACGAGATTCTGTGGGGCACCGTGCAGCGGATGTTCCAGTTGATTGGCTGGCAGGTTCGCAAGCGGCCAATCGGCTTCAGACCTAGGATCCAGGTCCTGCCATCGGTGGCGACGATGGTCAATGAGCGTTCGTCAACGGATTTGTGCCGCGTGTGGTCGGGGCGAGATGGCTGGGCGGCGCTGACGCTGGTGATCGACGGCCACACGCGCGAGCTACAGGGCTGGCACCTGTCGCGAAGTGGCAAAGCTTGCACTGCCAGCTGCGCCCTGGAATACGCCCTGATCGCTCGCTTCGGGACGCTTGGTCGCATGCCCACTCCGTTTTGACTGCGCTCGGACAAGGGCTTGGTGTTTACTTTGCGAAGCTACACCGCATTGGTGCGCAGCTGCGGATTGCACCAAGCGTCCATCACGCCATACTGCCCGCAGCGGAATGGCATGGTTGAGCGCGCGATTCGCACCTTGAAAGAGCAATGTGTGCATCGGCAATGCTTCGACACGATCCAGCATGCTGCTCGCGTGATCAGTGACTGAATATGCTTTTGCAACCACCGGTGCCCACGTCAGGCGCTTGGAATGAACGCCCCGGCTGAGGCAGTTGTCTTAGCCGCTTAACCTGAGCTGATTACGCTGGGTCATTACACTACGCCTAGGAGTTCAACGAGCGAAGCGATAACTTTTGCCAGACTACTTCGTCACAAGCGACCAGCCGACATGGAGATCGCTTTTGCCGGACTCGTGCTCCCACTGCTGCTCGCAGGCATAACAGCGGTAGAACACGAGATTTCCAACTGCATGCGCAAAATACTTCCTTCGAGCGGTGCCAGTCTGCACGAGATCCTGGTGCGCCTCTCCGTTGGGCATTGTGTGCGCGAGTTGCTCGCACGCGGCGCATCTTGCCATATCGGTCTCCGCTTGTTTTGATGAATCCGCCCACCAGGCCATGCTCAGCATGGTCAAACGAAGCCCGCCGATATGCAAACGCTCGAATCCGTTTCGCCGGGGGGGATTGACGAACGGTCAGATCAGACTACGCCTCTCCAGGGCAGTCGGACCTAAGGAATACCCGCGTGACGCCATATCAATTCGGACCGCGCCTACTCTGGAGGGCCTAGAATGACGTCTATCGCGGCCTGACCGGAAATTTCAGCGATCAGATACGCCCATCGACGTGAAAACGGTCCATTGCGAATCTTTATCCGCGCGCCTAAAGCCATGACACCTACTGGCTTTATTGGACCATCTACACGAAACCATACGTCGAACATGTCCTCTGTGGTCGACTTCAGCTCAATTTGGATTTCGAAGCCACGATACTCAATCATCCTTTCCATCATTTCCTCCGACTTCAAAGAGGGGGCAGCATGCGAAAAGTCCGCGTAACCATCTCTTGAGCAGCGCGCCTCGAATCGATGATACCCCCTTAGCTCTCTCGCCTTGCGCGACGTGCGTGTGGGGAACTCGGAATTCAGCGGTGCCACGCCGCCAAATTCACGCCTATGGACTATCGCTATTGGTTTCAAGCGACATCGAATCGAAAGTCATGCCGCTGACGAACAGCGCTCCGTAATCATCCCGATCTTCGGGCGGACGCCGGGAATAAGCCCTTACACAAAATACGTTGTGTTGGGTATATGACCCGTGTATAAGTCGTATACGGAACATCAAGTTCGATTTTCATCGACTAGAGTTGATCGCGTCGATTTTTGCGAAATAATTCCGATCCCTGAAATTCTTGTTTGTCTGTCACTGGTGCCCAGTCAAGCCTTTCGCGATGGCAACATGCCGGGAAAATGAGGAGTTCACATGAGCACCGGAATTGTTAAGTGGTTCAACGACAGAAACGGCTTTCGTTTCATCAAGCCGGATGAGGGGGGCGACGATTTATTCGCCCACTTCTCGGAAATGCAGCCCCATGGGCGCACCGAGTTCCGCACCCTCCAAGAAAATCAGCACGTCGCTTTCGACATCGTGCGCGGGCCAAAAGGCTTGCAGGCCTCAAATGTCAAGTCCGCGTGATTAGTACCCGTTACCGCTCCCCCGCGTCACTGTGCCCGCATGCACGGTGACGTGACGCTGGTCGCCGAGCCGGAGGAAATATGGCTCACGTCACTTCGTGCTACGAAAGCTTTTGTTTAGAAGCTTTTGTGTTTCGCGGCCCAGACGCAGCCCGCGCGGGACGAAAGCATGATCGGTTGCTCGCAGTTTCAGTCCAGATCACTAATGTCGCTGCGAGCGATCCCGCGTCTCCATTGGAACCGAAGGTCGTTCGACTCGAGCGCAGACTCTTTGATTCGATCGGCGTCGCGAATCGCGCGCGCGATAAGTCTGGGGGCTCGTTGTCAGATGGCATCGTCCGTAGACGCACAACTGAGGTATGACCGAAATGTTTGCACCTCCAAATTGGTTTTTGTATTCGTCATATACGCCAGCGGATACAGCAAAATTCCTCTCCGTCGTATCCATTGCTTACGCAATTGGATTGGGCCAAAGGAGCGTGGCAACGACGTTGGCTCAGCACGGCCGCGTTGGCCGGTGGATCTGCCAACGCACCACTGATGATCGCAAACCGGCCAACTGAGCGGTCTCGATCGAAACGCGGAGCCATTGGGGCCTTAAAATTCTTACAGGAGCAAAAAATGCTCGCCCTTTCAGTACAGGCCATTACCGCAGCACTTCAGCGCATCGCTGAAAAAAGCCCTGATCAACCATCTGACGCAGTCATCAACGCTTTACTTGCTCGCGAGTTGATACATCGCGTTGGCAAGTGCTTTGAGCCAACCCAGTTTGGCCGCTCGTATTTCCGCCACGCATACACCGCCCGGCCAGCGTGGTAAGCAATAGCATAAAAATGCGGGGAGTGTGTCACTCGGGAGACGCGCATGACTCGGCCGGGATTTTCATCCCACGCGTGGCATAAAAACAAAGCAATTGTCTGAGTGCCGCAGAAATGGAGTTTCCGTTAATTGGCTATTCGTAAGTCTCGACTTCTTCATCCCTTAGAACTCTCTCAACGAGAGAATTATTTTCCTGATCCCGTTGGCTATTAGAGGGGATTGTTGGAGGTGCGGCAATGTGGGAAATAGTCGAGAAAAGTTTTAATGGTTTCGAGATATGGATTAATCTAAATAAACGTCTTGACGATATTGAGGTTGCGACATATGCGTACGTTGGCTTATTTCGCGAGCATGATGCGAATTATGACGATTTTCAAGCATTTAGGCCAGAGGGCGGCGTTCGCTTTAGCGACAGAGAAATGGCAATAGAGTCGTGCATAGCCACAGGGAAATGCATGATCGGCCGGCGGATTTGTTAGTGAATCGTGCCGGGAATCATGGGGGCGGATTGGTTGAAGTTAATGCAGTGACGTGCATGGGGCGAAGCGCAAAACTGGCGTATCAGTTGATGAGCGTTTATTCCAGACGCCGGTGAAACTGGCGACTCATGGGCGGCGGCGCCGTTACGTAAGGGAGCGCCTGGAGGCCAAGTTGCGTGATGTCGATAGTCTTGATTTTTCCGGTTCTCGGCATGCACCGTTCAATGGGCGAAACAAGTCTCATCGCGGTGACTAGAAATGCATCAACGGCTGCCGGGGTCGACGCTCGGATCTGCTGCGACAATGATTAAATTCGGTACAGTCCCGGTACACCCATAAAGTTCGCCAAACCTTTAAAAATTTCGCTAACCTATTGTCGCGTAAATACTTTTCGATGTTTCTGCTTACGGTCGCCTTCCTTTAATTTTCCTGGGCATCCGCAGTTAGCTGAAAACTCATAATCCCTTGGCCGCTGGTTCGAACCCAGCACGGCCTACCAAAGAAGTAGATAAGCCCCTGACGGTGACGTCAGGGGCTTTTTGTTTTGAAATCAACGGTTTTTGCAGGGCTTATTGTCTGCGTGTCTTCGTTTTTTCGATGCGGCGAGCGTGTCGGCGCTTCACTGCGCCGTGACGGCCTGAGGCGTGTTCCGGAAGCTGATCGCCATACGGTTATAGGTGTTCATCAGGCTGATGGCGATGGTCAGGTCAACCAGCTCGCGTTCATTGAACACTGCGCGGGCAGCGTCGTAGGTCGTGTCCGGCACACCGGTCTGCGCAATCAGCGTGACCGATTCGGCCCACGCGAGTGCAGCACGCTCGCGGTCGTCGAACAGACGCCCCGCTTCCCTCCATGCCTGCACGAGCGCCAGCTTTTCGACCGCTACGCCTTTTTTCAGCAGGTCGCGTGTATGCATGTCCAGGCAATAGGCACAGTTGTTGATCTGCGAGACGCGCAAGTAGACCAGGTCGACGAGCACCGGCGACAGGTCGCTCTGCATGACGTAGCCGTAGACGCCGCCAAGGGCTTTGACGCCCGCGGGCGCAATCTGGATGTAGTCGAGGCGCTTGCTCATGGGGTAACTCCTTGATGTGGTGATTTACTTGATGGGGGTGGTCAAGGCTTTGTCGTTGCTGTCCGCGACAAACACGGCCAGCAACTTGGCTTGCCTTGTTTCGCTAGCGTTGCGGCTAATGCGATGGACCGCGCCGGGCGCTTCAAAGAAGCTCTCGCCGGCCTTATAGACGCGCTTCGGACCGTCATCGACCTGCGACTCGATCTCGCCCGATAAGACGTAGGCGTAAATAAAAGCGGAGCCCGCATGCCTGTGCGCGGGCGACGCTGCACCCGGTGCGTAATCGACGACGACGGCGGTCAATGATTTACCCGGAATGTTGGGAATGGCGTGCCGAAAGTTCGGTGTGACGGTCTCAGCCGCGCCATGCGCTGCGGCCGATACGGCGATGCCGAGAGCCACGGCTGTGCAGGCGGCTCCTACGATGGATCGAATGTTCATGGATGTCGGGCTCCGTTTGTGTTCCTGCATTGTCGTGTGACACGCGGGCACGCGAAAGCACCAGGAATGAACATTTTGGATGTACCAAGAAGCGATGACGGAGCGTGTGCCGCCGGTCCGTCAGTGGTGCCCGAGAACGAGCTCCAGCAGGCGTGAGCAGTTGGCCGTCAGCGTTCTGTCTTGCAGATTCGTCACGCCGAGCAGCAGCCCCTGCTGCCCCGGATTGCCTGTGTACCAGGGTGAGAGAGGAACCGGGGCGAGCCCGAAAGCTCGCGCCCGCAAAGCGATATCGATATCCGATACGGATTGTGGAAGCGCGACCACGACGGTCATGCCGGCGGAGGCCTGCACTTTGATTGAATCCGAGGCCAACTGCTTCAGACAGCGAACCAGGGCGTCTTGACGGGCAGTGTAAAGACGCTTCATGCGCCGCAGATGGCGAAGATAGTGTCCATCGTGCATGAACTCGGTGACGGCGTGCTGCACGGATGCCGCCGGGGCGGGCGCAAGACATGCCGTGATATCGCCGAAGCGGCGTGCCAGGTCCGGCGGGACAACGAGAAATCCCAAGCGCAGCGCCGGGCTGATTGTCTTGCTGAAGGTCCCAATGTGTAGAATTCGGCCGTCCTGATCGAGCGAGGCCAGGGCCGGTGCGGCCCGCCCTTTCAGCTGCAACTCGCCGAGATAATCGTCCTCGATGATCCAGGCTTCGTGTTGTTTGGCCCAGGCGAGCAGTGAAATCCGTCGAGGGAGCGACATCGTCATCCCGAGCGGTGCCTGCTGGCCGGGTGTTACCACTGCGAGGGCGGCGCTGGGCGCGATTCGCATGCCAGCCTCTATATCGAGCCCGTCCGCGTCTACCGGTACACCTGCCACCGTCATGCCGGCCAGCCCAAGCGCCGTACGCGTGAGCGGAAAGCCAGGCTCTTCCATCCAGGCTTGTCTGCCTTCCACGCGCAGGCCGCGAATCGCCAGATTGAGCGCGCCGGAGAAACCTGCCGTGACGAAGACCTGGGAGGGACTGCATCGAAGCGCGCGAGCGACGCCAAGATACGCCGCGATCTCCTGTCGCAAATCTGGATCGCCGCGGGGATCGGGGTATCCGACAGGCGCCGCTGCCGCTCTGCGCGCCGCGCGCCCCTGAATGCGTGACCAGAGCTTGAACGGAAAGGCGTCTTGAGAGGGCACCCCCATCTGAAACGCCAACGGCACCGTGCTGAAGTCGTTGAACAAATCCGGCAGCGGCGGCGCCTCCGGCGACCATACGGTCGTCGTTGGCAAGGGCCGGGCGGCGATCCGGGTGCCGGCGGCGCCAAGGCCGATCGCGAACTGCTCATCGATCAGACGTTCGTAGGCGGCACGCACGGTACCCCGGGACACACCTAGCTGCGCGGCCAAATCCGACCACGAGGGCAGCCGCGCGCCCGCAGCAAGCTGGCCCGACTCGATCGCATTTCGAATCGAGCTGTAAATTTGCGCCGACAGCGAGACACGTGCGGTGCGATCGAGGCCGATGGAAAGGGGGGCTGCCATGAACGCGATAGTACATTGGGATTTGTCGAGAATGGACCTTTTCCCTGAACCATGGGGCGCGTAACTTTCTCGGTGTAACGCCGCCAGTCAGTTCCGGCGCCAAATGTGCCGCCGAGGTGCGGTACATCTTGAGTGGGGCAGCGAAGCGATACCGAGTCAGAAACGGTCGGCACGAAACGGCGCGGGGTCGACCAACGTCGGCGCGCCAGTGAGCATCTCGGCAATCAGGCGCCCGGTCACGGGGCCGAGCGTCAGACCGTGATGCGCGTGACCGAATGCGAACCAAAGATCCCGATGCCCGGGGGCCGGGCCGATGATCGGCAGCATATCGGGCGTGCAAGGTCGACACCCCATCCATGGCTCGGATTCGACCGGCTTTCCCAGCGGGAACAGCCGTCTCGCCAGAGGTTCAACGGCTGCTAGCTGCACCGGCGTCCGAGGTGCGTCGCGCAGCGCAAGCTCGACGCCCGTTGTCAGACGAATTCCCTGATTCATCGGTGCCAGCAAAAAGCCGCTCTCGGCATCCAATACCGGTTGATTCAGTTGTGCGCCTGTGTCGGGCAGAAAGTGCCGGTGATAGCCGCGCTTGACCGCCAGCGGCAGCCGGTAACCCAGCGCACGCGTAATGGTGTCGGACCAAGGCCCCATTGCCACGACGGCGTGCCGACCTTCGATTTCCCCCTCGAGGGTCTGCACGCGCCAATGGGGATTCAACGTGGTCGCATCGCCGCGCAAGATCTGCCCACCTATCGATGTGAAGTACTGCGCGTAGCGGGCAACCAATTCGCCGGGATCGCGAATCGAACTCGAAGCCGTATGGCGAATGGCGCCGATGAGCGTTGCCGAGAGCGACGGCTCATCCCGCTGAAGTTGCGCTGCATCGAGACGCTCGAAGGGCACACCGTACTCGCGTTGCCAGCGCTCGGTATCGAGAAGCGCCGCGTCGAACGCATCACGCCGATGGAAGACCTTTAGCCACCCGCCGTCGCGTAGCAGATCATCCGCACCCGCACGATTGATGAGTGCCTGGTGCTCGGTCAAGCAATGCTCGATCAGTGTGCTGTATTGACGGGCGATGCGGGCATGACGTTGCGGCGCGGAGTGATGCCAATACCGTACGAGAAATGGGGCGATGCTCGGCAGCGCCGACGGGTGATAGCGCACATCCGTCGATTGATTCCGCGCATAGTGAAGCAGCGTTCCGATGTCGCGAGGAAACGCGTACGGATACACGCCTTCACGTTGTATCAATCCGGCGTTACCAAATGACGTTTCCCGACCGGGCGTGCCGCGGTCAATGAGCGCGGTCGAAAGGCCACGACTCTGCAAGTGGATAGCCGTCGAGACGCCGACAATCCCGGCGCCGAGTACGAGAACATCGAATTTCATGATGGAGACACTGTCGTTATCCCATTGCTGTGGCTAGCCGCGTGGTCGCGTCGCAACGCGGACATTGGTATGCAAACGCGTGATTTCTTTGTTCATTTTTTGGACTCGGAGAAGAATGACGATGCGGCGGTCAACGCAGACGCAAGGCGTCCGTGGCTGTTCCGGTTATCATATATGAGAATTTAAATTCTCGTATACGAGAAAATTCCAAAAAATCAACGCAATCGGTTTCATGTGTTCGGTTCGTATTGTCTGGACCGTACATGCTTAGTGAAAGTCCTATGACGCCACCTACACCAAAGAAGCCTGCGTCGTCAGGCAAGCAGAAGCGCGACGACGGCCAAGTCACTCATGAAACGGTGGGCGCCCGACTGCGAAGCGCGCGCAAGGAGAACGGGCTGACTCTCAAGACATTGAGCGAGCGCTCAGGCGTCGCTGTATCGACCATCTCAAAGGCGGAGCGCGGCGACATTGCGCTCACCTACGACAAGTTTGGCGCGCTTGCCCGTGCACTCGGCCTGGATTACTCGGCCATTTTCGGGCATGGCAACGCCGAACTCAGCGCAGGGATGAGCCCATCGTTCACTGAAGCGGGAAAGCAGACGATATACGAGACCCCCAACTATCGCTATGGCATGATCGCCTCCGACCTTGCCAATAAGCGCATGGTGCCGATGCGTGCACACATTCGCGCGCGCAAGCTGGAAGATTTTGCTGACTATATTCGCCACGCGGGCGAAGAGTTCGTGTTCGTTTTGTCAGGGAGTTTGTTGCTGCAGTTTGAAAATGGCAGCGAATTTCGGCTGGCGCCAGGCGATAGTCTTTATTTCGACAGTGGCGTGAGGCACGTCTATCTGAGCGAGCACGATTCTGGCGTCGACGCCATCGTCTGCTGCGTAGACATGCATGTTCCGCCCCCAATGTCGCGCTCGCGATGAGGGTCGCCAGGGACTTGCCACCCGTTGTTGCGTCGGACACACCGGCCGGATTGGGCGAACCTTTTCCGGTGGATCTCCACGATTTTGTGGATGCCTATCGTTGGGTGCCGGTCATCTGGGACTTCTGAGCGCTTGACTCGGTGTCGGGTATCCAGGCGGTGAAATGAAGTCAACGAGCCCGCGACGGTGACGTCAAGGGCTTTTTGCTTTTTGACTCAATCCGCTGCGACATCGAAATGCCGTCTAGCCGCGATTGTCGACCCAGTCACGCGCCCACGTGGTGGCGTGCCCCAGGGCCTGCGTTTCGTTGTCGAAATAATCGAGCGCGTAGAAATTGTACGAAACCGGATCGGCGTCCAGGGGGCCGCCTCTGACGAGCACGAGGTTGGCAGCAAACCAGCCGTCCGATAGTTGGTGCGCGGATGGGGAAATTGAGTAGCCGTTGTATTGGTGGTGATGTTCGATATTTTGCATTAGCGATTGTCGAGCGCACACATGGCATTCGCGCCATACAAGCAGGACAATTTGAAAGTGGGGAGAGACGGATTGTGTCTAAACGACAAACGATGCACACGTTGAGGCGTGGCGATCGGATCGAGGGGGAGCGTCGCTGCGCGAGGAAGCGCGCGCGTGAGGCAGACAAGCGAAGGGCCGGAAGACCGGCCCTTGAAATACGTTACAGCGGGGTGATATTCGAGGCTTGCATGCCCTTCGGGCCACGCTTCGTCTCGTAGCTCACCTTCTGGTTCTCTGCGAGCGTCTTGAATCCATCGCCGCGAACTTCCGAGAAGTGAGCGAAGAGATCATCGCCGCCAGCGTCAGGAGTAATGAAGCCAAAGCCCTTGCTATCGTTGAACCACTTAACAGTACCGGTATCCATATCGATTCCTTGAAACAAAAAAAATACAGCTCCACTGCGGAGCGACAAAAACTTCAAGGAAGAGGAGAGGACAACGAGTACCGCGCAGACAAGGCGGAAAATGGTGATCAGCAATCGAGCTTCTTGAATATTTCGAAGCAGACAGTAACACCGGAAAGCTCGGTCTGTCAACGTAAATCGTTAAGGCGACTCGATATCGGGCAATGCGTCTGTGGTTTCGTGCAGCAACGCTGGGCTCACTGAGCGCAAACCGTCGTGCAAACCTGCGGCGATCCGGGCCGAACGACGGAGTTCTTCGCCACCTTGGTGTGGTGGCACTGGGTACGGCCGGACGCCGTGAACATGTTGAGCAAGGCTAAAGTTGTATCGCGGTGAGCCGTTATCGTGTCTGTTGAATTAGGTTTCGAACTTGGCTGCCACGCGGTGAGTCTCACGCCCGCGTCCCCGGCAATTCCGCTGCACCGCAGTTTTATTATTGAGACGGCACTTCGCTGGCTAACGCATGGAAAACGTCGATAAGGGATTCGAGCGAGTCAGCATTAGGCAACTGGTGGCGCTGGACGCAGGCCAGCTCGACGAGCTTCCTTATGGAGTCATCGGATTCACATTCGAGTTTCACGTAACGGCGTATAACGCAAGCGAGTCGAGGAATGCCGGCCTATCGCCCTCCAGAGTTTTGAATCGCCATATATTTGCGGAAGTGGCGCCGTGCATGAACAACTTCATGGTCGCGCAACGGTTTCTCGACTGCGCGACCTTGGACGACATCATTCCCTATGTGCTCACGCTACGAATGCGGCCAACACCCGTGAGGCTACGTTTGCTGAAGTCACCGGATGTTGCCACGTGCTTTCTTCTCATAGACCGTCAGGTGACAAATTGACAGGGTTGGCCGCTAGTCACGACGACCTCGCCTCCGAATATGAGGCGCTGTTGTCATTCATGTACCTTTCCCCCGTGGGAATCGTTCGCAGCGACGCGTCTGGGACCGTCGACATGATGAATCCCATGGCGGCCCAACTTCTGATGCCGCTGGTCAAGGCAAGCGCGATGTCGAACATCTTCGACGCGCTCGGAGCCGTTGCCCCGGAACTACGGAATCTCGTTTCGAGCTTCGAGCAGGAGCGCGGAAACGTCTGCGAAAATCATCGACTATTCGTCAGTCCGACAAAGGCAAATTCGGTCGTGCTTTCCTGTTCCATCATAAAGGTCAATGCAGACCTCTTGATGACGGTGCTCACGGATATATCGCGCCAGGTCGCCGCCGAAAGGCGAGTTCGGCAAACGGAAGCATGGCTGGCGGGCATCTATACAAGCGTCAACGACTTTGCGTTTTTCACACTCGATGCCCGCGGGTGCGTTGAAACCTGGCACGCTTCGATAGCGCGACTCGCGGACTTCTCTGCCGACGACATCGTCGGGAAGCCCTTGGATACTTTCTATGCTCCGAGCGAGCGGAAAAAAGGCTGGCTCCCCGAGCACGTGGCGCTTGCGCGTGATGACGGATGGCACATTGAGGAATGCTGGTGTGAGACAAAATCGGGACGACGCTTCTGGGGGCAAATTCTTGTTTCCGTCCTTCGGGAAGACTCCGGCGACATTTCCGGCTATTCCGTCGTGATTCGTGACGCCACCGAACGGAAAGTGACGAGCGACAACCTGGAGCGTTTGCTTACCACGGACCATTTGACTGGCGCTTCAAATCGGGCGTACTTTTTTGAGCTTGCGGAAGCGGAATTGGCACGTGCAAAGCGGTATGAGCGTCCGCTATCGCTTGTCATGCTCGATGCGGACCATTTCAAGCAGATCAATGACACGGCCGGGCACAAAGCGGGCGACGAGGTATTGAAACGGATTGTGCTTGAATCCCGGGCCATTCTTCGTGCCTCCGACGTTGTTGGCAGGCTGGGCGGTGAGGAGTTCGTCCTGCTTCTGTCGTCGACCGCTTCGCATGATGCCACGGAGATCGCAGAACGGCTGCGCGCTTCGATCGAACACGCGCTCATAGAAATTGACGGTCAGTCAATCAGGGCAACCGTTAGCCTCGGCGTCGCTTCACTGAGTGAGTCAGATGCGTCGCTTGATGACTTGCTGAGTGCTGCAGACAGTGCCCTGTATGACGCGAAACGTGCCGGGCGAAACTGCGTGCGGGTTAGCGCGCCTGACGCGCTCTGCAAAAGCGCCTCCAACACTAATGGCGCGCCAAGCGATGCTGGCCGTCGCTGAATAACAGACAAAGGTATCGCGAGGCACAAACAGTGACAAGCATGACAAAATCGATAATGCAGTTTTCAAGGTCTCCCGGCGCTGACGCGCCAATGCGTCAGTCGAAAGGATGCGCTGGCTGCCAGGATGAAGCGACATTATCGATAGATATCGATTTTGCGTTTCAACCGATTGTCGACGTCAGTCACAAGAAGATTTTCGCGTGTGAGGCGCTGGTGCGCGGTTCGAATGGCGCGCCGGCATACTCGGTATTGTCGCAAGTCGATGACGGAAATCGATATCGGTTTGACCAGCGGTGTCGGCAAGTTGCCATTGCAACGGCCGCCGAGCTGAAGCTCGACGCGCACCTGTCAATCAACTTCATGCCGAACGCGGTGTACCGCCCGGAAGTCTGCATCAGGACGACGCTCGAGGCCGCGCAGACCTATGGGTTTCCGCTCGAACGAATCATCTTTGAAACCGTCGAGGGAGAATACGTTAACGATCGCGCGCACTTGGTCGAGATATTCAGAGCCTATAAAAGCTATGGCTTCCTTACGGCAATTGACGACTTCGGTGCCGGATATTCCGGGCTGGCTTTGTTGGTGGATTTTCAACCGGATATCGTGAAGCTTGATATGGGTCTACTTCGTGGAATCGATACGGATTCCGTGCGTCAGCGCATCGTAAAGGGAATACTCGCCATCGCCAGGGACTTGGGCATACAGGTCGTTGCGGAAGGCATTGAAACGCGAGGCGAGCGTGACTTCTTCATTGCGCACGGTGTCAGCCTGATGCAAGGCTATTTCTTTGCGAAGCCCGCATTCAGAGCGATCCCTGATCTCGACGCGAGTGTATATCTCTG
Source organism: Pandoraea soli (assembly GCF_902459595.1). NCBI lineage: Bacteria > Pseudomonadati > Pseudomonadota > Betaproteobacteria > Burkholderiales > Burkholderiaceae > Pandoraea > Pandoraea soli. The sequence goes on along the minus strand of NZ_CABPSG010000001.1, from coordinate 863,498 downwards.
ACGATCCGCCCGGGGGCGTCCGGTGAGAATGTCACTTATAGAATGGCGACACATCGCGCGATCCTGCTGTCGTGTGTCACCTCTTCATTCGGAGATCCGCCAAATGCGCAAACTCGCTTTTCTGCTTCTCGCTACCACCGTCCTGCTGGCAAGTTGCGCCGTCTATCTTCCCGACGATGGCGGTTATGGCGGACGTGGCGGCCCGGGAAATGGCTTCTGTCCGCCGGGGCAGGCGAAAAAGGGCAACTGCTGACGGCCAAGGGAAGCGAAGCGTCCGTCCACGCATCGTCGGGGTGGCGCTTCGCACCGAATCAGGCACCGAATCAGGCCAACGCCGCGAACCCGGCACTCGCCCCGCCGGTTGGCTGTGACGCGGGCAGGGGCGTGATGGAGAATCGCCCACTCGCTGGATCGTCGAAGGAATGGCCGACGCTTCTCGTTTCGATAACCACGCCACGCGCACACATATAAAAAGCGGCTCGCCTGCGCACGCCGGCGAGCCGCGAATGCCTGAACGCCCGCATCGGCGTTCGGCCCACAGGACCGCATGCGTCCCATGTTCTTCCCCGGCGTCGACAATGCGCGTCGGCGCCATCGCAATGGTTGAGCCCGTCGCATCCATCGCAACGGTCGCCGCGTCCGGTCGCCCGCCCGTCGGCGTTGGCGACCGTCGGCAACGTCATCGCCCCGCCAGCATCGAACCGCGCTCGCGCAAGTTGACGTGCATGTCGAACGCGTGTTCCAGCGCGTGCGGCGTCTGCCCGCCATAGCGCAGGGCGTCGCGATAGTAGTCGCGCAACACTTCTCGGTAGCTCGGGTGCGCGCAATGATCGATCACCAGGTTCACGCGCTCGCGCGGGGCGAGCGTGCGCAGATCGGCCAGGCCTTGCTCCGTCACGAGGATATCCACGTCGTGCTCGTTGTGGTCGACGTGCGGCACCATCGGCACGATGCTCGAGATCTTTCCGTCCTTCGCAATCGACTTGGTGGCGAAGATCGCCATGCGGGCGTTGCGAGCGAAGTCGCCCGAGCCGCCGATGCCGTTCATCATGTGCGTGCCGCCGACGTGCGTGGAATTCACGTTGCCGTAAATGTCCGCTTCGAGCGCGGTGTTGAGTGCGATCAACCCCAGCCGTCGAATGACTTCAGGATGGTTGCTGACCTCCTGCGGACGCAGCACGAGCTTGTCGCGATAGCGCCCGAGATGCTTGAAAACACGATCCTGCACGGCTTGCGACACCGTGATCGACGACCCCGACGCGAACACCATCTTGCCCGCATCTATGAGTTCGAACGTCGAGTCCTGCAGCACCTCGGAGTACATCGTAAGGTTCTCGAACGGCGAGTCGATGAAGCCCGTGAGCACCGCATTGGCAATGGTGCCGATGCCCGACTGAATCGCAGGCAGCGTGCGCGGCAGGCGGCCGCGCGAGACTTCGTGCTGGAAAAATTCGATGAGGTGGCCGGCGATGTTCTGCGTGTCCGCATCGGGCGGCAGCGCGTTGGAGGCGCTGTCCGGCGTGTCGGTGATAACGATCGCGGCGATCTTCTCCGGCGCAATCTTCACCACGTTCGTGCCGACGCGATCGCGCACGTCGACGATGGGCAGCGGCGCGCGATGCGGACGCTGACCCGGAATCCAGATGTCGTGCATGCCTTCGAAGGCGAGCGGCTGCGCAAGGTTGATCTCCACAATCACCTTGTCCGCGAGGATCGCAAAGCTCGCCGAATTGCCGACCGACGAACTCGGCACGAGCCCGCCGTCTTCCGTGATGGCAACGGCCTCGATCACGGCCACGTCGAGCGCGCCGAACTGTCCGGTGCGCAGGAATTCGACGGTCTCCGACAAATGCTGATCGACGAACATCACATCGCCGCGATTGATCGCGCCGCGCAGCGTCGTGTCGACCTGGAACGGCAGACGCTTCGCCAGCACGCCTGCTTCGGTCAGCGTCTTGTCGGAATCGTGTCCGAGCGACGCTCCCGTGATCAGCGTGATCTTCATCGGGTGGGCCTTGGCCCGCTTGGCCAGCGCGATGGGCATGTCCTTGGCGTCGCCGGCGCGGGTGAACCCGCTCATGCCGACCACCATGCCGTCTCGCACCAACATTGCCGCTTCGTCGGCACTCATCACCCGGTCGCGCAGCGACGCCAGGCGGATGCGGTCTTCAAACATCTTCAGGCTCCTCGTCTCTCTTATTCGAATCCCTTGATCTTTCGGCGTGGCAGCTAAGGGCAAGCCTGTCCGCGCCTGATTCGCAGTGTATTGACCCATCGGTCACATTTCCAATATATTAAAAGTGGCATTTGAATACTTTGTATGTATGAGCAACGAAAACCCCAATGGGGCGGGGCAGACAGAGGAGCAGTCATGGAATTGCGGCATTTGCAATATTTCATTGCAGTCGCCGAAGAGCGTCATTTCACGCGGGCGGCGGCGCGTGTCGGCATTCAGCAGCCGCCGTTGAGTCTGCAGATTCGGCAACTCGAGGCGGAATTGGGCGGGCCGTTGTTCGTGCGCTTGCCGCGCGATGTCGTGCTCACGGAGTTGGGCGAGGCGTTCCTGCCGGAAGCGCGGCAGGTGCTGGAGCGAGTGGAGCGCGTCAAGCGCCGAATGCAGCAGATCTCGCGCGGCGAGGCGGGGCAGATCCGTATCGGGTTTGCGGGCGCGACGTACTTCGAGCCCCGCATTCCTGCGTGGATCCGTGACTTCCGCGCTCGCTATCCCGACGTGCAACTGCATCCGCAACAGAGCAACACCGCCAGCTTGTTGACGGCGCTGGTCGACGAAGCGGTCGACGTGGCATTTGTTCGCACGCCGTTCGAGCTGCCGCCGGGGATCGTCACGGTGCCGGTCGCCGACGAGCCGATGGTGTTGGTGTTGCCGCTGGGACACCCGATGTGCGCGCGGGAGCGCGTGCCGCTCGCCGCGCTCGCCCGGGACGAATTCATCTTGCTGCCGCGCGAGATCAGTCCAGCGTTGTACGACCGGACGATTGCGGCCTGCGAATCTGCCGGATTTCACCCGAAGCTCGGGCAGGAAGCGCCGCAGATCACGTCGATCGTGCCGATGGTGGCGGCGGGGTTCGGGGTGTCGCTCGTGCCCGCGTCGGTGAGTCAGATTCGTACACCCGGCATGGGATTCTGGCCCATCGAGGGCGACGTGCCGCTCGCGCCGATCAGCCTCGCTTATCGCGCCGAACACGCCTCGGCGGCGATCGATCGATTCATTGCGATGTCGCCGCAGGCCTCGCCTGACAGTGACGACAACGTAACGCCGCCCGTCTGATCGCCTCGGTGCCGTCCGGGCACGGCTTGTCGCGTTACGCCGACGACTCGCCATCGCTGGCGGCAGGGCGGGACGTCGCGGCGAGCGGGTGACCGGCATCAGCGCGCCGGAAGGCCGGCGCATCGCCGTACACGTCGTAGCCGCGCTGGCGAGGGCTGGGCACGGCATCGTCGCGCGTGGGCGGCCAGCCATTGGCGCGCAGCTTGCCGATGAGCAGCGGGTGAATCATCAGCGAGTAGAACAGGCAGGTGGCGGGCAGCGAAAACGCCAATGCCGATTCCTTCCAGATCAACGCGGGCCCGATGGCGAGGAGGGTCCAGGCGAGCGCATGCCACGTGAATCCGTAGGCCATGAGGTAAAGCGGACCGAGGAAGAAGGCCGCGACACACGACAGACGCGTGATCTCGACGACATCTCCGTTCGCCGGATTGCGAAATTTGAGCGTCATGGCGAGGTCGTGGGAAGGAGGGCGGGGAGCCAAACGTTACCGTAGCGCCGACCCCATTTCGTCCCCCCTGTTGTGCGGTCGCCGCTTGCCGGATTGCCGAGCATCGGCGGGCGAGGTTGGCCGATGAGTTTTCTTGCGAAGGCACGACGAGCGAGCGTGACAGTCTCGCTTCCGTAACGGCATGGGGGGGCGGCGTCAGACAAACCATTTACGCCGGATCAGGAAAATTACCGAGAATAGCGACAGTGATTCGGGGCTAGAGTGGAGTTGCCGTGGCTCAGATGTGCCCCCGACCTCCACGGACTATCCGGCTCGCCGATCAGGCGGGCCGCTTTTTTTTCGACCGTTTGTCGAGATTCCTTAACATGCTAGGATTTCCTGAAAAACAGCATCGGTCGGCAGCGTGATCGCTGCCGCTGGATTGAAGGGGACATGTGATGCAATCTTTTCGGTTTTCCTGGCACTACGTCAGCCACACGCCGCCGGGGCGCCCGTTCGACTTGGAGGGGGCGGTCACACCGCGTACCGACGAACGTTTCGATGGTGCCGTCGATGCCTATTGTGAGGGGCACTACATCGGACGTTGCGAATTTTCGAGCATCGATGCCCATGATGCGTCCGAGGCTGCGGCAATGGTCCGAAAACGGATCGAGCGCCGCATCGAAGATCGCGTCGCGAACGAGAGTCAGACATCCCACTGAATGCCCTGTAAGGGCAGGATCGGCGAGCAAAAAAAACGGCCAGCAAGTTGCTGGCCGTGAAATCCACCAGGAGGAGGTGGAGGAGACAGGTGTAACTATATCAGGGAAATCCCTAGACGGGTTAACCTTCGCAAGAAAATTTGTAGAAAAACGCCAACTGCGACAATTCGTCGCTTTTCATCGCATCCTTGGCCCAATTCCCCCGCCTGTATAGCCTGCTGGCATTTTGCCAGGGGGCTCCCATCGTTCAGATGGAGAAAAACCACAAAGCTGAGCGCCATGTCCGTGAGCCGAGGTTCCACCGATCTCGCTCGGATTCCTGCCCCCATCGCGTTTGCATGTCCTGAAAATCTCAGTGTTAACACTAGGCATTGATTTACGTTTGGCGATATAAACTTCCGCAAAGCGTAATTTCATGCGCGACGGAATTGGGTGGATTCGCCGTCCGATCCGGCGCATGACATGCCTTGTTTGCTGGATTCGGGCAACGAGGCGCCTGGGACGAGGCCGCGATGGGAATAGGCCGTCGCCAGCCCCTCGACCGGGAACGCAATGCCACGAAGTTGCGAAAAACGTTGGGAGACAAAATGAAAGCAGCAGAAGTGAATGTGGGCGCACTGATCGACGAGAGCCGTCTGGGCGCGTATCAGTGGTGGGTGATCGCATTGTGCGCGATGTGTCTGGTGGTAGATGGCTTCGATGTTCAGGCGATGGGGTATGTCGCGCCGGTGGTGATTCGGGAATGGGGCATTGCCAAGGAAACACTCGCGCCGGTATTCGGCGCGGGGCTGTTCGGCATGCTGGTCGGCTCGCTTACCTTTTCGGCACTGGCCGACAAGCTGGGCCGTCGCCCGGTGCTCATTGGCGCGACCTTGTGCTTTTCGGCGTGCATGATCGTCACCGGTTTCGCCAACACGATTACGGAACTGGTCGTCTGGCGCTTTGCGGCCGGGCTGGGCCTGGGGTGCATCATGCCGAACGCGATGGCGCTTGCCGGCGAGTACAGCCCGCGCCGCATCCGCGTGTCGCTCATGATGATTGTGTCGTGCGGTTTCACGCTGGGCGGTGTGCTCGGCGGCCTCATCACGGCGGCGATCATTCCGAGCCTGGGCTGGCGCGCGGTGTTCTACATCGGCGGCGCCATTCCGTTGGTGCTCGGTGTGCTGATGTGGATCTCGCTGCCCGAGTCGATCCAGTTCCTCATGTTCGGCAAACGCGACAACGCACACATTCGCAAGCAACTGCTACGCGTGGCACCCGGCGCCAACGTGCCGGTCGACGCCCGCTTCGTGCTCGATGAGCAAAAGGCGAAAGGCGTGCCGTTCGTCGAGCTGTTCAAGGACGGCCGCGCACGGGTGACGCTGCTGCTCTGGGTCGTGAACTTCGCAAACTTGCTCGACATGTACTTCCTGTCGAACTGGTTGCCGACGGTAATTCGCGATGCGGGCTATTCGACACAGGTCGCCGTGATGGCGGGCACCGCGCTGTGGGCGGGCGGTGTGATCGGCACGCTACTGCTCGGCCGCGTGATCGATCGCGTCGGCTTCACGAGCGTGCTGGCCGTGACGTTCCTCATCGCGATGGCGGCGACGGCGGCGATCGGCAATCCGATGGTCATGGTGTCGATGGTCGCGGTGTTCATCGCCATCTTCTTCGCGGGCTTCTCGATCATCGGCGGGCAACCGGCGCTCAACGCACTCGCCGCGACGTATTACCCCACCTCGTTGCGTTCCACCGGCATTGGCTGGAGCCTCGGTATCGGCCGCATCGGTTCGGTGCTCGGTCCGGTGCTGGGCGGCGCGCTGATGCATTTGCAATGGTCGTCGTCGTCGCTGTTCCTGGCGGCGGCGGTGCCTGCGTGCGTTTCGTTGATCGGCGTGCTGGCGATTGCCCGCACGCAGCGCAGCGACGGCGGCAACCTGCAGGCGGCAACGGCCGGATGAGATGGCGAGGTCGAAAGGTTCGGGACCTGAACGCTGCGCCATAAGCATCGGTTAGGGGTCCGATAACCATCGAGTATGAAAGTGCGACGCCCGCCAGCGTTATCATGGCGGGCGTCGTTTTTTTTGCGGCGCCTCCCGCAGCGCGACAGGCATTGCGCCGACCTCTCAGAACGATCATGACATCGACGTCCGAACTCTCTCCTGCGTTGCCTTCCGAGCGTGTGTTGCTGGGCATTCTCGGCCTGTTCATGATGATCGCGCCCGCCTCCACGGACATGTATTTGCCGGGACTCGTGACGTTGCGCCACGAACTGGGTGCGAGTGTCGCGACCACGCAGCTCACGCTCTCCTACTTCTTCCTGGGGTTCGCCTTCGGGCAGCTCCTGTGGGGTCCGCTCGCGGACCGCTTTGGGCGTCGTCGGCCGATGGCGGCGGGGATCGCACTGTACATCTTCGGCAGCATCGGCTGTGCGTTTGCCGACACCATCGATCACATGATGGTGTGGCGCTTCGTGCAGGCGCTCGGCGGATGCGCCATGCCCGTGATTGCACAAGCCATCGTGCGTGACGTCTACGGGCCGCGCCACAGTGCGCGCGCCTTTTCGATCATGCTGCTGGTGATGAGCGTTGCACCGATCGTGGCGCCGCTCGTTGGCGGACAGATGCTGCGCGTCACGACGTGGCGCGCGATCTTCGGCATTCTCGCGGTGTTCGGCGCGGTGGCGATGCTGGCCTTGTGGCGTTTGCCGGAGACCGGGGCGGTGCACGCGCGTCAGTCGGGTGGACCGCGTGCCGTCCTGATGTCCTATTGGCATCTGTTGCGCGACCCGCATTTCGTCGGCTACATGCTGGCGGGCGGCGCGGTCTTTGGCGCGTCGTTCACCTACATTACGGGCACGCCGCTGGTGTACATGGAGTACTTCCATGTGTCGCCGCAGTTTTTCGGGGTGCTCTTCGGCATCAATATCGTCGGCATGGCGGCGATGACCATGTTCAACTCGCGCCGTGTGGGGCAGTTGGGCGCAGATCGCCTGATGCGTGCCGGCATTGTGGGCTGTGCGATCGTCACGACCGTGTTGTGCGCGAGCGCGTGGCTGGGGGGCGCGCGGCTGCCGATGATGGTGGCGCTATTGTTTCTGTTCATGTCGCTGCGCGGCATCATCACGGCGAATTCGGTGGCGGGGGCGCTCGCCAATCACCCGACGCGCGCCGGCGCAGCGGCGGCGCTCGTGGGCAGTGTGCAGTATGGTTTCGGCTTCGCGGCGGGTGGGCTGCTCGGCGTGCTCAACGACGGCTCGCCGCGTCCGCTCGCAACGGTCATGTGCGGTTTTGCATGGCTCGCGCTCGTCGCGCTGCTGGCGATGCTGCGCAAGCCGCGGCACGCCCACTGAACCCACCGAGCGCGCCGGGCGCCGACGCGGCGACCTACAACGCCAGCACCAGCGATTTGCCGCAGGCGCGCGAGCAGCACGACATCATCTTCGTGTTCGCGTCGCGCTCGGCGCGCGTGAGCACCACGTCGCGGTGATCCACGTCGCCCTCCAGCACCTGCACCTCGCAGGAACCGCACAGCCCTTCCTCGCAGTCGCTCTGTACGTCGATGTTCGCCGCACGCAGCGCCGCGAGCAGCGTCTGATCGGCCGGCACCGTCACCGTAATGCCGGAATCCTTGAGCGTGACGTCGAATGCATGCTCCTTCGCGGGATCGAGCGTGCCCAGTTGCGACTGGAAGTGTTCGACGCGCAGCGTGTCGTCCGGCCAGGGCGCACAGCACTGTGCGAGGGCGTCGAGCATCCGTAGCGGGCCGCAGGCATACACTTGTGTGCCGTCTCGCGGCGTGGCGAGCAGGCGGGCGTAGTCGGCGCGCTGGCCCTCGTCTTTCACCCACAGATGCAAACGCTCGCCATGCAGCGCGAGCAGTTCGTCGATCAGCGCCATCGTGTGGCGGCTGCGGCCGCTGTAATGGATCTCGTAGTCGATACCCAAGGCCTTCGCGCGACGCGCCATGGCGGCAATCGGCGTCACGCCAATGCCGCCCGCAACGAAGATGGCACGACGCGTCGTTTCATCGAGCCGGAAGTGATTGCGCGGACCGCGAATGCGCAGGCGGTCGCCGGCTTTCACTTGCGTATGAACCCAGTGCGAACCGCCACGGCCTTGCGGTTCATGCAGGACGGCGATTTCCAGCGCGCCGGCGTCGGCCGGATCGCCGCACAGCGAATACTGACGCGACAGCCCCGTGTCGCCGCACTCGATGTCGATGTGCGAGCCCGGGGCCCAGCGCGGCATGGCGCGGCCGTCCGGGGCGACGAGGCGTAGCTTCACGATGCCGTCGGCCACCGGCACCACAGACTCGACCACGACCGGACGCGTCACGCTGTGTCCCGAGGGTTCGCCAATGCGCACGGGCGAGTGACGCGTCAGCACGGCGGGGTCGCGGCGCTCGGGGTTCTGCGCCGGATCCCACTCGACCCAGACATGCTCCGGGCCGCGGAACGAGGTGTTCGGCACATAAGTGAAGGTCTGCTCTGCCAGCGTCATGTGCGGCAGCCGGCGCGTGAATTCTTCGAGGAAGATCTGCATTTCCATGCGGGCGAGGTTCTTGCCCATGCATTGGTGCGAGCCGTAACCGAACGTCAACTGATCGCTCGCGTTTTCGCGGCGAATGTCGAACAGGTCGGCGTCGGCGAAGTGCGCTTCATCATGGTTGGCGGACGAGGTCACGATCAGCAGCTTCGCACCCGCGGCGATGTCGATGCCGCCAATGTTGACGTCCCGAGTGACCAGCCGGCGCCATGCGGCGACCGAGCCGTTATGACGCAGACACTCTTCGACGGCGTTCGGAATCAGCGATGGGTCGTCGCAGATCTCGCGCCAGACGTCCGGATGCTGGAGCAGCAGCTTCATGGCGTTCGCGGTGGCGTTGGCCGTCGTCTCGTGCGCGGCCACGATGCCCGCCATCATCATCGAATGCAGATACGAATCGGTGACGACGTCGGGATAATCCTTTTGCTTGCGAATGCCGTACTGCATCCAGCCCGACCCCTCGGGGTGCTGACGCATCTTGTCGAGAATCTTGCCCGCCAGTTGCCAGAAATTGCCTACGGCGTGGGCCACGGCCACCTGCTCTTCGGGCTTGGGGCGTCCCCACGTGTTGACCGTGTGCGCGATGGAATACTCGCGCAGCTTGTCCATGTCTTCCTCCGGCACGCCGAGGAAGTGCAGCGCCACCGTGAGCGGCACTTCCCACAGCATCTGGTCGACGAGATCGGCGCGGCCGTCGTTGATGAAGCGATCCACGTAGTCGCGTGCGAGTTGGCGCACCAGCGGCTCGTGATGCTTGAGATGCTCGGGCGTGAACGGCTCCATCAACACGCGACGACGCGGCATGTGGGCGGGTTCGTCTTCGTTCACCAGCGTGCGGTTGAGCGCGAAGCCGTAGGAGGCCAGCACGGCATTCGCTTCCGGTCCGGTCGGCGTGATCTTTTCAAGCGCAATCGACGGGCTGAACGTGAGGTTGTCGCGGAAGATCGCCTTGATGTCGTCGTAGCGCGTGACAACCCAGTAGCCGAGCTTCGGGCTGTAGAACACCGGCTCTTGCTCGCGCGCCCAGCGCACATACTCGGGCGGGTCTTGCTGGTAACCGTCTTCGAACGGGTTAAAGTCCGCGGCACGGGCGCTCACCGGGCAGCCGTTGGGGGCTGTGGCGGCAGGCGTCTGATGAAAAGGGCAGCCGCCGGCGGCGGCCGTGTCGGAGGTGGGGGCAATCGGTTGGCTCATCCGTTCACGCTCTCTGGGTACGGTGTGACGGGCGCCGCGTTGGGCTCGCGACGACACGCGCAATATAGAACAAGTGTAGAGGAGCGATCACGCGATCGGGCGGTGCGCCTCTCCTCCCTGGAATTTATTAAGCGTAAATATAATACGCATTGCGTAATTTGGTGGACTGGGGTTAACCTCTAGCCTCGCCGATGCCGGACAATATCGCTTTGCATCATAAAATCTCGGCGATGACGACAAGCAAACGACCCACCGCAGGCCTTCCGCGCAGCGCCGATACGCCTTCGCGCGTTGATGCCCCCCATGACGACGATGTCACCGACGCACCGCGCGAGCGCGGGCGCCGTCAACGCGTGCAATCGGCCGAGACCGGCATGGTCGTGCTCAAGGGGCTGGCCCGGCTGGGCGGTCGCGCGAGCCTGACCGCACTCGCCCAGCATGTGCAGCAAAGTCCGGCCAAAGTGCACCGGTATCTGATGAGTCTCGTGGAGGAGGGCCTCGTCGCGCAGGACACCGACTCACAGCACTATCATCTCGGACTCGAAGCGATGCTCATCGGCGTGGCCGCCATGCGGCAGGCCGACCCGGTGCGTGCGGCCGAACCGGCGCTCGTGCGCTTGCGCGAAGCCTTCGATGTCACCTGCTTCATCGCCGTCATGGGCAACAAGGGACCGACCATCGTGCGTTTCGAGGAGCCGGGCCTGCCCGTGACGATCAACGTGCGCATCGGGTCGGTAATGTCGATGCTCTGGTCGGCCGCCGGCCGTGTTTTTCTCGGATGCCTGGACGATCCGCAAGTGATGGCGATGGCCGAAGCCGAGTTGGCCCATGCCTCGCCGGAGCAACGCGCACAGCTCGATGCGTCCGATCCCATCGGCGCGCTGCGTGCCGAGGTGCGCGCCGCGCAGGGGGCAAGCGTTCGCGACACCAACCTGACGGGGATCAGCGCGCTGGCCGCGCCGGTCTTCAACTACGACGGCCGCTTGGTCGGTGTCGTCACGGCGCTGGGTGCCACGGGCGGGTTCGACGCGCGCATGGACGGCCCGATTGGTGAGGCGGTGCGCCGCGAAGCCTTGTCCGCAAGCCATGCGCTGGGCTATCGTCCGCCGCTGCCGGCCGGCGCCTGACAGAGCGGCGTTTCGCAGAACTGACTATCGGTTTCTGGATTCGGGACGGCGAGTGTCGATAAGGGCCCCAATGCAAAGGCGATTGGCGTGAATTTGCGCTATTCTGACCCGCTGTTTTTCACCGTCATCGACTTCCTGGAGGAGACGCCCATGCGTCGTCGCTCGCGCCGTATTTTCGCTGCCGTTCTGACGGCCCTGTCGCTGCCGATGTTGCCGCTCGCCGCACATGCCAAGGCGCTCACGGTGTGCACCGAAGCCAGCCCCGAAGGCTTCGACGTCGTGCGCTACAACTCGCTGACGACGACCAATGCGTCGGCCGACCCGGTGTTCAATCGCCTGGTCGAGTTCGATGCGTCGCAACGCAAGGTCGTGCCCAGCCTGGCGACCCAGTGGAGCGTCAGCCCCGACGGCCTGACCTACACGTTCACGCTGCGCCCGAACGTGAGCTTCCACAGCAACAGCCTGTTCAAGCCGACGCGCGCGTTCAATGCCAACGACGTCGTCTTCACGTTCGAGCGCATGCTCGACGACAAGGCGCCGTGGCACAAGCTCACGCCGTCGGGCTTCCCGCATGCGCAATCGCTTTCGCTGGGCAAGCTGATCAAATCGGTGCAGAAGGTCGACGACCACACCGTTCGCTTCACGCTGTCCGAGCCCGATGCCGTGTTCCTGTCGATGCTCTCGATGGGCTTCGCGTCGATCTATTCGGCCGAGTACGCCGACAAGCTCATCGCGATCAACAAGCCGGGCGAGATGAACGCGCGGCCCATCGGCACGGGCCCGTTTGTCTTCCGTAGCTATCAGAAGGACAGCGTCGTGCGGTACGACGCCAACAAATCGTACTTCGGCGGCGCGCCGGCCTCGGATCGTCTCATCTACACAATTGTGCCGGACGCAGCCGTGCGCGCGCAGAAGGTGAAGGTGGGCGAGTGCCAGATCGCGCTCTCGCCCAAACCGGTCAACGTGCAGGCGGCGCGCAGCGACAAGGCGCTCCGGGTGGTCGAGACACCGGCATTCATGACGGCGTTCGTCGCGATCAATACCCAGCACAAGCCGCTCGACGATAAGCGAGTCCGTCAGGCGCTGAACATGGCGTTCGACCGCGCGAACTACGTCAAGCAGGTGTTCGAAGGGGCTGCAACGCCAGCCACCAATGTGTATCCGCCCAACACGTGGAGCTTCGCGAGGAATGTGGCCGCGTATCCGCTGGACATCGCCAAAGCGAAGAAGCTGCTCGCCGATGCGGGCTTCCCGCAAGGGTTCGAGACGACGATCTGGACGCGCCCGACGGGCAGTCTGTTGAACCCGAACCCGCGTCTGAGCGCCGAGATGCTGCAAAGCGATCTCGCCAGGATTGGTGTTCGGGCGCGGATCAAGACCGTGGAGTGGGGCGAGCTGATTCGTCGCGGCAAGGCGGGAGAACATGATTTGCTCTTCATGGGCTGGTCGGGTGACAACGGCGACCCCGATAACTTTCTGACGCCGCAGTTCAGTTGCGCGGCCGTGCAATCAGGCACCAATTTCGCGCGCTTTTGCGACAAAGACCTTGACCAGTTGATCAGCGAAGGCAAACGCTCTCATGACCTCGCCGCGCGAACCGTGAAGTATCAGGTCGCGCAGCGCATGATCAAGGACGATGCGCTCTGGATTCCATTGGCGCACCCGATTGCAGCGGTCATCACGCGCGCGGACGTGACCGGATACGAAGTGAGTCCGTTCGGCCGTCAGGACTTCTCCACCGTGCAAGTCAAGTAAGCCCCGCGCCAACGGGTCGACCATGCCCGCCGGCGGGGCATGGTCGAGCGTCGGTCCTTAATGGCATTGTCGCGACATCCCCCCTCTGGCGAGCGCTCTGCTTCGCCAAACTGCACATCTGAAACCTTTCTGAATCCCGCCATGCAGCGTTGCGCGGCATCCGGGCGTTCGGCGACGCGAGCCGCTCATCATGCGCGCCTCTTGCACCGCTCAACCTTGCCTCATGAACCGATCGTCCGTGTGGTGGATTGCCGCAGTGGTGGGGCGTGTTGTAGGCGTTTCAGGAAAGATACGTTTTCAGCACACCCCTTCATGATGTCTCGTAAGTTGAGGTATTAGTTTGTTTTAAATCAAATGGTTACAGTGATTGGCACGGAAATCGCGTATGTAAATCGCGTATGGCGAAGCGCCAACCCGAACTTCCAGCAGGCCGTTGGCGAGGTACTCCTGTGCTTGCGTGCAGGGGACGGCCAGCTATTGCCCGCGATTTTCGCTGACGTGCTCACGCCGTAACGCAGCCTTTGTTGGCCGAGGGGGGCGTGTTTCGAAGTGAGTGTGCGCGGGGAGGGAACCATGAACGGGTTCAAGGCGACTTTGGTGACGGCAGCCGCAGCGGTTGTGCTGTGCGGCATTTCTATCAATGCATTACATGCGGCGGGAGGCGGTGGGCACGGTGGTGGCGGTGGCATGGGCTTTGGTGGCGGCAGTAGCGGCGGGCTGGGTGCCTTTGGTGGCCCCGGAGGATTTGGGAATGGCTTTGGCGCCGGTGCCGGCATAGGTGGCGCCGGCGGCTGCGGTTGCGGCGGTCACAGTGGCGGAGGCGGTGGGCCCGGCGGTGGCGGAGGCGGTGGACCCGGCGGTGGCGGCGGCGGCGGTAACGCCCCCGGCGGCAGCGCCGGCGCCAGCAGCGGCGGCGGCGTGGGGGCTTCCGGACCGGGCGGTCGTGGCATCGGTGGCGCGGCTGGCGGTAACGGACTTGCCGCATTCGGCGGCCCCAGCGGTTTCGGCGGTGGCGGTGGATGTTCGATGAACGGATTGAATGGTGAGGAGACGTGCCCCTGAGTCAGTCGGGCGCTTGCCTGCGGCATTCGCCCCTACCTGCCAACGCGACTTGCAGGTTAATCGTCGGTTCCTGATGCGACCGGCTGACGGTCTCGCCGTCAGCCGTGCCACCCCCCCGGCCCGTAATCAGGCAGTTCTCCCGGCGACACGCCCCTTTGGATGACCGAAGGGGCGTTTTTTCATGCGGCCGATGAATCGACACGCGCGGGGGATATCGAAATGCCGATTGTGTATTTCGCGTAAACCCGCATCTGTGGCAGCATCTTGGGTCCGGGCCGCGAAAGGGCATTGCCGTCCCCCGCGACCGTTGTGGACCCATCGAGTCCACCCCATCGAACAGCGCTCAACAGGCGCCCAATGAGCAATAGGAGAAATCGCACATGCTGTCCCGTCAACTGATTCACGCGTTCCTCGGCGCCACGTTTGCGCTGGCCTCTCTCGGCGCCACGGCCCAGACGGCCGCCAAGCCCCTGAAGGTCGGCACGATGGCCGGCTCGGATGCGCAGATCTTCGAAGTCGTGAAGAAGGTCGCCCATCAGCGCGGCCTCGACATCAAGATCATCGAGTTCAGTGACTACGCACAGCCGAACGCCGCGCTCGACGCGGGCGATCTGGACGCCAACGGCTTCCAGCACAAGCCCTTCCTCGACAGTCAGGTCAAGGATCGCGGCTACAAGATCGTGAGCGCCGGTCTCACGTACGTCTCGCCGCTGGGCTACTACTCGAAGAAGTACAAGTCGCTGAAGGATCTGCCGAATGGCGCCAAGGTCGGCATTCAGAACGACCCGTCCAACGGCAACCGCGCGTTGCTCCTGCTGCAGAAGGAAGGCCTGATCAAGCTGCGCGCCGGTGCCGGCGTCAACGGCAAGAACGCGACCCCGCTGGACATCGCCGAGAACCCGAAGAAGCTGAAGATCGTGGAACTGGAAGCGGCGCAATTGCCGCGCGCGCTGCCGGATCTGGACGCCGCCTCGATCAACACCAACTTTGCCGCGCAAGCCGGTCTCGTGCCGAAGCGCGACGCGATCGCCATCGAAGATCTGAAGGGGCCTTACGCCAACCTGATTGCCGTGCGCGCACAAGACCTGAACAAGCCGTGGGTCAAGCAACTGGTCGACGCTTACCACTCCGACGAAGTGAAGGCATTCATCGAGACGCAATTCAAGGGCGCGCTGATTCCGACGTGGTAATCGTCGGCGTTCCGTTCGATGCGCATCGAGCGCGTCGTTCGTCGCAGGCCATGAACCGGGGTTTCGACCCCGGTTTTTTTATGTCGTCACGACGGACATATGGCAACGCAGGCATGACATCGTTTGACTAGAATGGAAACTGAGATTCGGACCGACGGGAGGTCGCCATGTCCATGCTCAACCTTTCGATGATGCTTGTGGCGCTGCTTGTCGGCTTCGCCATCGGCATGTTCTTCGACCATTTCTGGGTAACGCATCACGACGAGCCGTCCCAGCACAGGCGCTTGGACTGGCATGAGATGTGGGACCGCATCCGTCACCAGCACTGACGGGCGGGCCATACCTGAAGCGCAAGCCTCAGCCGTCGGCGTTCTCGCGCAATTTGCGCCAGAGCGTGGAGCGGCTGATGCCCAGTGCCTCGCAAGTGGCGCCGCGGTCGCCACCGCACGCCGCCAACGTGGCGTGAATACGGGCAAGGTCTTCGGCTGCGCGACGGGCACGGCCTGTCAGCGGCGTTGAGGGTGATGTTTCGACGCCCACGCCGGGGATGCGGGCGCGATGGGTGTCGTGCGCGCCAAATTCGCGACCGTTGTTCGTGCTGATGACATCGGGCGGCATCGGCGAGCCCAGCCCATCGGTCATCGCCCCCAACTCCGGGGCAATCTCGACCAACCTTGCACGGCTGATCTCGTGCGCGTCGACGACATCCGCGCATACGACGGCAATGCGTTCCAGCAGGTTTTCCAGTTCGCGCACATTGCCTGGCCAGCGATAGGTCGCGAGCAGCGGCATGAGCGCCGCCTGCAACGCATCGACGCTCATGCGCGCCCCCGCGCGGGCGAGTGCGCGTTCGAGAAAGAGGGGGGTGAGGCGCGGCAAGTCCTCCATGCGTTCGCGCAGTGCCGGCAGCACCATGCGCAGGATGTTGAGCCGGTAGTACAAGTCTTCGCGGAATCCCCCGACGGCCACCCGCTGGCGAAGATCGCGGTGAGTGGCCGCGATCACGCGCACGTCGCAGGGCACGGGTTCGGTCGCGCCAAGTCGCAGCACCTCGCGCTCCTGCAGCACCCGCAACAGACGCGTTTGCAGCGGCATCGGCATTTCACCGATTTCATCGAGAAAAATGGTGCCGTTGTGCGCCGTCTCGAACAACCCCGCCTTGCCGCCGCGCCTCGCGCCCGAGAAGGCGCCGTCCTCATAGCCGAACAGTTCGCTCTCGAGCAGCGTTTCCGGAAACGCCGCGCAGTTGATGGCGACGAACGGATAATCGCGCCGTCGACTGGCATTGTGAATGCCTTGTGCAAGCAGCTCCTTGCCGGTGCCGCTCTCGCCGTGGACGAGTACGGTCGAGTCGGTCTGGGCGTAGCGGCGTGCCAACGCACGCACCTGCGACATCGCGTCGGAATCGCCGATCAGATCGTCGAGGCGATAGCGCGCCACGAGATGGCGTGGGCGATGGCGCGAGCGAAGCGAGCGATCGACGCGCGCAAACGACTGCGAGTCCTGGCACGTTAGCAGCGCGCCCGTGAGCGTGCCCTGGTCGAGCAAGGGAATGCGATTGATGACCCACGTCTTGCCGGCCATCGAGACAATGGCCTCGAGTTCGGCGCTCGCGCTCTCCAGCGTGCGCGCGATGTCGAGCGCCGGGGCGATGGCATCGAGCGGACGGCCGACCGCATCGGCAACGCTCACGCCGAGCATGCCCGCCATCGGGGCGTTGATCGCTTCGATGCGCCCGTTCAGATCGACGGCCGCGACCCCTTCGTGCAAGTGTCGCAGCACGGTATCGAGCCGCTCGCGGCGTTGCGCTTCGATGCGCCCGAAGCGCGCGACTTCGAGTGCCGTGTCGAACGCGGCGCGCACCGAATCCTGCGAATAGAGAAAGACGCCCGCGAGTCCGGCTCGCTCGGCCAGTTCAGTCACCAGCCCGGGGCCGACGATGACCTCGATGCCTTCGTCGCGCAGCCGGTGCACGAGGTCTTCCGCATCGTGGCGGTCGAAATAGGCGTGTTGCGAGATGTCGAGGTGGAACGCGCTTTTGAAGCGCTCAAATTCTGGCGCGGGGCGGGCATACGACACCAGCGCGATATTCGACGCGGGCGAGGGCGCTGGCCGCGCGCGGCGCGCCCGTGCCAGCGCATGCATCACGTCGAAGCCCGTCACCTTCACGAGCACCACGGGCAGGGCTAGGCGCTCGCGCAGGAAGGCGCCGTTCGAGCCAGCGGCGACAATGCCGTCGACGCTGCCGGCGGGCAGGCGCTCCAACGCTTCGATGACGGCTTCATAGCCTTTGTCGATGATCTGCACCTCGGCCTGCGCCGCGTAGTCCGGCACGATGTCGCGGTACAAATCGCCGAGCTTGCTGATGCCCACGGCCCAGATCACGGGTTTTCGAACGGCGGTGACCGGTTGTGCAAACCCGGCGCGCACGGCGCTCGGAGCCACCGTTGACAAGCGAGCGGGTAACGGGGGGGAGAGATTGGGCATGACCGGACTCGTCGTTAGGTGCGGGCGGGGGCGCAGCGCACGGACGCTCGCCACGGCAGGAGACTGACTCGAATCGTAGCATATTGCAATTAAATGTTTCATTTTGAGTTTCAATATGAAACATCGTGCGACGAATACCCACCGAAAAGCGACGCGTTCGACTTGACGCGCGCGTCACATCCGAGAAGAATTTCCGCTGCGAAATGAACGTCTTAGCGACGCGACGGCGCGGTTTGCGCGCGTCCGGATAGCGGGCTGGCACGGCCATTGCTAAGTACCTTGCCATCACTCAACCCATGTGCGATTTGGCAGCTTCCACCGCCGGCCGCACACGACACGATCGAGGCACTCACGTGACGCAAACCCATCGTTCGGCCGGCGCCGCTTTTCGCGAGGCCGTCAAGACCGAGCAACCTTTGCAGGTTGTCGGCGCCATTAACGCGAACCACGCCTTGCTGGCCAAGGCGGCTGGTTTCAAGGCGATTTATCTGTCTGGCGGCGGTGTCGCGGCGGGGTCGCTCGGCCTGCCCGATCTGGGCATCTCCACGCTCGACGACGTGCTCACCGACGTGCGCCGCATCACCGACGTATGCGATCTGCCGTTGCTCGTCGACGTCGATACCGGCTTCGGGCCGTCGGCGTTCAACATTGCGCGCACGGTGCAGTCGCTCATCAAGTTTGGCGCGGGCGCCATGCATATCGAGGATCAGGTCGGCGCGAAGCGTTGCGGCCATCGTCCGGGCAAGGCCATTGTGAGCCAGCAGGAGATGGTCGATCGCATCAAGGCGGCGGTCGACGCCCGCACCGACGAGAACTTCGTCATCATGGCGCGCACCGATGCGCTGGCCGTGGAGGGGCTGCAGGGCGCTATCGACCGGGCTTGCGCCTGCGTCGAAGCCGGTGCCGACATGATTTTCCCGGAGGCGATGACCGAGTTGCCAATGTACCGCCAGTTCGCCGATGCCGTGAAAGTGCCGGTGCTCGCGAACATCACGGAGTTCGGCGCGACGCCGCTGTTCACCGTGGAAGAACTCAAGAGTGCGCAGGTCGGTCTCGTGCTGTACCCGCTCTCGGCCTTCCGCGCCATGAACAAGGCGGCGCAGAACGTCTATCAGACGATTCGCCGCGACGGCACGCAAAAGGCTGTGCTCGACACGATGCAAACCCGCGCCGAACTCTATGAGAGCATCGGCTACCACGCTTACGAACAGAAGCTCGACGCGCTGTTCGCCCAACAGAAATAACTGAATCCCTGATCCTGGAGGAATGAGCATGAGCGAGACGACTGCCACCGGCTTCAAGCCAAAGAAATCCGTCGCCCTGTCGGGGGTGACTGCGGGCAACACCGCGCTGTGTACGGTGGGCCGTTCGGGCAACGATCTGCATTACCGCGGCTACGATATTCTGGATCTGGCCCAGACCTCGGAGTTCGAGGAAATCGCGTACCTGCTCGTCTACGGCAAGCTGCCGAGCGTGGCGGAGCTGCGCGGTTACAAGGCCAAGCTCAAAGCGCTGCGCGGCCTGCCGGCCGCCGTCAAGGACGCGCTCGAGACCGTGCCGGCCGCCGCGCATCCGATGGACGTGATGCGCACAGGCGTCTCGGTGCTGGGCACCGTGTTGCCGGAGAAGGACGACCACAACGTGCCGGGCGCGCGCGATATCGCCGACCGTCTGATGGCCAGCTTCGGCTCGATGCTGCTGTACTGGTACCACTTCAGCCACAACGGCGTGCGCATCGATGTGGAGACCGACGACGACAGCATCGGCGGCCACTTCCTGCACCTGCTGCACGGCGAAAAGCCGTCGGACCTGTGGGTGCGCGCCATGCACACGTCGCTGATCCTGTACGCGGAGCATGAATTCAACGCGTCCACGTTCACCGCGCGCGTGATCGCGGGCACGGGCTCGGACATGCACTCCGCCATCACCGGCGCCATTGGAGCCCTGCGCGGCCCGAAGCACGGCGGCGCGAACGAAGTGGCGTTCGAGATTCAGAAGCGCTATGACTCGCCCGACGACGCCGAGGCCGATATCCGTCGCCGCGTCGAGAACAAGGAAGTGATCATCGGCTTCGGTCACCCGGTCTACACCGTGAGCGATCCGCGCAACAAGGTGATCAAGGAAGTCGCGCACGAATTGTCGAAGGATCAGCAGAATACGAAGATGTACGACATTGCCGAGCGTCTGGAATCGGTGATGTGGGACGTCAAGAAGATGTTCCCGAACCTGGACTGGTTCAGCGCCGTGAGCTACCACATGATGGGCGTGCCGACCGCGATGTTCACGCCGCTGTTCGTGATTGCGCGCACGTCGGGCTGGAGCGCCCACGTCATCGAACAGCGCATCGACAACAAGATCATTCGTCCGAGCGCCAATTACACCGGTCCGGAAGACCAGCAATTCGTGCCGATCGACAAGCGCTGAGTTTGCCTGCGTCGGGCCTTCCTTGCCCGGAAGGCCCGGGGCGGCGGCGGTCGCTTCGCCCCTGTCCCGCGCAGGCATCCGGCACGCAGGCGCATCGTCTGCCTACGGGTCACGCTGCCATCCACCGGGCCGATACTTTCCTCACATGATGAATTCCGAATACCGTAAATCCCTGCCCGGGACGTCGCTCGATTACTTCGACGCCCGCGCCGCTGTCGAGGCCATTGCGCCGGGCGCCTACGACACGCTGCCCTACACGTCGCGCGTGCTGGCCGAGAACCTCGTGCGCCGCTGCGATCCGGCGGCACTGACCGACGCCCTCAAGCAACTGATCGAGCGACGCCGCGATCTCGATTTCCCCTGGTTTCCTGCTCGCGTGGTGTGTCACGACATTCTCGGCCAGACCGCGCTGGTCGATCTCGCCGGGCTGCGCGACGCCATCGCGGCGCAAGGCGGCGACCCCGCGCTCGTCAATCCGGTCGTGCCGACGCAACTCGTCGTCGATCACTCGCTCGCCGTCGAGTGCGGCGGCTTCGATCCCGATGCGTTCGCCAAGAACCGCGCCATCGAAGATCGTCGCAATGAAGATCGTTTCGACTTCATCAACTGGACGAAGCATGCGTTTCGCAACGTCGACGTGATTCCGCCGGGCAATGGCATCCTGCACCAGATCAATCTTGAGCGCATGAGCCCGGTGATCCAGGTCTCGGACGGCGTGGCTTATCCGGACACGCTGGTGGGCACCGACTCGCATACGCCGATGGTCGATGCGCTGGGCGTGATCGCCGTCGGTGTGGGCGGTCTGGAAGCCGAGAGCGTGATGCTCGGGCGCGCGTCGTGGATGCGCCTGCCGGATATCGTCGGCGTGGCACTGACGGGCAAGCCGCAGCCGGGGATCACGGCGACCGATATCGTGCTGGCGCTCACCGAATTCCTGCGCAAGGAAAAGGTCGTGTCCGCCTACCTCGAGTTCTATGGCGACGGGGCCGCGAACCTCACGCTGGGCGACCGTGCCACGATCTCGAACATGGCCCCCGAATTCGGCGCCACGGCGGCGATGTTCTACATCGACGCGCAAACGATCAAATATCTGAAACTTACCGGTCGCGAGGATGCGCAGGTCGCGCTGGTCGAGACCTATGCGAAGCAGACCGGCCTCTGGGCCGACACGCTGACGCACGCGCAGTATGAGCGCGTGCTTGCGTTCGATCTGTCGAGCGTGGTGCGCAACATCGCCGGCCCATCGAATCCGCACAAGCGTGTGCCGACGAGTGAGTTGGCCGCGCGCGGCATCAGCGGCAAGGTCGAAAACGAACCGGGCCGGATGCCCGACGGCGCGGTCATCATCGCGGCGATCACGAGTTGCACGAATACCAACAACCCGCGCAACATGATTGCGGCGGGATTGTTCGCGCGCAACGCCAATCGTGCGGGCCTCACGCGCAAGCCGTGGGTGAAGAGTTCGCTCGCCCCGGGGTCGAAGGCCGTCACGCTGTATCTGGAGGCCGCCGGGTTGCTGCCGGAACTGGAGGCCCTCGGCTTCGGCGTGGTGGCGTATGCGTGTACGTCGTGCAACGGCATGTCGGGCGCGCTCGACCCGGTCATCCAGCAGGAGATCATCGAGCGCGACCTCTATGCCACGGCCGTGCTCTCGGGCAACCGTAACTTCGACGGTCGCATTCATCCGTACGCGAAGCAGGCGTTTCTAGCGTCGCCGCCGCTGGTGGTGGCCTATGCCATCGCCGGGACGATCCGTTTCGACATCGAGAAGGATGTGCTGGGGGTCGATGCCAACGGCAAGCCGGTGCGCTTGGCCGACCTTTGGCCGAGCGACGAAGAGATCGACGCGATCATCGAGCGCAGCGTCAAGCCGGAGCAATTCCGTCGCGTCTACGAGCCGATGTTTGCCGCGTCGGTTCAGACGGGCGAGACGGCCGATCCGCTGTACGACTGGCGCGAGATGAGCACCTATATCCGTCGTCCGCCGTATTGGGAAGGGGCGCTCGCGGGTGAGCGTACGTTGCTCGGCATGCGCGCGCTGGCGGTGCTGGGCGACAACATCACGACCGACCACCTCTCGCCGTCGAACGCGATCATGGCCGACAGCGCGGCCGGCGAATACCTCGCGAAGATGGGCCTGCCGGAAGAGGACTTCAATTCGTACGCCACGCACCGCGGCGACCACCTGACAGCGCAGCGCGCCACGTTTGCCAACCCGACGCTCAAGAACGAGATGGTCGTGGTCGACGGGCAGGTCAAGGCGGGGTCGCTCGCGCGTATCGAGCCGGAAGGCAAGATCACCCGCATGTGGGAAGCGATCGAGACGTACATGGCGCGCAAGCAGCCGCTCATCGTCATTGCCGGGGCCGATTACGGCCAGGGTTCGTCGCGCGACTGGGCGGCCAAGGGCGTACGACTGGCGGGCACTGAAGCCATCGTCGCCGAAGGTTTCGAGCGCATTCACCGCACCAATCTGGTCGGCATGGGCGTCTTGCCGCTCGAATTCAAGGCGGGCACGAACCGCAAGACGCTCGGCATCGACGGCAGCGAAACCTTCGACGTGACCGGTGAGCGCACGCCGCGCGCCGATCTCACGCTGGTCATCCATCGTCGCAATGGCGAGCGCGTGGAAGTGCCGGTGACCTGCCGTCTCGATACGGCCGAGGAAGTCTCGATTTACGAGGCGGGCGGGGTGCTGCAGCGCTTCGCACAGGACTTTCTGGAATCGTCACAGGCGGCTGCCTGACCTGCCTGAGGAGAGACGTGATGGCGTATCAGCCACAAATTCGAATTCCCGCCACCTACATGCGTGGCGGCACCAGCAAGGGCGTGTTCTTTCGCCTGCAAGACCTGCCCATCGCCGCACAGGTGCCGGGCGCAGCGCGCGATGCGCTGCTCATGCGCGTGATCGGCAGCCCGGACCCCTACGGCAAGCAGATCGACGGCATGGGCGGGGCGACGTCGAGCACGAGCAAGACGGTCATCATCGCGAAGAGCGAGCGGCCGGAGCACGATGTGGACTATCTGTTCGGGCAGGTGTCGATCGATCAGAAGTTCGTCGACTGGAGCGGCAACTGCGGCAATCTGTCGGCGGCCGTCGGCCCATTCGCGATCAGCGGCGGGCTGGTGGATCCGGCGCGGGTGCCGCGCGATGGCGTCGCCGTCGTGCGTATCTGGCAGGCCAACATCGGCAAGACGATCATCGCGCACGTACCGATGACGGACGGTGTGGTGCAGGAGACGGGGGATTTCGAACTCGACGGCGTGACGTTTCCGGCCGCCGAAGTCCAGCTCGAGTTCCTCGACCCGGCCGCCGAGGACGACGGTGACGGGGGGGCCATGTTCCCGACCGGCAACCTCGTCGACGACCTTGAAGTCCCCGGTGTGGGCACATTCAAGGCGACGATGATCAACGCCGGCATTCCCACTATCTTCCTCAATGCCGAGGACATCGGCTACCGGGGCACGGAGTTGCAGGACGCCATCAACGGCGATCCGAAGGCGCTGGCGATGTTCGAGACGATCCGCGCGCACGGTGCGATCCGCATGGGGCTGATCAAGGACGTCTCGGAAGCCGCGACGCGTCAGCACACGCCGAAGGTCGCGTTCGTGGCGAAGCCGGCGGGTTACACGGCCTCGAGCGGCAAGCAGGTGAACGCGGCCGATGTCGATCTGCTGGTGCGCGCGCTGTCGATGGGCAAGCTGCATCACGCGATGATGGGCACGGCAGCCGTTTGCATTGGTGCGGCAGCGGCGATACCGGGCACGCTCGTCAATCTCGCGGCCGGCGGCGGTGTGCGTGACGCCGTGCGCTTCGGGCATCCGTCGGGCACGTTGCGCGTGGGCGCGCAAGCGACGCAGGAAGGCGGCGAGTGGACGGTCACCAAGGCCCTCATGAGCCGCAGCGCCCGGGTATTGATGGAAGGATGGGTGCGCATTCCTGGCGACGCGTTCTGAGGGCGTGACCTTCGCACCACGATGACGGTGGGGCGGTGAGGCGATTCCGGCGGCCGGCGAGCATTGCGCTCTCCGGCCGCTTATCATGGGAGGTCTCGGCAAGCCGCTTCGTCTTGGCAGGATGGCGGCTTTCGTCCACGTCACAGGAGGCCGCCCATGTCCGCAGGCATCTCGAATGTGCGTCCCGCGCCCGACAAGGTGCTGACCGATATTGTCGACTACGTTCTCACCTATGAGATCCGCAGCGACCTCGCCTTCGAAACCGCTCGCCACTGTCTGATCGACACCCTCGGGTGCGGTTTCGAGGCGCTGTCCTATCCCGCGTGTACCAAGCTGCTCGGCCCCATTGTGCCGGGTACGGTCGTGCCGAACGGGGCAAAGGTTCCCGGCACGCCGTATCAGCTCGACCCGGTGCAGGCGGCGTTCAGCCTGGGCGCGATGATTCGCTGGCTCGACTTCAACGACACGTGGCTGGCGGCCGAATGGGGGCATCCGTCCGACAATCTCGGCGGCATTCTCATGACGGCCGACTGGCTCTCGCGTACGGCGGTGGCGCAGGGGCAGCCGCCGCTGACGATGCGCCATGTGCTCGCCGCAATGATCAAGGCGCATGAAATTCAGGGCTGCCTGGCGCTGGAGAACTCGTTCAATCAGGTCGGACTCGATCACGTGGTGCTGGTGAAAGTCGCGTCGACGGCGGTCGTGGGGGAAATGCTCGGGCTCTCGCGTGATGAGCTGATCAACGCGCTCTCGCTCGCGTTCGTCGACGGGCAGAGCCTGCGCACCTATCGTCACGCGCCGAACACGGGCAGCCGCAAGTCATGGGCGGCGGGCGACGCCACCAGCCGCGCGGTGCGACTGGCCCTCATGGCACGCTCGGGTGAGATGGGCTACCCATCGGTGCTGACCGCCAAGACGTGGGGCTTCTACGACGTTTTGTTCAAAGGCAAGCCGTTCGCGTTCCAGCGGCCGTATAGCGAGTACGTGATGGAGAACGTGCTGTTCAAGATTTCATTCCCGGCGGAGTTCCATGCGCAAACGGCGGCAGAGGCGGCGATGACGCTGCACGCTCAGTTGCAGGCGATGGGACGCGGTGCGCAGGACATCGGGTCGGTGAAGATTCGCACGCATGCGGCGGCGATTCGCATCATCGACAAGCAGGGGCCGCTTGCCAATCCGGCGGACCGCGATCACTGCATCCAGTACATGGTGGCGGTGCCGTTGCTCTTCGGCCGACTGACCGCGGGCGACTATGAGGACGTTGTCGCCGCCGATCCTCGCATCGATGCGCTGCGTGCGAAGATCGTCTGCGAGGAAGACCCGCAATTCACCCGGGATTATCACGATCCCGACAAGCGATCGATTGCCAATGGGCTGACCGTCACCCTGAGCGACGGGACGACGCTCGACGAAGTGCTGGTCGAATATCCCATCGGCCACAAGCGACGCCGTGACGAGGGCATTCCCCTGCTCGTCGAGAAATTCAAGACGAATCTGGCGCGGCGCTTCGCGGCGCGCGCGCAGGCCCGCATTCTCGACGTCGCGCTCGATCAGCAACGACTCGAGGCGATACCGGTGCATCAATTCGTGGATCTGATGGTGTGAGGGCCGGGAGGCGTGCGTCGTACGCGCTGTGTCGTGCTGCGGCGGCGCTTGGGGTGGCCGATGTTTGATTGACGAGCGCGCGCGAGCGGCCCGATGACTGTCGGGCCGTCGCGGCGAGTCGGATTCAGCTCTTGTGGGTGTAACGCAGCCGCGCCATCTGTTCCGCGCTGTCGGCCAGCAGGCCGGCCGCATCGGCAATGGCCTTCTCCAGCGTGGTCGGGCCGAACGTCAGCGAGAAGCATCCCGAGAAAACGCGCGACAGGCTGTCGAGCGCGCTGCGGTCGATGGCGCCCGAGAGCAAAGAGGCCGTTGCCCCGGCCTTGATTGCCACCTGCGCGGCAATCATCGGGGTCTTGCCGGAGAGCGTTTGTCCGTCGCTGCGACCTTCGCCGGTGATGAGCCAGTCGGCGCCTTCCACCGCCTGCGGCAGACCGACACGCTCAGCCACCACTTCTGCGCCGGAACGGAACTTCGCGCCCAGCAGGTGCAGCGCAAAGCCAAGACCGCCCGCCGCGCCCGCGCCTGCGCGGCTGGCCGCTTCGTTGGCGTTGAATGCGCGATGCGCATGGCCGGCGAAATGCGCGATGGCACGGTCGAGCGGCTCGACCTGCGCGTCGCTCACGCCCTTCTGCGGCCCGAAAATCGCCGTGGCGCCTTGCGGGCCGTTGAGCGGATTGTTCACGTCGGACATGGCGATCAGTTCGCAGTCCTTCAGGCGGGCGTCGAGCCCGTTCAGATCGATCGACGCCACGCGATGCAGCGCGGCGGGCACCGGCGGCACCGCTTCGCCCGACGCGTCGAGCAAGCGCGCGCCGAGACCGACGAGCAGGCCGGCCCCCCCATCGTTGGTGCTGCTGCCGCCCAGGCCGATGAGCACACGGCGTGCGCCGGTATCGAGCAGTGCGCGCAGCAGTTCACCCAGGCCGAGCGTCGAGCGCTCGGCCACCGGCGTCTGCATTCCGACCGGGTCGGTAATGCTCACCACGTTGGCGCTTTCCAGCACACCCGTGCCGTCGGGCATGAGGCCATACTCGGCCATGACCGAAGCCTGACCGGCGCCCCGCACGGAGAGCGGCACACGACGTCCACCGGCGGAGAGCAGGGCGTCGAGCGTGCCTTCGCCGCCATCAGCCATCGGACGCAACCGCAGGTCGGCCTGCGGCAGTACCCGCGCAATGCCGGATGCGATGGCGCGCGCCACTTCCGGGGCACTCAGCGAACCTTTGAACGAATCGGGGGCGATGACGATGATTGGGGCTTGCGCATTGCTGGACATGGAAATCGGGACAGTCGCAAAAAGGTATACGGGTTGGCAGGATTCACGTGCGCGTCATGCCTGCGAGTTGTTATCGCTTATGACTTACCGGCCGGACGGTTGATCCTGGGCCCGGTAGACGGGATGGCACGTCGGCTCGCAGCAGGGTGGGGCGCGAGACGATGCGACGCAGTGTGACAGAAACCAGCAATATACGCGATTCGGGCCAGCGCGCATTGCGCGAATTGCCATGCTATGAATAACGCGGGTAAGATGAGCGCCAACTGACCGTGCATCGCCCGAAAGGCCGCGCGGCCCGTGCAAGCCGGCGCCGATGCCTGGCTTGTTGCGGCAGAAGAACGACAATGCGTGTGCGACAGCCATTTGCGAGCGTGGAGCGGGGGCATGAACCGGGGCAAAGACAGGAATTCGGGCACGTCGCGCGTGTCGCGGCGCAGGGCGGCGCGCACGGTGGCCGCATCGGTCGCTGCGAGTATCGGGCTCGTCGTGTTGCTGGCCGGATGTGCACAGACGATGCCGGTCGTCGCGCATGACGATCCGCCGGTAGGCAGTGTGGCCGACGTTGCATCGGAAAATGTAAAAGTCGAGACGTTCCCCGCCTATCGCGACACGGTCGCGGATGCCCGTGGTAATGGCGTCGTCTGGCAAGGATCGTCGAAGAAGACCACTGCCCGCGTGAGTACCTGCACGGTGCATCTGTGGAAGCGGCAACTGCCGCATGCACGCGTCCAACGCTCGAAGGCGGGCGCGGGCCAGACCCTTGAACTCTCCTCCAGCGACGACGGCGTGCTCGCCGTGCTTGATTTGGCGCCGCACAAGCCAGGCAGCGAAGGCACGCTGTATCTCGGTTCGACGGCCTCCCAATCGCTTGCCGACGCCGTGCGCCGATGCCTCTGATGGCGTCGCGCCCCGCGTGAAGGCGGGCGCGCATGCGGCGGTCACGATAACGTCATGCCCCGTCGGGGTATCATGACGGCGAACGCGTGGCCGGCCGGGCCGTGCGAAGGCTTTTACTGCGTGCGTGCCGATGTCTCATACTGAATCCATCGACGTCTCCGAGGGGCAAACGACTGTCGGCGATGCCGGGCAGGCCTCGCTTAATCCGCGCCAACAGGCGCTTTTCGACGCCGTTCGTCGCGATGGCTTTCTCACGGTCGATGAACTCGCCGCACGCTTCGAGGTGACGCCGCAGACGATCCGGCGCGACATCAACTTCCTGGCCGAACGCAAGTGGGTGCGTCGCTACCACGGCGGCGTCGGGTTGCCGGGCGGGGCCGAGAACGACGCCTACGATGCCCGTCAGACCCAGTTGGCCGACGAGAAGCGCCGCATCGCCATACGTCTTGCCGAACAAATTCCCGATCACGCTTCGCTCTTCATCAATCTGGGTACCACGACGGAAGCCGTGGCCCGGGCGCTGTCGCGTCATCGTGGATTGCGCGTCATTACCAACAATCTGCACGTCGCTGCGATGATGAGCGGCTATGCCGACGCCGAAGTCATTATCGCCGGCGGCGTAGTGCGCGCACGCGACCAGGGCGTGACGGGCGAAGCGACGCTCGATTTCATCCGCCAGTTCAAGGTCGATTTCGGCGTCGTCGGTATCTCCGCCATTGACGCCGACGGCACGTTGCGCGATTTCGATTACCGCGAAGTGCGCGTGGCCGAGGCGATCATCGCGCACTCCCGTACCGTCTTTCTGGCCGCCGATCACAGCAAGTTCGGGCGCCCGGCGCTCGTTCGCCTGGGGCACCTCTCACAGGTCGATGCCCTGTTTACCGATCGCCCGGTGCCCGCCGGCATGGCCGACGTGATCGCAGAGGCCGGTACGCTGGTACACGTCGCGGACTGACGAGGGGCCTCAACCCCATCAGACGCGTATTCGCGCATCGGGACCGCAGAATGCGCGAATTCGAAGCTCCAGTACGCCAATCTGTTAGAATTCGAACGCTGATGTTCGTAAACGAATATAAAGCGAACATTTTCGAACTTTTCCTGATTTGACGCTCAATCCCCGGAGTGACGACGTGCAGACACCCGCTCAATCGCCATCGGACAACACACTGCCGCCCTACGACCTGCTGGTCGTGGGCGGTGGGATCAACGGAACGGGGATTGCGCGCGACGCGGCCGGTCGCGGCCTGCGCGTGTTGCTCGTCGAGCAGGACGATCTGGCATCCCACACGTCATCCGCGAGTACCAAGCTGATTCACGGGGGACTGCGCTATCTCGAG
Organism: Pandoraea soli; assembly: GCF_902459595.1. NCBI lineage: Bacteria > Pseudomonadati > Pseudomonadota > Betaproteobacteria > Burkholderiales > Burkholderiaceae > Pandoraea > Pandoraea soli. The sequence continues at coordinate 834,220 of NZ_CABPSG010000001.1, read as the reverse complement.
TATTACGAGTTCGGTCTGGTGCGCAAGGCGTTGCAGGAGCGCGAGGTGCTGTTGCGTGCCGCACCGCACATCATGTGGCCGCTGCGTTTCGTGATGCCGCACATGCCAAACCTGCGACCGGCGTGGATGATTCGCGCGGGGTTGTTTCTCTACGATCACCTCGCGCGACGTGAGATCCTGCCAGGCTCGCGTGGTATCGATTTGCGCCAGCATCCGGCGGGCGCGCCGCTGCGTCGCGATTTGACGCGCGGCTTCGTCTACTCGGACGGCTGGGTGCAGGATGCGCGCCTGGTCGTGCTCAACGCGCAGGACGCGGCCGAGCGCGGCGCGACGATTCTCACGCGCACGCGGCTCACGGGCGCCGAGCGCGGCGAGCACCTGTGGACGGCCCAACTCGAGACGTCCGAAGGTGCGCACCAGACCGTGCGTGCGCGCGCCATCGTCAACGCGGCCGGGCCGTGGGTCGGTCATTTGCTTGGCGACGTGTTGCACCAGCAGGCCACGCATCGCGTGCGCATGGTCAAGGGCAGCCACATCGTGACGCGCAAGCTGTTCGATCACGATCACGCCTACATCTTCCAAAATCCCGACAAGCGCATCATCTTCGCGATTCCCTACGAGCGCGACTTCACCCTGATCGGCACGACCGACATCGAGTATCACGGCGACCCGGCGAAGGTCGCGATCAACGACGATGAGATCGCCTATCTCTGCCAATCCGCCAGCGAATATTTCACCCGGCAGATCGTGCCCGCGGATGTCGTCTGGACTTACGCGGGCGTGCGTCCGCTGATGGAGGAGGAAGTCTCCAACCCGTCGGCGGTCACGCGCGATTACAAGCTGGAACTGGACGCGCCCGGCACGCGCGCCCCGCTGTTGTCGGTGTTCGGCGGCAAGATCACGACATTTCGTCGTCTCGCGGAAGAGGCAATGTTGCATTTGCGCGGCCCGCTGGGCTTCACGCACGGCGATTGGACGGCGGGCGCGCCGCTGCCGGGCGGCGACATGGCCGAGCCGGATGCCGGTGCGTTCGAGACATCGCTGCGTGCGCAGGCGCCGTGGCTGCCGCCGGCGCTGGCGTATCGGTATGCACGCACCTACGGCACGCGCACGCATGTGCTGCTTGGCGATGCGAATTCGCTCGACGGACTGGGGCGACGCATCTGTGGCAATCTTTACGAGGCCGAGCTGCGCTATCTTGCGCAATACGAATGGGCGCGCACGGCGCAAGACGTGTTGTGGCGCCGGACCAAACTCGGTCTGCATCTCGGGAAGGAGGGCGAAGCCAGCGTGCAACAGTGGTTCGCCCAGCAGGCGGAAATGGCGACCTGAGTTCCGCTGAAATAACAGGAGACAACGGCAATGGCAGGAGGCGCGTACATCCTCGCGTTCGATCAGGGCACGACCAGTTCGCGAGCGTTGCTGTTCCATCGCGATGGCCATGTCGTGGCGACCGCGCAGAAGGAGTTCCGTCAGATCTATCCGCATCCGGGCTGGGTCGAGCACGACCCGCGCGACATCTGGGCGACGCAGGCCGGGGTCGCGGCGGAGGCGCTGACACACGCCGGTGTCGGGGGCCGCGACATCGCGGCCATCGGCATTACTAACCAGCGTGAGACGACGCTCGTATGGGATCGTCGTACGGGCGAGCCGGTGTACAACGCCATCGTCTGGCAGGACCGCCGCACGGCGGATTTCTGCGATGCGCTGCGTGTGCAAGGGCACGACGATCTCGTCGCAAGCCGCACCGGCCTTCGGCTCGACGCCTATTTCTCGGGTAGCAAGATCCGCTGGATTCTCGACAACGTGGCCGGTGCGCGCGACGCGGCCAACGCCGGGCATCTGGCCTTTGGCACGGTCGATAGCTGGCTCGTGTGGCATCTGACCGGCGGCAAGTTGCATGTGACCGACGTGTCGAACGCGTCGCGCACGATGTTGTTCAACATCCACACGCTCGACTGGGACGACGAACTGCTCGCGCTGCTCGACGTGCCGCGCAGCCTGCTGCCGGAGGTTCGTTCATCGAGTGAGGTGTACGGACACACGGCCACGTCGCTGTTCTCCGTGCCGGTGCCGATTGCAGGCATCGCGGGCGATCAGCAGGCGGCGCTCTTCGGGCAGATGTGCCTCTCTCCCGGCATGGTGAAGAACACGTACGGCACGGGGTGCTTCATGGTGATGAACACCGGCGACAAGCCGCACGCGTCGCGCCATAACCTGCTCACGACGGTGGCCTGGAAGATCGGCGAGCGCGTCGACTATGCACTCGAGGGCAGCATCTTCATCGGTGGCGCGGTCGTGCAGTGGTTGCGCGACGGGCTGGGCATCATTCGCCATTCGCGCGATGTCGAGGCGCTCGCGACCAGCGTGCCCGACGCCGATGGCGTCGTGCTGGTGCCCGCGTTCGCCGGACTGGGTGCTCCCCACTGGCAACCGCGCGCGCGCGGCACGCTGTTCGGCGCAACGCGTGGCACGACGGCGGCCCATGTGGCCCGCGCCGCGCTCGACAGCATCGGATTCCAGACGCTCGATGTGCTGCGCGCCATGGAAGCCGACGCGGGGCTGCATGTGTCGGAGCTGCGTGTCGACGGCGGCGCCGCGGCCAACGATCTGCTGATGCAATGGCAAGCGGATTTGTTGGGCGCGGACGTGGTGCGCCCCAAGGTCATCGAGACGACGGCGGCCGGCGCCGCCTATCTGGCTGGACTGGCCGTTGGCTTTTGGCCGGACATCGACACGTTGGCGCACCAATGGGAATTGCAGCAACGCTTTTCCCGCAAGCTGTCCGAGCAAGACGTCAGTCGTGCCGTCAGCGGATGGCAACGCGCGGTGCGCGCGGCGAAGTTGTGGGCGGAAGACGGCGAAGCTCCCTGACGAGGGTGAGCCTCAGCGCAATGCCCGCCCGGGCGCAACGTGGCGGCGATCGCCGGCGGCGTCATGTCGCCGATGCCGCCAGCTTGCGCACCGCTCGCGCGGATGACGGCGGGCCGACTTGGCCGGACTCGCGGGCGCGAGCGATCTGACGCAGGGACTTAGGGCGCAAGGCCCTGTGCGGCGCATTTGCATGATCCCCTCCCTGACTATTTCCCATCGTCTGAACCGAATCGATCATCGGTGCAATCCGTCCGCGCTCGGGGCGCTCCCGGCGAGGGATAGGCATCGGGCGTGCCGGGGCCATGTGGCGTGCATGGCGTGATTCCCGAGGCAATTGGCCCTGGCGATGAGGCTTCCCCGAGGGCGGACGGCTTGCCTCGTTCATGATGCGAGAAGCGTGCCAGTGATAACAAAGCCTTGAATCAAAAGGGAAGTCGATCGGCCGACGCGAGCCGCATCGCGTTGGCCGATGAAAAACGTTTCAGGAATGAACGGCGGGGCGGGGAGGGCATGCTGAATGTGTCGCGGGTGACGGCAAATTAGGCAATGGACTTGACACCTAACGCCGGCGGGCATTTGCGCCGTCGGCGGGACACTTATGCATAGGGTTATCAACAGTTGCTGTGGATATCCCGGTCGAGGTGTCCCGGCCGACGCACCGGTGCCGCGTTCGAAGCGATCGAACGACGCGCGTCAGGCGGCAGGCTTCCGGCCGATGGCGAAGGCGATCTCACCCACACCGGCCACACCGGCGCTGACCTTGTCGCCGGGTTCGAGCGGCCCGACGCCGGCGGGGGTGCCGGTAAAGATCAGGTCGCCCGCGGCGAGCTTCACGCTGCGCGAGATCTCGGCGATCAGATCGGGGACCGACCAGATCAGTTCGTTGAGATCACCGGTCTGGCGGTTCTCGCCGTTCACGTCGAGCCACACGCGGCCTTCCTTTGGATGGCCGACATCGGCCACGGCGTGAAGCGGGCCGCATGGCGCCGACGCATCGAATGCCTTGCCCCAGTCCCACGGACGGCGCGTGTCCTTGGCTTGCTGTTGCAGGTCGCGACGGGTCAGATCGACGCCGACGCCATACCCCCACACCAGCGCGAGCGCTTGATCCGCATCGACGTTCTCGCCGTCGGCGCCGATGGCGACCACCAGTTCAATCTCGTGGTGCAGTTCGCTCGTGAGCGGCGGGTAGGGCAGCGTGCCGTTGGCGGCCACGACGGCGTCGGCGGGCTTCATGAAGAAGAACGGCGGCTCGCGATCCGGATTGCTGCCCATCTCGCGCGCGTGCGCGGCATAGTTGCGGCCGACGCAGAACACGCGACGCACGGGGAAACGGGCATCGCTGCCCGCCACGGCGACCGACGCCTGGGGCGGCGCCGAAATAACGAATTGGCTCATGAGAAGACTCTCGGCTGATACGAAACAATGACGGAAAAACACAGGCGCCGACACGAGGCGGCGCCTTGCATGCCGTCGCGCCTGACTGCGCGAACGACGGCGCAACAGTATTACTTGGCAAAGACCTGCGACATATCCGCGAACGCCTTGAACTCCAGCGCGTTGCCGGCCGGGTCGTAGAAGAAGAGCGTCGCTTGCTCGCCCACCTGCCCGGCGAAGCGAATATGCGGTTCGATCACGAAGCGGGTGCCCGCGGCACGCAGGCGATCGGCCAGCGCGTGCCATGCCGGCATGTCAAGGATAACGCCGAAATGCGGGACGGGAACCTCATCGCCGTCGACCGGGTTCGTGATGCGCCGGCCGGCGTCTTCCGGCGCGAGATGGGCCACCAGTTGATGACCGAAGAAGTCGAAGTCGATCCAGTGATCCGAGCTGCGGCCTTCGGCGCAGCCCATCACGTCGCCGTAGAAGCGGCGGGCCGCATCGAGATTGTCGACAGGGAATGCGAGATGAAAGAGCGGTGTTGCCATATCAAACTCCAATGCCATGCGGGGAAAAGCGAGCACCGAATCCGGCGAGCGCTATCGGAAATGCTGTCCTGGGTCATCGGTGGCGTGAACGGCGTCACCGATTTGCGGTAAATTCTATCCATCGATAAAAACAATCGAAAACGAATAATTCGAACGCTCAGACGGAAAATTTTCGATCCATGATCCGCTATCTGAAAACCTTCGTCACGGCAGCCGAAACCGCTTCGTTCTCGGCGGCGGGGGCGCGACTCGGATTGACTCAGTCGGCCGTGAGTGCGCAGATTCAGCGACTTGAAGACGATCTCGGTGTGCGACTCTTCGAGCGCACCGCCCGCGCCGTGACCTTGTCCGACGACGGCCGTCGTTTGCTCGCGCAGGCGCAGGGAGTGATTGCCGGCTATCAGGCGATGCGCGGCGAGGCGGGCGCATACGGCGGGCAGGCGGCGCTCGCGCCCATCCACGTCGGCGCGATCCTCACGGTGCAACTGGGTCTTCTGCCCGGCGCGATGGCGCGTTGGACGGCACTCGGCGCGATGCCGCATCTGAACATCGTGCCGGGCATGTCGGTGCAACTGCTCGCGCAACTCGATGCCAAGGAACTCGATCTGGCGGTGATGATCCGCCCGCGCATCGGCGTGCCCGCCGATATGAAATGGCTCACCCTCATGCACGAGCCGTACGTGGCGATCGCGCCCAAAGGCACTGGCGGAACGGTGGCCGACTGGGCGCAAGCCCTGCCGTTCGTGCGTTACAACCGGCGCTCGTATGGTGGCGACCTCGTCGAGCGTTACCTTCGACGTCACCGGCTCTGGGTGCGCGAGGGCGTGGAGCTTGACGAGCCCGAAGTCATTTTGCGCATGGTGCGGGCGCGGCTGGGATGGTCGATCGTGCCTGCGACGCTCATCGGTTTGCCGGTTGGCGGCAACGCGGGGGCGAAGCTTGCCAAGGGCGGCGCAACGGGCGTTCAGGTCCTCGCACTCAGCGGCGCGCCGCTCACGCGCGAGTTGGGGGTGTTGGTGCGTCAGCCAGCGCTTGGCCGCCCACCGGTCGCCATGCTGATGAAGTGTCTTGCGGACGAGGCGCAGTCGCGCGGCTAGGGCGTCGCCTGAACACGGGATGGCTCGACCATCGCCCCGCCCAACGCTTGCCACAATGCGGCCGTGTCCGTCAGGCGAGCCCCTTGCGCGTCGAGTCGCGCGCGTGTGGCGTCGAGCGCCTGACGCTGCACGTCGAGCCAAGCGAGATGACTGATACCGCCGACTCGATAGCGCTCGCTTGCGATCCGGAGGGCGGTTTCCGCTCGCCGGGCCGCGTCGGCACGTGCGGCCAGGGTGTCGGCATCTGAGGCCAGCGCGCGCAAGGCATCGGCGACTTGGGCGAGGCCGAGCAGCACGGTGTCCTGATACGACGCCAGCGCGGCATCGTACGCCGCGATGGCCGAGCGCCGTTGTGCCTGCAACGCGCCGCCACGAAAGAGCGGTTGCAGCAGGTTCATCCCGAGGTTCCAGATATTGATGCCATCGCCAAGATCGGCCAGTCGCATGCGCTGCGTGCCGAAGCTGCCGGAAAGTGTGAACTGGGGGTAGAGGTTCGCGGTGGCGACGCCGACATCGGCACTCGCCTTGTGCAACAGCGCTTCGGCGGCACGGATATCCGGTCGGCGCCGGGCCAGTGTCGACGGTAGCGAGACGGGAACCGTCTGCGGTAAATGCAGGGTGTCGAGATCGATGACGGGCGACGTGAACGCGCCCGGCGGCTGACCGGTCAAGCGAGCCAACTGGTGATCGTATTGCGCAATTTGCGTGCGCAACGCGGGCAACTGGGCTTCGGTTTGGGCGACGAGTGCCGCCTGGTTCTCGACGTCGAGCGTGGCCACGCCCCCCACGCGTTCACGCGAGCGAGTGATATCGAGCTGTGCCCGCTGCGCCGCCACGGTGCCTTCGAGCGCCGCGAGCTGTGCCCGGGCACTGGCCTGGCGCAGGGCCGCCGTCACCACGTTGCCCGCGAGCGAGAGCCTGGCGGCGTCCAGCGTGAAGCGCTGGTAGTCGATTTGGGCGGCGAGCGCTTCCAGCGCGCGGCGATTGGCGCCGAACACGTCGAGCGTGTAGGACACGTCGACGCTGGCGTTATACAAGGTGAACGGCCCGGGACTCGGCAAGCTGGTTATGCCGAACGACGCCGGATCGACCCGTTCGCGCGTACCGGAGAGCTTCAGATTCGCCGAGGGTAGGGAGCGCGCGCCGTCTTGAGCACGAAAGTCCTCTTGCGCCTGACGCAGCTTCGCCTCGGCCTGACGTAGCGTTGGACTGTCGGTCAGCGCCTGGGCGACGAGCGCGTCCAGCGCGGGCGAGCCGAAGCGGGTCCACCAGGCGGACGGCACGTCCTCGCCGGCGACGAACGTCTGCGCGGCGCCCTGAGCGCCGGCTGTCCCGGTAGTCGTCGGCGGTTGTGTGTCCGTGGTGTATTGCGCGACATGCGTAGCGTCGGGCGTGCGCCAGTCCGGACCGAGCGCGCAGGCGGCAAGCATCGCGCTCAGCCCGAGCGCCAGCCACCGCGATCCGTAGCCGGGGCGGCGGTGATGATGTGCACGTTGAGCCAGTCGCATGAGGGCCTCAGTCGAGGGTGCGTTTGTAGAAATTCACGGCGACCATCATGAGGATGGCGGAGAAGGCCAGCAGCGGCCACAGATCGTGCCACGCATCGGCCCAGCCGTTGCCCTTGAGCAGAATGCCGCGAATGAGCCGGTTGAAATACGTCAGCGGCAGCAGGTTGCCGATGGCCTGCGCCCACGCGGGCATGCCGCCAAACGGGAACATGAAGCCCGAGAGCAGCATGCTCGGCAGAAAGTAGAACACGGTGAGCTGCATGGCCTGCAACTGGTTCTGTGCAAACGACGATAACGCGATCCCGACGATCAGGTTGGCCGCGATGAACACCAGCGCGGCAAGATAGATCGCGACGACACTGCCTTCAAACGGCACATGAAAGGCGAAGCGCGCGGCGATCAGGATGATGGTCGCCTGAAGCAACCCGATGGCGACGTACGGCACGATCTTGCCGGTCATGACTTCGATGGGCAATACCGGCGTGGCGAGCAGGTTCTCCATCGTGCCGCGCTCGCGCTCGCGCACGATGGCAATGCCGGTCATCATCGCAAGCGTCATCGTCAGAATCACCCCCATCAGGCCGGGAATGATGTTGTATTGTGTGATGCCCTCGGCGTTATAGAGACGATGCACCTGCACGTCGAACGCCGCCTGCGAGCCGGCCAGATTCGCAAGCGGCCCCGTCAGGTCCTTTTGCGCGACGGACTGGGCGATGGCTGGCAAGGCACCGAGCGCCGAGGCCATTGCCATCGGATCGGTCGCATCGGCCTCGATGAGCACGGCGGGCCGTTCGCCGCGCAACAGCCGGCGAGTGAAATCGGCGGGAATGTTCAGCACGAACTGCGCGCGTCCCTGCGCGAGGGCGGCGCGCCCGGCGTCTTCGCTGGTCAACGTCTCGGTAAAGCGAAAGTATCCCGAATGCTCCATCGCGGCCATGAAGCTGCGCGTGAACTCGCTGTCGTCGGCCACGAGCGTCGCGGTCGGCATGTGCTTGGGATCGGAGTTGATGGCGAAGCCGAAGAGCGCCAGTTGCACAAGCGGCACGCCTACGATCATCGCAAACGTCACGCGGTCGCGGCGCAGTTGCAGGAACTCCTTGCACACAATGCTCCACCACCGGGCGATCGAGAACCCGAGCGGCGCGCTCATGCCTTGTCTCCGAAGTTGTCTTTCGCGTGGCTCATCAGGTAAATGAACACGTCTTCCAGGCTCGTGTCGATGGGCGCGACCCGCAGCCCTCGCTCGCCGGCCAGGTCGTGCAGCAACTTGTCCAGGGCGGTGGCATCCCGCCCGCTCACATGCAGCGTATCGCCAAAGGCGACCGTCTGTGCCACGACGGGTTGCGCGCGCAGTTCGCGCGCCAGATCGATGAGGTTCTCGCCGTGCACTCGCCACGTCGACAGATGCTGGCGAGCGGTGACCTCGGCGGCCGTGCCTTGCGCGAGCAGTTCGCCATACGAGATGTAGGCGAGCTTGTGACAGCGCTCGGCCTCGTCCATGTAATGCGTGCTCACGAGAACCGAGATGCCGCGCGAGGCCAGTTCGTGCAATTCCTCCCAGAAATCGCGCCGGGCGGTCGGGTCGACGCCGGCGGTCGGCTCGTCGAGCAGCAGCACCTGCGGCTCGTGCAACATGCACGCCGCGAGCGCCAGGCGCTGCTTCCAGCCGCCGGAGAGCGACCCGGTCAGTTGCTTTGCACGGCCCGTCAGGCCGAGCCGCTCGATGGCCCGCTCGACGGCGTCTCGCCGGTTCGGCATGCCATACACGCGCGCCACGAAGTCGAGGTTCTCGCGAATGGTCAGGTCTTCCCAGTACGAGAAGCGTTGCGTCATGTAGCCCACGTGACGCTTGATCTGCGCGCTCTCACGCACGATATCGAAACCGAGGCACGTGCCGCTGCCCGAGTCGGGGGTGAGCAAGCCGCACATCATGCGGATGCAGGTTGTCTTGCCGCTGCCGTTCGGCCCGAGAAAGCCGAAGATTTCGCCGCGCTGCACTTGCAGCGACACGTCCTTGACGACGTGCTTGTCGCCGAAGCGTTTGTTCAGACCCTTCACATCGATCGCAAGACGGCCCTCGTCGGCCGACGGGGCGACGATCTCACGTGGGCGCGCATCGCGGCCGTTCATGGGCGCGTCACCTGCACCGGCTGCCCGGGATTGAGTTTGACGGCGTCTGCCGCGGCGGGATGCGCTTCGATCATGTAGACGAGCTTGTCGCGCGTGTCGTTGCTGTAGATGACGGGCGGCGTGTACTCGGCCTGATGGGCGACGTACGTGATGCGGGCGGGTACGCCTGCGCCGCATCCGTCGCAGGCGATGTGCACGGTCTGCCCCGCGCTCAGATTGCCCAAGGCGGTCTCCGGCACGAAGAAGCGCACCTTGATGTTGCCCGGCGGCAGCAGTCGCACGACGGGGCTGCCCGCCGCGACCCATTCGCCGACGCGGTACATCGTGTCGTACACGCGCCCGGCGGCGCTCGCGACGGGATGCTTCTGAGCGAGTTGCCAGTCGGCCTGGGCAAGCGCCGCGCGTGCCACATCGACCTGAGCGGCCTGCGCCTGGCGCTGCGCGTCGCGGCCCGGCAGTCGCGCGACCGCCAGACTGCTCTGCAACTCCTGCACGCGGGCGCTGCTGCTGCGGGCGTCGGCGCGGCTGGCGTCGAGTTGTTCGCGGGCAATTCCGCCGGCGGCGTATTGCGCCTGATCTCGGTCGAATTGCGCAAGCGACTTGTCGCGCACGGCGATGGCTTGCTTGAGTTGGGCGGCAGCGACGGCGATCTCGTCGGGGCGCTTGCCGGTTTCGAGATCGCGCAACTGGGCCTCGGCGCTGGCGAGCGTCTCGCGCGCGTGGGCCTGTGCGGCCAGTTCGTAAGTGGAGTCGAGATCGAAGAGGGCATCTCCCGACTTGACCTCCTGGCCGCGGGTCACCGACAGCGTAGTCAGGGTTCCGGCCTGCGACGAGGCGACATAGACGAATTCGCCCTCCACATAGCCTTGCCACGGCCGGGGGGAGTGGTCGCCGCAGCCAGCCAGCGCGGCCAGGGCGGCAAGGGTGATCGCGTTAGTGCACATGCGGGGGCTTGCCGGCATGACGCGCCTCGTGCGTTGCGGTTGTTCGCTGTCACCTTAGCGCAAAAGCGGGGCAACGGGCAATCCGTCGGCATGCGCAGGCAGGGACTCTCTGCTATTGTGCGCACATGTCCGGCGGCGCACGGGGCGCGCGAACGTTAACAGCGCAGCGCACCGGACCTCATGCAAGGAGCTTGATTGATATGTCTCACGACACGTTCGACGAAAACGACTGGAAGCGATTCCTGGAACACATCGGCGAAGACCCGAATCGCCCCGGTCTGCACGAAACGCCGTCGCGCGTTCAAAAGGCCTGGCGTCAATGGACGTCCGGTTACGGCCAGGATCCGGCCGAAGTGCTCAAGGTCTTTGAAGACGGCGCCGAGCAATACAACGAACTGATCGTCGTACGAGGGATTCCCGTCTACAGCCATTGCGAGCACCACCTTGCCCCGTTCTTCGGCAAGGCGACCATCGGCTACCTGCCCAACGGCAAGATCGTCGGATTGTCGAAGCTCACGCGCCTGGTCGACTGTTTCGCGCGCCGGCTGCAAGTGCAGGAGCGCCTGACCACGCAGATCGCCGAAGCGCTGATGACACATCTGCAACCGAAGGCAGTCGGGGTGGTGGTGTCGTGCCGCCACATGTGCATGGAAAGCCGTGGTATTCGCACGGCCGGGGAAGAGACGGTCACGTCGGCGATGCTCGGTGAGTTGCAGCCGAACCTGGCACTGCGCACGGAGTTTCTCGCCCTCGCTCGCGACAAATAGTCGCAGGACGACGGACAAACGAAAAGCGCTGGCGGGGACGTCCCGCCAGCGCTTTTTTTGCTGCACGACGCGCGCTTATCGGCCGTATCGCGCCACGAGGGTCGAGCCGTTCAGCGTGTGGCCGGCCAGCGCGGTCGTCAGACCGTTGGCGTCGAGCCCCGGCGGCAGACGCCCCGGTTCCAGATCGGTGGCCGTCACCGTAATGATGTAGTGGTGCGGCGAATCGCCGACCGGCGGACACGCGCCGCGATAGGCCATTGCACCGCTGACGTTCTTGCCCAGCGTGACGTGCTCGTTCGTTTCATTGCCCGCCCCGGCCGCGAGCGACGAGACGGTCGCCGGAATGTTGTAGGCGAGCCAATGCACCACGCCGCCGCCTTTCGCGCCGTCCGGGTCCTTCATCGTGATGACCACGCTGCGGGTGGCTTGCGGCAGATGCTGCCACGCGAGCGGCGGGCTTACATTCTTGCCGCCGCACTCGCCCAGCCCGGCGTGGATCGCTGGCAGCATGCCGCCGTCGGCGAACGCGCTCGACGACACGCTCATGCCTTCGGCACAGGCCACCCCGGCGCCGGTGGCGAGCATCACGGCCACGGCTGCCGCGCCGGCGATTCGCAACGATGGCTTTCCCGCAGCGGATGAAAGTCGATTCATAAGCACGCCTCCTATTTGGCAGATGCAATGATGAGCTTGAATGGTAGTGCAAGCAGGGCGGTGCCGGCCACACCGGCGCACCAGAGCGCGACAAACCATCCCCAGCCAATCAACCGCGCCCGCCAGGCGGGGTGGGCGACGGCTCGCTCGCGCCGCTGGCGCACGGCGGGCCGCACGAGGTCAGTGATAGTGCGCATCGTGAGCCACCTTGCCGCGAAATACCCAGTAGGCCAGCATCGTATAGCCGAGGATCACCGGAATAATGAAGGCCGCGCCCCATAGCGTGAACGACAGACTCGACCGCGGGGCGGCGGCGTCCCACAGCGTGATGCCTGGGAGAATCGCGTACGGATATGCGCTGATCAGCAGCCCGCTGTACCCCAGGAACACGAGTCCGATGGCGAGCCAGAAGGGCGTGGCATCGTGCGAGCGGCGCAGCACGCGGCGCATGACGAGCGTGGCGCCCGCCACGAGGAACGGCACTGGCAGGCAGCGCCAGAACCACTGGTCGGCGAACCAGCGATCGGCCACGAGCGGCACGCGCAGCGGCGTCCAAAGCGACACGACGGCCATCGTGGCCACGAGTGCCAGCGTCAGCGGCCAGGCGAGCACACGCAAGCGGCGCTGCAGATCGCCCTCGGTCTTGCCGATCAGCCAGCATGCGCCGAGCAGCGCGTACGTCACGACCAGGCCCAGCCCGGTGAACAGGTTGAAGGCGGTGACCCAGGCGAAGGCGTCGCCCGCGAACTGGCCGTTCTCCACCGGGATGCCCGACAGATACGCGCCGAGCGAGACGCCCTGAAAGAACGTTGCGCCGGCCGAACCACCGATGAACGCGAGATCCCACCACGGCCGGGTGCGATGCGACTTGCCGCGAATCTCGAACGCCACGCCTCGGAAGATCAGGCACACGAGCATGAGCACGAGCGGAAGATACAGCGCCGAGAGGAGTACCGAATACACCATTGGGAACGCGGCGAGCAATCCGGCGCCGCCGAGCACGAGCCATGTTTCGTTGCCGTCCCAGACGGGGGCGACGGAGTGCATCATCGTGTCGCGTTCACGCGCGTCGGGGAAGAACGGGAAAAGAATGCCGATGCCGAGGTCGAAGCCGTCGAGCACCACGTAGAGAAACAGGCCGAGCGCGATGATGGCGGCCCACGCCAAAGTCAGATCCATGAGAAGTCTCGGTAACGTCGAAGTCGTGATAGGGCGCCGATCAGGTCGCGTGTGCGCCGTCGGTGTCCATTCGTCCGGATAGCCCGGACAGGGCGGGGGCGGTTTGCGCCGCGAGGTGGCCGCGTGGCGACGTGTGATCGCTGCCGGACGCCGCCGACGGCTCGCCGGGCAACACCGGACCGACGCGCAGCCACTTGAGCAGGTAATAGATGCCCGTGCCGAACACGAGGCAGTAGGTCAGCACGAGCACCAGCAGCGAGACCTGCACCTGTTGGGCGCTCACCGGCGACACGGCGTGCGCGGTGCGCATCACCCCGTAGACAACCCACGGCTGGCGTCCGGCTTCGGTGGTAACCCAACCCGCCAGCAACGCAACGAAGCCGGTCGGCGATAGGACGAGCATGGCGCGGGCGAAGCGGCGCGACGTGAAGAGCGTGCCGCGACGGCGCAGCCACACGGCGGCTAGCGCAGCGGCGATCATGGCGAGGCCGAGACCGACCATGATGCGAAAACTCCAGAACACCAGCGGCACGTTGGGGCGTTCGTCCTTCGGGAATTCCTTCAGACCACGAATCTCGCCGTCCCAGCGATGCGTGAGGATGAGGCTGCCCAGATGCGGCACTTCGAGCGCATAACGTGTGGTCTCGGCGGCCATGTCGGGCCAGCCGAACAGGTTGAGCGGCGTGCCGCCGGTCTTCGTCTCCCAAAGCCCTTCGATGGCGGCGAGCTTGGCCGGTTGGTATTCACGCGTGTTCAGGCCATGAAGATCGCCGACGACGGCCTGCAGCGGGGCGAAGATGAGCAGCAGCCACATGGCCATGGAAAACATGGTCTTGACGGCCGGGTCGCGGCGCCCGCGCAGCAGGTGCCATGCGCCGGTGCCCGCCACGACGAGCGCGGCCACGACGAACGCCGCGATGCTCATATGCGCCAACCGATACGGGAAGGACGGGTTGAAGATGACGTCCCACCACGACAGCACGACCACGCGGCCGTCGACGATCTCGACACCCTGCGGCGTTTGCATCCAGCTATTCGACGCGAGAATCCAGAACGTCGAAATCAACGTGCCGACGGCCACGCACAAGGTCGCGGCGAAGTGCGCACGCTCGCTTACACGGTTCCAGCCGAACAGCATGATGCCGAGGAAGCCCGCTTCGAGGAAGAACGCGGTCATCACCTCGTAAGTGAGCAGCGGGCCGGTGACCGCGCCGGCGAAACTCGAAAAGCCCGACCAGTTGGTGCCGAACTGATAGGCCATCACCACGCCGGAGACGACGCCCATGCCGAAGCACACCGCGAAGGCCTTCGACCAGAAGCGACACAGATCGAGATAGTGCGGCTGACGTGTTTTGAGCCAGAGACCTTCCAGCACGGCGATGAAGCTCGCCAGACCAATGGAGACGGCGGGAAATACGATGTGAAACGAGACCGTGAACGCGAATTGCAGGCGCGCGAGGTCGACAGCTTCTGGAGCGGCAGTCATGTCGTGATCAATGTAGGCAAACCAACCCTGTCTATAGGGCGACCCTCACTGCCGACCGCCCCTTGTTTGCCTGCATGGTAGGACGTGCTGCACCGCAGCACGCGTGACAAGACGTCACATGCGGCGCATTGACGCGGCATCAATTGCCACGTCGATTTGCGCTAGTGGCCTGTTTTTGTGGGGATTCGCGTCCTCGCCGGGTGCGACCTCATGTCACACGCAGGCGGGCGCTACGCGAGCAATCCGGCGCCGATATTGATCGACAGGCCGAGCACGGCGAGATTGAAGAAGAACGAGAGGACGGCCTGCGCGAGCGCGGTGCGACGCATGCGGCGCGATGTCAGCGCGATGTCTGCGGTTTGCGAGGCGACGGCGATGGTGAACGAGAAATACAGGAAATCCCAGTAGTCCGGATCGCAGTCGCGGTCAGGCCAGGCCAGCGCGAAGGGCGATTCCGTATCCGTGAAGTACAGCCGCGCGTAATGCAGCGTGTAGATCGTCGGCACGAGGAACCATCCGGCGATGAGCGTGGCGGCCGCGAACAGCACATGCTCGGAGGCCTGATGCGGGGCGCCGGTCTTGGCGCTCGCCAGCACGTGGATGATGGCGGCCACACTGGCGATGGCCGACAGGCTGACCACGGTAAGCACGATGGCCGCGCTCTGGTCTTCCTGCTCGGCAAATCGTTCGATGCTGCGCTTGGGGGCGGTGACCATCATGAGCCAGATCATCGCGAGATAGGACCAGGCGCCTGTGTTCCAGCCGATCAATATGCGCGTTACCGTGCTGAACTCCCCGCCCACGAAGACCTGGACGAAGAGTCCGGCAAGCGCGCCGAGAACGATGGCGATGAGCAGTCGCGGATGGAAGCGAAGCAGATGCGGGAAAAGCTTGGCGTTCATGAGCAATGTCTGGACGGTGGCGATAGGCGGTTCGATTATCCACCAACGCGGTCATTCACCGGTCGTGGGCGGAAATGCGGCCGTCTCGGCAGGCCGGCGGCACAGTTGTGGTGCGCCGCCGCATCGCGATGCGGCATCGTGCCCGTTGCGGTGTCGCCGGCGGCGTCGCGCGCACAACGCCGCGCGGCCGATTGCGCGATTTTCCTGATGACCTCGACATCCAGCCTCGCCTTGTCCTGCGGGGCTCTGCCCGGTCCCGAGCCTATTCTTGCCAGCACATGGCACGCCACTTGCTTAGCAGTAGGCAAGGCCAACGACGGCCGAGCGAAGACAAGCGAATTTTCTGCACCGCACGCATGACTTCCGCGCGAGCGCGGACTTCGGGGCAACGGCGTCCCGAAGCCATAGGCCTGTTCACAGGCATACGGCTTCGGGGCGCTTTTTTTTTGGCATACGAACACGAGGGTATCCATGAGCACGCTCACGCAATCGTTGAAAAGTGGCAACTGGCGCGCGCTGGTTGCGTGTTTTCTTTACTTCGACACGGGTTTCACTGTCTGGGTGATGCTTGGCCCGCTGGCGCCGTTCATCAGCAAGGACATTGCGATGACGCCCGCACAAACGGGCTTTCTCGTGGCGGTGCCGGTGCTGGGCGCGGCGATTCTGCGCGTCACGCTGGGCAACCTGTACCAGGCTTACGACGGTCGCAAGATCGCGTTGATGGGCATCACCTTGTCGGCGATTCCGTCGGTCGTGCTGCTGCTGATGCCGGGCGCGCCGTCGTACACGCTGCTGCTCGTACTCGGTGTGCTCCTCGGCATCGGCGGCGCGAGCTTCGCCGTGGCGTTGCCGATGGCAGGCAGCAACTATCCGCCGAAGGTACAGGGACTGGTGCTGGGTCTCGCCGCAGCCGGCAACATTGGCGCGGTGCTCGATGGCTTCATGTTCCCGGGACTGGCCGAGCACTACGGCTGGGCACGTGCGGCCGGTGCCGCCCTGCCGCTGCTCGCGCTTGCCGCGCTGGCGCTGGTGTTCTGGGCAAAGGACCAGGGTGTGAAGTCGGGCAGCGCGCCGCGCGCGTTCACGAGCTTCTTCATTACCGTGTTCGGTCTTATCGCGCTCGTGTTGTGCGTGCATGCCGGGGCATTCGGCGAAGGCAAGGCCGGTGTGTTGCTGCTGCCGGTGCTGGGCGCGTTGCTGGCGATTGCGGTGTTGCCGCGTCACTATCGCGGCGTGCTCGGCGAACGGGACACGTGGGTCATCATGCTGGTCTACAGCATCACGTTCGGTGGTTTTGTCGGCATGTCGTCGTATGTGACCACGCTGCTCATCTCGCTGTACAGCATGCCGCGCATCGAGGCGGGGCTGTTCATGTCGCTGCTCGCGTTTCTCGGTGCGCTGGTGCGTCCCATCGGCGGAATGGTGGCCGACCGGATCTCTGGCGTGCGCGCGCTGGTGCTGCTGCTCGCGGCGATTTCGGTCATCGATTTTGTCTTTGCCGCGTGGATGCCCCCGCAAGGTGCCGGTATCGCTCTGCTGGTGCTGATCTACCTATGCTTCGGTCTCGGTAACGGCGCCACGTTCCAGCTCGTGCCGCAACGCTGGCAAGGCAAGACGGGGCTGATGTCGGGCATCATCGGCGCGGCCGGTGGCATTGGCGGCTTCTACCTGCCGGTCATCATGGGCATGGCCAAGGAATCGACGGGCAGTTACCAGATGGGCTTCGCCACGTTCGGCGCACTGGCGGCACTGGCGTTCTTGCTGGTCGTCGTCCTGCGCACGCGCTGGATGTCGTGGGCACTGCCCGCGGAGATGGTCGGTGGCGCGGTGCTCGCAGGCGGCGTGGCGCACGTCGAGTAAGCGAAGCGCATTCCCGCACTCGCGGCCCGTCGATGCTTCGGCACGACGGGCCGTTTGATTTTCTGGCGCAGCGTCGCGCTCGCTGTCTCAATCCAGACCGGCCGATGCGTTTCCCCGTCCATCGGCCCGTGTAGCCCAATAGCACCACGGCTGTGCGCCAGAAGCATCACACGCCCTGCCGGAACAGCCCATTGAGCGTGGCGCCGCTGGCGGCGCCGTCGAACCCGTCGAAGCGCCCTTGGGCGAGCGCCTGCGCGGCGTGCATGAAGCCTCCCCATGCCGCGCGAGCCAGTGCACCGCCCACGCTCACGCGCCGCACGCCAAGTTCGGCAAGCGCCTGCAATGTCATCGGCGACGTCGCGCCAATCAGCACGTTCACCGGTTTGGGCGCCACGGCCGTGACGACGGCGCGGATTTGCTCGACCGATTGAATGCCCGGTGCGTAGAGGCAGTCGGCACCGGCCTCTGCATAGGCTTGGAGGCGCGCAATGGTGTCGTCGAGATCGGGCACGCCCGCGAAGAAATTCTCCGCACGGCCAATGAGGAAGGTGTCGCCGCCGGTCTCGTCGATCGCTTGGCGAGCGGCTTTCATGCGGGCGACGGCTTCGTCGAGCGGGAAGAGCGGCGCGTTGACGTCGCCCGTCGAGTCTTCGATGGACAAGCCGGCCACGCCGGTTGCCACGGCCATCTTGACGCTGTGTGCGACTTCTTCGGGCGTGCTGCCGAAGCCGCTTTCGAAGTCGGCATTGACGGGCAGATCGGTGGCGTCGACGAGTGTGCGCAAATGCGCGAGTACGGTGTCGCGTGTCACGCCATTGTCGGGTTGCCCGGTTGACCAGGCGAAGCCCGAGCTGGTCGAGGCAATCGCCTTGAAGCCCGCGTGCTCGAGATATCTCGCGCTGCCTGCGTCCCAGGGATTCGGGATGACAAAGCAACCGGCGCGGTGGAGTTCGCGAAAGGCGACGCGTTTTTCGACGGTGCTACGTGGCATGGTGTGTCTCCTAGGGGGGGCGCAGCTCCGCTCAGGCTGCGCACGGAAGCCCGATCATCGCGGTTTTGCGCCGGCCTCGCAAGGCAGCCCCGAGGCGATCCAAGGCGTAATATCGACCGTCGGATGTTTTTTATTTCATGCACCCGCGTGCGGCGTGTAATCCCGTGTAACACGTTTTTCGGGGGAACTTCAGGAATAAGCGCGATTCCATTGGCGTTATGTAATCATCCTCTTCTGTATTTTCAGGATCACCGACGTGAATTCTCAGCCTCCCTCCGCGGCGTCCGCTTCTGCCCCCCCGCGCGGCGTGGCCTTGCACGACGACGCCAAGTACACCCGTGTGGCGATGGTGTTGCACTGGGCGGTCGCCTTGCTGATGCTCGGCAACATCGCGATCGGCCAGACGATTGCCTTGCTGTCCGACGCCACGCTCGAAAAAATCGACGTTCGCTTCTGGATCGATCTGCACAAGTCCATCGGCATCACCGTGCTGGGGCTCGCGATTCTGCGCGTGCTGTGGCGCGCGACACATCGTCCGCCCGCGCTCTCGCAAGTGTTTGCATCATGGGAGCGCACGGCGGCGCATCTCGCGCATTGGCTGCTTTATGTCCTGATCGTTGTACTGCCACTCACGGGCTGGGCGCACGATTCGGCGTGGGTCGCCGCCTCGACCCATCCGCTGGTGCTGTTCGGCATCGTGCCGTTCCCGCGCATGGGTTTTCTGATGGCGATGAGCGATGCGAGCAAGGACTACTGGCACACCTTGCTGGGTAACGTCCATACCTACTGTGCTTATGTCTTGTACGTGCTGCTGGCATTGCACATTGGCGGGGCGCTCAAACACCAGTGGATCGACCGCCACCCGGTGCTTGGCCGGATGCTGCCGTGAGCGCGGAAACAACGGGGAAGGCGTCGCGGCTCGAAGTGGCCCGGGAGCTTCATTCACCGCGCTTCACGCGACCGCCGACGCCGTTGGCCAGTTGGTTGGTGCATACGGGCGTGGCGGCGCTGTGGTGTCTTTTGTTCGCGCAGGCATTCTTTCTCAAGGGCGTGTTCGCGTGGGGCACCGGCGTCGCCTACGTGGCGTACGACACGGTATTGCTCGCATTCGTATTCTGGCAAGCGTGGCGTCTGATGCGCCCAGACCCCGACGAGACGTCCCCTGAGGCAGGTCATGATGCAGCCGCCGTTCGATTGACGCTCGGCGTGGTGGTCGCGGCGCACAACGAGGCGGCGGCCTTGCCGGTCACGTTGCGCGCGCTGATGGCGGGGCGACGGGTGCCGGACGCCATTGTCATCGCCGACGACGGCTCGCGCGATGGCACGTTCGCTTTGCTCACGGGCGAGTATGGGCTCACCGACCCCGGCGAAGGCGGGCTGAGCGCACCGAGTGCGTGCTATCCGAATCTGCAATGGCTGCGCGTGCCGCACGGAGGCAAGGCGCGCGCGCTCAATGCGGCGCTCGTGGATATCGATACGGATATCGTGATGACGGTCGACGCCGACACGTTGCTCGATGCCGAGGCGTGCGCCGCGATGCACGCCGCGTTCGCACGTCGACCCAGGCTCGTGGCCGCGACTGGCGTGCTCTCGCCGGTGTGCGGCCGGACGGCGAGCGCGCGCGTGTTGCAGCTTTTCCAGACGTACGAGTACATCCGAAACTTCATCTCGCGGTTTGCCTGGATGCACGCCGACGGCCTGCTGCTGATTTCGGGCGCGTTCGCGTGTTTCCGGCGCGAGGCGGTACTGGCCGTTGGCGGATTCGATCCGGCTTGTCTTGTCGAGGACTACGAACTGATCCATCGCCTGCGTCGCTATTCGGTCACGCATGGGCTTGCATGGGAGGTGCGCGTGGTGGGCGGTGCGCAAGCGATCACCGATGCGCCGAGCACGCTCACGAGCTTCCTGCGTCAGCGTCGCCGCTGGTTTGCGGGGTTTCTCCAGACGCAATACTGGTATCGCGATATGGTCGGCAACGGCCGCTATGGCAATCTCGGACGCTGGATGCTGCCGGTAAAGGCATTCGATACGCTCCAGCCGATCTACGGGCTTACCGCGTTCGCGCTGCTCGTCTCGTTCGCCTTCGACGGTCATGTCGGCGTGCTGCTGCCGGTCTCGGGCATCATCCTCGGCAAGATCGGCATCGATCTCGGCTTTCATCTCTGGTCGGTGCATGCGTACCGGCGCTGGACCGGACACAACACCGGTACAAGCTTCGGATGGGCGCTTGTCGCGGCAGTCCTGGAGCCGTTTTCGTTCCAACTGATGCGGCACACGGGGGCTGCGCTGGGCTGGGGGCATTTCCTGACCGGGCGCCAGCGTTGGGGCGTTCAGGTGCGACGCGGTATCCTGTCGGGCGAGCGCGGGACGGGGGTGTCCCGCGACGAATGATTTTCCGGCAGTGTTTTCTTCAAATGATTCGATTTTCAACGTGGTGGGTGATGGGATGCGCGCTCAGCGGCCTGTTAAGCGTGGCCGGGTGTAGTGTCCCCGAGCGCAAGCCGTCCGGTCCTGACTACGCCGCGCTGGGGGGCGCGGCCGAGGTGCGCGGCGACTGGGACGATGCGCGCCGGGCCTTCGGGCAGGCGGTGCTCGTGGCGGACCAGTCGGGCTGGCCGGCGTCGCATCGCGCGGCCATGCACTTCGACTATGGGCGAGCGCTGGGGGTGACCTGCTACTACCCCGAAGCCGAACGCGAGCTTAGCCTTGCGTACGATCTCGACATCCTCACCGGGCACTATCGGTATCCGGCGTTGATCGAGTTGGCGAGACTATCGCTGGTTCAGCGGCAGTACGCGGCGTCGGTGAAGTATTTCGGCCGGGCGCTGGGGGCGCTCGATCGCATGGAGGCGGCTCGCAAGGTGCCGTTCGCCTATGCCGAGGTGCTCGATGACTACGCGCTGGCCCTGGGGGGCGCGGGCGACGCCGACGCCGCCACACACATCATCGATCTCGCTGCGAAGGTGCGCGCCGGCCTGGACGATGCCGTGCGTGCGCAGGCGACATCGCGCACCCCGTACGGGAAGCACTGCGGGCAACTGGCGGCGGGGGCACGATGAACCCGATGCGCGTTTCCCTGGAAAGCGCGGGCGACTTCGACGACATCATCGACGTTCGCACGCCGCTCGAATTTGCCGACGACCACATTCCCGGGGCGATCAACGCGCCGGTGCTCAGCAATGAAGAGCGCGTCATCGTCGGTACGATGTACAAGCAGGTATCGCCATTCGACGCCTCGCGCGTGGGGGCCGCCATGGTCGCGCGCAACATCGCCGCCCATCTCGATACGACGTTCGCCGACCGGCCGCGCAATTGGCGGCCGCTCATCTATTGTTGGCGGGGCGGCAAGCGATCCGAGTCGATGACCCTCATCATGAACATGATCGGCTGGCGTGCGCGCCAGCTCGACGGCGGGTACAAGGCGTACCGGCGCGACGTTGTGGCGTCGCTCGGCACGCTGCCTTCGACGCTCGAATACATCGTGCTGGCCGGACACACGGGCAGCGGCAAGACCCGTCTGCTGCACGCACTGGCCGGCGCGGGTGCCCAAACGCTCGATCTCGAAGCGCTGGCGAAGCATCGCGGGTCGCTGCTTGGGGCAATGCCGGGCGTCACGCAGCCGTCGCAGAAATCGTTCGATACCTCGTTGATCGGTGCGTTGCGCGGGCTCGATCCGACGCGGCCCGTGTTCGTCGAAGCGGAGAGCCGCCGGATCGGACTGATCACGCTGCCCGAGTCGTTGATGTCGTCGCTGCGCGGGGCCACGATGTGTGTCGAGGTTCGCGTGGCGCTCGAAGCGCGGGTCGACCTGTTGATGCAGGAGTACGGTCATTTGCTGGCGCGGCCGGAAGATTTTCGCACGCAGCTTCTCCGGCTGGTGCCGCTGCATGGACGGGCGGTCATCGACCAATGGCTGACGTTGCTCGACGAGGGGCGGCAACGCGAACTCTCGGAGGTGCTCATTACCCGGCACTACGATCCGGCGTATTCGCGAAGCTCGCGCAAGATGTTGCAGGGGGTGCGCAACGCCATCCCGTTTCCGTTTCATCCGACGGCGCAAGATCTGGGCGCACAGGCGCGGGCATTGCTTACGCAGTGCGGAATGGCTTGACCCCATCGTGGGTGGCTGGCTTGACGTCGCCTATTCGACTTCCCCGCTGTCGGTGTCGCTGATCTGCGCGTCTCGCTCGTGAGACATGGCGGCTGCGGCGAGTGCCGTCGCGGTGGCTGGGGCCGCGTCCTTGCGCTCGCTATACCGGTCCGTGAGGTATTCGGTGCGATCCCTGACCAGAAGGGTGAACTTGTACAGTTCTTCCATCACGTCGACGACCCGATCATAGTAGGACGACGGCTTCATGCGGCCCGTCGTATCGAATTCCTGATAAGCCTTGGCAACCGAGGACTGGTTAGGGATCGTCACCATGCGCATCCACCGGCCGAGTATGCGCAGCGCGTTGACCGCGTTGAAGGATTGCGAGCCGCCGCAGACCTGCATCACGGCGAGCGTGCGCCCTGTGTTGGCCGAAGGCTCCCGATCTCCAGCGGTAGCCAGTCGATCTGATTCTTGAAGACGGCGCTCAGCCACGCGGCAAACACATGCCGCACGAAGATCCACCCCAGCAGCGACATCGAGAATGGCTTGACGAGCCAGTTCACGAACAGCGTGACGCCGATGCCTCGCCAATGGCCGGCGACCTGACCCATCGCGCTGAAGTCGATCTTGATCAGCATCGGGATGATCATCACCCAGATGAGCAGCCCCACGGGCAGGTTGACCTGCGCGACCTCCATGCCACCGATGGTGCGGAAAAGGCCGGGTAGCCATTGACCGAGCAAGATGCCCGCGATGATGCATAGCGCGACCCAGGCGGTCAGATACCGCTCGAAGAAGCTGATACTCGGGGTTTGCAGCGCGGGCGCGGCTTTGGGTGAGGCACTCATTGGTTGGACTCCGCAACGACGTTGCAGGACGAGACGGGCGTGCAGGGGACACCGCCACAGCAGTTCTGCGTGAGGTAGCCGAGCAGCGCGTTCATGGTTTCAAAGTGCGCCATGTAGATGATCGAGCGACCTTCCTGGCGGCTGGCGAGTAGCTTGGCGCGATGCAGTTCCTTGAGGTGGAACGACAGCGACGAGGCGGGCATGTCCAAGAGTTCCGCGATGCGCCCGGCCGGCAGGCCCTCGGGTCCGGCCTGCATCAGAAGGCGGAACACCGCCAGACGAACGGCATGGGCGAGCGCGGCAAGCGCTTCGAGCGCGGTATTGGTTTCCATATTTCGAATTAAATGGAAATATGGAATTAATGCAAATCCTTTTAGCTGTCCGGTCGCGTGCAACATCTTCGTCCACGGTCGAATAGACTCGGGAGACATCGGTGGCGCAAACGGCTGCCGAATGTGGCAGCCGTCGCACACGAACGGGCGTCCGCGATTACTTGATCTGCGTCAGCAGTGCGGGCATGCCGAATGCCACCAGCCTCGCATGGCTTCGATCGAAGAAACCTTCCCAGAAGGTGTGAAGGGCCTCGAGCGCCTGCGGCGTCCGGTAGTTGAGCGTCCCTTTGCCGCCGCGGGGCAACTCGGGGACGATGCCTGCGCCCATCACATAGACGTCGGCACCGGCAAAGTCTGCCTGCACATTTGCCTTTTCGACCTTGCGAGCCTCCTCAACGGGGTTAATCTGGCGCATCCGATCCTTGGCATAGAAGCTGGTGATCGAGGAGTTCTCCAGCATGTCGGACACGACCAGCACGGTTTTTCTCGCCCCGGTCGCCTCATCGCGAATCGCGTTTGATACGGCGGCCAGACTGCTGAGCACATCGGATTTGGCCAGGGTGTCGGTGCTACCCGCGAGCGCTTCACCAACCGCCTTTGCGGCGAGCTTGGTGCCATAAGCCCACTGTGACTTCAAACAAGCGTCGAGTGCCTTGAGTTTGCCCACGGCCGTGGCGTTGCGCACCGATGCGTCCACCAGCGGCGGTTCGAGGGTACCGCCGCCCAGCGGCTGAAGATATCTCCCCTGCGAAAACGCAGAGAAACTGAAGATCCGAAAGCGCGTGCCGGGAACGACGAGTGGTTGCAACTGCCGACCCAACGACTGGGTGAGCGCTGCATCGAGCACGGTCGTCTGGTCGATCACGACGAACAGCTCGCGCTTGACCGAATGCGCCGGCAGCGGGAGTTGGTTGGCCGAGTAGCAACTGGGAATCTCGCCAGACTGCGCGTGCGCTTGGCTCATCAGGGCGAGCAGACTCAAGCTCGCCACGCATCCGATTAGACGCAAAGCAGAAGTTAGCATGCCGGCGTCCTCAAAGCAGGTTGTCGAGTTCGGCACGTTCGGCGGCGGCCTTCTCGCTAGCCTTGGCTTCGCGTTCGGCGCGCTCAGCCGCTTCCTTGGCGGCTTTTCGCTCACCCAATCGAAGCGTCAGCTCGGCGCGCACGTCGTCCGGCTGACGCTGGATCAACGCAATCGCTTCGTCGCGACGCGATGCGGCCGCTAACTGGTCGATCTGCAATAGCAGGTCGTCTATCGACGCTTGCGGGGTGATGACGATGCTGTCTACGACGCCTGCGACGTCTTGCTTGGGCGCATTGCCGCGGCGGCCTTTCTGTTCGAAGGCCACCAGATAGTCGTCAAATGTATGGCGAAGTTTCAGGCCTTCGTTGGCGCTGCGTTCGCTCATCTTCTGCTGGAGTGCTTGGAGCTTCGACTGCGCGACCTGAATCATCGGCGTGAAGAATGCCTGATAGTCGTCGTAGGTCGAGAAGCCGCGCGTGCCCTTGAATGCCGCCTTGCTCTCCCGGCCAGCGAAACCCCAGCGATAGCCCGCAGTGATGCCCACGAGTTGGGTCACCGCGAAGATGAAGGCGAGCATCAGGAACGCCGCCATGCCTTCGTCTTTGTACGCAGCATGCCCGTCGGCGGCGGCTTTGGCGTCGGCCTTGGCCTGGCCTTCCACGATCTCGGCGGGCAGGCTTCGCCCCAACTTTTCAAACGGATTGCTGCCCGCGCTCTCGGTCGCCGGCTCCATCAAGGCCGTTTGTGCAGTGCGTTCGGCATCGAGATGTTTGACGCGCATGTAGGTCGAAATAAAGGAGACCACCACGATGATGACGACGGCGGCAGCGACCAGCACATAGCTGCTCTTGGGGCCGACCCGATTCACGCATTGGGTGTATTCCGGTTCGTCGTCATCAATGTGCTGCAGATCGTTCAGCTTGATGGACTTGCTGACGAACTTGCCTTCCTGTCCTGTGGCGCGCCAGTCGTTGTTGGCGCTGCGAACCAGATTGCTCTTGTAGAGCTGATGTCCGGCGCTGTGCATGACGAAAACGAAAATCACGCACAAGACGAAGACGATGGCCCACATGAGCATCTGCCGGGCATTCTCGCTGCCACCCTCGCCAGCCATCCAAGTGCCGAGCATGTAAGAGAAGCCGAGGCCTTCCGCAAGCACCAGGATGAAAAGCAATCCCATCATCCACGCCGGAGTCGGCGTGCGGCCGAGGTCGTGTGCTTTGGACAGATAGGTCAGTCGCTTCTCGAATTCCGCCTCGGGCGTGTAGTGGATGAATTGTTTGTAGGCGTCGCACAGCGTGCGCTCAGACAAGGTCCACGTTTGATCCTTGCTATATCGCGTGGAGTCCTTGGACAGCCGGGCGATCTTGCCGACAACGGGCAAGCCGTACCAGAAGTTCATCAGCATGAAGTCGATCTGGAACTTCCGGCTGAGATAAAGCGCCAGCACGATGACCAGTGAGATGGCGCTGTAGATTGTCGCCAGATTGTTGTTAGCCCATTGAAGCATGTTTTCCCCAGGAGTTGATGTTTGGTCGACTTTCTTCTTATTTGGTGCGAACCATCGTCGGATTGAATGCCGCCGAATAGCCGACACCATCGCGGTCATATCGCAGCCAGGAGCCGGTGGCGCGATCAGGCGTGCGATTGGCGATGACGATGTCGAGACACTGCACGTCTTCCGTGTTGACAAAGACGCGATACAGAATTGCCTTGTCGCCTCGGTACGTGTTGACGTCGGACACTACGCGCAAGTCGGGCTTTGCGTGACTCGCGCCTGCGGCGTTGCGATAGACGAAGACGGTGGGCTTGCGCGCGGGGGCGCCGCCGTCCCGCAAGACCGCGACACCCGTCAACGCAACGAGGTTGCCGTTGACGGTGTCCGTCCAGCTCGTGTTGTACAGGCCGGGCATGTACTCTGCCGTATCGATGGGCCGGTCGTTGCGCAGCGACTTGACGGCGTTCGACGCACGTGGGCGGTCGCGATCACAGCGGGCAATAGGAGCTGCAGCCATCGCCGGCTTGATGAACGAGAAACCCGACGGCGCGTCGAGCTTGCCCAGTTCGAAACCAGCATGCGTGTCGCTCGTTGGGTTTCCACCGAAATTCCAGTGAGCGCGAGACACTTTCGCAAGCTGTCCCGCACTGACTGAGGCAACTGCGGCGGTGTTGCTGGCCGAGGTTGTCGTCGCCGATGCCGGTGCGGTCGGTGCGACCTTCGCTGTGCTTGCTGCGTCGGCGCGATGGGCGAAGGGCTGCGCTGCTTCCGAGGCCATTTTGGCCCCTGCTTTCGCCCTAGGGGCGTGTGCGCTGTGCGGTGAGGGCGACGGCGAGCCGGTGCCAGAGCGCGCAGTTGCGGGACTCGTAGACGTCTGCTTTTCTCGGTAGAAGGCAATATTTGGCTGCCGTGCCGCGAGGTAACGTTCGAAAGTCGCCTGGTCGATCAGATCGACAATCTCCACGCGGCGGTTGCGAGCGCGGCCGGCTTCGTCGTGATTGTCGGCGATCGGGAGCGTTTCGCCTGCCCCTTGGTAAAACAGTTGCGAATCCGGAATGCCGGCAGCCTTGAATACGTCGGCAACCGCTCGGGCGCGCTTCTCCGAGAGATCGGCGTTGACCGCCGAGCTGCCGGTGTCGTCGGTGTGCCCGATGAGCAGGATGCGTTTGGTCTTGAGCGCTTCGACTGCCGCGCGATCTTCCGCTGAGCTTTTGGCCGTCAGGGTGGCCGCCTGCGCGGCGTAGGCATATTGGCTTGCGATCTCGGCGAAGTAGGCGCGCGCTTCGGGCTGCAACGTGCTGGATCCGCTGGCGAACTGACCGCGCCCCTGGGTTTCCTGATCGACGAGCGAGACCGACAGTCCTGCGTCCTTGCCACCTGTCGCGCTGGCTTGCGCCGAGTTGTCGTGCAATGTGACGACGGTCATCTCGAGATTGTGCGCTTTGGCAACTTTTGCCAATTCGCAGCGTCGACGGTCGATGTCGGCGCCGATCAGGGCGCCCACGCCAGCCCCAAGCCCTGCACCGATTAGGGTGCCGACAGTGCGGCTCTTCGGCGCAACCACGTTGCCGAGAATGGCACCCGCGATGGTGCCAACCGCCACGCCGATGTTGCGGGCATTGTTCGCACACGGATCGTCACTGGCAAATGTCTCTTTCAAGTACCCGCCCGGGGTGCCGGGCGTAGTAGCGCAGCCGGTGACAAAAACGGTGGAGGCAAGCGCCAGAGCGGTAAGGTGATTATGAGAGGGTATTCTGCAATGCGAAGTAACTGCAACGTCTCGGGTCGTGGTCATTGTCTGATCTGTCAATATCGCGCCACTGAATTCGACGGCACCCCTCGGATATTGGGGATGTTTGCGTATTCAGGCCCAACCGTGGTTTACGGCTGAGAAACGCAATTCTTAACAGATAAACGCATCGGCCTACTGAATTCGAGAGGGTATGTCGACCGACAAACCGCACATGCCTGTCACCCCTCAATCGCCGAACGCTTCGATCATGCGCTGTTTCGTGAACTCGACGAAGGCCTTCGCGAGTTGCGAGGGCGGGTGCTGGTTCGACGTGACCAGCGAGAAGCCCGACACGACCGATGGCTCGAACGGTTTGACGATGACGCGTCCCGCCGCGTAACGGGCCGTCACCTGGTCGATGATCGACACGCCCGCGCCGTGCTGCACAAGCACGCAAATCGCCGCGGACAGTTGCGACTCCGCGCTCATCACCCGATCGATCCGTCGCTCGGCAAAGATCTGGTCGATATACATCCGCCCATCGAACTCCTTCGGGTACGACACGAACGATTCGCCGCGCAAATCCTCAGGATGGATCACGTCGCGATCCGCGAGTCGATGTCCGTGCGGCAGGATGCAACGCATGGGGGCGCGGTGCAGCGTTTCAATGTTCACGCCGGCATGCGTGATCGGGTGCGCGATGAACCCGACATCGCAACGCCGCCCGACCACCATATCGATAACGATGCTCGACGCGTGAATCAGCAACGTCGTGCTGATGCCCGGATGCTCGCGCATGAACCCCGTCATCGTGGTGGGCAGGAACTCCAGCGCGAGCGCGGGAGCGCCGGCGACATGCAGCGATCCGCGCCGCAACGACTTGATCTGCTCGGCCGTCTGCGCAATACGATCGATGCCCGCAAACGAGCGCTCAACCTCCTCGAACAGCACCATCGCTTCGGGCGTCGGGTTCAGTCGGCCGTTGCTCCGGTCGAATAAGGAAAACCCTATGTCCGCTTCGAGATCGTTGATCAGACGTGTGACCGCCGGTTGCGAAACGTGAAGCATGTCCGCCGCCCGAGTGACCGTCTGGCGCAGGATCAGCGCGCGAAATGCCTCCAACTGCCGGATCTTCATGGGAACCTCATCCCCCTCACGCCATAACATTTATGTATGGGCGGGCGAAAAAATGTGATTTGACGGTGCTTGCGTCGAAAATGAACCTACGCAAACCACGCAGCAGGTTGTGGGTTTTTTGAAATTGCCGGGCCATAACATCACATAACCCTACTTCACGCAAGGAGCTTATCGATGAAGACTGTCGTTCCCCAAACGCTTCGCAAGCTTGCCCGCGCCGCGGCCATTTCGGTCGGCGTCGCCGGAACGGTTTTCGGCGCCAGCGCTGCCCACGCCGACACCACGTTGTACGTCGGCGCTTACGGTGGCTCGTTTGAACAGATGCTGAAAAAGGACGTCATTCCCGGTTTCGAGCAGGCGAACCCCGGCACGAAGGTGGTGATCGTGCCCGGCGATTCGACGACCAACCTCGCGAAGTTGCAGGCGCAGAAAGGCAAGGCCGGCATGGATGTCGTCTTCCTCGATGACGGCCCCATGTACCAGGCCCTCCAGATGGGCTTTTGCGGCAAGCTCGCCGACGCGCCCGTCTATCACGATCTGTACGACATCGCGAAGTTCAAGGGCGGCAACGCCGTGGCGGCCGGCCTGATCGCCACAGGCATCGCCTACAACACGCGAGTGTTCCAGGCGAAGGGCTGGCCCGCGCCGACGTCGTGGCAGGACCTGTCGGATCCCAAGTACAAGGGCAGGCTCGTGATGCCGAGCATCAAGAACACGTATGGCCTGCACGGGCTGCTGGTCGAATCGAAGATCAACGGCGGCAGCGACAGCAACATCGAACCGGGCTTCCGCGCGATGGAGAAGATCGCACCGAACGTGCTGTCGTTCGATCCGTCTCCGGGCAAGATCGCCGAGCTGTTCCAATCGGATGAGGTCGCCATTGCCGTGTGGGGCAACGGTCGCGTTCAGGCGTTGCGCCAACAGGGCATTCCGGCCGAGTTCGTGTATCCGAAGGAAGGGGCGGTGGCGCTTGCCATGGGCATGTGCGTGGTGGACAAATCCGCCAACGAAGCGCTGGCGCAGAAGTTCGTCCAAATGATTCTCTCGCCGGAAGCCCAGGCCATTCTTGCCGAAAGCGCGGGTGTTGCACCGTCGAACAAGAAGACGCAACTCTCGATGGCGGTGGCTGCACGTGTGCCGTCGCCCGCACAGATCGACAAGCTCATTCGTGTTGACTGGGATGTCGTCAATGCGAAGCGTGCCGAGTGGACGCAGCGCTGGAACCGTCAGATCGAGCGTTAAGTCGCACGGAGAGCCTAAGCGTTATGAGCACCCCATATTTGCGTCTCGAGCAACTCGGCAAGCGCTTCGGTGAGACCGTTGCGGTCGAGGGCGTCGATCTTTCGATTGAACAGGGCGAATTCATCTCCCTGTTGGGCCCGTCCGGCTGCGGCAAGACCACCACGTTGCAGATGATCGCCGGATTCGTCGCCCCGAGCAGCGGCCGTATTCTGCTGGAGGGCCGCGACCTCACGCCGGTGCCGCCGGAAAAGCGCGGACTCGGGATCGTGTTCCAGAGCTATGCGCTGTTCCCCCACATGACCGTGGCGCAGAACGTCGCGTTCGGTCTGGACATGCGCCGCGTGGACCCCGGGCAGAAGCAGCGCCGCGTGCAGGACGCGCTGGAGCTGGTGCATCTCGGCCAGCATGCGCAGCGTTATCCGCGCGAACTCTCAGGCGGCCAGCGTCAGCGTGTGGCGTTGGCCCGGGCGCTGGTGATCGCACCGCCCGTGCTGTTGCTCGACGAACCGCTCTCGAATCTCGACGCCAAGTTGCGCGAGCAGATGCAGGACGAGTTGCGCGCGATTCAACGCAAGGTCGGTACGACCACCGTCATGGTGACGCACGACCAGGCCGAGGCGCTCGCGATCAGCGATCGCGTGGTGTTGCTCAACGCTGGGCGTGTGGTGCGCATCGATACGCCGCACGAAGTCTACGAAGACCCGCGCGCCACGTTCGCCGCGCATTTCATCGGGCAGACCAATCTCATCTCCGGTCAACTCGATGTGCGCGGCGGCGTGGCGGTGCTCGATGCACAAGGGCACCGGCTCGCCGTGTCGCCCGCGCATGCGGGGCAGGCATCGGCGGCGGGGGGTAACGGCCCGGCGACATTCAGTCTGCGGCCCGAACGCATTCGCCTGACGTCGGCGACGGCGGGGCGGCTCGCGGGCCGAGTGGGCCAGCGCAGCTTCCACGGCAACCATTGGGTGCTCACCGTATCGACGGCCCTGGGCGAGCTGCGTGTGCTCGTGTCCAACGATGGCGTGGTGGCGGCCAACGACGGCGAGGCGGTGGGACTCGATTGGGCCGACGATGCCTTGCGTCTCGTGCAGGAGGGCGCATGAATGCTGCGACGTCTACGCCTCCGGAGGCATCGGCCATGTCGGAAATAAAAGCGACGGCGGCGATCTCGCCGGAGATCGCCAGCCAGCGCCGTGCGGCCTGGGCGCTCGTCATGCCGGCGACGCTGTTCTTCCTCGTGCTGCTCGCGGTGCCGCTCGTCCTGACGTTCGTGTTGAGCCTGCGTGGCTTCGATGCGAACCTGGGCGGCATACTGCCGACGATCTCGCTGCAGCACTATGCCGACATTCTCACAGACAGTTATTTCTACGAGATCTTCCTGCGCACATTGCTGCTCTCGGTCGGCGTGACGCTGCTCTGCGTGCTGGTCGGTGTGCCCGAAGCGTACTTCCTGTTCCGCATGCGCGATCCGTGGCGCTCGCTCTGCCTGGTGCTCGTGCTCGGGCCGCTTCTTATCTCGGTCGTTGTGCGAACGTTGGGTTGGTCGATCCTGCTGGGCCGCGAGGGGCTGGTGAACGTAGTGCTCATGAAGCTCGGGCTAATTGGACATCCCTTGCAGATGCTCTTCACGATGGGCGCGGTCACGGTGGCGCTGGTGCATGTGCTGGTGCCGCTCATGGTGCTCTCGGTGTGGACATCGCTCACCCGGCTCGATCCGGCGGTCGCGCATGCGGCGCGCTCGCTCGGGGCAGGACGTGCGACGGTCATGTGGCGGGTGGTGTTGCCGCAGATCACGCCGGGCATTCTCTCCGGCAGTCTGATCGTCTTCGCGTTGACGGCGAGCGCCTTTGCAACGCCGGCGCTCATCGGGGGCCGTCGCCTCAAAGTGGTGGCGACCACCGCTTACGACGAGTTCCTCGGTTCGCTGAACTGGCCGCTGGGGGCTGCGATTGCCATCGTGCTGCTGATCGTGAACGTGGCCATCATCACCGGGTACAACCGCGCCATCGAGCGGCGCATCACGCGCCGTCTGGGCTGAGGGGAAGGCAGATGAATCAACAAGACTCTCGGTACGACCGCAATGGCGTGGGGGCGATCGCGTTTCACGTCGTATTTCTCGTCTTCATCCTCGCGCCGCTGGTCGTGGTGTGTCTGGTCGCTTTCACGCCGGACGACTTCCTTTCCATCCCGACGCGGCACTTTTCGGTGCGCTGGTTCGCGTCGCTCATGAACGATGAAGACTTTCTGTCGGCACTGCGCACGAGTCTGTGGCTGGGCGTGACGTCGGCCACCGTGTCGACGGTGTTGGCCGTGCCGGCGGCGATGGGGCTGGCGCGCTTTCGCTTCCCGGGGCGCGACGCGATCAATTCGTTCCTGCTCTCGCCGTTGATGATTCCGCCGGTGGTGCTCGGCATTGCGTTCCTGCGGCTGTTCACGTTGATGGACATGGGCGGCTCGTTCGTGAGCCTCGTCGCTTGCCACGCGCTGCTGATCTTCCCGTATGCGCTGCGCCTGATCATGGCGGCGCTCGTGGGGCAGGCCGACGAAGGCGAACGCGCGGCGCGCTCGCTCGGCGCCGGACGCTGGACGACGTTTCGCCGCATCACGCTACCGGCGATCCTGCCGGGACTGGCGGGCGGCTGGGTGCTCGCTTTCATCAACAGTTTCGACGAACTGACGGCCACGATCTTCGTGACGGCGCCCACCACGATCACATTGCCGGTGCGCATCTACATGAACATGAGCGAGACGGTGGACCCGAGTGTGGCCGCCATCTCCACGCTGCTCATCGGGCTGACGTTGGCCGTGATGCTGATCCTCGATCGCGTCTACGGGCTGAACAAGGTTCTGATCGGAAATCACTAAATCATGCAAAAAACATACGATATCGCCGTCATCGGCGGCGGCCTCGTCGGCATGGCGATTGCCTACGGGCTTGCCAAGCGCGGGCAACGCGTCGTCGTGTGCGATGGCGAAGACAACTCGCTGCGTGCCGCACGCGGCAACTTCGGGCTGGTCTGGGTGCAAGGCAAAGGCGGCACGTGCACGAACTATGCCCGCTGGTCGCTGCACTCGGCCAACCTGTGGCAGAACCTGGCCGACGAGCTGTTCGCACGCACCGGCGTCTCCATCGGCTTTCAGCGGCCCGGCGGCTTCAACATCGCCCAGACGCCGGAGGAGCTGGCCAGCAAGGTCGAGAACATGCGCAAGCTGCAGGAAGCCGAACCGACCCTCCGGTACGAAGTGCTCGATCACAAGGCGCTTGCCGAGCGTCTGCCGGCCATCGGCCCCGACGTGGTGGGCGCCATCTATTCGCCGAACGACGGTCACGTCAGCCCGCTGTATACGCTGCGTGCACTGTTCGCCGCGTTCGAGCAGGCGGGCGGCGAGTATGCGCCGAACCTGCGCGTGACCGATATTCGTCAGACGGGCAGTGCGTTTCGCGTGAGCATGGGCGATGTGTCGCTGGAAGCGGGCCGCGTCGTGCTTGCGGCCGGTCTGGGCAATCGCGATCTCGCGCCGATGGTGGGACTGCGCGCGCCGGTCAAACCGTTGCGCGGCCAGATCATCGTGACCGAGCGCGTCAAGCCGTTTCTCGACTATCCGACCATCTACGTGCGTCAGACCGTCGAGGGCTCGGTCATGCTCGGCGACTCGGCCGAAGACGTGGGATTCAACGACGGTGTGACGCCCGACGTGCTCGCCGACATCGCCCGGCGCGGCATTGCGCCGTTCCCACTGCTCAAGAACGTGCGCGTGGTGCGTGCGTGGGGGGCGTTGCGGGTGATGACGGACGACGGTCTGCCGATTTACGAGGCCTCCGAGGCCTGTCCGGGCGCGTTCCTCGCGACCTGTCACAGCGGCGTGACGCTCGCCGCTGCACATTGTGAAACCCTCGCGCCGTGGATTCTCGGCGCGCCGCGTCCCGCGCTTCTGGATCATTTCTATGCCAAACGTTTCGCTGCTTAAGTCGCTGGCGCGCAAGGATGGCGCGACGGTGAAAGTGTTTATCGAGGGCACGCCGGTCGACGTGCCGAGCGACATGAATGTGGCTGCCGCGCTGCTCTTCGTGGGCGTGACAGCGTGTCGGACCACGCCGGTCACCGGCAGCGATCGCGCGCCGTTCTGCATGATGGGCGTGTGCTTCGATTGTCTCGTCGAGATCGATGGCGTGCCCAATCGGCAGGGGTGCATGACACCGGTGCGCGAGGGCATGCAGGTGCGTCGAATGAACGGTGCGAGGAGTGTCGAATGAGCACGAAAGTCGTGGATTTGTTGGTCGTCGGTGCCGGGCCTGCGGGATTGGCGGCGGCGCTCGAAGCGAAGCGTCATGGGCTAGAGCCGCTGGTCGTCGATGAGAATGGTTTGCCCGGCGGGCAGATTTATCGCAGCGTGAGCCGTTCGCCGCTGGCTGACCCGGGCGTGCTCGGGCCGGACTATCTTCGTGGGCGTGGGCTCGTCGACGCCTTTACGTCGGCCGGTATCGCTTATTGGCCGCAGACGCTCGCGTGGCAGATCGGCGCGGACAGACGTGTGTCGGTCACGCGCCAGGGCGCGGGCGGCGGAACGCTGCAGATCGAAGCCGGCGCCATCGTGCTCGCTGGCGGCGCGCAGGAGCGACCGTTCCCGATTCCCGGCTGGACGTTGCCCGGCGTGATGGGCGTGGGGGCGGCGCAAACGTTGCTCAAGGCGTCGGCGCTGGTGCCCGGCTCCCCGGCGGTGCTCGCCGGCTGCGGCCCGTTGCTCTATCTGTTTGCCTGGCAGCTCATCAATGCCGGCGTGCCGGTACGCGCCATTCTCGACACGGCCGAGGCAAGCGGGCGTCGCGAGGCATTGCGCCACGCGGGCGGGGCGTTGCGTGCGCCGTCGTATCTGATGAAGGGTTTCAAGCTGCTGCGCGCCATTCGTGCAGCGGGCGTGCAGCACGTCAAACATGTCGAAGCGCTGCGCGTGCTTGGAACCACGCATGTCGAGGGCATCGAGTATGTCGTGGGCGGGCGTACCGAGCGCATCGACACGTCGCTGGTGTTACTGCATCAAGGCGTGATTCCGAACACGCAGGTCACGCGCTCGATCGGGTGCGAGCATGCGTGGGACGACGCGCAACTGTGTTGGCATCCGAAGACGGACGCCTGGGGCGAGACGAGCCTGCCGGGCATTTTCGTCGCGGGGGACGGTGCGGGTATCGCCGGTGCGCTTGCCGCCGAACCGTCGGGACGACTCGCTGCCGTGCAGGTCGCAGTGAAGCTCGGCAAGCTCGACGCCGCGAAGCGCGACTCGCGCGCGCTGTCTCTGCGCCGTGAGCTGACGACGCATACGGCGATCCGCCCGTTCCTCGATGCGCTGTACCGGCCGGCCGAGGCGTTTCGCGTACCGGCCGACGACAGCACCATCGTGTGCCGCTGCGAGGAGGTGACGGCGGGCGACGTGCGGCGCATGGCGGGCTTGGGCTGTGTCGGTCCGAATCAGACGAAGAGTTTTTCGCGTTGCGGCATGGGGCCGTGTCAAGGCCGGTTCTGCGGCTTGACCGTGGCCGAACTGCTGGCGCAATCGCAGGGTTGTGCGGTGCCGGAGGTCGGATACTATCGCATCCGTCCGCCGATCAAGCCGGTGACGTTGGGCGAGTTGGCCACCGTGGTCGACGGCGCCGACATCCTGAGCGAACGTGCAGGCTTTCCCAAGTAGGTGAGGGGGCTCACGCCGCCCACCCGCTACTTTTTTGATTCTTTTGGAGATGTAGTTAATGAACGATATTCAACGCCATCACACGAACGCACGGATGAGCCGTGTCGTGGTGCATAACGGGACGGTCTACATCGGCGGCCAGACCGCGGACGATCGCAGTCAGGACATCACCGGGCAGACGCAACAAGTGCTCGCAAAGATCGATGGCTATCTGAAGGACGCCGGCATCGACAAGTCGCGTCTGCTCTCGGCGCAGGTCTGGGTGAAGGACATCGAGGCCGACTTCGCCGGCATGAACGCCGTGTGGGATGCGTGGACGAGCCCGGGCAACACGCCGACGCGCGCCACGGTGGAGGCGCGTCTGGCAGCCCCCGATCTGCTCGTCGAAATTGCCGTGATCGCCGCTGCCAAGTAATCGGCGATCACCGCACAGTGTGCGAACGAAAGGCCCGCGAGTGTTGAATTGAACCCAAAGAATCGGACATGGATCCGACGCTTTGAGTTCAGTTCAGTGTTCGCGGGCCTTTTGGTTTATTCCGGCACCGCCATCGACGCCGGTGCGCAGTACGTGGACTTCTTCCATTGCAGCCCGATCAGGCAAACCAGCGACACGGCGGCAAGGGCGCTGTAGAACAGTGCCAGCGGCCACCACTGTCCGGGCCACGCGTGGGCCAGCACGGTGCCGATCAATGGCGTCAGACCGCCGGCGATCGCCGCGCAGCACTGGTACGACAGTGAAATGGCGGAGTAGCGATAGCGTACGTCAAACGCTTCGGTCATGAGCCCAGCCATCACGGCATACGAACCCGACATGCATACCACCGCAATCCCGATGCCGATGACGATGGCCACGGGCCGACCCGTCGACACCAGGGCGAACATGGGATACGGCGACAGCATCGCGAGTCCGGCGGCCCACGCGAGAAACTTGACCGGCCCGACGCGCTGCGCGATCCACCCGGAAAAGAGCTGGTTGAAGAAGTGAACGAACGCCACCACGAACAGGCAGTCCAGGATCATCTCGCGGCTCAACCCAAGCGTCTGGGTGGTGAAGCTGAGCATGAACGTGTTGAGGAACCATGCGCCGGCCACGCCGATCACGTTCGCGCCGAGGCAAAGCAGTACGGTGCCCCATGCGTTGCGCAACACGTCGACGATCGGAAGGCGCGCAGGCTTCTCCCGTTCGATGGCTGCCGTGAACTCCGGGGACTCCGATACGCTCGCGCGGATGAATACACCAATGACGAGCAGTACCGCGCTGGCCAGGAAGGGCAAACGCCAGCCCCAGCCCATCAGCGTTTCGCGCGGAAGATGTCCCACCGTCTTGAAAGCGAGCAGCGCGAGAATCAATCCGGCGGGGCTGCCGAGCTGAGCGAATGACGCAAGGAAGGTGCGCTTGCGTTGCGGCGCGTGCTCGCCCGCCATCAGCACCGCGCCGCCCCATTCGCCGCCGATCGCAATGCCCTGGGCGATGCGCAGCACGACGAGAAGCGTGGGCGCCAGTACCCCGACGCTCGCGTAAGTCGGCAAGAAACCGATGCCGACCGTGCCGATCCCCATGATCGCCAGCGTGGCGACCAAGGCTTTCTTTCGGCCGATCCGGTCGCCGATGTGGCCAAAGATCAAGCCCCCGAACGGACGCGCGAAGAACCCGACCGCAAACGTGCCGAACGATGCCAGCGTGGCGTAGAACGGATCGCCTTGCGGGAAGAAAAGCTTGTTGAAGATGAGCGCCGACGCCATCGCATAGATATAGAAGTCATACCATTCGATGGTGGTGCCGACGAAAGCGGCGAAGGCGGCACGGCCCGGCTGACGCGCCGGGCTGCCCTGAGCGTGGTTCTGCATGAAATGTCTCCAGGTAGGGATGGCCGGTCTCGATTGCCGGCTTGTTTCGAATGGGGGCTTCGAATGTGTGTTTCGGTTGATCGGTCAGCGCGTTCAGCCTTTGAGTACCCCGGCGTCAAACAAACGCTGCTGCGTTGTTGCGTCGACACCGAGCGCGTCAAGCACGGCCCGGGTATCGCCGCCGAGGGTGGGCGGTGGCGTGCGATACGTCGCTGGCGTTCGCGAGAGCTTGATCGGGGTGCCGGTGCCGCGATACGCGCCGATTTCGACGATCAGTTGGCGGTGGTGCGTATGCGGGTGCCGGGCGACGGCATCGACGGTTTGCACCGGCCCGCACGGCACGCCGCCACGAATCAGCTCGGCCGCGAGCGGCTCGCATGCATGGGCTTGCAGAAGCATTTCCAGGATTTCCTTCAACTCGCGGCGATGTTCGCAACGACTGCGGTTGTCCACGAAACGCGCGTCTTCTGCGAGTTCCGGCGCGTTCAGATGCGACACCAGCTTCGCGAACTGCCGGTCGTTGCCGACAGCGAGAAAGATGGGCTCGGTCGCGGTTCGGTAGCTGTCGTACGGCGTGATGTTCGGATGAGCATTGCCGCTGCGTTGTGGCGTGCGGCCGTTGCCGAAGTAGTTGGGCAAGTGCGGATGCAGCAACGAGACCGCACAGTCGTACAGCGCGATATCGAGCGACTGACCCCGACCGCTCTTTTCGCGTTCCGCGAGCGCCAGCAGAATGCCCGACAGCGCATTGAGCCCGGTGACCATGTCCACCACCGGAAGACCGACGCGAAGCGCGGGTCCTTCACTTTCGCCATTCACGCTCATCAACCCCGCCATCGCCTGAATGGCCGCGTCGTAGCCGGGCAGGCCGCCGAGGGTGCCGTCCGGCCCGAAGCCCGAGATCGCGCAGTGAATCAAGCGCGGATAGCGCTCGGAGAGCCTGGCGTATTCCATCCCCCAACGCTCGAGCGTGCCGGGTTTGAAGTTCTCCACGAGCACGTCGGCGCCGTCGAGTAGCTGCCACAGCACCTCGCGACCTTCCTCGCGGGACAGGTCGACGCAAATCCCCTGTTTGTTCCGGTTGACCCCCACAAAGTACGAGGCGGTCTCGCCGACGAAGGGAGGGCCCCAGCCGCGCGTTTCGTCGCCGCCCGGGGGTTCGAGCTTGATCACTTGGGCACCGTGGTCAGCGAGCGCCTGCGTGCAGTACGGGCCGCCCAACACCCGGCTCAGGTCGATGACGCGTAGTCCCTGAAGGGCGCCGGTCACACGAGCGGCGCTCATCGTGCACCGCCTTCATGCGTGGGCATGAGCGACATCGCGGCGTCGAGGGACATGGGCGTTTCGTCGACCAACTGACGAAGCAGCGAAGCGTTGTCGCGCACATCCTTGGGCGCGAGCGGGTCGCGCGGCAGCAGCTTGTGTTCGGCGATGAGGTGGGCAAGGGCAAGGCGGCGAAAGTCGGGGGCGAGGCGCGCCGCTTCCGTCGCCATGAACACTGCCGAGGTCGCGTTGTACACGGCGCTTGCCGCCTCGCGCACGTTCTCGTCGCGGCCGCACTCCGCCACGTTGTCGAGCGCGGCGCTGGCGCGCTCGAACACGGCGCGCAACAATGCGACGGTTTCCGGCGGCAAGGCGGCATCGTCGAGCAGCGCATGGAGGTACTCGCCGAGCGACGCCAGCGCACCTTCACGCCGTGTTGCCCGTGCCACGTCCAGCGCAACGATGTTGCTCGTGCCCTCCCAGATGGATCCCAGATGCGCGTCGCGCACGAGTCGCGGGTCGGCCCACTCCTCGATATAACCCACGCCACCACGCACTTCCATCGCATCGCCCGTGGCCTTGCGAGCGTCGCGGCACGCGCGCAGCTTCACGAGCGGGGTGAGGATGCGCACGCATTTGGCTGCCAGCACGTCGCCGCGGTCGGCGCGGGGAAGGAGCGTGGCGATTTGCATGAACATCGATCGCGCCTGTTCCGCCGGCAGCATGATCTTCAGCAACTGCCGCTGCATCAGCGGCATCTCGATGAGCTTGCGACCGAAGGCCGAGCGGTGCCTTGCCACATGAAGCGCCTCGGTGAGGGCGCGGCGCATCAGGCCCGCCGCACGTACGCCGTTGGACAGCCGCGACATGTTGATCATGTCCGCCATCTGCTGGAAGCCGCGGCCCACTTCGCCGATGAGATAGGCCTCTGCACCGTCGAGCACGATTTCGCCGCTTGCCATCGAGCGGCTGCCGAGTTTGTCTTTCAACCGAACGATCTGATAGCGGTTGCGCGTGCCGTCTTCAAGCACCTTCGGGAGCAGGAACAGCGCCAGTCCCTTCATGCCTTCGGGCGCGTCGTCCGGACGGGCGAGGACCATGGCCAGGTCGGCATCGGCGTTCGAGCAGAACCACTTGTCGCCGGTCAGCTTCCACACCTCATTGCCGTGGGCGTCGACGCCGCGGGTCGCGCGCGTCACGGTGCGACCGGTATCGGAGCCTGCCGCCTGCTCCGTCATGAACATCGCGCCCTGGAAGAGCGTGTCGAAGTCCTGCGACACGAGCCTCGGCAGATAGCGGTCCACGAGTGCCTTCGCGCCGAACTTGCGCAACGTGCGCGTGAGCGAATCGGTCATGCTGACCGGGCAGCAGAGACCGAATTCGGCCTGGACGAACAGGAAGGTGAGCGCGTACTTGACGAGCGGCGGCGGTGCGTCGCTGCGATGACTCATCGAGGCGAGGCCGAGTTCGCTGTATGCCACGCGTTCGAGCGCGACGTAATCGGGGTGTTTCTCGATATGTTGGATGGCCTCCCCGCGGCGCGTGCGCTGGCGAAGCGAGGGCGGATTGTGGTCGGCAGTCGTCGCCCACGCGTCGAGTTCGTCGGACGCGCGTTGTCCCAGTTCGACGAGTCTGTCCGCGACCCCATGGAACACCGTCTCGCCCAGGTAGCTCTTGAGCAGCGCGCCGAACGACGGGTCGCTGAGGAAGAAATTGATGCCGCGGCTATCGGGGATGTTGGATGTCTCGGGCGCTTGCCGAAGTTCGAGCATTGACTGTCTCCTGGATTATCGTGCGGCGCCTCGGCACCGTACCTTCTTGGAGGCCAGCGTACGATTCAGTCCGATAATCGTCCAATACAATTGATGGCACGTACGATAAGATCTATTTATCGTTATCCTGAGGCGCAATCATGGAACTGAGGCAGCTCAGATACTTCGTCGCGGTCGCGGAGGAGTTGCATTTCGGCCGGGCGGCGCGTCGCCTCTTCATCTCCCAACCCGCATTGAGCTTCGACATTCGCCGCTTTGAGGAGCAACTCGGCGTCAAGCTGCTTGAGCGGAGCAACAAATCGGTGGCGCTGACCAATGCCGGGCAAGTGCTGTTGGGCGAAGCCCGGCGGCTGTTGCAGCAGGCGGAGGACGTGGCCAAGGTCACGCTGCAGTCCGCGCACGGGCTGGCGGGACGCCTGCGCATTGGGTTCGTCAATTCGATGCTCTACCGGGGGCTACCGGAAGCCGTGCAACAGTTCGAGTCGGCGCATTCGTCGGTGGAGATTGTGCTCAAGGAGATGAATACGGCGGAGCAGGTGCGAGCGTTGCAGCAGTTGCAGATCGACCTGGGATTTGCCCACTGGGGACACTTCCCCGCCGAGGTCGCGACGCAGGTGTGGATGTCGGAGGCGTTTCTTTGTTGCCTGCCCGTCGATCACAAGCTGGCGAAGAGGCAGCGCATCGACTTGCGTCAACTGTCGGACGAGCCGTTCATCCTGTTCCCGCGCACGGTGTCGCCGCATTACCACGACCAGATCATTGCCACGTGTGTGGAGGCGGGTTTCAGTCCTCAGATCCGACACGAAGCACGGCTGTGGCAAACGGTCGTGACGATGGTCGAATTTCAGATGGGGGTCGCGCTGGTGCCGGAAGCCTTGGCGCGCACCCGGTCTCAGCGGGCCGTATTCATCCCGCTCGCGCGAAACACGTTCTCCTCGCAAATTCTGCGTTTGACGCGCGCCGGCAGCCAACTGGATCTGACCGAGCGCTTTCTCGCCGCGCTCACGACCGACGATCGATCAAAGGCACGTTGAATCGCTGCCCCCCAAACCGATCGGCGACGACCAACCGGCTTGACCTGTTTGTAACACCCCACGCCTAGGGGTTTCCCATGATCTTGACTTCGCGTTTTCTTTCGCCAATACTTTGTCCGTACAAAGTAATAAACACCGAACAAAGTCGGCGAACCCGGCCAAGCGATCGAAT
This sequence comes from Pandoraea soli, assembly GCF_902459595.1. Lineage (NCBI taxonomy): Bacteria > Pseudomonadati > Pseudomonadota > Betaproteobacteria > Burkholderiales > Burkholderiaceae > Pandoraea > Pandoraea soli. Next base: position 792,220 of record NZ_CABPSG010000001.1, on the reverse strand, counting down.
TCAGGAGGAGGGAGACATGGACGCACTGCAACCCCAAGCGGAGACCACGCGCCGCATTCGTGCGAGCTACGGGCGCTATCTCGAGGAGTTCGAGGTTGGCGATATCTATGAGCACCGCCCCGGGCGCACCATCACCGAGGCCGACAACATTCACTTCTCGCTGCTGACGATGAATTTCCATCCGATGCATTGCGATGCCGCTCACGCGGCCAAAAGCGAATTCGGTCAACTGCTCGTCAATAGCGGGCTGACCGTCGCCATCGTGCTCGGCATGACCGTCAACGACGTGAGCGGCAAGGCCATCGCCAATCTCGGCTGGAAAGAGATCAAGCTCACCGCTCCGGTGTTCTGCGGCGACACGCTTTACGCCGAATCGCAAGTCCTGGAAAAGCGGGAATCGCGCTCGCGTCCCACGCAAGGTATTGTCACCGTGCACACGCGGGCCTTTAACCAGAACGGCGTGCAGATCATGGAATTCGTGCGCAGCGCGCTGATTCCGAAGCGCGGCCACGGCGTCGGCGACTGAGCCTCGCAGTTCACGTTACACGGTACGTCTCAATCGATATAACGCGCAGGGCGCCGATGCGCTCGGCACCCGCAGCACGGCTCGCTGTGACGGCACGGCGATGGAGGCAAGGATGCAAGGCAACATCCGGCAAGGCGATGCAATGCCGATACCCGACGCCCTCGGTCAACCCCGAGACGTCGGCCCGACCGCAAGCCATTCCACACCACCTACCGACGGATCCGGGCGGGTCGACGCGACCAGCGCCGCGCGCTGGGTCGATCAGTTCGGCTCGGCGCCGCTGAGCCCAGTGCATGCGATCGCCCTTGCCAACGCCGCACATGGCATCACCGACGCCGTCGCCCGCGCAGCTCGCGCGCTCGACTGGCTGACGCCCGACGCCTTCGACGCCACGCTGCGCCAGCAGGAGACATGCGATGCGCACGCTGCACGTTGAGGCACCGGTCTCTGCAACGGCCTCGGCTCCGGGCCGCGAGATGTCCGACGCCACTTGCGTTGAACGAACAGCCGTGGCGCTCGACGCTGCGGGTGTCGCCGGTCTGACGGGCGGCTTCGTCCGCCTGCGTGGCGACGCAGCGCTCGACCAGGCGCGCGCCGTCGACAACGCGATCCGTGACGACGTCACGCTGCCCAACAGCCGCGTGCTGGGGGCGACCCTCGCGCACAAGGACATGTTCTTCCGCGCCGGCGAGCTGTGCGAATGTGGCAGCCGCATCCTCGCTGGGCATCGACCGTTGCATACGGCCACCGTACTCGCGCGCCTCGATGTGGCAGGCGCGGTCGATCTCGGTGCGCTGCACATGGCCGAATTCGCCATGAGCCCGACAGGCTTCAACGCGCACCTCGGGCATGGTCGCAACGCCTGGTCGCCGGATCACGTCAGTGGCGGGTCGTCCAGCGGTAGCGGCGTGGCCGTCGCACGCGGTTTAGCGTTCGCCGCGCTCGGCTCCGATACCGGCGGCTCCGTCCGGATTCCCGCCGCCGTCAACGGCGTCACAGGCATCAAGCCGACCCAGCACGCCGTCTCGACCTACGGCGTGATGCCGCTGTCGCCAAGCCTCGATTGTGTCGGCGTGCTGGCGCGCACCGCGGCCGACGCGGCGGCAGTGCTCGAAACCGTCTGGGGACCCGATGTCAATGATCCTCATTGCCTGGTCAGCGGTGCGCGCGATTTCACGACCGGGTTGGCACGGCCATTGGGCGAGCGCGACGTCGTCGCGGTGCCCGAGTTCGACACCACGGCACCGATCTCCGACGAAATCCGTGCCGCCGTTGCACGGGTGACGCAAGCGCTCGAAGCCTGCGGCGCGACGGTTCGCAAAGTCCCGCTGCCCGATCTGCGCGAAGCCGGCGCGCTTGCCACGTTGGTGCTGGGCGCCGAGGCCGCCTCGATCCACGGTGAATGGCTGCGCGCGCGGCGTGACGAGTATGGCGAGCAGGTCTTGCGCCGTCTGGCGCGCGGCCTCCTGTATCCGGCGACTCGTTATGTCGACGCGCTGCGCCTGCGTGCCGGCTACACACAGTTCTTCGTCGAGCGCTATCTGGCAGGTGCGCAAGCCCTGCTGCTGCCCACGTTGCCCTATGCGGTGCCGACCATTGCCGAGACGCTCGACGGCGATGCGGACGAGATCGAACGACGCTTCGGTGATTTTTCGTACTGGACGCGCGGCATCAACTACCTGGGGCTGCCGGCGGTTGCCGTCCCGGCAGGCCGTACGCAGAACGGATTGCCGACCGGGGTTCAGTTGATCGGTCGCGCCTGGCGTGAAGACGTGCTGCTGCGTCTCGCGCATCAGTTGCAACAACAGACAGACTGGCACCTGCCATCGGTGGACCGTACTGGGCCGATCGACCGCGCAGCGAGGCCGGCACGTCGTGATTCGGCGGGGTCGTCAGTGTCACAGTCGGCGATGGACAGGAAGCGGTAACGCAAGCCAGGAACGATGACGCCATCGTTCGCCGCAAGTCAATTTTTGCTCGCATCACGTTCGCTTCAGACGAATGGATGCCACCAACGTTCAGGAGACAACCGTATGAACGCAACCTCCGTCAACGCTGGGGCCCGGCTCGACCGGCTTCCCCTGGCGAGGTTTCACTGGAAGATTCTCGGACTCATCAGTGGGGGGGCGCTGCTCGACGCCTTCGATGTCTACCTCGCCGCCGGCGTGCTCGCGGCGCTGGTCAAGAGCGGCTTCTCGACGCTGCAGCTCAACGCGGCCTTCATCTCAGCCACCTTCTTCGGCATGCTGATCGGCTCCGCGCTGGCCGGCTACGTCGGCGATCGCTTCGGTCGACGCTATTCCTACCAGATCAACCTCGCCGTGTTCGGTGTCGCGTCGCTGCTGGCCTGCTTCGCGCCGAACATGGCCACGCTGATCGTGCTGCGTTTCGTCATGGGCCTCGGTCTCGGTGCCGAGCTTGTCGTGGCTGCCGGTACGTTGTGCGAATTCGTGCCACCCGCCTATCGCGGACGCTGGATCTCGCTGATGGGGCTCATCATCAACTCGGGCCTGCTGATCGCCACGAGTGTCGGGTATGTCGTGATCCCGAACTTCGGCTGGCGCTGGATGTTCGCCATCGCAGGCGCGGGCGCCATCGCCATCTGGATCATGCGCAAGCGCATGCCGGAATCGCCGCGCTGGCTCGAATCGATGGGCCGCACCCAGGAGGCGGAAGCCACGCTCGCCGAGATCGAGGGCCAAGTGAAGCGACAGTACGGCACGCTGCCACCGGTGCCGCCCGCCCAGCCGGTGATGGCGCGCAACGTGCCCCTGTCAGTGCTGTTCTCGAAGCCCGTCATTGGCCGCACGCTCACCGCCGCGCTTACCTGTGTTGCCATCAATGTCGCGGTGTATGGCTTCGTCGCCTGGCTGCCGACCTTCTTCGTCAAGCAGGGCCTGACGGTGGTGCAGTCGCTCGGATTCACCACGCTGATGGCCTTTGGCGCCCCGGGCGGTGCGTTGGTCGGCTACCTGCTCGGCGATCGCCTTGGACGTCAGCGCGGACTCGTGCTGTTCTCGGCGGCCACGATCGTGCTCGGCTTCCTGTATCCGCAAATGCGTGATGCGGTGTCGATCTCGGTCGTCGGCTTCTGCCTGGTCACGTCGATCTATACGGTCGTCACGCTCGGTCTGTATGGCTATATCCCCGAGTTGTTCCCAACGGCGTTCCGTCTGCGTGGCACAGGCTTTGCCGGCGTGTGCGGCCGTGCGGCATCGATGAGCACGCCGTATCTGGCGGTGGCCCTGTTCCAGCATTTCGGCATCTCCGGTGTGCTGGCGATGGTGAGCGGCGTGCTTGGCCTGCTGATCGTCGCGCTGCTGGTGCTGCGCGTGGAAACGAATCAACAGTCGCTCGAAGATATCGGTATCCCTAACGACGCCAGTCTCGGCGGCGCCGCGACAACGCGTGTCATGCATGCCGAGCGCTAGCCTCAACACCTTGCATCCGGTCAAGAAGGAGACAGAATGACTTCAGACGTGAACACCTCCCCCCAGGGGATCTCGGCGACGCTGGCCTCGTTCGCCCTGGGCCTTTCGCTCGACGCCGTGCCGACGGTCGTGCGCGAACGCGCCAAGCACTTGCTGCTCGACGCGATCGGCCTGGCCTATGCGTCGCAGCCGGCCGACTTCACCCGGGTCGCGCTCGAAGGTCTCACGGCCCTGAGCGTCGGAGACAAACCGGGCGCGACGGTGATCGGCCGTGGCCATCGCCTCAACACGCGCGACGCGATGGTCATGAACGGCGTGCTCGTCCATGGTCTGGACTTCGACGACACGCATTCGCGCGGCGTGATCCATGCCACTGCGAGCGTGTTGCCGTGCGTGTTTGGCGTGTCGGAGATGCGCGGTGCCGATGGTCCGCAGATGCTGGCGGCTTACATCGCCGGCATGGAAGCGGCCACGCGCATCGGCTCGGTGGCGAAGGGTGGCTTTCACCAGGTGGGTTTCCATCCGACCGGTGTCGTGGGGATCTTCGGCTGCACGCTGGCGGCCTCACGCCTGCTGGGCCTGACCGCGCAACAGACCGCAATGGCGCAGGGCATCGCGCTGTCGATGGCCAGCGGCAGCCTCGAATTCCTGCAAGACGGCGCCTGGACCAAACGCTTGCATCCGGGCTGGGCAGCGCAGTCGGCGTTCACCGCGGCGACCCTGGCCGCGCATGGTTACATCGGTGCGTCGGCACCGTACGAAGGACGCTTCGGTCTGTTTTCGAGCTACCTTGGTGACCAGAGCGACAATGCCGATCTGTCGCTCGCGACCGACGGCCTGGGCGAGCAATGGCAGATCGAGGAAGTGGCGATCAAGCCGGTGCCGGCCTGCCATTTCACGCACGCGTTCGCCGACGCCGGCACGGCGTTGCACAAGGTATGGCAGCAACGAGGCGCGAAGATCAGCGAACTGGGCGATCACGTCGAGCGCATCCGCGTGAAGGTGCCCGAGGCGGTCGTCAAGACCGTGTGCGAGCCGGTGGCCAACAAGCGCCGTCCGGCCAACAGCTACGACGCGCAGTTCAGCGTACCTTATGTGGTATCGAGTGCCTTGATCAAGGGCCACTTCACGCTCGACGAACTCGAACCGGCGGCGCTGCGCAACGACGCGGTGCTCGCGCTGGCCGCCAAGGTCGAGTATGAGATCGACCCGGCCAGCACCTTCCCGCGCCACTACACAGGGGAAGTCGTGCTGGAACTGCGCGACGGCAGCACGCTCGCGCACCGCGAGGCGATCAATCGCGGCAGCGCGGATCGTCCGCTCAGCAATGAGGAAATCGTGGAGAAGTACGTCGCCAACGCCGCGCGGGTGCTGCCGCAGGCACGCGTGGACAAGGTGCGCGAGACCGTGCTCTCGCTCGACCGCCTGTCCGCGGGCACCCTGCATGCCGTACTCGGCGAGTCGGTCTAGGCCGCGAGTGAATGTCTGGAGATAGTGAGATGACGCAAGTGGAAAGCAACACCGCAGGGCAAGGCGAGGACGATGCGCTGATCCTCGACATGCTCGACCGCTTCCTCAAGGTCGAGGTCAAGCCTTACGTGCATGCGCTGGAGAAAGCCGACGAGTATCCCGCCGAGATCGTCGAGCAGATGAAGGAGATGGGGCTGTTCGGTTGCCTGATCGCGCCCGAGTATGGCGGATTGGGGCTGTCGACCCGAATCTACGCACGCATGATCGAGCGCATGTCGGCGGTGTGGATGTCGCTCAGCGGCATCGTCAATTCGCATCTGATCATGGCGATGACGGTGCAGCGCAACGGCACACCGGACCAGAAGGCGGCCTTCCTGCCGCGCTTCGCCACTGGCGAGCTGCGCGGCGGCATTGGCCTGACCGAACCGGATTGCGGCACCGATCTGCAGGCGATCCGCACGACCGCCACGCGCGACGGCGATCATTACGTGGTCAATGGCGCCAAGACCTGGATTACCAACAGCCTGTACGGTAATTGCCTGGTGCTGCTGGTCAAGACCGATACGACGGCACAGCCGCGACATCGCGGCATGAGCCTGCTGATCGCGGAGAAGGGACCCGGCTTCGAAGTGAGCCGCAAGCTGGAAAAGCTCGGATACAAGGGCATCGATACTTGCGAACTCAACTTCGACAACTACCGCGTGCCGGTCGATCGCCTGATCGGCGGCGAGGAGGGGCGTGGCCTGAAGCAGATCCTGAGCGGGCTGGAACTGGGTCGCATCAACGTCGCGGCGCGCGGTCTCGGCATCGCGGTGGCGGCACTCGACGCCTCGGTCGCCTACAGTCAGCAACGCAAGACCTTCGGCAAGCCGATCTGCGAGCATCAGGCGATCCAGCTCAAGCTCGGCGAGATGGCCACGCGCGTGCATGCCTCGCGGTTGCTCGTCGATGCGGCGGCGCAGGCGTATGACCGCGGCGAACGCTGTGACATGGAAGCCGGCATGGCGAAGTACTTTGCCACCGAGGCGGGCGTCGAGAACAGCACCGAGGCGATGCGCATCCACGGTGCGTATGGCTATTCGAAGGAATTCGACATCGAGCGACTGTATCGCGATGCGCCGCTGCTCGTGATCGGCGAGGGCACCAACGAGCTGCAACGCATCATCATCGCGAAGCAACTGATCGAGAGGAATCCGGTATGAGCCTGCCACTGTCCGGACTGCGGGTGATCGCAGTCGAGCAATACGGTGCCGGTCCGTTCGCCACGCAGCATCTGGCCGATCTCGGCGCCGACATCATCAAGATCGAGAACGCGAAGGACGGCGGCGACGTCGGCCGCGCGGTCGGCCCGCACTTCTTCGGCGAGGGCGACAGCCACTTCTACGAAGCGTTCAATCGCAACAAGCGCAGCATGGCGCTCGACCTCAAGAGCGCCGAAGGCCGCGAGATTCTGCTCAAGCTGGTCGAGTCGGCGGATGCCGTGTTCGACAATCTACGTGGCGATCTCCCCGTCAAGCTCGGCCTCGACTATGCGTCGCTGGCGCGCGCGAACCCCGCGCTGGTATGCGTGCACTTGTCGGCTTACGGCCGCACCGGTTCGCGCAAGGCGTGGCCCGGCTACGACTACCTGATGCAGGCCGAGGCCGGCTATCTGTCGCTCACGGGCGAGCCGAACGGTCCGCCCGCGCGCTTCGGCCTGTCGATCATCGACTTGATGACCGGCACGACCGCCTCGATGGCGTTGCTCGCTGGCGTGCTCGAAGCACGCAAGACGGGCACGGGGCGCGACCTCGATGTCAGTCTGTTCGACGTGGCGCTGCATAACTTGGCCTATGTGGCGACGTGGTACCTGAACGGCGGACACATGACGCGGCGCGAACCGCGTTCGAGCCATCCGTCGCTCACGCCCAGCGAGTTGTACCGCACGCGCGACGGCTGGATCTTCCTGATGTGCAACAAGGAGAAATTCTGGGGTGTGCTGGCGCAGGAGATCGGCAAGCCGGAATGGATCACCGACCCCGAGCTTTGCAACTATGCGGCGCGCCTGAAGCATCGCAACCGCGTGCGTCGCGAACTCGACGACGTGTTGATGACCGAGGACACGGCGACGTGGATGCAGCGCTTCGCGGGCAAGGTGCCGGCGGCGCCGGTGCACGATGTCGCGCAGGCGCTCGACAATCCGTTCGTGGCCGAGCAGGCGCGCGTGATGGACTTCGAGCACCCTGAGCATGGCCCGATCAAGGGCGTGGCGTCGCCGGTGCGCATCGACACACCGCTGCCGGCACGCGCGGCGCCGCGAATGGGCGAGCATACGGACGAGGTGCTGCGCGAAGCCGGGTTCGGCGACGACGCGATTGCTTGGCTGCGCGAACAAGCTGTGGTGCAATGACACCATTACTCCTCACCGGCAACGCCGACCACGCGCATGACCCCATTGCTTAACCAGCAGCCACGCTATCTTCAGCTCGCGCAGACGCTGATCCACGAGATCCGCGATGGTCGATACGCGGTCGGTGACTTCCTGCCGACCGAGTTCGATCTGTGCGAGCAGTTCGGTGCCAGCCGTTTCACGGTGCGCGAGGCGGTCAAGCGCCTGGTGCAGATGGGGCTGGTGGATCGACAGCCCGGCGTCGGCACGCGCGTGTTGGCGCGCGAGGCGGTCAGCGGCTACCAGCAGGTGATGCGGCAACTGGGCGACTTGCAGCAATATACGGCCGACACCGAGCTGGAGATCCTCGCGCGCGATCTGGTCGAAGTCGACGAGACACTGGCGCCGGTGCTGCGCGCCGGTAATGGTGAGTCGTGGCTGCATCTATCGGCGCTGCGGCGCAGTGGCGGCGAGCCGGACCCCATTTGTGTCAGCGACATCTATATCCATCCGGCGTTTCGTGCGCTGGAGGGGATCGCGGACAGTTCGCACGTGCCGATCTACACGCTGATCGAAGAGCAGTTCGGTGAGAAGATCGCGGCGGTGCAGCAGGAGATTCGGGCCACGCTCATCACGCCGGCGCAGGCGCGCTGGCTCAACGTGAAGCCGAAGTCGGCGGCCTTGTGGATTTGCCGGCGGTATCTGAATCGCCGTGAGGAAATCGTCGAGGCGGCGATCAGCATTCACCCGGCCGACCGCTTCAGTTATTCGGAAACATTTCAACGCGACTGGCGCGCCGCCTCCTGACACCCCGTCAATGCGTCGGGAAGGGCGCCCGCGCAAAGGGGCACCCATGAACGCTGTATCCACGTATCTGTTCGTTCCCGGCGACCGTCCGGATCGCTTCGACAAGGCGCTCGCCACCGACGCGGCACGCGTGATCCTCGATCTCGAGGACGCCGTTTCTCCCGACAACAAACAGACGGCACGCGACGCGCTGTTTCAATGGCTGGCGCAACACGGTGAAGACGCGCGTGTATTGGTGCGCATCAATGGCGTGCATACGCCCTGGCACGCCGACGATCTGCGATTGGCCGAAATGCCGGGCGTCGCGGGGATCATGTTGCCAAAGACGGAGCGGGCCGACGAGCTGCAGTCGTTGCGCGCCCGCTTGCGCGAGGCGCAGACGCTTTATGCGCTGATCGAGACGGTCGACGCGGTGGTGCGTTTGCGCGAAATCGCGGGGGCGCCGGGGGTGACGCGCCTGGCATTCGGTACGGTCGACTTCTGCGCGGACGCCGGCATCGGCGACGACGGTGCCGCGCTCGATGCGATTCGCACGCAGTTCGTGATCGAGTCACGCTATGCGCGGTTGCCGGCGCCCATCGATGGGGTGACCGTCGCCATCGGCGATGACGACGCGTTGAGAGCCGATGTGCGCCATTCACGCGCGTTTGGTTTCGGGGCAAAGCTTTGTATTCACCCGAGGCAAGTCGGGATCGTGCGCGATGGTTTCCTGCCGACGCAACAGGAAGCCGAGTGGGCGACGCGGGTGCTCGATGCGGTCGCCACGGGAGGCGCAGGCGCGATCGCCGTGGACGGCAAGCTCGTTGACCGGCCGGTTGTGGAACGTGCCAAGGCGATCGTGGCGCAGCTGGCTTAGGGGCCGCGCCAAAGGCGCCAGTTGGCCCCAGGTTCAATGGCGCTCCGAAAACATCGTCATCCGCTTCAGAATCCACGTCAGCAACGTTTCCGCCGCCGCCGAAAGCGGACGACGAGATTTCACCAGCACCCGCGCCTTCGCTGCTTCGAAGAGGGGGTGTGCAATGGGCAGTGCCACGAGTTCGCCGGCATCGATTTCGCGGTACACGGAGAAGGCGCCGATCAGCGTCGCGCCTTCTCCGCGAGTCACGAAGTGGCGTAGTACCTGAAGCGAGTTTGTGGTCAGCGTTCGGCGGATGTCGACGTTTTCCGTGTAAGCCAGCATCTCGACAACCTGTCCAAGCCCGAATGCGGGCGGCATCAACGCCAACGGATATTGCAGCATTTCCTCGATGGTGACGGTCCCGCCTCGCAGTGCGAGCGGATGCCGGGTATTGACGAGCAGCACGATCGGCTGCGACGACGTCGCGCGGAATTCAATCTCCGGATGCGCGGGAGGGTTATAGGCCAGACCGATGTGCGCGCGGCTCTGCGCCACCTCCTCCAGCACGTTGTTGACCGGCAGGATATCGACGATCACGTCGAGACCGGGGAACTGCATGCAGAAGTCGTTGAGCACCTCTTCCATCAGGCCGTCGATGTAACCCTCGCTGATCGCAAGCCGGACATTGCCCCGCTTCAAACCGCGCAGCGCCTCAAGCCGATCTTCGAACTGCTCCTGTTGCGACTGGCATCCCCGCCAATATTCGAGGAGGTGCATGGCCGCTTCGGTCGGCCGGACACCCCGCGCACGCCGCTCGAAAAGCGGTGCGCCAATCTCGTCCTCGAGCAGCCGGATTTGCCGAGTGATCACCGACGCCGCCGTATTGAGGCTGTCGGCTGCCGCGCGGATCGAGCCGTGCGTAAGCACTTCGTGAAAATACCGCAAACGCCGTTGATTCAGTTCGCGCACCGTGTCCGTCCTCGGTTAAGTGTTGCCAAATGAGCAACGATAACCGACTTAGGTTGCTCTTGCTCTTCGGTTTTTGGCTGTTAATGATGAATTCATCCTAAGCACACCGGAGAACGCTCTTGTCCGCTATTCCTTCCACGCCTCTCACTGAGCGGCACGCGGCGCTGTATCGCAAGTTGAACTGGCGGCTGCTTCCGTTTCTGCTGCTTTGCTACACGTTCGCGTACCTCGACCGGGTGAATATTGGTTTCGCGAAGCTTCAGATGCAAAGCGATCTGGGCTTCTCCGATGCCGTGTACGGTCTCGGCGCGGGCATTTTCTTCCTCGGCTATGTGTTGTTCGAAGTCCCCAGCAATCTCCTCTTGCCGAAGGTGGGCGCGCGCAAAACCATCAGCCGGATCATGGTGTTGTGGGGAGTGACGTCGGCGTCGATGGTGTTCGTGCGTTCGGAGCCGATGTTCTACACGATGCGGTTTCTGCTCGGCGTCTTCGAGGCGGGATTCGCACCCGGCATGATCTTCTACTTGACCTATTGGTACGGTCGCGCGCGCATGGCGCAGGTCATGGCGATTGTCATGCTGGCAGGTCCGATCGGCGGCATGTTTGGCGGTCCCCTGTCGACGTGGATCATGACGGCGTTCTCCGGCGCGCACGGCCTTGACGGCTGGCAGTGGATGTTCTTGATCGAGGGATTGCCGTGCGTGGTGTTCGGCGTGCTCGCGCTGTTCGTGCTCGACGACCGGCCTGCCGACGCACGTTGGCTGAGCGCCGACGAGAAGCGCCTGCTCGCGTCGGAACTCGATGCCCGGGGCGGATCACATCATTCGTTCGCGCAGGTCGCCAAGGATCCGCGGGTCTATTGGCTCGCGTTGCCATACTTCTGCTTTATCTGCGGAATCTACGCAGTGAGCTTCTGGCTGCCGTCGATCATCAAGGCGGCCGGCGTGCGAGACACCCTGCAGATTGGCTTTTACTCGGCGATACCTTACGTCGCCGCGGCCGTCGCGATGCTGCTCGTCGGCCGCAGTTCCGATCGGCGCGGCGAGCGTCGTTATCACAGCGCAGTGCCCGCACTCATCGGTTCGGCGACGCTGGCGCTCGCCACGCTCTTCAGCAGCGATCTCGCGCTTTCGCTGACCTGCATGACGATTGCGACCGCCATGATGTGGGTCGCCTATACCGTGTTCTGGGCGATGCCGTCCGAATACCTCAAGGGCGACGCGGCATCGGGCGGCATTGCGCTCATCAACACCATCGGGCTGATGGGCGGTTTCCTGAGTCCGACGATCATCGGCTGGGCGCAGGGTGCGACCGGCAGTCTGCACGCCGGGCTGTACGTGATGGTCGCGCTGCTGGCCATCGGCGCAATCGTATTGATCGCGATGCGTCCGGCACGCACCACTTGACGTCTGCGATGCCTGTGACGCCTGTTACGCCCGATCCCGCCCCCACAATTTCATCAGAGGTCTGATTTTGTCCCGTACCCCTCCGACCATTTTGATCGCCGGTTTCCAACACGAAACCAATACCTTTGCGCCGTCGAAAGCCGCGTACGAGAACTTCGAGCGTGGCGAAGGCTTTCCGTCGATGTCGCGCGGCAGCGACGTACTCGCGCTGCGCGACGTCAACATTCCCGCCGGCGGCTTCATTCGAGCGGCGGAGGCTGCCGGATATGCGCTCTCGCCGGTCATCTGGGCAGGCGCGAGTCCGTCGGCGCACGTGACGCGCGACGCATTCGAGCGGATCGCGGGCGAAATCGTGGAGGCGGCGCGCACGCAGCGGTTCGATGCGGTGTATCTCGACCTGCATGGGGCGATGGTTGCCGAACATGTCGACGATGGGGAAGGCGAGCTGCTTGCGCGCGTACGCGAGGTCGTCGGCCCGAGCGTGCCTATTGTCGCGTCGCTTGATCTACACGCGAACGTCACCGAACGAATGTTGCGCAACGCGAATGCACTCGTCGCGTATCGCACGTATCCGCACGTGGATATGGCCGAGACGGGGGCGCGTGCGGCCGATCTGCTTGCACGGCTGATATCGGGAGAAGAGCTGCATCGTGCGTCGCGGCGATTGCCCTTTCTCATTCCGATCAATGGCATGTGTACGCTGCTCGAACCATCGCGCGGGATGTACCAGCGCGTCGGCGAGGCGGAAGTGGGCGATGTCGTATCGGCATCGTTCGCACCCGGGTTTCCGGCAGCGGATTTTCCTGAATGCGGTCCGGTGATTTGGGCGTACGGACATGCGGCCGACGCCACGGATGCTGCCGTCGACGCGCTTTATCGGCGCATGATCGACGAGGAGTCTGCGTGGCGCGTCACGTTCCTGTCCCCCGATGCCGCAGTGCAAGAGGCGATGCGATTATCCGAAGGGGCGAGTCGTCCGGTCGTCATTGCCGATACGCAGGACAATCCCGGGGCCGGTGGCGATGCCAACACGATGGAGATGCTGCGAGCGCTTGTTCGTCATGGGGCAAAGCGCGCTGCGGTCGGCCTGATATACGATCCGGATGCTGCGGCGTTAGCGCATCGCGCGGGCATCGGCGCGCAGATTGAGATGTCGTTGGGCGGGCAGTCGGGCGTGCCTGGCGACCAACCGTTCGTCGGCAAGTTCGAAGTCACGTTCCTCTCCGAGGGTCGGTGCCGCTATGACGGCCCCATGATGAACGGCATGCAAGCCGAACTTGGCCCGGTCGCGTGCTTGCGCATCGACGACGTGTTGATTGCGATCAGTTCCAGCAAGGCGCAGATGCTGGACCGCAATCTGTATCGCGTGGCGGGAATCCAGCCGGAGGAGATGCGGATCCTCGTGAACAAGAGCTCGGTGCATTTTCGCGCGGACTTCGAGCCAATCGCCGAGGCGGTGTTGGTGGCGAAGGCGCCGGGCCCCATGACCGCCGATCCCGCCGATTTGCCCTGGACGCGTCTCGCACCCGGCATGCGCACCCGGCCCGGCGGTGAGCCTTTTGGCGGGTAGCGTCGGCGCTACACATCAAATACCAGGACGTCTGGGCGGAAGGCGCCATGCACGACACCGTCGTTAGGCCAGCCTGACGGAGAAATAGGCGAGAGGCATAGGGAAGAGGGATAGTCGCCCATCCCGGACCATCGCTCGCCCTATGGCATCCGGGGCGACGGTCGCGGCGCCCAGTGAACCCGCCTCGGGTCTTCAGTGGCGTCGCCGCGTCGGATCATCTCGTCAATTTCAGCCCGCAATTGCTTGACGAGGACATCCACGGCCTCAAAGCATTTCCCGACGGAGGGCGCCACTTGTCGGTGCGCGACGATCCTGCGCCTATCGCGATAGCGTATCCACGCGATGTACCCGTGATGCTCAAGCTCGAGCGCAGCCTCGATGTGGACGGACCGATAGGTTTCGATGGTTCTCAGGTTCATGCCCCCTCCTGGTAAGTGCCGGGAAGATCTACGCGGCTTCGAGCTGGTGAATTTGCGTTCCCGCGTGAAGTCCCGCAATCAAGTCGCTCTCCGTAATCATTCCGATGACATGATTGCCGTCATCAACCACTGGAATATGGTGGTGCCCGGTCGTGGAGAACGTGGGCAGCAGGTCGAGAATGGAATCTGAGCCCTTTGCGGTACACACCTTGGTTGTCATCACCGAGCCGACCGATCGGGTGTTGTCCTTCCCGGGGAGAAGCCAACCGAGCGCGTTGCCAATGCTTTGCGGTCCGGCCGCACGTCCAAGCTCGCGATGGATGTCATACCGCGTCACGATGCCGACGATCCGATGATCGGTATCGCGTACCGGAAGCGCCTTGATGGCGTGACGCTCCAGCAACTTGAGCGCCACGGAGCAATCCGTCTCCTCGAGCACCGTCAATGGCGACTTCGTCATGATGTCCTGGCACGTCAGGCCGTGAAATGTACGGCGGCAGGCGGCGAGCTGGGTTTCTCGCAGGAGCGCCTCCAGGTCGTCGATGTCCACGTCGATGAATTCATTTCGACGCGCCAGCACGGCTTCCAGATCTTTACGCGTGAATCCGGCGCCGGTTTCCATCGAATCATCAGCCGATTCCGTCGCCTTGACCTTCACCACGCGATGCGGATAGCGGTGCCCCGTGAGCGAGTGATAAATGATGGCGAGAGACACCAGCACCGTCGACTGCAGGGCAACGGGGGCAATGGCGAAGGCATAGCCCATTCCATGGATGCCGGCCCCGCCGAACACGGCGGTCAGTGCCACGGCACCGGCGGGCGGATGCACGCAACGCGCGGCAAACATCGCCAGGATGGCCACGGAAACGGCGATTGCGCCGGCAATCGGCACATTCGTAATGACGATGCCGCACGTGACGCCGACAATGGCGGCGATGACGTTGCCGCCAATCACCGACCACGGTTGAGCGAGCGGGCTGGCGGGTACGGCAAAGAGCAGCACCGAGGAGGCCCCCATCGGGGCGATCAGCAGCGGAAAACGACTGGAGAATCCGGGGAATAGATGGATGGTCAGCCCGGCAATCGTCAGCGCTGCTGCTGCGCCCAAGCCAGAGCGCAGGCGTTCCCGTGCACTGAGGCCCGTGGCGTTCGGCAGAAACGCGCCTAACCATGCTTGCATCTGCTTTTGAGTCAACATACCCTTTCGAATTGTTATGGTGTGAAGGAAAAAGCGCCTCGCCGCACGAGTGACTTCGATCGGCTGGCCGTCCATGATTCTGCCTCTGCGCGTCAATAGAGTCCAAGACGTGGTTGCAATGGTCCCGATAAGTTCAAGTTATGGAGAGCCGCACCGTGGTCCCGCGTCAGATACGGTATTTGCTCGCTGTTGCAGAGCACAAGAACTTCACACGTGCTGCGGACGCGTTGGGCGTTTCCCAGCCTGGGTTGTCGCAGCAAATCAAGCAGCTCGAGGACTACCTCGGCACAACATTGTTTGACAGGACCGGACGGTCGATACGACTCACCGATGCTGGCGAGACGTACGTTGCGCATGCGCGCAAGGCGTTGTTCGAGCTTGAAGCCGGGTGGCGAGCGTTGCAGGAGGTTGAGGATCTTTCTCGCGGGGTGCTTCGCGTGGCGTGTACCCCTTCATTTACCGAATCGCTGATGCCGAAATGGGTGCACTCGTTTCACGAGCACTATCCGAACGTCCATGTGTATTTGTCGGAAATGTCGCTCGACGCCATTGAAGGCGCGTTGTGCGCGGATGAAAGCGACATTGGCGTTGGATTCACCGATGTTCGAACCGAAGGCATCCAGGTGACGCCCCTATTCGAGGAGCGGGCAACGCTGGTCGTCAGCTCGACGCATCCACTGCGCTGCGCGGGGGTTGCCATCACATCGGCGCAATTGGCGAGCCTGCCGCTTGTGATGCTCGTCGAAGGTTTCGCCGCCAGAACGTATGCGGATGCGTATTTCCGAGCGCACAAAATCGCGCCTAATATCGCCATCGAGGCCAACTCCATCAGTGCGGTTCTGAGAATTGTCCAGCTTGGGGGGATGGCCACCGTATTGCCCCAGGTCAGCGGGGACGTGCCGACAGGACTCTCGCATCTCGATCTGCCGGAGCCCATCACGAGCCGTACCGTGGCCATTCTGGAGCGGCAACGGGTGCACCGAACCGCCGCCGCAAAGGCCTTTGCGAACATCGTGATGTCGTCGACGCGTCAGCTTGGGCTTGCGTCGTCATTCATCGACGACGACCGTCATCGGGCCGACGGCACTGTCGTCAGAACACCCCGGGGATGACGCGGTAACGCACGATCGCTTGATAAGCCCGATATTCCGGGTCGCGGGACAAGAGCCATTCTTCCCGAAGCAGTCGTCCAATCTGTAGGGCGTACAAGCCTGCATAGACGAGCAGGTTGCGCCAACCGAAGTTCGTCGACAGAAAGCCCATGTCCGTGATGAAGTAGCCGAGATAGATCGGATGCCGGACAAGACGATAGGCGCCGCGGGTCACGATGCCCCGGTTCGCCGGCAAGAGGCCGAACGACCGGCGCAACGACGCCTTGGCGAGCAGTTGCCACAGAATGCCCGCACAACACAGGGTTGCACCCACCGTCTCCGGGATAAGCCGGATCCCTGGCGCCAGCTCGATAGCCAGGAAGTAGAACGTGCCGCCGACCGACAGCGCAATGCTCAGCGGTCGCCAGTCGCGCGTCTCGGGAATGCGGGCAAACAGCGACAGACCGACGGTCAACGACGACGCAAGTGCAAGCAGCAGCACCGTCAGACGGGCGGGGTCAAGGCGCCATTGCAGGATGGCCGAATACGCAAAGATGCTTAGCAGCAGCGCGGAGCACACGCGCACCGATATCTCCACCGCCATTTCACGCCAGTGGGGTCGAGACTGCATGCCCGGTTCGTCACGGGACAACGCACCGTCCAGGGGCAGCTCCACGTAGTTCTTGCTTTCCATGATCCAGGTCCTTGATGCCGGTCACGTCTGCACCTCGCGTGCCGGTCTTTTTTGTATTTTCCCTGCGCCGCAAACGCGTCAGGCGGTAGCGGTGTCGTTCCGTTGCACGGAATAGCCCGACCTTAGCTCACGCCACTTAAATTCGGCAAGGAAGCTGCACTTACGGGCGGCATCTGCGAAGCGACCAGCGATGCGGTTGCTCGCGAACGGTGGCACCACAGGTGTCGTCGCCAGCAACGTCGTTGCCGCAGCCACATGCACGCCGGTGGATGCCACGCCCGACACGCCGAAACGAACGAAACGTCCCTGCGTCCCCGAGGCCATGGGCTAGGGCTTCGCGCGGAGCACCGCCAGCAGCGACACGCCGAACGGCAGGTCGATATGGGGCAGGACCCAACGCTCCGCACTGAAGATCCGATAGAGCGAGGTGTTGAGCCACGATGGGGGGAGGGCGGTGCCGGACGCCATTGAGGAGCGAAGCAGTCGGTCCTTCATGCGTGCGACGACAGCCAGGGGGAACAGGGCCGTGTTGAAGTAGGTCACGCGCTCGATGGCGAGACCGGCGGACTCGACGGTCTTCGTCAACGTCTGTCGGCTGTAGCGCCGATGATGGTGCAGCATTACGTCGTGCTGGCTCCACATCCACGCATTCGCCGGCACGGACACCAGTACGGCCCCGCCCGGCGCGAGTTGATCGCGAACACAGCGTAGCGAAGCGACATCGGGCCCGATGTGTTCCAAACAGTCGAAGAGGCAGACCAGATCGTAGCGGGTGCCGTCGAAGGGCATATCGTCGGGGCAGTGCCCCTGTCGAATGTCGAAACGTCCGCCGGTCTTTTGATGGGCGATGGCACAGGCGTCGGTATCCATCTCGACGGCATGGACACGCCCGTGGGCGGCAAGCATGTCGAGGTTGCCGCCGGTGCCGGAACCGATTTCCAGAATTGCGGCATCGGTGGGCAAGGACAAGCGACGAATGACATTGCCGAGAATGCGTCTGCGCCCTTGGAACCACCAGTGATGGTCTTCGGTGCCGGCCATATCGAGATAGGCTTCAGGCGACATGACGCTTTTCTCCCCCCGTAGTCACCACTGCGCCGCAGGTTCAATGGCAGTGTGCGTTCAGTATAGGCAGGCGGCGCGGTCGAAGCCAGACGGTATCGGGTAATCCTGAGTCGATGCCGGCGGGCTTGATGCACAGAAGTTCCAGTTTCTTGATCTGACCAGTGCGCCGGAGGCCGCCTTAAATCCATTGATCGTTCTCGACGGTACGCTCGCCCGTCGCGCCCTCGCCTGTGTTCACCACACCTCGTGGTTCGATCAGCAGCAGTTTCACTTCTGCATTTGCACTGGGCTTGTGCTCGACGCCTTTGGGCACCACTGCCATTTGACCGGCATGCAGCACGATCGAACCGTCGCCCGAAGGCGCGGTACGAAAATCGATACGCAACTCGCCTTCGAGCACAATAAACGTTTCGTCGGTATCGGCATGCCGGTGCCAAAGGAACTCGCCTTCAACCTTTACGACCTTGAACTGATAGTCGTTCATTTCAGCGACGACGCGCGGTTGCCAGTGACCGTCGATCTGCGCAATCTTGCCGATCAGGTCGATGGTCTGGCACTGGCCGCGCTCGGCAGGCGCGGCGATGTGGTTCGAAGATTGGGACATCTTTCTCTCCATTCATGGGTCAATGCGCCGAGGGTACGCATGTTCCTTGCGGCCGTATTGAACGATCGTGGATGTCTTCAACCGCGCACGACACCACCCGCGATCTGGAGCCAGCGCCCCGGCGTGAGCCCGAACGTCTTCGCGAAATGTCGCGTCATGTGGCTCTGGTCTGCAAAACCTGCGGCCGCAGCGGCGTGAGCAAGCGAGGTGCCGGCAAGCAGCATGCGGCGTACCATATCGAGGCGCCGCATCGTCAGATAACGATATGGGCTCGTACCGTAGAACGCGCGAAAGTCGTGCGACAGGCTCCAGCGATCACGGCCCGTCGCCACTTCGAGTTCATCCAGCGTGACGACGCGCAGGCAGTTTGTGTGCAGGTAGTCGCGTGCGCGCCGCGCTGCGAGGAAGTCGCCTTTCACGCGTTGCGCGGGCATGCGCGCAACGGCGGAAAGTGCGTGTGCCAGTTCGGCGAGCGCATCGCTCTGTTCGAGCGGCTCGAGCGTCGCGCCGACGTGCTGCAGCAACGTTGTGGTTGCCGCAGCAAGGCGCGGATCGGTCGTCACGCCGCCTTCGATGAATGGCAGCGCGCGTCCGCCGAGTACGGCCTGAAAGAACGCAGGCTCGACGTAGATCATCCGGTAATGGAATCCTTCGTCGGTGCCCGCCTGGCCATCGTGGGCCTCGTCGGGATGCAACACCATCGTGTTGCCGGGCAGGCTGTTTCGCTGGTCGCGCCGATAGCTGAAACGCTGAACACCGGCGAGGGTGCGGCCGATCGCATAAGTGTCGTGGCGGTGCATGGCATAAGCTTTGCCGTGAAACCGTGCTTCGATGCGCTCGACACCATCTGTCGGCTCGGCGCGCCTCACCCAGTCGGGGTGTGAGCGCGATGCAGATCGGTTCATGATGTATGGCCTTGGATGGCCTGAGGTGTCGCGAGGCGGTGCGGGCGCTCAGGCGCGGTATGGTGCTCAGCCGCTCCCCGAATTGTCGCATGAGACGGCCCACGCACGACGACACGCTATGGTCGACGCCGATCCATATGACCACGGACCTGCGAGGTGCAACCCGCGCGGTAACCGCTAGAATTACGGTTTTAGCCCGGAATACGTCCATGTCTTTTGCCTCGCTTGGTCTGATCGATCCGCTGCTGCGCAATGTGCAGGGCCTCCATTACGAGACACCGACACCGGTGCAGGTCAAGGCGATTCCTGCTGTACTCAGTGGCAAGGACGTCATGGCTGAAGCGCAGACCGGCACTGGCAAAACCGCCGCTTTTGCGCTGCCGCTGTTGCAACGACTGATGCAACACGGCCCGGCGGTGTCGAGCAACCGTGCGCGCGTTCTTGTTCTGGTGCCCACGCGTGAATTGGCTGAGCAACTGCTGCAAAGCTTTATCGCTTATGGCAAAGGCCTCGACTTACGATTTCTGGCCGCCTACGGCGGTGTGAGTCTCAACCCGCAGATGATGGCGTTGCGCAAAGGTGTCGATGTGCTCGTTGCCACGCCGGGGCGTTTGCTCGATCTCAATCGTCAGAACGCAGTGCAGTTTGATCAGGTACAAACGCTGGTGCTGGATGAAGCCGACCGCATGCTGGATCTGGGCTTCGCGCGCGAACTCAACGCTGTCTTTGCTGCCTTGCCCGCTCAGCGCCAGACCTTGCTGTTTTCCGCGACGTTTACCGATGACATCCGCGCCATGGCGGCGAGCGTTCTGCGCGGTCCGATCAATATCAGCGTCAGCCCGCCCAACGCCACGGCCAGCAAGATCAAGCAGTGGGTGGTGACGGTGGATAAAAAGAACAAGCCGGACCTCTTCATGCACCTTGTGGCCGAGAACCACTGGGAGCACGCGCTGGTGTTTGTTAAAACGCGCAATGGCGTGGATTATCTGGCGGCTATGCTCGATGAAGCGGGTTATGCGGTCGACACCATCCACGGTGACAAACCCCAACCCGCTCGCTTGCGTGCGCTGGAGCGCTTCAAGACGGGCGACGTTCAAATGCTGGTAGCCACCGATGTGGCTGCGCGCGGGCTGGATATCGACGATCTGCCGCTGGTGATCAACGTCGATCTGCCGATCGTTGCGCAAGACTACGTGCATCGTATCGGCCGTACCGGCCGCGCGGGCGCGAGCGGCGTGGCGGTGTCCCTCGTGTGTGCCGACGAAGCGCCGCAATTGGCCGCGATTGAAGCACTGATCCGGCAAACCCTGCGCCGTGAAGAAGCGCCGGGTTTTGAAGCCGAACACCGTGTGCCGCAAACCAGCGCGACGGGCCGGGTCATCAAGAAACCCAAAAAGCCCAAGAAGCCCAAAGTGCTGTTGGCCGCGCCGGTTACGGTGCAGGCGCTCAGCAAAAAGCCGCGCACCCAACCCGCCGGCAAACCCGCTACGGGTTCGCGCAAACCCACCGGAAAACTCGCGGGTGGTCGCGGCAAACGCCAGCCATGATTCCTGCCTTTGCGGCGCAACCCCGGAAAAATTGCGGGGCACCGGTCACAAATGTCAGTCACCACAACCGGTAAGAATTGCGAAAGCTGGCAGAGGGGGGCTCGCTTCCCCCCGGGCTCTGAAACCACTCCATCGCCAAACGCTCATCACGGAACTTCTTATGTGGGGAAACGCTTATAAAGCGGAGGCGCCAAATTTCAGGGGGCAGGGCGCTTTCATGACGCTGCCCTGACGATAGCCATATCATTTGGTGTCTTACCCGTTCTAATCAGGGTGCGACTCGGTGCTCGACGGAGAAGCGCGCCAACGGGTTGGCGAGCGGCCGTATTCGCCCTTGAACCAGCGCGCAAATGCGCTCTGGCTTGTGTACCCAAGCAGCGTGGCGACATGCTCGATCGAGTACCGCTTGTTCATCAGGTATTGTGCGGCCAGATCACGTCGTAGCGCGCCCACAAGATCGGAGAATTGCTGCGCCTCGTCGTCAAGACGACGTTGCAAGGTCCTCACGCTCATATGAAGATGGTCCGCCACCTGGTTGATGGATGCACGGCCAACAGGGAGGAGCAGCACGATCGCTCGCTGTACCGAAAGGGTCACCGAGTCGCGGTCGACTTCAAGCCGCGACTGAATGCTTCGCTCAAGCTGCTCGACCATGAATGGATCAGCGAGCGGGTTCAAGCCATCGAGATCGCGACTAAAACACGTGAAACCGTTGAGCTCGCTGTCGAACACCACTTCGCATCCGAACACCCGCTCATGGAACATCAGTTCCGATGGCGGCGAGTGCGTAAAGTGTATCGAAAGGGGGCGCCATTTTGCTCCGAGCAGCAGTCGGCACGCGTTAACCAAAACCCCCATGGCAAGCTCCGTCGCCTGACGTGAGTAGTGTCCTGTGACGGGCATGACCTCCTGACGAATAAACACGACATTGCCATTGTCAGTGATGTCGGTGACCAACATCGCATTGAGCAATTGCCGGTATTCGATCAGCGTCTCGATCGCGTCGCGCAAGGTACGTCGATGCGGAAGCAGCATACCGACAACCCCCATTCCAGAGGCTTTTCGTTGGTCTGCCATGCGCAGCCCAAAATTGATCTTCCCCGTCTGCACAGCGGACTCTTCGATCAGCCAAACCATCGCTTTGGCGGAAATCAACTGTTCCGGCGTCGCCAAGACGGCGGGATCTATGCCGGCCTTGCGCAGCAGTTCATGAGGACTGAAATGAAGCGCCTGGGCAACTTCGAGATAGCCGCTGAACGTGGCCGCGCGAATCTGCAAATCCATCAGAAAGCTCCGTCGCCCGACACACCCTCGCTGCGATGCAATCAACGAGCTGTGGCGTGAAATGTTTAATGAAAGGCATCAAAAGTATAACCATTTTCTGTCAATCCCATAAGCTGGCAAAAAATCGCTGCCGTAAGTTTCCCGCATGGTGGCCCAGGGATAGTCAAAGGAAATAGCATGGCTCAGATTGTTCGCTTTCACGAAACCGGTGGTCCGGAGGTCTTGCGCGTCGAGGCGCTTGAAATAGGGGAGCCGGGGCCGGATGAGGTCAGGTTGCGTCACGTAGCGGTCGGCCTGAACTTTGCCGACATTTACTTCCGCACGGGGCTCTATCCCGCACCATTGCCATCGGTCCTTGGGACCGAGGCCGCAGGCATCGTCGAAGCCGTTGGCAAGAACGTGACAAATGTTGCCGTTGGCGACCGTGTGACCTACACGGGGGCGTATAACACCTTGGGCGCGTACAGCACTGAGCGTCTTATTTCTGCTGCGCCGCTGATCAAGCTGCCAGACGCGATTACATGCAAGACAGCGGCCGCGATGACGATGCGAGGTCTCACATCGGCCTACCTGTTGCGACGCATCTACGACTTTAAGGAAGGGGACGTCATCCTGCTGCACGCTGCCGCCGGTGGTGTCGGGTTGATCGTCTCTCAGTGGGCCAAGCTGCTCGGTCTTACGGTGATTGGCACCGTATCGAGCGAGGCCAAGGCCGAAATTGCCCGCGCTCATGGTTGCGATCATACGATCAACTACAGCCTCGAGGACGTCGCAAAGCGTGTTCGTGAACTGACCGGGGGCGTCGGTGTGAACGTGGTGTTCGACAGCGTTGGCAAGGATACCTTTGATGCGTCGCTCGATTCCCTCAAACGCCGCGGGTTGATGGTCTGTGTAGGAACCGCGTCGGGTCCGATCTCCCCGTTTAACCCCCAGATACTGGCCATGAAGGGCTCACTCTTCCTCACGCGGCCGGCCTTGGCGGACTACATCTCCGATCCGACGGAAAAGGCTGCGCTGGCGCGGGAGCTTTTCGATCACGTCGGCGCTGGCCGTATCAAGATCGAGGTCAACCAACAATACGCGCTTCAAGACGCCGCGCACGCGCATCGCGACCTGGAATCGCGCAAGACCACTGGTTCGTCGATTTTCGTGATCTGAGCGCACCACGAGGAATGAGTGAACCATGCAAATTGAGCAACTGACGTATTCGATCGGTGCCGAGTTGACCGGCGTCAAGCTGGCCGACGCCGTTCACGACGACGGCCTGTTCGACGAAATCCGCACCGCCCTGGTCAAACATCGGGTGTTGTTCCTGCGCGACCAGGAATTTACGCGCGCCGAACACGTCGCCTTCGCGCGCCGGTTTGGTGATCTTGAAGATCACCCTGTGGCAGGCAGCGACCCTGAGCATCCTGGGCTCGTGCGGATCTACAAGTCGCCCGAGCAGCCCAACGACCGCTATGAAAATGCCTGGCATACCGATGCGACATGGCGAAATGCGCCTCCGTTCGGATGCGTGTTGCGTTGTGTCGAATGTCCGCCCGTCGGCGGCGACACGATGTGGGCAAATATGGTGCTGGCTTACGAAAAACTCCCCGACGACATCAAGCACCAGATAGCTGATCTGCGCGCACGTCACAGTATCGAGGCCAGTTTCGGTGCCGCCATGCCGATTGAAAAACGACTCGAACTGAAAGCGCGCTTCCCGGATGCAGAACACCCCGTGGTGCGCATTCATCCGGATACCGGCGAAAAGATCTTGTTCGTCAACGCATTCACGACACACTTCACGAACTATCACACGGCAGCCCGAGTGCGCTTCGGGCAGGACGCCAATCCCGGCGCCGCACAGTTGCTCAGCTACCTGATCAGCCAGGCCTACATCCCTGAATTCCAGGTGCGTTGGCGCTGGCAGCCAAACAGCGTCGCCATCTGGGACAACCGGAGTACGCAGCACTATGCCGTTATGGACTACCCGCCGAGCCACCGAAAGATGGAACGCGCGGGAATCATTGGCGATATTCCTTTCTGACCTTCGAACAGGCAAGCACCAGGAGTAGAAGATGCAATTTTTTGACGATTCCCTGCACCCAGAAAACCAGGAAAAGGTGGTCATCACCGTCGCGCCGTACGGCCCTGAGTGGATGCCTGCCGATTTTCCGGAAGATATTCCGGTGACGATGGACGAGCAGATCCAGAAGGCCGTCGATTGTTACGAGGCCGGCGCCACCGTGCTCCATTTGCATGTGCGCGAACTCGACGGTAAAGGCTCCAAGCGCCTGTCGAAGTTCAACGAACTGATCGCGGGCGTGCGCGCTGCCGTGCCCGACATGATCATTCAGGTCGGCGGATCGATTTCGTTTGCGCCCGAAGACGACGGACAGGCCGCGAAGTGGCTGTCCGACGATACCCGTCACATGCTGGCCGATCTCGATCCGAAGCCGGATCAGGTGACCGTGGCGATCAACACCACGCAGATGAACATCATGGAGCTCCTGTATCCGGAATACCTGGAAGGAACCTCGCTGGCCCACCCGGCGCTCATGGCAGCCTACAGCGAAATGACCGTGCCCGCAGGGCCGGCCTGGGTGGAGGAACATCTGCGCCGTCTTCAGGCCTCGGGCATTCAGCCTCACTTCCAACTGACCGGCATCCACGCGTTCGAGACACTCGAACGCCTTGTGCGCAGGGGCATCTACAAGGGGCCGATGAACCTGACGTGGATCGGCATCGGCGGCGGCTTCGACGGACCGAATCCGTTCAACTTCTTCAACTTCGTGCATCGGGCACCGGACGGCTGCACGCTGACGGCCGAATCGTTGCTAAAGAATGTGCTGCCGTTCAACATGATGGCCATGGCCATGGGGCTTCATCCGCGGTGCGGCATTGAAGACACCATCATCGATCAGCACGGCAAACGCATGACCTCCGTGCAGCAGATCGAGCAATGTGTCCGCGTTGCACGCGAGTTGGGGCGGGAAGTGGCCAACGGCAAGGACGCGCGCAAGATCTACAAGATTGGCGAGCAATACCAGACGGCCGATGAAACGTTGGTCAAGCTTGGCATGTCGCCCAACCGTACGCCTGGTGTGAAAGGCGTGCCGATGCGGTTCAACTGAGCTTGGTAGTACCGGGTGCGGCCGAAGTGGCCGCTTGACTGAAAGACTCCCCCGGCGCGCACAGGAAGCGATCCGCTGCACTCGTATGCAGATGAGAAAGCCCGGCCGCTGGGACCTGGAGGAGACAATCTTGGACGTCCATTGCTTTGACACCGCCGTGAGCGGTGTTCCTGCGACTCCCACCGTTGGCCGCACCTATGCGTGGGCTGTATTCGCGCTGACATTTGGTCTGCTGCTGTCGGACTACATGTCGCGTCAGGTGTTGAACGCGGTTTTCCCTTTGCTGAAGAGCGCATGGGGCCTCTCGGATACGCGACTCGGCTCGCTGAGCGGTATTGTGGCCCTGATCGTCGGTTTATTGACCTTCCCGCTTTCGGTAATCGCCGATCGATTGGGGCGCGTCAGAAGCATTGTCGTGATGGCAATGGTCTGGAGTCTTGCGACGCTGGGTTGCGCCCTGGCGACGAACTTTGGTGAACTGTTTGTCGCACGCGCGTTTGTTGGGCTTGGCGAAGCCGCCTACGGTAGCGTGGGCGTTGCCCTGATCCTGAGTATCTTTCCTGCCCACCTGCGTTCCACCCTGACCGCCGCGTTCATGGCGGGCGGCGCTTTCGGCTCCGTGCTCGGAATGTCGCTCGGCGGTGCCGTCGCCGTACATCTGGGCTGGCGATGGTCGTTTGGCACGATGGCGCTCCTGGGTATTCTACTGACCGCGGCTTTCTGGCTGGTCGTCACCGAGAAGCGGATCGGAACCGATGCTCGTGGACTGCGCCAGCAACGATCGAATGGTCAAGGCATCGGCACCAGTCTGCGTGTGCTGATCAACGGACTCTTTTCTACCGTCTCCGTGGTCTGTGCCTATGTCGGAAGCGGGCTGCAGTTGTTCATTCTCGGCTCGCTGTTCGTCTGGATGCCAAGTTACCTGAACCGCTACTACGACATGGCGCCCGATAAGGCCGGTGCTGCCGCGGCGGCATTCGTCATGATCGGCGCGGTCGGCATGGTCTTGTGCGGCATGGTGACCGATCGTGTGAGCCGTCAGGAACCGTCCCGCAAGTGGGTGAGCGCAATCGCCTATTGCCTCATCTCGTTCGTCTTGCTGGGGATTGGCTTTCACGTGAAGCCCGGCGCATTGCAGCTCGTATTGATTGGCGTTGGCATGCTGGTCGTGGCCGGAACATCCGGCCCCGCCGGGGCGATGGTGGCCAATCTCACGCCGACAACCATTCACGCCTCGGCATTTGCCACGTTGACGCTTGCGAACAACCTGCTTGGCCTGGCACCTGGACCCTTCCTCACAGGCGTGGTTGCCGACAAGGTAGGTCTGCACGGGGCATTGCAATTGATTCCGTTTATGGCACTGCTTGCCGCGGTGGCGTTTTCGGTCGGCAAGGCGAGCTACGCAAACGATCTACGTCGCCTCAATGAGTTGCGCAGCGCCGCGAAGCGTTAATGCGGGCTGCCGCACTCTACAAAATCAACAGAGATTCCCGATGAATAGCCTGGTGTCGTCTCCAACCGTCTTGATTGTCCCTGGCCTGCGGGATTACGTTGCCGACCACTGGCAAACGCATCTGGAGTGCACGCTGCCCAATGCCCGTGCGGTGCCGCCGCTGGAACATGACAAGTTGTCGTTGGCAGCGCGAGTTGCGGTGCTCGATGCAACGCTTGCGTCGATCGAGGGACCGGTCATCCTGGTTGCCCACAGTGCGGGCGTGATGATCGTGGCGCATTGGGCGATGCGCCACGACCGAGCCATCCTCGGCGCGCTGCTGGCAACCCCGCCCGACCTCGAAGCGCCAATGCCTGACGGCTACCCGCGCCTGGACGCCCTCCGCGCACAGGGCTGGCTCCCGATGCCACGCCGGAAATTGCCCTTCCCGAGCATCGTCGCGGCAAGCACGAATGATCCGCTCGCACGGGTCGAGCGTGTTGCGGAGTTGGCTCAAGTATGGGGTAGCCGATTTGTGGATCTCGGTGCCGTGGGGCACTTGAACCCGGCGGGCGGTTACGGCGTGTGGCCGCGTGCCACCGAGCTTATCGCCGAACTGTCCTGAATTTCGTGTCGTCGACGTAGCGTCCACGCCCCGCGCATTCGGCAACGGGCCGGAGGGCTCGCGTGCGCATCCCTGCGGGAGCGACGCCGAACGCTGATGGGTGGACGTTCATTGAGTTAGCGGCATTCGTGTTGCCAAGGCGGAAAGGGCTATGAAACAAGCGCTGAACATTGATGTTTTCTTTGATCTGGTTTGCCCTTGGTGTTTGATCGGCAAACGGAATTTGGCCGTCGCGCGGGACCGCTTTGCAGTGCTTCATCCCGAAGTGCAAGTGTCTGTGAAATGGCACCCGCACCGCTTGCTACCCGACATGCCGCGCGAGGGCGTGCCTTTTGAGGCTTTTTACCTGGCGCGGCTGGGAAGTCCGGAAGCCGTTGTGATGCGTCGGGAGCAAGTACGGCGGGCAGGAACTGCCGCTGGCATCTCGTTTGCGTTTGATCGAATTCAAATGATGCCGAACACGGGCGCAGCCCATCGCCTGATCAACTTTGCGCAGCGCTTCGGCACGCCCAAACAACACGAGAGGCTCATCGAGCGTCTGTTCGTCGGGTACTTCCTGCTTGGGGAAAACATCGGCGATACGGCGACGTTGGCACGTATCGCACTTGAATGCGGCTTCACCGGCGCGTCCAAGGCTTACCTCGATGTCTCGACTGAACGCGGGAGTATTGCCAGCCCTGAACGGACGTACGAAATGCCACCGGGCAGCGGTGTGCCGTACTTCGTTTTCGATCGGTGCCAGGCATTGTCCGGCGCCCAGCAACCGCAAACGCTCTTGACCGCCATGCAGACCATGGTTTGCGCTGAACGGTTGGAGCGCTAAGCGATGGAGCCGCTGATCGAGGGGGTGCCGATGACTGACGTGTTGCAAGGTGTTGTGGACGCGGACGCAACGTGCAGCGATCCTCCTATGGCCAATCCGTGTATCAACATTTGCCGAATGGATCTGAGCGGCAAGTTCTGTCAAGGGTGTCGGCGCACCGCGGTCGAAATCGGGCTATGGGATCGCATGTCTGAGTCGCAAAAGATGGAGATTGTTTGCCGCATCGAGCGCCACGAACACGTTCAGAAGCGTGGTGGCAACGCGATCTTAGGTCCTTCAATAGAAAGTGGAATGCAAAAATGAACGGATTGATGCTGGAAAAGCAGTTGCTGATCTCCTCGTTGATCGCGCACGCCGATCGTCACCACGGCGATACGGAGATTGTGTCGCGACGCGTGGAGGGTGACATCCATCGCTATACCTTCCGAGACTGCCACCGCCGCGCACGTCAGATGGCCAATGCGCTTACCCGCCTGGGCGTAAGCGCATCCGAGCGCGTGGGCACGCTGGCATGGAACGGTTATCGGCACATGGAGCTGTACTACGGCATCTCCGGCATGGGGGCGGTCATGCACACGATTAACCCGAGATTGCACGTTGACCAGATCACGTACATCGCCAATCACGCACAAGACCAGTACATCTTCTTCGATCTCAGCTTTCTGCCGTTGATCGAGGAGATCGCCGGTCGCTGTGAGTCGGTCAAGGCATTTGTCGCCATGACCGACCGCGCGCACATGCCGCAAGCCCACCGCATTGCGAACCTGCTGTGTTACGAAGACCTGATCGACGAGAGCTCACCTGACTACGCCTGGCCGGAATTTGACGAACATAGTGCATGCGCGCTGTGCTACACCTCGGGCACCACCGGCAATCCGAAAGGGGTCCTTTACTCTCACCGATCCTCGTTGCTCCATACGTATGCCGCCGCATTGCCGGATGCGCTGAACTGCTCCGCGAAAGACGTGCTCCTGCCGGTGGTGCCGATGTTTCACGTGAATGCTTGGGGCATTCCGTACGTCGCGTGCATGGTCGGTGCCAAGCTGGTGTTCCCCGGCCCGGGGTTGGACGGGAAATCGCTGTACGAACTCATCGAAGCGGAACAAGTGACGTTCGCGGCTGGCGTCCCGACAGTTTGGCAAGGCCTGCTGAACCATGTAGGGGAGGGCGATCTGACATTCTCGACCTTCAAGCGCACCGTCATTGGCGGGGCGGCATGCCCGTCGTCCATGCTTCGTACTTTCCAGGAAGCGCATGGCATCGAGGTCGTGCACGCATGGGGAATGACCGAACTGAGCCCGATCGGCACCGTTGGCGCGATGAAGGCGAAACACCGGGCAACGTCCCCCGAAGATCGTTACGCCACACAAGCGAAGCAAGGTCGAGCCGTATTTGGTGTCGACATGAAAATCGTTGACGGACTCGGAGACGAGCTTGCGTGGGACGGTGTGACAGCGGGCGATTTGCTGGTGCGTGGGCCGTGGATTGCGAGCGACTACTTCCTCAACCAGGGCGACAGCCCATTGCTGCGCGATGCCGCCGGGCAGGGTTGGTTCCCCACCGGCGACGTTGCGACGATCGACGCCGATGGCTTCATGCAGATCACCGACCGCAGCAAGGACGTGATCAAGTCCGGCGGTGAATGGATCAGTTCGATCGAGATCGAGAACATCGCCGTATCGCATCCCGCCATCGAGAGCGCCGCGTGCATTGCCGCCAGGCATCCGAAGTGGGACGAGCGACCGCTTCTCCTCGTTGTAAAGCGCGCGGGTGAGCCACTGACGGCCGAAGAAGTGCTGACATACCTGCGGGGAAGAATTGCGAAGTGGTGGACGCCGGACGCTGTTGTGTTTATTGACGCACTGCCGATCGGTGCCACCGGCAAGGTATTGAAGAACAGGCTGCGAGAAGCATTCCAGGATTACCTGCTGAAGTAGTGAATCGGCCGGCGGCAAGCATGCCATCGGCGTGTGTTGGATTGGCAATTTGCAATTTTACAAAAAAGAGATTGGAGGAGACATGAAGTTGAAGTGGATTGCAGCGGCCGCGCTGGCCGCAACGGGGCATGTGGCTTACGCACAATCGTCGGTAACGCTGTACGGTAACGTCGATACAGGGATGTTGTATCAAAGTACCTCCGCGGCGACGTTCAACCCTGCGTCGGCCAACCTTGGCAAGGTCTATCGCGCCAAGGATGGCGGCATCTACGCCAGTAATTGGGGCATCAGGGGCACCGAAGACATTGGCGGTGGTTATCACGTGAACTTCAAGCTGCAAGGCACGTTCGATACCACCAGCGGGAAGTTGGGCCTTGCGGACACAACCGGCGGCACGGCGATCTTCAATCAGCAGGCCAACGTTGGCATTTCGGGGCCGTTCGGCAGCGTGACCGCTGGGCGTCAAATTGTGCCAATGGCCTGGGCTATGGCGGAAACGGACGTTCGCTCGGCACAATACTTTGGCAGCATTTTGACCGCGTGGTTGGGTATGAACCAAGCCGCGGGTTGGCCCGGCACCAACACCAACGCGCCCATCGGCGCGCTATACGACAGTAGCGCGATCGTTTATGAATCACCCAAGTTCGGCGGCGTCTCCGCCGTACTCGAATACGCGCCGGGCGGTTCGCCGGGCAGCTTTCAGGGCGGCACGCGTGAGTCGGCCGTACTCAAGTACTCGAACTACGGACTTGCCGTGTCGGCTGTTTATTACAACGGGCACGATACGAATCCGATGCCCGGCGGTTCCGCAACCGGCGTCGACAACAACCGCTTCATCTATCTGGGCGCGAAATATACCTTCAGCAACGGCCTTTCGGCATCCGCGTCCTACAGCAATGGCAGGAATCCATCGAATTCCGGAGCCGTCAATATCGATATGTATTCAGCGGGGTTGGGCTATCGGATCACGCCCGCGTTGCAGCTCACCAGCGCCGTTTATTACCTGAGGGACAAAAACAACTCGACCAACCACTCGACCGAGTTCGCTGCGGGGGCGGAATATCACCTCTCCAAAACGACCATGGTCTATGGACAGTACGGGTATGTGAACAACAAGGGCACGATGACCACCACGATTACCTACGGTCAGCCGGTCGCGCCAGCCATGGCGACAACGGCGGTCATGCTGGGTATGCGCCACTCCTTCTAATCGCGCCGCGCGGGGGCTCGCATGTGCCGGACGCATGCGAGCCCCGGCCGCTTGGTCAATCACTCCCCGATTCCCGGATGAATAACTTCAGCATCAAGACCCGTCTGGTTCTGTTGGTGACTGCATTGCTTGCCTTATTTTTACTCGTCGCCAGTCAGAGCGTGCTTCGACTTCACAATGCCAATGCGTCGATCGATATCCTCTACAACGATCGCGTTCTGCCGCTTGGCGAGCTCAAGGTGGTATCGGATGGATATACGCGGAGCATGGCGGGTGCGGCGCGCAGGGTAAGGGATGGCACCTTGCCTGCCACCGATGCCGTCAAGGTAATCGACGAGGCACGAGCGCGCATGGATAAAGCGTGGACGAATTACACGGCAACCCAACTGACTGCGGATGAAAAGCAGCTTGTCAACGAGGCGGCCCCGCTCAGAGACCGGAGCGACTTGGCTGTGGCCCGCTTGCGGGAGCTGTTGCGCGCTGACGACAAGGACGGCTTGCAAGGATTTGTCGCCGGTGAAATGTCTTCGGCGTTCGAACCGATGACGCGTCTGCTTGACCGGTTGGTCAAACTTCAGATGGATGCCGCACGCCAGGCGTATGAGCAGGCAGACGCGACCTATCGACGCGTGGTGTGGACAAACGTCATCGGAACCCTGCTCATTGTCGGCACTTTCGGGTTCATCTGCTGGGCGCTGATTCGCTCCATCTCCCGACCGCTTGCGGAAGCGGTACGCATTGCGGAAACGGTATCAGCGGGTGACCTGACTTCTCACATCGAGCCGTCGGGGCGCGACGAGACAAGTCATTTGTTGGTTGCGCTCAAGTGCATGAACGACAACCTCGTTGGCATCGTCCGTGGCGTTCGCACGAGCGGTGAGTCAATCGGGACGGCGACGCGTCAGATCGCGGCGGGCAATATCGACTTGTCTTCACGCACCGAACAGCAGGCGGCGTCGCTCGAACAGACGTCAGCGACCATGGACGAGTTGACCGGCACGGTGCAGCATAACGCTGAAAACGCCCGGAAGGCGAGCGTGCTGGCGGCCAACGCAGCGGAAATCGCCAATCGCGGAAATGCGTCCGTGGCCCGTGTCGTGGACACCATGGGCGAGATCAGTGAGCGCGCGTCCAGGATCGTCGACATCATCGGTCTTATCGAAAGCATCGCGTTTCAAACGAACATTCTGGCACTCAACGCAGCGGTAGAAGCTGCGCGTGCCGGCGAGCACGGGCGCGGTTTTGCGGTCGTTGCCGGCGAGGTCAGGGTGTTGGCGCAACGTACGTCAAGTGCATCAAAGGAAATCAAGGGGTTGATCAACGCGTCGGTCGCTCGCGTCGCAGCCGGTACGGAACTCGCGAATCGAGCCGGTCACACCATGTACGAAATCGATCAGGCCGTCTCCAGAGTCACGAACATCATGGGCGAGATCGCAGCGGCTTCTGACGAGCAGAGCCGGGGAATCGAGCAGGTGGGGCAGGCCATAGCGCAGATGGACAGTGTGACCCAGCAGAACGCCGCGCTCGTCGAAGAGGCGGCGGCAGCCGCACAGTCGCTCGAACAGCAGGCGACAACGCTCATCTCGGCCGTGACCGTATTCAAGCTGAACGACGCGGTTTCCAGGCCTCTGCCCGTGACGATCGCCAAACGACACCGAGGCCCCCGCCTGATGCCACGATTGCGCAACGCGTTGGCACAAAGCCATTGAATCCGCTTTCGGCTACCGTTCCTGTCTCGCTCGTGAACAGCATTCTTGTCGGTGCTGCTCCGAGCGAAATCGCGCATCTGGCCGGCTGCGCGGGCATTTCCTACGAATTGCTCCGCGAGCCCGGCGCCCGTCTGACGGAAGAGCAATTCGCAACACTGTACCGGATGCGTGCCCATGCGCTGGACGACGAAATGCCGGGCATCTTCGGCCGGCCGTTGCGCAACGGCACCTTGAAATACCTCAGCTTGAGCCTGCTCGACGCACCGAATTTAGAAGTTGCGATGCATCGGTTCGGCCAGTTCCTGCGTCTGCTCATCGACGAGTTCGGCGTCAAGACGCGACGCGAAGGGAATATCTGCAGCATTGAACTCGTTGCCAGGCACGATGGTTCCACCGCGAGCAGGCTTGGCAGGGAACTGATACTCAAGCTCGCTCACGGCTTGGCGTCGTGGCTGATTGGTCAACGGATCCCGCTGCTCGGCGTAGATTTCGATTTTCCGCGTCCGCCGCATGCGGTTGACTACCGCTATCTGTTCCCGGGGCTGGTTCGCTTCGATTGTTCGCGAACGCTTATGCGTTTCGACGCCAACTTTCTCGACATGGTTATCCGGCGGCAAAAGTCGGATTTACGGGTGTTTCTGGCGCATGCGCCAAAGGACTGGCTCTTCGTGTCGTCGGCGGAGCCAATGGTGTGCCATCGGGTTCGCGACTACCTGAATGCATGTCTGCCGACGGTGCCGACTATCGAGATCGTGGCGCGGGATCTGCATCTCTCCGTGCGCACCCTATGCCGCCGACTTTCGGCCGAAGGGACCACCTTCCAAGCCATCAAGGACGAGTTACGGCGTGATCTCGCGATTCACCGCCTGACGCGCTCGGTGGACGCCATTGCGGCCATCGCCTACGACATCGGCTTCGACGATCCCAGCGCGTTTCACCGGGCGTTTCGGCATTGGACGGGAAGCACGCCGCAAGCCTACCGAAAGGCAGGGCCGCGCACGCCGCCATCGCGGTGAAACATGGCACGTTTTGTCAATGAAAGGGCGGCGTTTGGCATTGGTGTTCGAACGGCGGATCGCTACGATGGCTCGTCTGGGTCGAGTCGCCACGGGATTACGTCCGTGCGCCGGCATCCCATTTCGCAAAGATCACACAGGAAGGACGCGCGATGAGCTACGCCGCACCATTGAAGGACATGCTGTTCGTCATGAAGGAGCTTGCCGGACTCGATGACGTGGCGACGTTGCCGGGCTTCGAGGAGGCCAATCTTGAAACCGCGCAGGCAGTGCTGGAAGAGGCGGCAAAGCTATGCGGCGACGTGCTGGCGCCATTGAATGCGCAGGGGGACCGCAACCCAAGCGCATGGAAAGACGGTAGCGTGAGCGCATCACCTGGTTTTGCGCAGGCATTCCGCCAATTTGCAGAAGGGGGGTGGCAGGGTTTGCAACACCCGGTCGCCTATGACGGCCAGGGGTTGCCCAAGCTGATCTCGACGCCCTGTGTAGAGATGCTGAACGCGTCGAACCTGTCGTTTGCGCTGTGTCCGCTCCTGACCGACGGTGCGATCGAAGCCTTGCTCACGGCCGGCTCCGACACGCTGAAGCAGACCTATGTGCCGAAGCTTGTCTCAGGCGAGTGGACCGGCACGATGAACCTGACCGAGCCGCAGGCGGGCTCGGATCTTGCGCTGTTGCGCGCTCGCGCGGAGCGGCAAGAAGACGGCAATTACCGCGTGTTCGGGACGAAGATCTTTATTACGTGGGGCGAGCACGACATGGCCCGGAACATCGTGCACCTCGTTCTTGCCCGCACACCGGATGCGCCGGAAGGCATCAAGGGCATCTCGCTGTTCGTCGTGCCGAAGTTTCTCGTCTGCGCCGACGGCTCGCTTGGTGAGCGTAACGATGTGGATTGCGTGTCCATCGAGCACAAGCTGGGCATCAAGGCGAGCCCGACGGCCGTGCTGCAATTTGGCGATCATGGCGGGGCGATTGGCCAACTGGTCGGCGAGGAAAATCGCGGCCTCGAGTACATGTTCATCATGATGAACGCCGCACGCTTCGGGGTCGGCATCCAGGGCATCGGCGTGTCCGATCGCGCGTATCAGCAGGCGGCCGCCTACGCCAAAGAGCGCGTGCAGAGCCGCCCGGTCGACGGTTCGGCCCGCAAATCTGTGACGATCATTCACCACCCGGACGTGCGTCGCATGCTGGCGTCGATGCGGGCGGCAACCGAAGCCGCGCGTGCGCTCGCCTATGTCGCGGCAGCGCATTCGGACATCGCACATGCGCATCCGGACGACCTCACACGAGCCCAGCACAAGGCTCGGTATGAATTCTTGGTGCCGATCGTGAAGGGTTGGAGCACTGAGACATCCGTCGATGTGACCAGCCTCGGCCTACAGGTCCACGGTGGTATGGGCTACATCGAAGAGACGGGGGCCGCTCAGCTTTACCGCGACGCTCGCATTTTGCCGATCTATGAGGGCACGACCGCGATTCAGGCAAACGACCTGATCGGCCGAAAGACGTTGCTCGACGGCGGCGCAGCGGTACGGTCCGTGCTCCGTGATGTCGCGGCGACGCTCGCGCAGATCGAACAGCGGGACGGGCTGGCGTTCCGATCGACACAGCGCTATTTGAAGCAAGGTCTGCGCTCGCTGGAGGCCGCGGTGGCATTCGTGCTCGACAATGCCAAACAGAGTCCGAATGCGGTGTATTCGGGGGGCGTCGCTTACCTGAAGCTGGCGGGCGTTGTCCTCGGTGGCTGGCAGATGGCGCGGGCGCTGATCGTCGCGACCGACAAGCTCGAGGAAGACCCCGCCTTCTATGGCGCAAAGATTGCGACGGCGCAATGCTACGCGGAACATATCCTGCCGCAAGCCTCGGCGCTTGAGGCCGCGATTGTTTGCGCCCGGGAGAATGAAGGGCTGCTTGCCTTGTCCGAAGATCAGTTTTAAGGCCGCGGCTATCCATGTCTCCCGAACATCTGCTTGAAAAATTTGGTCCCCGCGAGTCAATGCAGTACGACGTGGTCGTGGTTGGGGGGGGGGCTGCGGGGTTGTCTGCCGCGATTCAGTTGAAGAAGCGGGCACTGGCGCTGGGCCGAGAGATCAGCGTTTGCGTGCTGGAGAAGGGTTCGGAAATTGGCGCCCACATCCTCTCGGGGGCGGTGATGGATCCACGCGCGCTCGATGAGTTGATTCCTGACTGGAAGGCACGTGGCGCACCGCTGAATGTCCCGGTCACGGAGGATCGCTTCCTGTTTTTGAGGGAGGGCGGCGCAAACGCGGTCCCCAACTGGGCATTGCCGGACAATTTCAAGAATCACGGCAACTATGTCGTCAGTCTGGCTAACGTCACCCGTTGGCTCGGGCAGCAAGCCGAGGCGATGGGTGTCGAGATGTTCCCCGGATTTCCCGCGGCCGATGTCATTTATCACGACGACGGTGCGGTGAAGGGCGTGGTGACCGGTGACATGGGACTCGGCAAGGACGGCGAACCCACCGCCAACTTCCAGCTTGGCATCGCACTGCATGCCAAGTACACGTTGTTCGCCGAAGGGGCGCGCGGTCATCTTGGCCGAGCGCTTCAAGATCGCTTTGCGCTGCGTAAGGGCGTCGATCCGCAGGTTCACGGCATTGGCATCAAGGAACTGTGGGAGATCGCCCCGGAAGTGCACCAACCCGGTCTCGTCATCCACACTGCGGGATGGCCGCTGCGAAGCGACACCTACGGCGGATCGTTTCTCTACCATCTGGACAATCGCCAGGTAGTGGTGGGGTTCGTGGTGGGTCTAGGCTATCAGAACCCCTATCTATCGCCTTTCGACGAGTTTCAACGCTACAAGACTCACCCGTCGATCCGAAAATACCTCGAAGGCGGCAAGCGCTTGTCCTACGGCGCACGAGCCATCACGGCGGGCGGTTTGGTGTCATTGCCGAAGCTGACATTTCCGGGAGGGGCGCTGATCGGCGACGATGCCGGGTTCCTCAACGCCTCACGCATCAAGGGCAGTCATGCCGCGATCAAGACCGGCATGCTCGCGGCCGACGCGGCGTTCGACGCGGTGCAAGGCGGGCGCCAATCGGATGAGTTGTCCGCTTACCCGGAGGCCTTCCGGAAATCGTGGCTGTACGCCGAGCTTCGCCGAGCTCGCAATTTCAAGCAATGGATGGGCAAGGGTCTCTATTTGGGAGCGCTGATGGTCGGTGTCGAGCAGAAGCTGCTAGGCGGCAAGATGCCTTGGACGCTGCACCATCAGCACGCCGATCACGAGACGCTCAAACCGGCTGCTCGGTGCAAGCCGATTGCGTATCCGAAGCCAGACGGCAAGTTGACGTTCGACAGGCTCTCATCCGTGTTCGTCTCCAACACGAATCACGAGGAAAACCAGCCATCTCACTTGAGGCTGAAAGACGCCGCCATACCGGTCAGCATCAACCTGCGCACATATGACGGCCCTGAAAGCCGCTACTGCCCCGCAGGCGTATACGAATTTACGAAGCACGACGACGGTGCGCAGCGATTGACGATCAACGCCCAGAATTGTGTGCATTGCAAGACCTGCGACATCAAGGACCCTACGCAGAACATTGTCTGGACGCCCCCGGAAGGCGGCGGGGGGCCGAATTATCCAAATATGTGAATTGCCGTGCGAGGCCAACGAGCTGGCGCACTTGGCCGATAAATCGAGGAGCGTGACGTGAAAAAAGAAGTCGTGGTGGTGAGTGGCGTGCGAACGGCAATCGGGAAGTTCGGCGGCAGCCTGAAAGCGTTTGCCCCTACCGAATTGGGCGCAATGGTCGTGCGAGAAGTGCTGGCACGTGCAACGGTCGGCGGGGATGAAGTCGGGCATGTCGTATTTGGCAACGTACTTGCCACCGAGCCCAAGGATCTGTATTTGGCGCGCGTTGCCGCAGTCAATGGCGGTGTTGCGGCAGCCACGCCAGCCCTGACTGTCAATCGGCTATGTGGTTCCGGCTTGCAGGCAATCATATCGGCGGCACAAACGATCCTGCTCGGCGACGCCGACATCGCCGTCGGCGGCGGGGCCGAGAACATGAGCCGCGCCCCCTACATCACGCCTGACGCGCGGTTCGGTGCTCGCATGGGCGATGCTCGTTTGATCGATATGCTGCTTGGTGCATTAGACGACCCATTTCACAGCGTTCCAATGGGCGTCACAGCGGAGAACGTTGCTCGGAAGTACACCATCCACCGTGAGCAGCAGGATGCCCTGGCCGTCGAATCGCACCGGCGCGCTGCGCGAGCGATCGACGAGGGACGGTTCAAGACGCAGATCCTGCCCGTCAGCCGCAATGTGAAAGGGCAGGTGCTCACGTTCGACACGGACGAGCACGTTCGTCGACAGCTTGATCCAAGCGAGCTTTCCGGACTGCGGCCGGTGTTCCAGAAGGATGGGGGCACGGTCACGGCGGGCAACGCCTCAGGCATCAACGATGCGGCGGCGGCTGTCCTTATGATGTCCAGGGACGCCGCCGAGGCGCGTGGTGTGAAGCCAATGGCGCGTTTGGTGTCTTATGCGCACGCTGGCGTTGATCCGCTGTACATGGGGATTGGCCCGGTCCCTGCCACCCGCATTGCACTTCAGCGCGCAGGGCTTGAAATCTCGGACCTGGAT
Source organism: Pandoraea soli (assembly GCF_902459595.1). Lineage (NCBI taxonomy): Bacteria > Pseudomonadati > Pseudomonadota > Betaproteobacteria > Burkholderiales > Burkholderiaceae > Pandoraea > Pandoraea soli. The sequence goes on along the minus strand of NZ_CABPSG010000001.1, from coordinate 753,530 downwards.
GTCATCGAGGCCAATGAAGCGTTTGCGGCACAGGCATGCGCGGTCATGCAAGCGTTGCAACTCGATCCGGCCAAGGTGAATCCGAACGGGTCAGGTATTTCGCTCGGCCATCCCATCGGTGCCACTGGTGCTCTGATTACCGTCAAGGCGTTATACGAGTTGCAGCGAATCAATGGTCGCTACGCCTTGGTCACCATGTGCATTGGTGGCGGGCAAGGCATTGCTGCCGTGTTCGAGAACCTTCAGCAGGTGTAATTCGGCAAGTCGAAGACAATGGAAGTCCCAATGACAATTGAATCCGTAGGCATCGTTGGTGCTGGTGCGATGGGCAGCGGCATCGCACAGATCGTCGCCACCGCCGGCCTGAATGCCGTCCTGATCGACATTAACGAATACGCACTTGCTGGCGGCATTGAATCGTTGACCGCCAGCCTTGACCGAATGGTGGCCAAAGGTAAGCTTGACACGGCACAGCGAGCCGTCGCCATTTCGAGGGTTGAAGCATCGACAGATTATCGGCGACTTGCGGACGTTGATCTAATCATCGAGGCCGCGACCGAAAATCGCGAACTGAAGATGCGCATCTTGACTCAGATTGAGTCGATTGTCCGCCCCAGGGCAATCATCGCTTCAAATACCTCGTCAATCTCGATCACCGCGCTTGGCGCGGCGATGTCGGACCCATCGCGCTTTATCGGTATGCATTTCTTCAACCCGGTGCCATTGCTACCGCTTGTCGAGATCATTAAAGGTGTTCAGACAAACGCCGAAACCGTGCGCGCGGTGCACGAGTTAGCGCTACAGTTGAGCAAAGCGCCTATCAACGTCAAGAATTCGCCGGGCTTCGTAGTCAACCGGATTCTGGTGCCGATGATCAACGAGGCGTTTTTTGTGCTGGCGGAGGGCATTGCAAGCGCAGAAGAAATCGACGCGGGAATGCGGCTTGGCGCCAATCATCCACTCGGACCGCTGGCGCTTGCCGACCTGGTCGGGCTCGACGTATGCCTGTCGGTCATGGACGTCTTCTCAAAAGACTTCGGTGACCCTAAGTACCGAGCTTGTCCGTTACTGCGCGAGTTAGTGGCCGCGGGGCGCTTGGGCAGAAAGTCGGGCTATGGTGTGTATTGCTATACCTAGACATCGCTACTGAAGCAGCAACGGAGCATCGCTGCGGTTGCGCGGCAAGGTCGATGTTGTCGCCGCCAAGATGCTTCCGACCGACGGAAGCGAACGACGTCAGTCGCTACCGCAGGCCGGTTCGCCATCGTCAAATCTTCGAAAGCGACGCAGCCGACTGCGTGGTGACGGCCTTACTCTCCACGGCTCGCCCATGCTTTGCGCCCGCGAGCAGAATCCCCAGCGCGGCCAGCACTGCCGGTATCGCGAGAATCATGAACAGTCCGGCATTGCTCCAACCCGCCGCGAGCAGCATGGCGCCGCCGAGCGATCCCGCCACCGCCCCGATGCGGCCGATGCCGAGCGCCCACGCCACGCCGGTCGCGCGATTGGATGTCGGGTAATAGGCGGACGCGATCACGTTCGCGCAGACCTGCGAACCGCTCACGCAGAATCCCGTCACGAAGATGCCCAGCGCCAGCCATATCGCATCGCCGGCAATCGCCAGCGACGCTAGCGCGAACGCACCCACGACATAGGCTGCGGCGACCACTTTGTAAGGATGGAACCGGTCGATCAGCACGCCCAGCACAATCGCACCCAGCACGCCGCCGCCTTGCAACAGTCCGGCAAACATCGACGCCTGCTTGAGCGTCAGGCCGCTGCGCTCCGCCAGGATCGGCAGCCAGTTGATGAGCAGGTACAGCAACAGCAAGCTCATGAAGAATGCGAGCCAAAGCAGCAGCGTGCCGCGCCGGTAGTCGCGATGGAACAGTTGCACCACGGGCGACGACGGGAGGCGATCGTCGGCAGCGGTGTACTGCTGACCGGCCACAACCCGTTGCGGCGCGACGCGCGCCAGAATCGAGGTGATCTGCGCCTGCGTGCCGCCTCGGATTGCCAAAAAGCGCACCGACTCCGGCAGCGTGAACCAAAGCACCGGCACAAGCGCCAGCGGCAGCAGGCCGCCAACGGCGAGCAAGCCGCGCCAGCCGATCCCCGCCACGAGGTAGGCCGTCACTACGCCGCGGAGCGCCGAGCCGAGCGAGAACCCGCAGAACATCAGCGTGAGCAGAGTGCCACGACGCCGCTCGGGACTGAACTCCGACGTCAGCGTGATCGCGTTGGGCATGGCGCCGCCCAATCCTAAGCCGGTCAGGAAGCGAAGCGCGATCAGCCATTCGACGTTCGGCGCAAACGCAGCCCCTACACTTGCCGCACCGAACCACGCGACGGACAGGATCAAGACGCGGCGGCGTCCGATACGGTCTGCCATCGGCCCGCTACAGAACGCACCCACCATCAGCCCCAGCAATCCGGCGCTGAACAGCGGGCCGAGCGAGACCATCGACAACTGCCATTCGGCGCGGATGTGAGGGGCGATAAAGCCGATGATCGCGATGTCGAACCCGTCCAGCGCCACGATCAGGAAGCACATCGCGCTGATCATGATCTGGAAGCGCGACACCGGGATCGCGTTGATGAAGTCCCGTATGTCCACTGACGTGTGCCGGGGGGCGTGCTTGTCCATGAAAGTGTCTCCTGTCTCGATGCGGCGATGCGATGTCGCCGTTTATGTGTATGCGCTGGATGATGCTGGCGGCTATGCGGCGTGCCCGTGCAACGCTGAGGCGGCATTGGCCTCCACTTGTGCGACGAACGTTGGATCTCGCTCGCGAAGGTCTTCGTGACTGACGCGTCCCGTGCGCAGCATGTAGTCGTATGCGAAGCTCACGGGATCGAGGTGCATGCGCTGGCCAACGGACTCGTACCAGTCGAGGCTCCGTCTGGCGGCGTCCTGAAAGCGATCGGAGGCGCCGCGGCGGCTTTGCTCGAACGATGCGAACGCCGCTTGCACGTCGTTCCGATGCGCCGACAGCGCCTCGAACAAGGCGATGGCATCCTGCATGGCCATGCGCGTGCCCGAGCCGAGCGAGAAGTGCACACTGCGCAGGGCGTCGCCAAGCAGCACCACGTTGCGGTGCGACCAGCGCGCATTGCCGACCACCCGTGCCTGAAACCAGTTCGACCGGTTGGTCAGCAGCGAATGACCTTGCAGGTCGTCGGCAAAGATCTGCTCGCAGAACGCGCGGCTCTCGTCCTCGGCGGCGGTATCGAGGCCGCAGCGTTGCCATGTCTCGGGATCGACCTCCACGAGAAACGTCGAGCGATCGGGACTGTATTGATACGCGTGCGCCATGAACACGCCGTGCGGCGTCTGACGGAAGATCAACGAAACCGGGTGGAAAAGCCGCGCCGTGCCGTACCACGCGAACTTGTTGCGTCGCTCGTCGAAGCTTGGCATGAAGTCTTCGGCCAGATGGGTTCGCACTTCGCTGTTCACGCCGTCGGCGGCAACGATCACGTCGGCGTCCGATAGTTGGGCCGGATCGGTGACGTGGCTCTGATAGCGAACATCGACGCCTGCTTCGGCACAGGCTTGCTGCAGTACGCGCAGCATATCGATGCGGGCCGTACGCGAAAAGTGATTGTTGCTCAGGCGGACCGGCACGCCTTGATGCACGATCTCCATGTAATCGCAGCGGGTATGGTGCGCCGTGAACTTGCGGAAGAATGCTTCGTCCGCCTCTTTCAGGAACGCAAGTGCAATGTCGGAGAAGACAACGCCCCAGCCATATGTGGCATTGGCGGCGTTGCGCTCGTGCACGACGATCTCGTCTTGCGGATGACGCTGTTTCATCAACAGCGAGAAGAACAGGCCGGCAGGCCCGCCACCGATGACGGCGATTCTCATGATGGGCTCCTTGATTTTTAGCTGGCGAAGATGGCGGGGGCGTCAGGCTATACGTGTCAGCGGTCGCGTGCTCGGCACGGCCAACAGGGCACCGGCGTTGGGCACCACAGGGGCCAGACCGAGGTGATCGAGCATCTGGCGCACGGTGCTCACGGCGGTCGACGTTACGGGCAGGCCGAGCCGGTCCTGCGCGATCTGGATCGCAGGCAGCGACGGCATCTGCACGCAGGCGGACAGCACCACGACGTCGGCATTGGCCGTATTGAGCCGCTTGACGTCGTCGAGCAACTGCATGGGGTCGCGGCGTCCGACCTCAAGGTTGTCGGGCATTTCGAACGAAAGCGCATCGAGCACCTCGATGCCCTCGTGCTCGATATACTCGACCACGGCCTGCGTCAGCGGCTTCATGTACGGCGCCATCAGCGCGATCTTGCGCGCGCCCAGCGTTTTCAACCCCGCAACGAGTGCACCGGCCGACGTCATGACGGCGGCGTCGCAGTGGTTCTCGCGCGCGACTCGGCGCAGGTCTTCCTCAACCTGGCGGTGGTAGCCCGGCCCCATCGCCATGATGGCCACGAGGCAAGCGGTACTCATGACATTCACACGCGCGTCGGCGAGTTCGGCGGCACAGCGCAGCCCCTCGGCGTTCATCGCCTCAAGTTCTTCCTTGACCACGCGATGCATGCGCATGCGGCTCGAATGGAAGGTGAAGCGCTCGGGCAGGACCTGCTCACGCGCGCGCAGCATGGCGGGAATCTCGGTCTCCATCGTGGTGTTGGAACTGGGTACGATCTGACCAATGCGAAATGGGGTAGGCGTCATAAGGTGATGTCTCCGGCGAGTGAGGGGGCTGCGGCGTGTTCGTTGCGGGCTCGGTATTGTTCGAGCGCCGCGCGCAGTACCGACGGCATCTCGATCGACTCGCGCGCGCCGCGCTGGATGCAGATCGGCGTGAGTCGTGCAAGGAAGGCGATGTCGTTGTCGGCTTTGCGCGCCGTCATCAACAAGGTGAAGGTTCTTGTGCGAACTTCGGCGACTTCCACGGTGACGTCGAACACGTCGTCCGGCCAGAGCGAGCGGCGGAAGTCGAATGTCAGCGCGCGGGTGGGGGTGCCGAATCCGTGTCGGTTCTTGACGGCCTGTGGTGTGCCGCCGAAGAGCGATCCGTAGAACAACTCGGCGACGGAGATGACATAGTCGGAAAAGGTCGCCGTGTAGACGACGCCGGCCGGGTCGCACTCGCCCCATCGCACCTGACGGCGCACTACGAAGGGCTGCTCGCTCACCACGTATTCGGTGCTGATCATGCGTCCGCCTTTGCCGTCTGGGCGGTGGTGGGGCGCGCGGTTTCGGCGGCAAGGCGTTCGGCGATGGCCGCCCGCAGCGATGCCTTGTCGACCTTGCCGACGCGGGTCACGGGAAATTCGTCGACCGTCTCGATACGCTCCGGGCACTTGAACTTCGCCAACCCCTGGCCGACGAGAAACGCGGCGAGTTCGGTGACGGAAGGCGCAACATGTCCGGGGCGCAGGATGAGATAGACACAACCCCGCTCGCCGTAAATTGGATCGGGCATGGCGACCAGCTTGGCGTCGGCAACGGCCGGATGATGGCTGACAAACGCTTCGACCTCTTCGCAGCCGATCTTCTCGCCACCGCGATTGATGTTGTCGCGCAGACGCCCTTCGAAGGCGAAGCAGCGCACGCCGTCGATGACCTTTTCCGTGACCATGTCGCCGGTGCGCACGAAACCGTCTGGCGTGAGCGTCTGCGCCGTTGCGTCGTGCGCCTTGTAGTAGCCGCGCAGGCTCGACGGTCCACGGAAGCAGAGTTCGCCGGCGGTGCCTGCTTCGGCGGGCGTATCCGTGCCCGGAAACAGCACACGAATATCGTCGTCGTCGCACCCGGATAGCCCTTGCGTATGGTGACGCAATGTTGCTGGCAGATGCGCGCCGGCCCCCATGAGCAGGCCTTCGGTCGTGCCGTAGAGGTTGAAGCACGGTACGCCGAGGTGGGCTTCAAGCGAGTCGGCGCGGCTCATGGTGCCGAAGAGTTGTAGCGACGACAGATCGTGTTTCCCGACGTTCTTGTACGCGATCATTTGCGGTGCAACAGGTCCGATGGAGAGGCCATGCGTGACGCGGTGTATCTCGATCAGCGTGAGCATGCGGGCGATGTCGACACGGGGCATCAGCACGGTCGTCATGCCGGTTGCCACGGTGGACGCCAGCACGTAGAGCTGACCGGCGTTGTGCAGCAATGGCAGCGACCAGATCATGCGACTGTGTTCGGTCATGCCAATGTGGCGCATCCATGTCAGCGAGTGACCGATGTACTCCGCATGAAAGCGTGGGATGATCTTCGGCACACCGGTCGTGCCGCCCGAGAGTTGGAAGCTCAGCACGTCTTCGCTGCCGATGCGAATGTTGGCCAGCACCTCGCGCGCGTGCTCGAGTGGCATCGCGTCGATGAGACGCTCGAAGGCGTGATGGCCAGTGCCGGCGCGATCATCCTGCTTCCCGCGTGCCACCAGCAGATGCTCCAGCGACGCGTGCCGCGCCATCATCTGACGCGCAAACCCGACGAGATCGAACGCGGAGAAATCGGCTTGTACGAAGTAGCCGCGCGCCTCGGACTGTGAAACCAATTGGCCGATTTCCACTTCGCGGTATTGCGGCACGGCACACACGGGGACGACGCCCGCCTTGTAGGCCCCCATCAGCGCGACGACGGTGTCGACGGTGGTGCCCATCTGGAAGACCGCCCGGTCGCCCGGGCGCAGGCCCAGTTCGATGAGCGCCGCGCCAAGCCGTTCGCTGCGCGAGTCGAGCTCGACGAAGGTCAGCGTGGCCTCATCACTGAGGTAGGCCGGGCGTGCCGGCACACGCGCGGCGGTCGCCCGCAAGGCGTCGCCGAGGGTAGTGTCGACCCAGGCGTTCGACGCGAAATAGCGCTGCGCCAGGTCCGGCGGACAGTACGTCACGCCGTCGATACGGTGATAGATACCGCTCATAGTGTCTCCTGCACGTTCCGGTGGCGACGTTATGCGCGCGGGGCGATCCGCACGATGTCGCGTTCGTAGCTTTCGATTCGGCCGTCGAGCCCGCCCGTGAACAATCCGTACCAGACGGCGGGTTTCAGGCCCAGTGCGCGACGCTCGAACGCAATCGGCACATCGCTGGAAATCACCGTGTAGTCGCCGTGGGCTTCGACGCGGCACGACGGCAACTGCCGTGCGGCTTCGGTCAGCGGCGCAAATTCGGGCACATTAAGGACGAAAAGCTGCAGCGGCTGGCGAGGCTGTGGCGTTTGAGTTTTCATGACTGACGCTCCCCATGAAGCCGTTGGCCGAGGCGCTGAGCCTTGCGTTGCCACACGGTATCGATGCAGGCGAAGGGAGCACCTCCTGCGAGGGCTTCATCTTCGATTTCCATGGCGGCCTCGAGCGTGGCCGACGCGTCGCGCGCATCGATGCCTTCCAGCGCGCGCAGCTTGCGGGTGATCTCGATGAAGTAGCCGTTCGGGTCGCGAAAGTAAATCGACTCGATCACCTCGTGCGCCGTCTCGGTCGAGACTTCCACGCCGCGTGCTTCCAGCCGGGTCTTCCAGGCCCGCAATGCCTCCGGGCTGTCGACCAGCCACGCGGTGTGCGTGGCGTCGAATACGTGGTCGTCGGGCAATGGTGCTCGGCCAGGACGATTGGCGAGGAACACCGGTTCCTCACTGCCCAGATAGTAGAAGAAGGCGATCGTGCTGCCGTGGCCGCTATCGAAGAAGAAGTGCAGGAAGTCGGGGTGCGTTGCCGGCCCCCAGCCGCGGGCGGAAATCGTGTGAATCAGTGGCAGGCCGAGAGTGTCGCGATAGAACTCGACCGTTTGCCGCAGTCGCCAGGTCGGCCGCGCCGTGTGATCCACGCCGTGCAGACGCAAGGCGAGATCGGCTGCGGGGATGTCGTTCAACTTCATATCGGGTCTCCCGAAGTTCGGTAGTGCATTTGGGGGGTAGGGGCAGGGCGTGTCATTGTGGGAAGGTCTCGCGCAGCCAGTCCTGCAGCAGGCGACCGGCGATGTAGCGTCCCGCTTCTTCGCCATCGGCCAGCGCGCGGCCGTGGTGGTCGCCACGTACGCGCCGGTGCGACTTCTGCGTCGAGCCGAGGCTGGCGTAGATGTCGGCGATGACGCTGGGAAAGCAGGCCTGATCGCCCGTGTACTCGATGAGCAGCGTAGGCTGCACGATGGCCGGTGCGGTTTTCGACAGCAAGGCGTTCGAAGACAACCCCGACCATGTGGAGAGCCAGGCCTCGGGAGAGCAGACGCGGCCAAAACCGACCGAACCGTAGTTCGAGGTGAACGGATCGCTGCCCCAGAGCGAGCCGAAACGCCGGTCGGACGGGTCCAGCGTCAGGTCGAAGCAGCGCAGGTCGGCATCGGTTCGCCAGACCGTCATCACGGGCGTGTGCGCGGCTATGCGGCGCAGGCGTGCGTCAGTCCGATCCGAGTCGTGTTTGAGGCGCTCGCGAGCGCCTTGACGCGCCGCGATCAGATCGCGCGCCATGGCGTCGAGACGCGCCGCGCGAGCGGTTTGCGCAGCGCGGTAGCGTGCTACGAAGTCGGCGTCGTAGCGCGTCGCGGGGGCGACTCCCGACTGCCGCGGCGAGAACCCGTTGGCCGGGTCGAACGGGTCGAGCGTCGGGTCGACGGACAGGGCATCTTGCTCGTTGGTCACCGACGGATCGATGCAGGTTTGTAGCAGCGCACCTTGTCCGGGGTGGGGGGCGACAAAAACCACACCGTCGATGGCCGGCATGTCGAGCGAAGCCAGTTTCGTCGGACGTCCGCCTGGCGTGCGCTCGATTCGCGCTTCCGGGGCCAGCCCGGATTGCTGCGCGTATAGGGCGTAGAGGCCACTGCCGCCCGAGTTGCCGAGCAGGATGACGCGTTTGAACCCCGCCTCGCGCAGGAATCGCATGCTGGCGGCGACGTCATAGAGTGCGAACTCGTGTTCCAGTCGCATGTCGTTGCCGACCGAGCGCGGCGCCTGTGTCCACGCCGCATAGCCTGCATTCACGATATCCGGGATCAAGTAATGACACGCCATGAATTCACGCGGATGCATGATGCAGACCACGGTATCGGGAGAACCCGCGGTGTAGAGGGCGCCGCTCGTCGCCGCGCCGTCCGCTGTGCGAAGGACGACATTCCGTGTCGTCGCACCCAATGGCAGATCTCGCGGATTCCAGTCCGTGTTGAGAAATCCCGCCGTCGCGCCGTGACCGACGTTACGACCCTGCAGTTGTTGACTCATCTCCTCACCTCCTTTTTTTACATATTAGTCCAGTTTTTTACGAATGAGTAAACATTCGTGTTGAAATTTGACGCGCGTGTAAAAAAGTCTGGGGCGAAGTGCTTGCGGGGCTTTGCGCTGCAAGGGAATTTGGTTATCGTTGGGGTTTTCTGACGCCTGCGTCAAAAGAGGAACTGAAGGTCGCCATGAGCAAAACACAGACAAAGAGCGACGCGTTGCGGGAGAACATTCTGGAGGTCGCGACGCGGCTATTTATCGAGCGGGGTTTCGACGGGACGAGCTTCAACGACATTGCGGATGTCGTGGGCGTGAGTCGTCCGGCGCTGTACTACTACTTCAAGAGCAAGGAAGCGATTCTCGAAGTGTTGACCACGGTGGTCACGCGTGCGGCAGGGGAGTTAGCCTCCGAGGCGTTACCGGAGGATTTGCGGCAACCGGCCGCGATGTTGCGGCATCTTGTGTTGCGGCATGCCCATTTGATCCTCACACATCCGTTGCAATTTCGTGTGGTGGAGCGCAATGAGGACAACTTGCCGCTCAAGCAGAGGAAGCTCGCCGAGCAATCGCGGCGCGCGGTGCTTGAACAGTTCCGGCAGGCGATTGAGTTGGGTATCGAACGCGGTCAGTTTCGCATGATGGACGCGAAGGTCGCCGCGTTCTCGATCATCGGTATGTGCAACTGGACAGCCTGGTGGTTCACGCCGTCCGGCCCGCGTAAGGTTGACGAGATCGCGGAGCAGATCGCCGACATGGCGCTGCGCTCGGTCGAGCAAGATGCGGGGCGGCAGCTCAGCGAGCAAAGTGTGGCGGGCGTGTTGAAGCTGTTGCGTGACGATATTGATTTGCTCGAGCGACATGTCAAGCCGTGAGCGCGTTGCAGTGCTTGCGCACATAGGTCATGTCGCCGCACGAAACTTGTTCGATGCATGAACCTCGAAATGACGGTTGCGATGGTTCGGGATATCGATCCAACCATCGCCGCGCTTGTATGTATGGCGACCGTGCGGCTTGCTGTTTGAACTCAGTGGAAAACATACGTCGTTCTTTGAATTCGGAATCCCGAGTTTCCCTCCATGCGAAAAATACCCACGCCGACGGCGGAAAATCACGTGCAGCTATGGACTTTTCAACATGTTGAACAATTAAGCACTTTGCTGCGAGAGGGTGTGCTGTGCGGGGATTGGAAGAATATCGAACCCGCTGATGAGAAAGCGTATCGGTATATGTGCCGAGCAATGGAAATGTACGAATTGGATTGCGGGGATGCGCCTCCAATTTGGGCGTGGCACTCTTGTTGGGGGGCTCGGAAGGCGCCTGATAGTGCGGTTGCGGCGCAGTTTCTCAGTCTCGCCCAGCTTGCTGCGAATAACACGGTATTGCTTTCGCTGGAGTGCCCTGATGACCAGTATCTACTCTCCAATTACCACGAATGGTGTGATTTAGTCTATTTTCCGTCATTGTCGAAAGGGATTGATTGCGTTTCGGAAAGGGCATGGCAGGAAGATGATGAGACAGACCATCGAATCTTTTGCGTTGATCTTGTCACCAACGAAGCTGACCTGGTTCAAGCAACACTGCCGATTGTCCGCAAAGAATGGCTGAGACAGGTTCATCGTGTTGGATTGGACGGAGAGGGCGTTCAGTTCCGGCGTTTGACCGATGCAATCGACACTGTATTGCTCATGCCATAAGGCTGACGATGGCTGGCACAAACGCGTCGGTTTCGAGACGCGTGCCAGCTAGAACGTTTGCCCCTTCTCTGTTTTCAAGTCTCACTGGGAAATCGTTGTGGCGGAAGGGGTTAGGGGAGGTTTTGCTTCGAAGGCGGGGGAGCGTGAACAGCCGGAAACCCGAGTGTTCGCTGTGTGTGGGAAACGGGTTGCGGAGCAGTATTCGGAGGGATTTGGTGATGAACAATCGGGAAACTTCCCGATTTATTGTCGCCACAAAAAATAGTTGATGGGCATACATTTTTGTGGGTACAATAAATGCCCATGGATATCAGTTTCGACCCGGCGAAAAGTGACCGGAATGTGCAGGAACGGGGTTTGCCGTTCACGATGGCCCAAGACTTTGAATGGGACAGCGCGGTGATCGAAGAGGATATCCGAGTCGACTATGGCGAAAGACGCTACCGGGCCTTCGGGTATATCGGTGACCGACTGTTCGCATTGGTCTTCACGCCTCGCGCAGAAAAAATACACGTCATCAATTTGCGCAAGGCGAATTCGCGAGAGGTGAAACGCTATGCCGAAACTTAAGCCGGGAACCGTCCTCCCTACACCGGCTGAGGACGCCAAGATCAAAAAGCAAATGCGTCAGGATTCGCAGAATCCAGAATGGACGAAGAAGGACCTCGCCAAGGCACGGCCTGCGAGTAAAGTGTTGCCGGGGATTGTTGGCGAGGAAATTGCTGAGAAGCTGCTCAAGCCTCGTGGTCGGCCCAAGGCCGAGACTACGAAGGAGCGAATCAACATTCGGCTGTCGCCGGAGGTTGTCGATTACTTCAAGGCGTCCGGTAACGGTTGGCAGACGCGAATCGATGCGGCGTTGCGGCAGTTCATTGCAGAGCATCCGCACGTGGTGTGATGGGAGTTGTTGCAGCGGGATAACGAGCGCATTGTCCCACAGGGGATGTTTGCAGCTATCGTGTGCATGACTCTGTGCATCGTCTTCACGGGTGGGCTTGGATTGGGACCAAACTATATTCCGCCCGCTGAGGCTGAGGCAAACCACTACGGGCAACTCAGAAATATTGCGGACCTACCTGCATTAATTCAAAGCAACCGGCCTCCAAGATTCCCGGTGCGGTTCACAACGTTATATCGAGCGTTAAGCAATTTTCGCGGAGTCCGCTGCTGCCACAGGCGAGCGTCGTGTAGCGTTCTGCTCCTCTTTAACCAGTTCGATGAATGCCCTGAGTGGAGCGGACGTAAATCTGCTCGAGAAGTACAGTTGAGGCCCTTCGAATTCTCGCCACCAGTCATGCAAGACAGGGAGAAGCTCGCCGCTTTCCAGATAAGGGGTTAGCCAGTTTTCGAAGGTGCCGATGACGCCGCGTCCGTCGCGCGCGAATCCAATGGCTGCCGAAGCACCATCCACGCCGACGATGAGGCGGCCTGGCGGATCGACCCTGACTGTTTCCTGTCCAAGCTCGAATAGCCAGTCGACGAGAGCGCCGCTCGAAAAACGCAACCGGATACATTCGTGATTCAGCAAGTCGCTCGGGTGTCTGGGAATACCGCGCGCGGCAAGGTATCCGGGTGCAGCGGCCCATGCGATCCGCTGATAACGCGGTCCAATTGGCACAGCTATGGTGTCTTGTGCCAAATGCTCTCCGTATCGGATCCCAGCGTCGCAACCAGCTGCCACGATATCGACGAGTCGGTCATCCACCATGATTTCAACGCGAACTTGCGGATGCGCTTCCATGAAGCGGTCGATGATCGGCGGCAGGATATCGACCATCACCGCGCCCGTCACGTTGATCTTCAGAAGCCCACGTACGACGCGCTGCGAACTGGCGGCGTCACGCAATGCGGCACGCGTTTCTGCCATTAGCGGCGCAATACGGGTGGCAAGTGTGCGCCCCGCTTCTGTGGGCATGACGCTGCGTGTGGTGCGGATCAGCAATGGGACGCCCAACTGCGCCTCAAGTTGTGCGATCCGCTCGCTTACGGTCGAAGGGGACAGGCGCAGCCGTTTGGCAGCGGCCCGAAAACCTCCGGTATCTAGCACAGCGAGGAAGACCGCGAGCAGATCCAGATGGGAGTCGTCGTCATGATTGTTCGGCATGGCGATCAGTCTATTCGATTTTTACATTATTATCAAAAATTGCCGAACTGAATAGAGTAGCCGCAAGCTCATTCTGGAGGACGAAAACATGAATACGACTAAAACTGTTTTGATCACAGGCGCTAACAAGGGCATCGGCTACGAAACGGCTCGACAACTCGGTCGGCTGGGATATCGCATCTGGCTCGGCGGCCGTGACGCCGCACGCGGCGAGACAGCGATGAAGTCTCTGGTGGCGGAGGGTCATGATGTTCGGTTTTTGCCAATCGACGTGACGCGGGACGAAAGCGTACGTGCCGCTGCTGCGCGTGTACGGGACGAAGACGGTCGACTTGATGTGCTGATCAACAACGCCGGCGTTCCAGGCGGCCCTCACACGACACCCAGCAAGCAACCAATCGACAGCATCCGCGCTGTATTCGAGACAAACGTTTTCGGCCCGATCCGCGTGACTCAGGCGTTCGTGCCGTTGTTGCAATCTGCTGGTCGAGGTACCGTCGTGATGGTGAGCAGCGGACTCGGATCTCTCGGCTGGCTGTCTGATCCGGCTAACCAGTTCTATGGCGTGAATATTCTTGGTTACAACAGTTCGAAGTCGGCCCTCAACGCTGTTGCGCTGGCATTTGCAAAAGAGTTCGCGTCGGTCGGCATCAAGGTTGACGCTGTCGATCCAGGCTATACCGCCACCGATTTCAACAGCCACTCGGGTTACCGCACGGTGGAACAGGCAGCCGCAGGCATCGTCTGGCTTGCGACCCAGGACCCGGCCGGGCCGTCAGGACGTTTCTACTTCGAGCAGAACCAGATTCCTTGGTGATGGGGCCTCTGTGCGTGCGCCCGGCGCCTTTGCGCCACAGTAGCGCCGGAGCGGTTCGGAGGAGTCGAGAGCACACGCGAATCAAGGAGAGCACGAGATCGGAGAGATCTCCTTGGTGGCAGGGCTCGCGCGTTAGCACTCGAAGAACAATCCAGGATTGAGCGAACCTGGACGCTGGTCGCCTGCTCGAATGACCGCTTTCGATAAACCTGGCTGGCCGTTCTCGGTCGGGCCATGCCTTTTGCATGAGAGGCCACACCCGGAGTGATTGCTTCGCTTGGGCGTGGGGCGGCGGTCGGCCATAAACGGACTTCGACAAAGCACGAACGTCTGGCCGTTCTCCTCGGACGTTGCGACGCTCAATCCGCGCCAGGCTGCGGGGAAAAATTGAAATGATCGACTCCGGACACACCAGGCCGGTTTTGCGGGCCGGCCAAGTGCGAGTTAGTGGGCCTTCAAGAATGCGGCAATCAGTTCGGTAATCTCTTGCGGCGCATCCTCGAAGCTGTAATGGCCGACTCCGGCGAGTCGGTGAACCGGCGCCATGGGAAAGATCTCGCAGAACAGCGGAAGAAAGTGTTCGGCTGCCAGCGTCCGATCGGCCTCGCCCCAGATGGCAAGCGCTGGCTTTGAACGGATCGCGTCGAGTGCTAGCGCGTCTGGCACTTCGAAACGATGTGCGCCGATCGCGAAGCCCTTTGCCCAGCCAATCGCGCCGGCACTATCGGTCGGCAGAGCGAAGCGCGAGCCGTAGGCGCGCAGCCACGCATCGTCAATACGCGCGTGGTTTTCGAAGCCGTTAAGCTTCAAGACACTCAGGATGTTGAAGCCGAGTTCGTCCAGCACGGGTTCGAGACGGCCTTGCGAATCGGAGCGGAGAATCCACTGGAACCATGGCGAGACTGCGGCATTCGCATTCAGCCGGTCGAATAACGTGCTTTGACCAAACGGCGTCGGGCCGTTCGTGCTGACGACTCGGCGAATGCGGCCCGGATGCCGTGCGGCGAATCCCATGCCAACGGGGCCGCCGAAGTCGTGCATGACGAGAGTGATGTCGTCTAAATCCAGCGCAAGCACGAGCTTTTCAAGGTTGTCGATATGATCCTGTAGCCAGTACGTGCGATGTTCCGGCGTCTCGCTCTTGCCGAATCCCATGTGGTCGGGCGCGATCACACGGTAGTCGCCCGCGAGCGCCTTGATCAGATCACGAAACAGGTAGCCCCACGTCGGTTCCCCGTGAATGCACAGGACGACCGCGCCGTCGGCAGGCCCTTCGTCAACGTAATGCATGCGAAAGCCGGCAACATCGCTGAAGCGCGGCGAAAACGGAAACGTTCCGTCAAACGTGTCATTGGATGGTGTCATATTGGGGGCCTCTTGACGAACGGACCGGCGGGAAATCCGCGCGGTCGAAAGAGGTTAAACTTTGACATCGCTGTCAAGGTCAAGCGTGTCTTTCGGGGGATGTCATGCGTATCGGAGAACTGGCTCGCCGCACCGGCGTCAGTGAGCGGATGCTGCGGTATTACGAGAACGAAGGTCTCCTCAATCCGACGAGGACCGATTCGGGCTACCGCGATTACGGTTCTGACGAAGTAGACGCCGCACAGCGCATCCGCATGCTCACCGCGGCAGGTTTGAAGATCAGCAGTATCCGGCTGTTGCTGCCTTGTGTACTCGGTGAGAAACCGGTGTTTCATCCATGCCTAGAGGCGCGCGCGTTGCTGCGCGGTGAAGTCGAAAAGCTCGACGTTCGGCTGCGCGAACTCAGTGAAACGCGAGAAGTCGTTGCGAGACTGCTCAATGCGGTCGATACCAACGAGACATTGGCGCTCTAACAGTTGCGTGGGTTTGAGTATTGATGCACCGTCGCTGGGCGAGGCCGATCAAGTTGGCGCGTTTCGATCGACGGTGGAAGCCAATGCTTCGGATCACCGTCCAGAAAATGTCTCCACGAACGACCTTAATCGAGCGTGGTAGAGACGCTCACAAATAACCGTGCGACGGCGGAGAAGGGTCGAAAGCCGCAAATAATCGCACCTAAGCGCCTTCGCGGCGCAGTTTCGTGCTTTTGCGGAGCACCGCCCTAAAAAGTCAGCAACCCCTACCGGGAAAACCAAGAAAAACTGGCGGAGGCGGTGAGATTCGAACTCACGGAAGGGTTACCCCTTCGCTGGTTTTCAAGACCAGTCCATTAAACCACTCTGGCACGCCTCCGAGGCGTTGCGCACGACCGGGTGTCGTGGCAGGGGAGGTCGTCTGGTGCGACGACTTGGGATGCGTGCGGTCCGGGAGAATCGGCGTCGGTACCCCGGCGCAGACCGGTACCGCACGGCAGCCGAGATTATACCCGCTCCTCCCGCCATGTGAAGCCTTCGTTCCACCCAAATCGCCCCACACCCCGCCCAAACGCTCACGCTTCCCCCGTCCCCCTCTTGTTTTGTGCCCGTCCGGCATGCATCATGCTTGAAGACGTACGGTGAACGCCCCTCGCGTCACCGTGCGAGGCCTGACATGACCCGGAGACACTCATGGATGCCGACACCTCCCGCGATTCCGCCCAAGAGACGTCAAATGACGCCAGCGGCGAGCGCGCGACCGACACCCCGACGGCCAACGCCTTCACCTGGCAGATTCCGATCCTGTTCAACATCGGTGTCGACGTTTGCGACAAGTGGGCCGATGGCACCAACCGGCTCGCCCTCATCCACGAAAGCGCCGACGGCTCGCACGTGCGACTCACGTTCGATGTCCTGAAACAACTCTCGAATCAGCTCGCCAACGAATGGCGCGCCCACGGCGTCAAGGCCGGCGACCGCGTCGGCATCTTCCTGCCGCAATCGCCCGCCACGCTCGTCGCCCACGTCGCCGCCTATAAACTCGGCGCCATCGCCGTCCCGCTCTTCACACTCTTCGGCCCCGAGGCGCTCGCCTATCGTCTGCAAAACTCCGGCGCCGCCGTGCTCGTGACCGACCTCGCGAGCGTCGCGAAGATCGACGACATTCGCGCCGAATTGCCCGACCTGCGCCTCGTATATGTCGTCCACGACGACCTCCCCGAAGCCCATCATCACGTCGCCGACGACCAGGACTGGGGCGTCGCCGAAGACGGCCTGCTCGCGCTCTGGCCCGCCATTGCATCGCGCGACACCCATTTCGAACCCGTTCAGACCCGCGCCGACGCCCCCGCGCTGATCATCTACACCTCCGGCACCACCGGCAAACCCAAAGGCGCACTGCATGCGCACCGGGTGCTGCTCGGCCACCTCCCCGGCGTGGAGACCTCGCACAACGGCTTTCCGCAAGACGGCGACCTGATCTGGACACCTGCCGACTGGGCCTGGATCGGCGGACTGCTGGACGTTCTGCTCCCCGCACTGCATCACGGCGTGCCCGTGCTCTCGCGACGCTTCGAGAAGTTCGATCCGGTCGCCGCGTTCGATCTCATGGCGCGCCACGGCGTGCGCAACACCTTCCTGCCGCCTACCGCGCTCAAGATGCTGCGCACCGTCCCGTCGCCGCGCGAACACTGGCCGCTGCAACTTCGTTCCGTCGCCAGCGGTGGCGAGTCGCTCGGCCCCGAACTGCTGGCCTGGGGGCGCGAGCACCTCGGCGTCGATATCAATGAGTTCTACGGGCAGACCGAATGCAATATGGTTGTCTCGTCATGCGCCGCGGAATTTCCGGCGCTGCCCGGCGCCATCGGACGCGCCGTTCGCGGACATGACGTGACCATCGTCGACGACGAGGGCACGCCGCTACCGGTGGGCGCCGTCGGCAACATCGCGATTGCAAGACCCAACCCGGTCATGTTCCTCGGCTACTGGCATAACCCGGAAGCCACGATGGACAAGTATCGCGGCGACTTCCTGCTCACGGGGGACTCGGGATTCGTCGATGCGCAGGGCTACATCACGTTCACCGGTCGCTCGGACGATGTGATCACCAGCGCCGGCTACCGCATCGGCCCCGGGCCCATCGAAGACTGCTTGATCCGACATCCGTCGGTGCAGTTCGCCGCTGTCATCGGTGAGCCGGACGAACTCCGCACGGAGATCGTGAAGGCCTTCGTCGTGCTGCGCGAAGGGTATGAGCCGTCCGCCGCACTGGCCAAGGAAATTCAGGATTTCGTGAAGCACCGTCTGGCAGCCCACGAGTACCCGCGCAAGGTGGTGTTCCTGCCGGAGTTGCCGATGACCGTCACCGGCAAGATCATCCGCAAGGCGCTGCGCGAAATGGGCACCGTGCTGGGGTAACGTGGCGGCGCCAGGCGGTTACTTTGCGTCGCGGTCGAGAAAAATTCCCTGAAGGTCATTCAGGAAGCGCTGCCCCAACTCGGTCGGCGCGATGCGCTGCGGGTCGTCGACGAGCAGCCCCTTCTCGACACCCGCCGCCAGCGCCTTGGCAATCCGTGCCATCGGCAATCCAGTGCGATCGGCGAACAGCTCGCTCTTCACGCCTTCGGTCAGCCGCAAGGCGTTGAGCATGAACTCGAACGGCAAGTCGCGCACGTCGACCTCGTTTTCCTCCTGCACCGCGTTGCCCGCCGCGGCCGCTTCCATGAACCGCTGCGGATGCTTGTGGCGGATCTGTCTCAGCACCCGGTGCGGGAACGAAATCTTACTGTGCGCGCCCGCACCGATGCCGAGATAGTCGCCAAACTCCCAATAATTGAGGTTGTGCTTGGCGCGACGGTGCGGCTGCGCATAGGCCGACACCTCGTAGTGTCCATACCCGGCTAGCGCGGTGCGCTCGGCAATCCAGTCCTGCATGTCGGCGGCCGTGTCGTCGTCGGGCACGGTGGGCGGGTATTTGTGGAACTGTGTGTTCGGCTCGAGCGTGAGGTGATACAGCGACAAGTGCGGTGGCGCGAACGACAACGCCGTCTCCACATCCTGCTGGCACTGCGCCAAGGTCTGGTTCGGCAACGCGAACATCAGATCGAGGTTGAAATTATCGAAATTCGCCTGGGCAATCTCGATGGCATGACGCGCTTCGTCGCCATCGTGAATGCGTCCGAGCGCCTTCAGATGCTCGCTATTGAAGCTCTGAATGCCGATCGACAAACGGTTGATGCCACTCGCGCGGAAGCTGCGGAACTTGTCCGCCTCGAACGTGCCGGGGTTCGCTTCCATGGTGATTTCGGCGTCGGCGTCGAGCGGCAGCAGCGCGCGCAGATCCGAGAGCAGACGGTCCAGTCCGTCGGCCGACAACAGGCTCGGCGTGCCGCCCCCAATGAAGACGGTGTGCACCGGGCGACCCCACACCAGCGGCAACGCCTGCTCCAGATCCTGGCGCAAGGCGTCGAGATAAGCTTGCTCGGGGAACGCTTGCGCGCCGCCGTCGCCACGCCACTCATGCGAGTTGAAGTCGCAATACGGACACTTGCGCACGCACCACGGAAAGTGCACGTACAACGACATCGGCGGCAGCGCCGGCAAGCTGATCTTGCCGGGGCGCAGGAAATTCTGCACGGGCAACTCGGATTGACTCATGCCGTTCACGCCTCCCGGCCCAGCTTTTCCAACAACACGCGCAGCGCGCGCGCCCGATGACTGTGCGCATTCTTCACAGCGGGATCGAGTTCGGCCGCCGTCTGATTCAATGCGCGGATGAGAAAGTGCGGATCGTAGCCGAAGCCATGCGCGCCGCGCGGCGTGTCGACAATCTCGCCATCCCAGCGGCCTTCGGCAATGATCGGCTGCGGATCTTCGGCATGACGCACCAGCACGAGCGCGGCGAAGTAGTACGCGTCGCGATAACCGGGGGTGTCGGCGTGCGGCGCGAGTTGCTCGATCAAGTGGCGATTGTTCGCGGCATCCGACTTCTCGCGCCCGGCGCGTGCCGCGTAGCGCGCGGAATACACGCCCGGCGCGCCGCCGAGGATCGGCACGCACAGACCGGAGTCGTCCGCCAGCGCCGGCAGCCCCGTCGCGGCCGACGCATGACGCGCCTTCGCCAGCGCATTCTCGACGAAGGTCACATGGGGCTCGTCGGCTTCGGACACGCCGAGCATTCCCTGCGGTACCAGCTCGATGCCGAGCGGCGCGAACAATGACGCGAACTCGCGCAACTTGCCCGGGTTGTTCGACGCCAGCACGATCTTCTGCATGCCCATCCTCAGACTCCGAGCGCGCGCTTCTGGGCGTCGATCAACTGACGAATGCCGGCGTCCGCCAGATCGAGCAGCACGTTGCTTTGCGCACGGGTGAACGGCGCGCCTTCGGCCGTCCCCTGAATTTCCACGAATCCGCCCTCGCTCGTCATGATGACGTTCATGTCGGTGTCGCACGCGGAATCTTCGACGTAGTTCAGATCGAGCACCGGCGCGCCCTGATACAGCCCGACCGAGACGGCGGCGACATGCGCGCGAATCGGCGACGTTTCGAGTTTGCCGTCGGCGAGGAGTTTCGAAACCGCGTCGTGGGCGGCGACGAAAGCGCCGGTGATCGAGGCGCAACGCGTGCCGCCGTCGGCCTGGATGACGTCGCAATCGATCTGGATGGTGCGCGGGCCGAAGGCCTCGAGGTCGAACACGGCGCGCAGCGAGCGGCCGATCAGGCGCTGGATCTCCTGCGTGCGTCCGCTCTGCTTGCCGCGCGCGGCCTCACGATCGCCGCGGGTGTGCGTGGCGCGCGGCAACATGCCGTACTCCGCCGTGAGCCAACCCTGGCCGGAGTCGCGCAGGAAGCCCGGGACTTTCTCTTCCACGCTGGCCGTGCAGATGACCTTGGTATCGCCGCATTCGATCAGCACCGAACCTTCGGCGTAGCGGGTGTATTGGCGGGTGATGCGCACGGGGCGCAGTGCGTCGTGCGCACGGCCGTCCGGGCGGGGAATTTGCGTCATGAGTGAGTGTCCTGCAAGGTGAATGGGTGCGGTAATACCCGAATGGTATCGCTAAACGCCGCAGGCTTGGCGGCGCGGCCCGGCAGCGCGGGCCGATTCGGGAGCGCAATGCAGGAAAGTGCGATAATCGCGTTTCATCCATGCATGCGAATCCGGTTGCTGCATCGCCTCGCGACAATACTGTCGCGAAGCTGTGGTTCCGGTCACCCCGATGAAAGACAATAATATTTTCAGTATGACCGGCTACGCCAGCGTCACGCGCGACATTGCGCATGCCGATGGTGCCGCAGGCGCGAGCGTGTCGGTCGAATTACGTACGGTCAACTCGCGTTTCCTCGATCTGGCATTCCGTATGCCCGAAGAAGCGCGCGCCTGCGAACCGGTACTGCGCGAAGCGCTCACCGGCAAGCTCTCGCGCGGCAAAGTCGACATCCGTATCAACGTGCAGCGCCCCGAGAACGGCACGAACGGTGCCCTCAATCTCGATGCCGTCAAACAGCTCGCCGATCTTGAACGGCAAGTGCTCGCGTGCTTCCCGGATGCCGAGCGCATGCGCACGGGTGAGATCCTGCGCTGGCCGGGCGTGCTCGGCGAAGAGTCTGTCACGGCCGACGCGCTGCGTGATGCCGTGATCGACGCCGGACGTGCGGCCATTGGCGACCTCGTCGACGTGCGCAAGCGCGAAGGCGCTCAGCTCAAGGCAAGCCTCATCGAGCGCATCGAGTTCATGGAGAAGATCCTCGTGGGCCTGCAGCCGATGGTGCCGGAGCTGATCGCGCGTCATCAACAGAAGATCGTAGATCGACTGCTGGAAGCGCTGGGTCTCGTGGTGCCGGAAGGTTCCACCGCGCCGAGCAAGGACGAAGTCGCCGAGCGCATCCGTCAGGAGGTCACGATTTACGGCGTGCGCATCGACGTCGCGGAAGAACTCACGCGACTCGACGCCCACCTGAAGGAAACCCGCCATATCCTCGACAAGGGGGGCTTGGTGGGCAAACGGCTGGACTTCATGATGCAGGAGCTCAATCGCGAAGCGAACACGCTCGGCTCGAAGGCCGCCTCGAAGGAACTCGCCGATGCCTCGATGGCGCTCAAGCTGTACATCGAGCAGATGCGAGAGCAAGTGCAGAATCTGGAGTAAGCCGCATGTCCGCGTCATCGCAAATCCCGCACGCTACCCTGCACGCCGAGTATCCCGGCAATCTGTTCATGGTGGTCGCCCCCTCGGGGGCGGGCAAGTCCACGCTCGTCAACGCGCTGCTCGCGCAGGACGCCGACATTTGCCTGTCGATCTCCAGCACCACGCGCGCGCCGCGTCCGAACGAGGAAGAGGGCGTGCATTACCACTTCATTTCGGTCGAGCAGTTCCTGGCAAGCCGGAAGGCCGGCGAGTTCCTGGAAAGCGCCGAGGTGCACGGCAACTATTACGGCACGTCGCGCGTATGGATCGAGGATCAGATGCGTGAAGGTCGTGACGTGTTGCTGGAAATCGACTGGCAAGGCGCACAGCAGGTGCGCAAGCGCTTTTCGAACGCGGTTGGGATCTTCATCCTGCCGCCGTCCATCGCGGCGCTCGAGGAGCGCCTGAAGAAGCGTGGGACGGATGAGCCCAACGTCATTGCGCGTCGTCTGTTGGCGGCCGGCGGCGAAATCGCCCACGCGCCCGAAGCGGATTTCATCATCATCAACGACGAATTCCAGCGCGCGCTCGATCAACTGCAATCGGTGTTCACCGCCGTGCGTCTGCGCTTCGCCTCGCAGTATGCGCGGCACCGAACCTTGTTCACCGACCTGGACATTCACGCACCGAACGAACCCTCGTAACACCCTCGCATTCGCCGGCCGCGCTGGCGTTTTTCGCGAGCGTGCCGCGGCTGCGATAGAATACGCCTCATATCAAGAAGGAAACTCCTTATGGCCCGAATTACCGTTGAAGATTGCCTGAAACGTATCCCCAATCGCTTTGAGCTGGCGCTCGCCGCGACGTACCGCGCGCGCCAGTTGGCGCAAGGTCACACGCCGAAGCTCGAGAACAACAAAGACAAGCCGACCGTTGTCGCGCTGCGCGAAATCGCGGCGGGTCTGGTGGGTGTCGAGATGCTCAAGAAAGTGCCGCTCTGATCGGGAGACAGCACTGATGCGATGTGACGTTCCGGGCCGCTCGACGATGCAGGTACACGTATGAGTCATGCAAAATCACCGGCCGCGTCCATCGCTGCGGATGAACCCAAAGCGGGGGAGCCCAAGCCCGAGCGTAAAAAGAAAAAGGGCGAAAGCGCCACGCGGCAGTACATCGACGCGCTGCTCGAGCAGTCGTATCGGCACCTCTTCGGTCCGACGGCGACGCCTGAGCAGCCGCGCAAGCATGAGGTCGTCTCGATCGCCCGCCTGAAGGGCATGCTTGGGGAGTACCTCAAGGAAAGCGACCTCGCGCAAATCAAGGAAGCCTTCCAGTTCAGCGACGAAGCCCACCTGGGCCAGTATCGCCAGAGCGGGCAACCGTACATTACCCATCCCGTCGCCGTTGCCGAGATCTGTGCCGAGTGGAAGCTCGACGCGCAGTCGATCATGGCCGCCTTGTTGCACGACGTGATGGAAGACCAGGGCGTGACCAAGGCCGAACTCGCCGAGCGATTCGGTCCGAAGGTCGCGGAACTGGTCGACGGTCTGTCGAAACTCGACAAGATGGAGTTCAGCAGCCGCGAAGAGGCGCAAGCCGAGAGTTTCCGCAAGATGCTGCTGGCGATGGCGCGCGACGTTCGTGTCATTCTCGTCAAGCTCGCGGACCGGCTGCACAACATGCGCACGCTGGGCGTCACGTCGACGGAGAAGCAGCGCCGTGTGGCGCGCGAGACGCTCGATATCTACGCGCCCATCGCGCACCGCCTGGGCCTGAACAATACCTACCGCGAGCTCCAGGATCTGAGCTTCGCGAATTACCATCCGCGTCGCTACGCCGTGCTCGACAAGGCCGTGAAGGCCGCACGCGGCAACCGGCGCGAAGTGGTCGGCAAGATTCTCGACGCCGTCGAGAAAGCGCTCACGGAAGGTGAGGTAAGTGCCGACGTTTTCGGTCGCGAGAAGACGCTCTTCAGCATCTACAACAAGATGCAGGAGAAGCAATTGTCGTTCTCGCAGGTGCTCGACGTGTACGGCTTCCGTGTCGTCGTCGAGTCCAATGCGCAGTGCTACCTCGCGCTCGGCGTATTGCACGCGCTCTACAAGCCGGTGCCGGGCAAGTTCAAGGACTATATTGCGATCCCGAAGGTCAACGGCTATCAGTCGCTGCATACGACGCTCGTCGGTCCCTTCGGCACCCCGATCGAATTCCAGATCCGCACGCGCCGCATGCATGAAATTGCGGAAGCGGGCGTAGCCGCTCACTGGCTTTACAAGAATGGCGGCGCGGACATGAACGATGTGCAGAAGCACGCGCATCGTTGGTTGCAATCGCTGCTCGACATCCAGAGCGAGACCGGCGATTCGACCGAATTCCTCGAACACGTCAAGATCGACCTGTTCCCCGACGCCGTCTACGTCTTCACGCCGAAGGCGCGCATCATGGCGCTGCCGCGCGGTGCCACGGCGCTCGACTTCGCGTATTCGGTCCACAGCGACCTGGGCAACCAGTGTGTCGCCGTCAAGATCAACAACGAACTGCTGCCGCTGCGCACCGAACTGAAGAACGGCGACATCGTGGAAGTCATCACGGCGCCGTATTCGAAGCCGAACCCCGTCTGGCTCGGGTTCGTGCGCACCGGCAAGGCGCGCTCGGCGATTCGCCATTACCTCAAGACGATGCGCTTCGCCGAGTCGGTGCAACTGGGCGAGCGGCTGGTGGAGCAAGCGCTCAAGGGCTACGGCCTGACGATGAGCGAGATCTCGCCGGAGATCTGGGACAAGCTCGCGCAGTGGACCGGCAACAAGGATCAAGAGGACATCTTCGCGGACATTGGTCTGGGCCGTCGTGTCGCGGCGGTCATGGCCAAGCGCCTCGCGGTGCTCTCGTCGGGCAAGGAAAGCGAGAACGACACCGATAGCCCGGACGATCCGGACTCTCCGCGTACCGGCGACGAAACGGTCGGGCCGCCGGTGCTCATCACCGGCACGGAAGGCATGTCGGTGCAGTTCTCGGCGTGCTGCCGCCCGATTCCCGGCGACGCGATCATGGGGTATATCGGCATCGGGCTGGGCATGGCGATCCACACGACCGATTGTCCGGTCGCGCGCCGCATTCACCGCAAGGACCGGACCCGCTGGATCGATGTGGCGTGGTCCCCGCAGCCGGGGCGTCTGTTCGACGTGGGCATCAAGGTGCTCGTGCGGCACAACCGCGGCGTGTTTTCGCGAGTGGCGGCCGACATCACCGCCTCGGACGCGAACATCGTGCACATTGGCATGGATGAAGTGGTGCCGGACGAATCGGCAACGCTGCGCTTCCTCATTCAGGTGAGCGATCGCGTGCATCTGGCCAACGTCATGCGACGCATTCGCGTGAATCCGGATGTGATGCGCGTGGCGCGCGAGCGACCGAGCGAGCGCCATCAGGAAGAGCTGAATGCCAGTCATGCCATGCGCATCACGCGCGAGCGCGGCGACTACTGACGCGCGGGCCGGTGTCCCCGTCGAACGGGCGCGCGCCGGCACACCCCGCCTGGACGGCCTGATTCGCTAGCCGTCCGACGGCGGGTAGTGCACGTCCAGGATCTCGATCTGTTCGAGCCCGGCCGGCGTGCGCAGCGGCACGATGTCGCCCACTTTCGCTTTGGTGATCGCGCGGGCCATCGGCGAAATCCAGCTCACATATCCCCGGTCGAGATCGACTTCGTCGATGCCGACGATCCTGATCGTGTGCTCGTCGCCCTTGCCGTCGGCATAGGTCACTTGGGCCCCGAAAAACACCTGATCGACGTTCTCCTGACGCCGCGTGTCGACTACCTCGGCGTTATCGAGGCGTCGCGTGAGAAAGCGGATACGCCGATCGATCTCGCGCAAGCGCCGCTTGCCGTAGATGTAATCGCCGTTCTCCGAGCGGTCGCCGTTGGACGCCGCCCACGACACGATCTTCACCACCTCGGGGCGTTGATTGTCGATGAGGTCGAGCAATTCGTCCTTCAGACGTTGATAGCCCGTCGGCGTGATGTAGTTCTTGGCACCCGCGGGAATGTCCGGGGTGCCGGCGTCGAGATCGTCATCGTCGTCGCCACTGTCTTCCTTGACAAAGGCTTTGTTCATAAGTCGATGCACGCGCTGCGCGCGTGTGGGGAGCGTTTCGGGATCCCTGCATTATAGGAGCGATGCGCATTGTCCATGGGCGCAGGCGCGAAAAGCCGCTCGGCAATCATGCACAGGTGTCATGGAGCGAGCCGGCAATGTCCTCTACAATCGGTTCACATTCGCCCCATTGCCCATCCGAACGCAGGAGAGCTGCACCATGACCGATTCCACCAGCCCCTTCCTCGCCGTGCTCAAGCCGCACCTGAGCGACATCGGCGCCTTTACCGTGCAGCGCAGTCTGCCCAGTCTGCCGTTCAAGACGGTCGGGCCGTTCATTTTCTTCGACCACATGGGGCCGGCCACGCTGTCGCCGGGCCAGAGCATGGACGTTCGTCCGCACCCGCACATTGGGCTGGCGACCGTCACGTATTTGTTCGACGGTGAGATCTGGCATCGCGACAGTCTTGGCAGCGATCAGCGCATCACCCCGGGCGCGGTGAACTGGATGACGGCGGGGCGCGGCATCGTTCATTCCGAACGCACGCCGCACGATGTGCGCGAGCGCGGCGGCGACGTTCACGGAATTCAGACGTGGGTGGCCCTGCCGCAGGCCGACGAGGAAGCCGAGCCGTCGTTTGCGCATCACGAGGCGTCGTCGCTGCCCGACATCTTCCTGCCCGGCGTGCATATGCGCCTGATTCTCGGCCAGGCGTTTGGCCAGACGGCGCCGGTGAAGGTGTTTTCGCCGATCTTCTATCTGGCCGTCGATATGGCCCCGTGCTCGGCGTTCGTGCTGCCGCCCGAGTATGCGGAGCGCGCCGTGTACACCGTGCAGGGTGAGGTGACGGTGAACGACGAGGTGCTGCCCGAACATCGTATGGGCGTGCTCGCCCAGGGCGCGGATATGCGCATTGTGGCAGGCGACCAACCGGCGCGGTTGATGCTGCTCGGCGGCGCGCCGCTCGACGGCGATCGGTTCATCTTCTGGAACTTCGTGTCGTCGAGTCGTGAGCGCATCGAACAGGCCAAGGCGGCCTGGACGGCCCAGCAGATGGGCACCGTGCCCGGCGAGACGGAGTGGATTCCGCTGCCGGAGCGAAAGCCGTCGGCGAATTAAGCTTCGTGTAAGCGTGCCGACGCCGGTTGCCGAAACGATCGGCCGCCGGCGTTTTTATTCGGGGACGTGGGCGCTGGTGGGCAATGCCCCACGGCCCACCTCACGCACTCAGCACGATGACCGAGCACCGGCGGTCTTCCAGCAGACGGTGCGAGACTGCGCCGAAGTTGAGGCGGTCGCCGAAGCGAGGTTGCACGCCGAGCACGAGCAGATTGTGTTTGCCGTGATGGATCTGGTGCAGCACGGCTTCGTCGACCTTCCCGCCGGCGAGCAGACGGGTGCGAAGCTTCACACCGTTGCGCTTGGCCAGCGCATGCAGGTTCTCCATCATGGCGGCTTCGGCGGCGTCAGGCTTCAGCGCGCGCGGGCGCCAGCGCCGATGCAGCATGCCGGGCGCGACCCGCGCGGACACGTGGAGCGCCGTGACGGGCGCGTTCGCCGCGCGCGCCAGTGTGATCGCGAGTTCGGCCGCGTGCCGCGAGTAGTCGGTGCCCGATACGGGCACGAGGATGTTGAGCGGCGCATCGGGCTTGCGCGCATGCTCGCCGTGGGCCAGCACGATGCCGATCGCGCCATCGAACGCCTTGGTGAGCGGCAGCACGCCCGTGGGCAAGGGGAGCGGCGGGACGTCGGAATCCGTCTCCTCGCCCGGGGCGTCGAATCCGGCGATCACGAAACCGTAGCCCTTGGCGATTTCATCGGAAATGCGATTGGCTTCGTGGCTGCGGTCGGGTTGCAATGCTTCCTGCTCGCGCGCCGCGTCCGACGGATCGCTCGCCACGAAATCGCCTGTCTCGGTCGCGTCGCTCACGCGCTTGTCGTCGTGCGCTTCACCCACCGGCTTATGCTTCGGGGCGTCGTGGTCGTTCGACGCGTCTGCGGACGACGCCTTGCCGGCGCTCTCCTTGACAGGACCATGCGGCAATTCCGGCGTTTTCTGCGGCGCCTTGCCGGTGCGCTCGCGCAGCACCAGACGCGCCGCCTCGCGCGCCTTGTCGGCGCCTGAATCGTCTTCGACCCCCGGCGTGCCGGGGGCACGTGGCGCCGCCAGTGTGGCGGCGGCGAGCGCGATATCGTAGGCGTCGCGCCCGTCGCTTTCGCCGTCGGTCGCGTGGGCGCGCGTGTCCTTGCCGGCTGGCTTGTCCGAGAGTTCAGCGGGCTCGCTGGCGTCACGCGCCGCCGCGCCGTCGTTCGTCTTGGTGGGCGACGGGGCGAGCACGGTGGTCAGTGTGCCGCGCACGCCGGCTGTCAGCCCGGCGATCCATGCGGCGAAGCGCCCGTTGGCGCTGCCGTCCACGGCGGCCAGAATCCGTTCGACGTTCGGCAGGAAGTCCTTCTCCTCGGCCGCCTCTTTCTCGAGCCGAGCCTTCTCCTGCGCCGAGAGCGGAATGCGCACGAGTGCCCGTCGCAGCACAGGCGGCATGATGAGTGTGGTGATCAGCGCCATGACGACGACCATGGTGAACAGGTCCTGGCTGAGCACGCCCAGCGAAAGCCCGATGCTGGCCACGATGATTTCGGTGGAGCCGCGCGCGTTCATGCCGGTCGCGAGTGCCAGCGCTTCGGCCGACGACATGCCGCCCAGGCGTGCGCCAGCGAAGCCGCCGGTGAATTTGCCCACGCTCGCGATCAGGATCAATCCGGCGACCAGACCGAGCATGCGCCAGTCGAGCAGGATCGTCAGATCCACCGACAGGCCCGCAACCCCGAAGAACACCGGCGCGAAGAGCGCAACGATCAACCCGCGCAGCTGTGCCTCGATCTGTTCGGTGAGAATCGGCGATTGCCCGATCATGACGCCCGCCATGAACGCGCCCAGGGCGGTATGCACGCCGAGCTTGTCGGTGGCGAGTGCCAGCACGAAGGTGATGACGAGAATCGCGCTGAGCGCGGGCATCTCGGCGGTAAAGCGGTCGTTGGTCCAGCGAATGGCGACGGCGACGGCACGTTTGCCCACGGTGAAGCACAGCACGATGAACAGCAACGTGCCCCCCAGGCTGATCGACAGATGGCCGAGATCGATCGAGCCGCTCGCCCCCAGGCCGGCGATGGCGGCGATGATGATCCAGCCGGTGGTGTCGTCGAGAATGGCGGCCGCCAGGATGATCTGGCCGATGTTGCGGCGCAGATAGTCGACTTCGCGAATGACCGTCGCCACGACTTTGACGGACGAGATCGACAGCGCGGTGCCGAGGAACAGGGAGGTGACCAGCCGGGCCTCGGGATGCGGCAGGAGATTGTCGGGTAGATGCCAGCCAAGCGCAAAGCCGCAGGCGAAGGGGACCACCATGCCCCCGGCCGACGCGAAGATCGCCATTCGCTTCATGCGGCGAACGAGGCCCAGATCGGTTTCCAGCCCGGTGGACAGCAGCAGTAGCAGCACGCCCAATTCGGCGACCGCGTCGAGCATCCGTTTCTGCGCTTCGGAATCGGGAAAGACGGCGTGCTGCCAGGCAGGCATCAGGGCGCCGAAGACGGATGGGCCGAGCAGCACGCCGGCCAGCAACTGCCCCATGACCGCCGGCTGGCGCAGACGCTGCATGACCTCGCCGAGCAATCTGCCGACAAGGACCAAGAGGAGTAGTTGGGTGAAGAAAATTGCCGTGCCATGGCCTGCGTGCATGTGCCTCCCTGCAAGTCGTCCGACAGGTGGGACGTTGCGCGGCCAGGTCGGGAACCCGGCGCGCGCGTGCGCGTCCGTACCGATTTACCCAGTTTTGCGATTACCATGCTTACCATGCATCAAGCCGGTGGCTGCATTCGATGAGTGACGGCCACCGTCCACGCAATTTACCACGCTCGATAGGACCTATGATCGATACCCATCTCGCCAGTTTCGATGCCGACGTGCTGGCCGTCTCGCATCAAGTGCCGGTGCTCGCCGATTTTTGGGCGCCGTGGTGCGGCCCGTGCAACGTGCTTGGGCCGTTGCTGGAAAAGCTGGAAGCCGAAGCGCAGGGCCGCATTCGTCTTGTGAAGATCAACGCCGATGAGAACGCGCAGCTTTGCGCGGAGTATGGCGTGCGCAGCCTGCCGACGGTGGTCGCCTTCGTCGACGGCGAGCCGGTCGACCAGTTCGTGGGGGCCTTGCCCGAGGGGCAGTTGCGCGCGTTCATCGATCGGATCGTGCCGAATCCGGCGGAGATGGCGCGTCGCGTGGCGCGCGAGGCGTTGACGGCGGGCAAGCCCGAGGTCGCGCGCGACGCATTGCAAGCCGCGCTGGCGCTGGATCCCGCGCATGACGAAGTGCGTCTCGATCTGGTCGACGTGCTGCTCGGCATGGGCGAGGTCGACGGCGCGCGCGCGGCGCTGACGCTGCTGTCGCCGCGCACGGCCGCCAGTGGCGACGCTCGCATCGCCGCGCTGAACACGCGCATTGCTGCCGCCGAGCAGGCGAGTCATCTGCCGCCGGCGCAGGCGCTGCTTGCGCGCGTGCAAGCGGATCCTGACAATTTGCAGGCGCGGCTCGATCTTGCCAACCGCTATCTGGCGGATCGCACCTACGAACCGGCATTGCAGGCGTTGCTGGACATCGTGCAGCGCGACCGCGCGTTTGGCGACGACGCCGCACGCAAGTCGATGCTGGCCATCTTCGATGCGCTCTCGGAGACGGACCCGGCCACGGTGGCCGCGTGGCGCCGCAAGCTGAGCGCGGCGCTCAATTGAGTCCACTTTGTTGACATTTTTTCCTCACGCTGATGACTGCTCCCGCTCTTATCACTTTCGCACCCGCCCAGTCGGGTGAAGCCGTCTTCGACCATCCCGCACAAGCGCGTCGCCTCGAAGGCAATCCGCAGCGGGTGACGCGGCCGTTCTACACGGATGCGCTGGGCGAGTTCGATTGCGGCGAATGGACGTGCGAGCCTGGCGCGTGGCGCATTGTTTTTGGTCCGCATCGTCAGGAATATTTTTCGGTGATCGAGGGACGCATTCGCATCAGCGATCTCGACGGCAACGCGTCGGAGTTCGGGCCGGGGGACGCCTGTGTGATCCCGGCGGGCTTCGAGGGCGTGTTCGAGGTCGTCGAACCGGTGCGCAAACACTTCGTGATGTTCGAGCGCAAGGCGCAATCATGACGCGCCTCATTTTCTTCTGCGGTCACGCCGGGGCGGGCAAGACGACGCTGGCGAAGCGTCTGATCGGCCCGCTGATTACGCGCAGCGGGGAAGCGTTCTGTCTGCTCGATAAAGACACGCTTTATGGTGCTTACAGTGCTTCGGTGATGGGCGCGTTGACGGGGAATCCGAACGACCGCGACAGCCCAGTGTATTTGCAGACGTTGCGCGACCCCGAGTACGCGGGACTGCTGGACACGGCGCGCGAGAATCTGCGTCTCGGGGTGAACGTGCTGGTGGTCGGACCGTTTTCGCGCGAGCTGCGCGAAGGGCGGTTGTTCGATCGCGCGTGGCTGGGTGTCGATGACGACGTGGGCGTGCATGTGGTCTGGGTCGAGCTCGGCGAGGCCGATGCGAAGGCGCGCATCGTGAGCCGAGGCAATCCGAACGACGCTTATAAGCTGGCGCATTGGGACGATTACCGGCTGCGCCGGTTCTCGCCGTCCGCCGAGGCGTTCCCGCAGTTGGCGCGCTACGACAATACCGCGCCGACGGCGGAAGACGACGAGCGTCTGCTGCAAACGTTGCTGGCGTCGACTCGCTGATATTCGAAATACGTTCCTAGGGAATTGTCCGAAAAGGGATTCCCGCGAGGAAGATCGGGGCAGGGCGTTGCTAAGGTACGGACACTTTTCGCTCTGTCCCCGCCTCGATCATGTTCCTGTCAACTTGTCGGTTGTCATCGTCTGCGGCCCGTGTCGCAGGTTTCCTAAGCGCATGCTTGCGTCGTGTGTTGACGGCTTCGGCCGCGTTGGCGGTCGTTATCGTCACTCTCGTCGCTATCGTCGTTATCCCGATCGTGGCGCATGCAGGAGAGCCGCCTGTGCCCGGACTGCCCCGGGTGAACGCGGCGGCTATCCCGTTGTCGATAGCGGACTCTGCGGCGGCATCCGGCGACGACGCTTCGGCGCTCACCTCGATGTCCGATGTCTCTCCGACGATGGCACGCATTCGCGAACGCGGACGCATCGTGCTGGGCTATCGACAAACGGCGGTTCCATTTTCTTATGTGGATGCGCAGGATCAGCCAATGGGGCTGGCGTGGGCGCTGTGTCAGCGTGTCGTGCAGGCGCTGCAACGCGAGCTGGCGATGCCGGATCTGCGCAGCACCCCCGTGCGGGTGATCGAGCAGATGCGCGGGACGCTGATCAAGGGGGATGCCATCGACATCGATTGCGCACCGTCGACCGTCACGGCCGCGCGCGAGCGACAGGTGGCCTTCAGTCTGCCGTATTACGCCGCGAATGTCCGCCTCATGGTTCGGCAGGGCGCCGGGATTCATTCGATCGACGATATGCGCGGGCTACGGCTGGCCGTGGTGCAAGGCACGACCGCCGAGCGGCTGGTGCGCGCCCGACACGCGCGGGCAGGCTTTCAGCTCTTGATGGCACGCGACTACGACGACGCGTTTCGCATGCTGCGCGAACATCGCGCCCAAGCGCTCGCGCTCGACGACGTGCTGCTCGAAGGCCTGCGCGCCACCAGCAAGTCGCCGGACGCCTTCCATATCGTCGGACCGCCGCTGGCGACTCAGCCCGAGTACTACGCCCTCGCCCTGCCCAAGGACGATCCGGCGTTCAAGACGCGTGTCGACGCCGCCCTCGCCGAGATCTTCCGCACCGGCGTTATGCGCCAACTCCAACGCGCGTCGTTCCAGACCGCCGTGCCGCCTTTCGGGCATGTCCTTCAGGTCGTGCCGTCGCCCGACGTGCTCGCGATTTGGGAAGCCGGGGCGCGTTACGGGGTAAGCGCTGACGGCATCACCCACGCCCCGGAGCACGACACCTCCGCTGCGTCTTCCTCCCCACGCGGCTGACTCGCCTCGGGAATCCACTCGCCCCCCCCCTCCCTCAAGACGCGATATCGCCCCTCCTCGACGGACCGAGGCCCCTTTCCGCCTCTCAGACATAAACCCAACTCGCTGCAGAAAGGGGCCCCGGTCCGTCTCTTCCCCGCCCGCGATCACGGCGAGTCGATGTTGACGCTGGAAACCGGCCGCGCCAAAGCCTTCGCCCTGGACGACGTGCTGCTCGCCGGTCTGCGCGCCACCGCGCAAGCCAGGCGACTTTGTCATTGTCGGTGGGCTTTTTGCATTGTCGGGGCGCCGTTTTTACGCGTTGTTTACACCTCGTTTATCCCTTTTATCTCCGTCTTTACGCGTCAATCCGTATCTTTCAATGCACGGCTGGCATGCGCATGCAAGGGCGCGTCGCGTCCGTGGCGTGCCAGCCGCCACACGATAGGGAGTTGTCATGGACTGGCTATATCTCGGCGTCATCGCGGTGTTTGCTGCCTCGACCGTCGGCTTTGTCGCGTTCTGCGCGTCGGTAGGAGGGCAGCAATGACCGCCATGTATTGGTTGAGCGGCGGACTCACGATCGCGCTGCTCGCTTATCTCGTCTACGCGCTCTTTAAGCCGGAGGACCTGGCATGACGCTCAACGCCTGGATCCAGCTCGGCGTTTTCCTCGTCGTGCTGCTGGTGCTGGCACGCCCGCTCGGCCGCTTCATGGCCGACGTGCTCGCCGGCGAATCTCGCGTGAACCGCTGGTTCGCACCCATGGAACGTGCGCTCTACCGCCTGTGCGGCATCGATCCCGAAAAGGAAATGCACTGGCGCGCGTACGCGATCGCGCTCGTCGGCTTCAACGCGCTCGGCGCCTTGGCCGTCTACGCGCTGCAACGCTGGCAAGTCTGGCTACCGTTCAATCCGCAAGGGTTGGGGGCCGTTACCCCGGACTCGTCGATGAATACGGCCGTGAGCTTTGTGTCCAATACCAACTGGCAAGGCTACAGCGGTGAGTCGACCATGAGCTATCTCACGCAGATGCTCGGTCTGGCGGTGCAGAACTTCATGTCGGCCGCCACCGGGATTGCCGTGGTGGTCGCGCTCATTCGCGGCTTTGCCCGTCACACGGCACAGACGATCGGCAACTTCTGGGTCGATATGACCCGTATTACGCTCTACATTCTGGTGCCGCTTTCGGTCTTGCTGGCAGCGGCTTTCATGAGTCAGGGCGTGATTCAGAACTTCAGCGCTTATCAGGATGTCACGACGCTGCAAGCCACGCATTACGATAATCCGGTGCTTGGCCCGGACGGTCAGCCGAAGCTCGACGCCGCCGGCAAGCCGGTGACAACGCCCGCCGTGACGCAGACGCAAACCCTGCCGATGGGCCCGGTCGCCTCGCAGGAAGCGATCAAGATGCTCGGCACGAACGGTGGCGGCTTCTTCAACGCGAATTCGGCGCACCCGTTCGAAAACCCGACGCCGCTGTCGAACTTCCTTCAGATTCTGGCGATCTTCCTGATCCCGGCGGCGCTGTGTCATATGTTCGGACGCATGGTCGGCGATCGTCGCCAGGGACTGGCGCTGCTCGCCGCAATGACGATTGCGTTCTCGATTGCCGCCGTGGCCACGGTGTCGGCCGAGCAGGCGGGCAATCCGGTGCTGACGACGCTCGGTGTCGATCAGCAGGCGAGCGCCACGCAGGCGGGCGGCAACATGGAAGGCAAGGAAACGCGCTTCGGTATCGCGGCCTCTGGCATTTTCGCCACGGTGACGACGGCGGCGTCGTGCGGCGCGGTCAACGCGATGCACGATTCGCTCACGCCGCTGGGCGGGCTGGTACCGATGCTGCTGATGCAGTTGGGCGAGGTGATCTTCGGTGGGGTGGGCTCGGGCCTGTACGGCATGCTCGTCTTCGCGATGCTCGCGGTGTTCGTGGCCGGGCTGATGATCGGCCGCACCCCGGAGTACCTCGGCAAGAAGATCGAGGCGTTCGAGATGAAGATGGTCGCCGTGGCCGTGCTCATGACGCCGCTGCTGGTGCTGCTCGGCACGGCGCTTGCGGTGCTGGTGCCGGCAGGGCAGGCGGGCGTAGCGAATCCGGCGACGCACGGCTTCTCGGAAATTCTCTACGCCTATAGTTCGGCCGCAAACAATAACGGCAGCGCGTTTGCCGGGCTGTCGGCCAACACGCCGTTTTACAACAGCACGCTGGCGATCGCGATGTGGTTCGGCCGCTTCTGGGTGATTGTGCCGGTGCTGGCGATTGCCGGTGCCCTCGCCCGCAAGAAGCGCATCGCCGCGACCTCGGGCACGTTGCCTACGCATGGTCCGCTGTTCGTCGTGCTGCTGCTCGGTACGGTGCTGTTGGTGGGCGCGCTGACGTATATGCCCGCGCTCGCACTCGGTCCGGTCGCCGAACATCTGACGATGATCGGCGCGCATTGATTATTGAAATGAGGCATTCGAGGCACTCATGAATCAACCCTCAGGAAATACCGTCACCCGGCCGGCGGGCAAAGGGCACACGTCGACGTCACTGTCGATGTTCGACCCCGCGATCGTCAAGCCGGCCATTGTCGACTCGTTCCGCAAGCTGCACCCGCTCACGCAAGCCCGAAACCCGGTGATGTTCGTGGTGTACGTGGGCAGCCTGCTCACGACGGTGCTGTTCGGCATGGCCGTGGCGGGCCACGCCGAGGCGAGCGCGCCGTTCATCCTCGCCATCACGCTGTGGCTGTGGTTCACGGTCTTGTTCGCGAATTTTGCCGAAGCGCTGGCGGAAGGCCGCAGCAAGGCGCAAGCCGCATCGTTGCGCCAGGCCAAGAAGAATGTGCCGGCCAAGCAATTGCGCTCGGCCCGGCGCGACGCGGAATGTCTGGTGATCGACAGCGCCAGTCTGCGTCGCGGCGATTTCGTGCTGGTCGAGGCCGGTGATGTGGTGCCGGCCGACGGCGAAGTCGTGGAAGGCGTGGCGTCGGTCGACGAGTCGGCCATCACAGGCGAGTCCGCGCCCGTGATTCGTGAGTCGGGCGGCGATTTTTCGGCCGTGACCGGCGGCACGCGCGTGCTCTCGGACTGGCTGGTCATGCGCGTGACGGTCAACCCGGGCGAGGCATTCCTCGACCGCATGATCGCCATGGTCGAAGGCGCGAAGCGGCAGAAGACGCCGAATGAAATCGCGCTCACGATCCTGCTCGTCGCGCTTACGCTGGTGCTGCTGCTCGCCACGGCCACGCTGCTGCCGTATTCGATCTACAGCGTGTTCGTCACGCAAGCGGGGCATCCGGTCACGATTACCGTACTCGTCGCGCTGCTGGTGTGTCTGATTCCGACGACGATCGGCGGGCTGCTCTCGGCCATCGGCGTGGCCGGCATGAGTCGCATGATGCAAGCGAACGTGATCGCCACGTCGGGTCGCGCCGTGGAAGCCGCGGGCGACGTGGATGTGCTGTTGCTCGACAAGACTGGCACGATCACGCTGGGCAACCGTCAGGCATCGCAATTCGTGCCGGCCCCGGGGGTGGATGAGCGCACGCTGGCCGACGCCGCGCAACTCGCCTCGCTGGCCGACGAGACGCCGGAAGGCCGCAGCATCGCCGTGCTCGCCAAGCAGCGTTTCAATCTGCGTGAGCGCGAAATGGGCGGTCTGCACGCGCTGTTCATCCCGTTCTCGGCGCAAACGCGCATGAGCGGGGTGGACCTCACGGACAAGCAGATCCGCAAGGGCGCAGCGGACGCGCTCAAGCGCTACGTGGAATCGGCCGGCGGGGTATGGCCGGTGGCGCTGGCCAGCGCGGTCGACGAGATTGCGCGTCGCGGCAGCACGCCCCTGGTGGTGGCCGAGCAAGACGCACTCGGTACGCGCGCGCTGGGCGTGATCGAGCTGAAGGACGTGGTCAAGGGCGGCATCAAGGAGCGCTTCGCCGAACTGCGCCAGATGGGCATCACGACGCTGATGGTGACGGGCGACAACCGTCTGACGGCGGCGGCCATTGCGGCCGAAGCCGGGGTCGACGACTTCCTAGCCGAAGCCACGCCGGAAGCGAAGCTCGCGACGATTCGCAAGTATCAGGCCGAAGGCAAGCTGGTGGCGATGACGGGCGACGGCACGAACGACGCCCCGGCACTCGCCCAGGCGGATGTGGCGGTGGCGATGAACTCGGGAACGCAAGCCGCGAAGGAAGCGGGCAACATGGTCGACCTGGATTCGAATCCGACCAAGCTGATCGAGATCGTTGAGATCGGCAAGCAGATGCTGATGACGCGCGGCAGTCTCACGACGTTCTCGATTGCGAACGACGTGGCGAAGTACTTCGCGATTATTCCGGCGGCGTTCGCCACCACGTATCCACAGCTCGATGCGCTCAATGTGATGCGCCTGGCGAGCCCGTCGTCGGCGATTCTGTCGGCCGTGATCTTCAACGCGCTGATCATCGTGGTGCTGATTCCACTGGCGCTCAAGGGCGTGAAGTATCGCCCGGTCGGGGCCGCGACGCTGCTGCGCCGCAACCTTCTGGTGTACGGTCTGGGCGGGATTCTGGTGCCGTTCGTCGGCATCAAGGTCATCGACATGATCATTGCCGCGATGGGCTGGGCCTGATCGCGCGGCGCCCGAACGCGGCGGCCGATCGGCCTCGCGTTCGGGCCACATTGCTGAAACTCTAAGGAATCGATGTCATGAAAACCCTTTTGCGTCCGATGCTCAGTCTGTTCGTCGTGCTGTCGGTCATTACAGGGCTGGTGTATCCGCTGGTCGTGACCGGCATCGGCCGCGCGGCATTTTCTCGCGAAGCCGCCGGCAGTCTTATCTACAAAGACGGTAAGGCGGTCGGCTCGTCGCTGATCGGCCAGAATTTCGACGAACCGAAGTACTTCTGGGGGCGCCTGTCGGCCACGGCGCTGATGCCCAACAACGGCGTGTCCTCAGGCGGGTCGAACTTCGGCCCGCTCAACCCCGCGCTCGCCGACGCCGTCAAGGCACGCATCGCCGCGTTGCGCGCGGCGGATCCGAGCGCAACCCTGCCGGTGCCGGGCGATCTGGTCACGGCATCGGCCAGCGGTCTCGATCCGGCCATCAGTCCGGCGGCCGCCGAGTATCAGGTCGTGCGCGTGGCGAAGGCGCGTGGCCTCGACCCCGACGCCGTGCGCGCGCTGGTTGCGCGATACACGCAAGGCCGTCAGTGGGGCATATTCGGAGAGCCCCGGGTGAATGTTCTGCCGCTGAACCTCGCGTTGGACGCCTTGGCGCACGGCAGCGTCTGAAATGGGTATCCGCCACGCGAGGCAGACGGGTGAATGTCTGGTCTTGCCTCGCCGCCTGCGGTAGATTGGCGGCACGCCCAGCGCGTGTCGCCTTTTGACGTCATCGGGCAACCGATGCATCGACACGAGCCTCGCCCAATGGCGAGGCGCTCGCTTTTCTGATGGATGGATTCGATGGCTGGCATGGAACGCCCTGATCCCGATGAACTGCTCGGCAAGCTGCAACGCGAGGAAGCCCGCGAGCAGCGTGGCCGGCTGAAGATTTTCTTCGGCGCGTCCGCCGGCGTGGGCAAGACGTTCGCGATGTTGCAGGCGGCGCGCAAGCTCAGCGAGGAGGGCACCGACGTGGTGGTCGGTGTGCTGGAGACGCATGGCCGCGACGAAACGGCGCGCTTGCTGGCGGGGCTGGAAGTCCTGCCGCAGAAGTCGGTCGACTACCGCGGCCGCGTGCTGCGCGAATTCGATCTCGACGGCATGCTGGCGCGCAAACCGGCCGTGGCGCTGATCGACGAACTCGCCCATGCAAACGTGCCGGGCATGCGTCACCTGAAGCGCTGGCAGGACGTGCAGGAATTGCTCGCCGCCGGCATCGACGTGTACACCACGCTCAATGTGCAGCATCTGGAGCGACTCAATGACGTGGTCGGGCAAATCACCGGCATTCGTGTGTGGGAGACGGTGCCCGATCGCATCTTCGACCTGGCCGACGAAGTGAAGTTGGTCGACTTGCCGCCAGACGAACTGCTCGAGCGCATGCGCGAGGGTAAGGTGTACATGGCCGCGCAGGCCGAGCGCGCGGTGCGCAACTTCTTCCGCAAGGGCAATCTGATCGCGTTGCGCGAATTGGCGCTGCGTCGCACGGCCGACCGCGTCGATGCGCAAATGCGCGAGTACCGCGCCGATCAATCGATCAGCCAGGTGTGGCAAGCCCGTGAGCGGCTACTTGTTGCCATCGGCCCGGGGCCGGAGGGCGTGGCGCTCGCCCGCGCGGCAGCGCGGCTTGCCGCGAGCCTGCGCGCCGATTGGCTGGCCGTACACGTCGAGACGCCCGCCATCCTGCGGCAATCGCCGGTTCGTCGAGAAAGCACCTACGCAACGCTCAAACTGGCGCAGGAACTGGGGGCCGAAACCCTCACGCTCGATGGCGCGGACGCGGCGACCACGCTGCTCGCCTACGCGCAGATGCGTAACGTATCGAGACTGGTGGTGGGCGCGAGCGGCGCACGGCGCGGGTGGACCGCTCGCACGCCACTGCACGAACAACTGTTGCGGCGCGCGCGCGGTGTGGACGTCGTGCTGATCGGGCCGGCGGCAGACGACGCGGAGGCTGACAAGCGCGTGGTGCGCGGCGACTGGCGCGGCTGGTTCGAAACGGCACCGGAGTTGGGGCTCGTGGGCGGACCCTGGCGTGCCTATGCATGGGCCGTCGGTATCTGCGGCGCCGTGTCACTTGTCGCGGCGGAACTCACGTCGTTCCTCGATCTGGCCAATATCTCCATGTTGTACCTGCTCGGCGTGATCGTGGCGGCCATGCGGCTTGGGCGTGGGCCAGGGGTGCTCGCGTCGTTTCTGTCGGTGCTGGCGTTCGACTTCTTTTTCGTGCCACCGAAGATGTCGCTGTCGGTGTCCGACACCCAGTACCTGCTGACGTTCGCCGTCATGCTCACCGTCGCCCTGGTCATCAGCCATCTGACGACCAGCCTGCGGTTCCAGGCGCGGCTGGCCACGTGGCGCGAGCGTCGCACGGGGGCGGTGTACGCCATGGCCCGCGAACTGGCGGCGGCACTCACTACGCCACAGATCGTGGAAATCGGGTCGCGCCATGTGCGCGAAGTGTTCCAGGCACGCGTGGCGCTGCTGCTGCCCGACAGTCTGGGCAGTGTGCGCCAGCCGGTCGAGAACGCGCAGTCGGAAACGATGCCGGCGCATATCGATACCGATGTCGCCCAGTGGGTGTACGACCGTCAGCAAGCGGCGGGGCGGGGAACCAACACGTTGCCCGCGTCGGACGCTTACTATCTCCCGCTTCGCGCGCCGATGCGTACGCGTGGTGTGCTGGTGGTCGCCCCGGCGCCGGAGGGCGGCGGCGCCATCGACACGCCGGATCAGCAGCGTTTGCTCGATACGTTTGCCGCACAGATCGCGCTCGCACTCGAACGTGTGCATTACGTCGAAATCGCGCAGGATGCACTGGTGACGATGGAGTCCGAGCGGCTACGCAATTCCCTGCTCTCGGCGATCTCGCACGATCTGCGAACACCGCTGACGTCCATCGTGGGTTTCGCCAGCATGCTGAGCCGCAATGCCCAGACGCCCGGGCCGTTGCGCACCGAACTCGTCGAGGCCATTCACGAGGAAGCGCAGCGCATGACGGGGCTCGTGACCAATCTGCTCGACATGGCGAAGTTGCAGGCGGGCGGCGTGCAACTCAACCGTCAGTGGCAGATGCTCGAGGAAGTGGTGGGTACGTCGTTGCGCGCCTGCCGCCGTTCGCTCGCCGGGCATGAGGTGACGACCCGGCTGCCCACCGACCTGCCATTGCTGCGCTTCGATGCCGTGCTGCTGGAGCGGCTGTTCACCAATCTGCTGGAGAACGCCGCGAAGTATTCGCCCGTGGGCTCGCATATCGAGATCGCCGCGCGCGTGCAGGGCGACGAGGTCGAGGTGAGCGTGAGCGACGACGGGCCAGGCTTGCCCGCAGGCATGGAAGGACGCATCTTCGAGAAGTTCATGCGCGGGGAAAAGGAGTCTGCCAAGCCCGGCATCGGACTCGGACTGGCGATCTGTCGCGCCATCGTGGAGGCGCACAGCGGTAGAATTCACGCCACCAACGGGCCCGACGGTCATGGCGCGCGTTTCATCTTCACGTTGCCGATCGAGACGCCGCCGATGGCGCCAGAGAGTCCGGAGGGCTCGGAGGACGTCGATACGGACTTGCTCGTCGATGAGGCCCAGACACCCCGCTCCCCCGACGCCAACGCGCCCCAACATCATGAGTGAACCAACCATCACCATCGTGGTGATTGAAGACGAACGACAGATCCGACGGTTTCTGCGCACCTCGCTGGAAGTCGAAGGCATGGTCGTGCACGAGGCGGAAACCGGGCGGCAGGGCATGGTCGAGGCGGCGACGCGCAAGCCGGATCTGCTCATCGTCGATCTGGGATTGCCGGATATCGACGGCGTGGAGGTCATTCGCGAAGTGCGAAGCTGGACCGATATGCCGATCATCGTACTGTCCGCTCGCAACGAGGAGGCAGAGAAGGTCGTCGCGCTCGATGTCGGTGCGGACGACTACCTCACCAAACCGTTCGGGGTGTCGGAACTGCTCGCGCGGATACGGGCACAGTTGCGACGTCATCATCGTGGCGGCAATTCGGAAACGCTGGACGAAGCGTTCTCGTTCGGCGACATCCACATCGATCTGGCGAGACGCAAGGTCACGCGCGCGGGAGACCCGGTGCATCTGACACCGATCGAGTACCGGCTGCTGATCACGCTGGTGCGCCACGCGGGACGCGTGTTGACACACCGGCAATTGCTCAAGGAGGTGTGGGGGCCGTCGCACGTCGAGAGCCATCACTATCTGCGCATCTACATGGGACACCTGCGGCAGAAGCTGGAGGCCGATCCGGCACAGCCGCAACACATTCTCACGGAGACGGGGGTCGGCTACCGGCTCGAAATCGACGCCATCGGCTGAGTGCTTGCGGAGAATGCCGCAAGGGCGAGTTCGCGTCGCGGTGCGATCCCGAAGGCCTGGGCATCGGTGCAAGGGATGACCGCGGCGCGCGAGCTTTGCTAAAATCGTGCGGTTCCCCGTGGCATGTCCGGCGATCTCCCTTGCGGTGAGATGCCAATTTGCAGCGTCACGACGTTGGCGTTCTGTCACGTCATTCGACATCCGAAGGAACCCCGTGACGGGACGACCCGGCACGCGGATCGCTTGTCTTCCGGGGACGACCCCGATTTCTCTATCGGAGTCAGTCATGGCCTGGATGCTGTTGGTTATTGCCGGTTTGCTGGAAGTGGCGTGGGCCGTTGGCCTCAAATACACGCAGGGTTTTTCGCGGCTCTGGCCGTCGGTGTTCACGATTGGCGCAATGATCGGCAGTGTCTGGCTGCTCGCATTGGCCGTGCGTTCGCTGCCATTGGGCACCGCGTACGCGATCTGGACCGGTATTGGCGCCGTCGGTGCGTTCGTGCTGGGCATTATGCTGTTCGGCGAGTCGGCGTCCGCCGCCCGGATTGCCAGCGTGACGCTGATTCTGGCGGGCCTGGTCGGGTTGAAGTTGACCGCAGCGTGAAGGGCGCCTGCCGTTTGCGCCGGCCACGCCAAATCCTCAATGTCCGGCACCGGTGGTGCGTTGCCCCAGCGCGCGGCATAATGACGCCGTAGCGGTCGAGTGACCGTTCGGTGGCTGTTCCGCGACGGTCGTTCGCCGACTGAACGCCACCGATGCGTCACTTGTGACGTCAGTCCGGCGGGTAGGGGGCGGTTCGCGTCCTGCCCGGTGGCCGTTGCCGCGTCGGCGGTACACGACGCGTGATCGTGCGACGCCGTCATGTCGGCGGCAGTGAGGTCGCCATGCTTGAATCGATTGCACTGGGTGCGGGGCTGTCTTGGGGCAGTGGCCTGCGGTTGTACCTGACGGTGTTCTGCGCGGGAATGGCTGCGCGTCTGGGGTGGTTGCATCTGCCGCCCTCGCTGGTGGTGCTGACGTCGACGTGGGTGATTGCCACGGCCGGCGTGTTGGCGGCCATCGAGTTCTTCGCCGATAAAATTCCCTTTGTCGATAGTGCCTGGGACGCCGTCCACACGTTCATCCGCATTCCGGCCGGAATCCTGCTGGGCGCGGCGGCACTGGGGCAAATGGATCCGACCGTCACGGTGCTCGCAGGGCTGGCGGGCGGTGCGCTGGCAGGCACGGCCCATCTGGCAAAAGCGGGTAGCCGGGCACTGATCAACACGTCGCCGGAACCTTTCTCCAATGTCGCGGCCTCAGCCGGCGAAGATGTGTCGACGGTGGGCGGACTGGCGCTGGCGTTTTTCCTTCCCGCCGTTTTTCTCGTAATGTTACTGATCTTCGTCGTGCTGGCGTGGTGGTGGCTGCCCCGCGTCTGGCGCGGTTGGCGCTCATTGCTGGCGCGGGTCAAAGGATTGAGGAACGATGGGGTTCACTGACGTTGCCCGCCAGGCATGGCGGATGTTCCTGCGCGATTGGCGCGCAGGCGAGTTGCATCTGCTTCTCGTGGCGTTGTTGCTGGCGGTCGGTGCACTTTCCAGCGTGGGTTTTCTCTCGGATCGGATGCAGGGCGGGCTCGAACGCGATGCCCGTCAGATGCTCGCCGCCGACCTCGTCGTGCGCAGCGACGCCCCTCTGCCGCCCGCGTTTGCGGGTCAGGCGCAGGCCGATGGGCTGGCCACCGCCGTCGTCGCCAACTTCCCCAGCATGGCCAGTGTCCCCGGCGAACACGGGCAAGTCGGCGCGAGCCGTTTGTCGTCGCTCAAGGCCGTGAGCGACGGCTATCCGTTGCGCGGGCAGGTCCGTACCGCCCCCGATGCCGGCGCCGACACACCGGATGCACCCGCCGCAAGCATTCCTGCGCCAGGCACGGTGTGGGTCGACGCCGCGTTGCTTGATGCCCTGCATGTCAAGCCCGGCGAGTCCATTCGCGTGGGCAACCGCACGTTGCGCATTGCCGCCGTCATCACGCGAGAAATGGATCGCGGTTTTGGCTTCGGATCGCTGGCGCCGCGCGTCATGATGCGCTTCGACGAACTGCCGTCGACGGGACTCGTGCAGTTCGGTAGCCGCATTACCTATCGTCTGCTGATCGCGGGGACGGACGCCCAGGTCGGCAAGTTTGCCGCGTGGGCGCGCCCGGCCGCCGAACGGGCGCGCGGCGTGCATCTC
The DNA here is from genome assembly GCF_902459595.1 of Pandoraea soli. Lineage (NCBI taxonomy): Bacteria > Pseudomonadati > Pseudomonadota > Betaproteobacteria > Burkholderiales > Burkholderiaceae > Pandoraea > Pandoraea soli. The sequence continues at coordinate 709,474 of NZ_CABPSG010000001.1, read as the reverse complement.
GAATCGCTGGAGGAAGGACAGCCGCAGGTGCGACAAACGCTCGATCGCGCCGACCGTTTCCTCTCGCTGGTGGCCTTGCTCGCCGCCGTGCTGGCGGCGGTGGCGGTGGGCATCGCGTCGCGTCGGTACAGCGAGCGCCATCTCGATGCCTGCGCCGTCATGCGTTGCCTGGGCTTGTCGCGCCGCGCGTTGCGCGGGATGGTGACGCTTGAATTCATCGGACTCGGCCTGATCGGCGGCATGTTGGGCGTCGCGCTCGGCTACGCGGCGCATTGGGTGCTGCTCGCCCAGTTGGGGGACGTGATCCCGGCGGGGTTGCCGGCGCCGACGTGGCGACCGGCGGTCTTCGGTCTGGCGAGTGCGCTGGTGATGCTGCTCGGTTTCGCGTTGCCGCCGTTGCTGCCGCTCTCCGAAGTCGCGCCCCTGCATGTGTTGCGTCGCGATGTCGTGGGTGGGGCGCGCAGGCAAGGGTGGCTGGCGTATGGCGCGAGTGCGCTGGCCTTCGGTGCGCTGTTGCTGTTCGCGGCGCGAGACCTGCGTCTCGGGGCGATGGTGGCGGGCGGCTTCGTGGCGGGCGCGGTGGTGTTCGGCGTGCTCGCCTGGCTCGCCATTCGCGTGTTGGCCGCCTGGGCCAGGCGTCGCGGGGCCGCGGGCGGGGCGATGGGCGGCATCGGTTGGCGCTACGCCGTGGCGGGTTTGCGTCGCCGCGGGCTCGGCAGTGCGCTGCAAGTGGTGGCGCTCGGGCTCGGGTTGATGGCGCTTTTGTTGCTTGCCGTCACGCGTAACGACCTGGTCGCGGGCTGGCGTCAGTCGAGCCCGCCCGACGCGCCGAACCGCTTCGTCATCGATATCCAGCCGGGGCAGGACGCGCCGGTGTTGGCTCAGTTGCGCGCGGCGGGACTGCCGAACGTGCAGCTCTCGCCGATGATCCGTGCGCGTCTGACGGCCATCAACGGCAAGGCGGTGACGGGCGACAGCTACACCGAGGCGCGGGCGCGGCGACTTGCGGAGCGTGAGTTCAACCTGTCGTACACGGCGGTGTTGCCCGAAGGCAATCGCGTGACGGCCGGACAGTGGTACGGCGATGCCTCGACGCCCCAGGTCTCCATGGAAGAGGGCATCGCAAAGACGCTCGGACTGGCCCTTGGCGACACGCTGCGCTTCGAAGTCGCGGGCCAGCATATCGACGCGCCGATCACGAGTTTTCGCAAGCTGGACTGGGGATCGATGCGCGTGAATTTCTTCGTGGTGATGCCGCCCGCCGCGCTGCGCGACTTCCCGATGACGTGGATCACGTCGTTCCATCTTGCGCCGCGGCAACAGGGCGTGGCCGATGCCCTGGTGCGCCAGTTCCCCAATGTGACGGTGATCGACACGGGCGCCTTGCTCGCGCAGATCCAGCAAATCCTGTCGCAAGTCATCGATGCCGTGCAAGCGCTCTTTGTCTTTACGCTCGCGGCGGGCGTGCTGGTGCTGTATGCGGCGCTTGCGGGCACGCGAGACGAGCGCATGCGCGAGAGCGGCATCTTGCGCGCGTTGGGGGCGTCGTCGAGGCAGCTTCGCGACGTGCATCTGGCGGAACTGGTGACCGTGGGCGCTTTGGCCGGGCTGCTGGCCGCGTTGGGCGCCGGCGCACTCGGCTGGGCGCTGGCGCGCTACGTCTTCGAGTTCGCGCTGCACTTCAATCCGTGGCTGCCGGCGCTGGGCGTCGGGGCGGGCGTGCTGTGCGCGCTGATCGGCGGATGGAGCGGCCTGCGGGCGGTGCTGCGTCAATCGGCGCTGCGCACGTTGCGCGAGGTCTGACGCCCGTCAGGGGAGGTGCGGCATCGTGCCGCTCGCGCACGCGTGGCAGACGCGATGGGCCTGGGGCACAATAGCGGGCATGACGACCGAAAACACTCCGCAAACCCCGCAGACGGACGACGATGCGCAGAACGCTCCCGCGCAACCGACGGCCTTTTCCCTGCTCGGCGGCGAGGATCGCGTGCGCGAACTCGTCGACCGTTTCTACGACCTGATGGACCTCGAGTCCGAGTTCGCGGGCATTCGTAGCCTGCACCCAGAGTCGCTTGGCGATTCGCGCGACAAGCTTTTCTGGTTCCTGTGCGGATGGCTGGGCGGGCCGAATCACTACATCGAGCGATTCGGCCATCCGATGCTGCGGGCCCGTCACCTGCCGTTCCCGATTGCCTCGAGCGAGCGCGACCAATGGTTACGCTGCATGGCGTGGGCCATGCAGGATATTGGCGTCGAGGCGTCGCTCCAGGAACGGCTGATGCAGGCGTTCCACGGCACCGCGGACTGGATGCGGAACCGGGCGGGTTGAGGCGCCGGGAGGGCCTGATTGGGCCCTTCAACCCCGGCGACGCGGCGGGGCAACTCCGGACGTGTCAGACGCTCATGACGCCAGGGCGCATGCCGGTACGCGCGTGCGACGGCGTCTGATCCGGATCGGTTTCGTCAGCGTGTCGGCTTGACTCCGGGAATTCGGACGTGTCCGGTCGATATCTTCCCTCGTGCCCGAACGGGCTCTCATAGTTCAATTGGCGCTCGACGAGATCCATCGAGCGACGCGCCTCCATCGCCGTCATCCACTCGGTCAGCCCTTCGGTGGCGATGCCGCCGAACGCGCGATAAACGGCAGCCGAAAAACCAATACACGATTGCAGCGCGTCGATGTCGAGCGTGTCGCCGGGCGTCGCTTCGGAAGGAGGGGCAGACGGCGTTGGCGCGACCAACTGCGATAGCTCGGCCATGGCGTGATGCTCCCCGGCGATTCTGCCCGCCTGATTGAAGAACACCATCATCGAGGCGCCCAGCAAGGTTGTCTGGTATTTGGCCCCATATCGCTCAAGGTGTTTTGACCCTAGAAGGGCGCCCGCCGAGGTCAGCCAGGCGGTGTTCTTGATGTCCGCCGTGGTCGTCGAGGGCGTGCAGTACTTGCCAATGGCGACCGTCAAATCCATCAGGCTGGACAACGTCGCCAGGGAAGCCGTTGCAAGCGTGACGTTGTGGGCGGTCGCCAATGCACTGTCGTCGTAGATTTCCTTGATGTTGTTCAGGCTGGCCACGCTTAACGAAGCCAGGCTGAGTCCGAAGTTGCCGACGTGTTGCATCAAGGCGGTAAAGCGGCCGACGGTGGACGGCGACGGCCGTAGCCGATGTTGCGCGTGCGCGTCGTCTTGTAGCCCGCCGAGCGCGATTCGCACTTCGCCCGCGAGAGATGCCTCGTTCGGGGCCGTGGCAGACGCGCCGGCGGGGTCAGGGGGGGAGACGTAGGTGGACGGGGGCAGAGCGTCGAGTCGGGGCATGAATGGGTTCCGAAGGATGAGGTCAGAAGGACCCGGTCGGTAGGACGAGGCCAGTGCGACGAAGTCAGTAGGACAAGGTCAGCGGGCGTCGATCAGACGCGTCAACTTGTCGTGCAGATCAGGAGGGCGGCCGGCGCGTCGCACCATGTCGAGCGCATCGTTGGCCATCTCGCGGGCGGTCTGTGTATCGCCATTTCGCTGCATGCACACGGCGGCGAAGTACAAGGGCTCGGGGTCGCCATAGTCTCGGGCGACCGCGATCATCAAGGGGGCGAGGGCATGTTGGTAATCGCCGAGTTGACAAAGCACGTAGCCGAACGCCTTGTAGGCGTCTGTGCGTTCCGGGTAAGCGAGGCAGAGATCGGCAAAGGCGCGCGCGGCACCGACGAGGTCGTTGGCCGCGCACAAGGCATACGCATGCGAAAAGGCGCGTGACGCGATCTGTGGATCGATCGTTTCCACGCATGGTGACGCGGCCTGCGAGATGTTCGGCAGAACCGAATCCGGCACGACACCCCGGAGGCCGTCGGCGGGGCGGCACTCATGCGCCGCGCCGTGGACAGGGACTTGGATTTCGCCTGTGGCGCGTGGGTCTGAATATTTCTGCATACAAGGTCTTTCCTCGTTCGTATTGCCGATGGCACACCCATCAGGCGTTGACATGCGAGCGCCCACAGCGAGGCAGGAGGACGGGCGTCCTTTCCGCCCCGCCACGTCAGCGTGTCTGCGTTCCCCTTGGACGACGCAGGCGGGGCTCATGGCCCGGGCGGGGATGAGTGCGAACTCATCCGCGAACTCACTTCAGGCATGACGGTGTCCAGGGCATCGTGAAAGACTTCGTTCGGCACATCGAAGTCGACGGAATACACGTCCGACTGGGCATCGAAGAAGTCATCGTCGCCGCTGATCGCCAGCGACCGGATGTCAGAGGTATCGGTGAGGATGGGCGGACGTGCCGGATCGACCGAGACCGACGCCCGCGCCGATTCGTCGCGTGACAATCTCGGGACGACCGTCACCCCCTCCAGTTCGTAGTCCAACCGCGGGCGAGGGGCCATGTGCACGTAATCGCCTTCCCCTTCCAGCACGACGTAGTTCACGGTGGTCTCCGCCGCCGTGATTCGGTCCACGGACGCTCGCCGCTCGCGGCCGTTGATGATGGTGCCGAGCACGCGGTTTTGCAGAAAATCGGTCGCGGTCGCCACCCCGTCGGTGATAGCCGAGCTGGCATCGTCGTTGGCGGCGGCTTTCAGCCATGCCGGCACCGGTATCCCCAGCGTATCGAGCAACGGCGCGGCGCCGTTATGTAGGGCGCCAAACACCAGCGGACCGTTAGTCACCGCTGTGTTGATTACGCCCCCGTACTCTCGTAGGAAGTCGATGCCAGTCCACTGCCCGATCGCCTGGAAGACGTTGTTGTCGCGAATCTCTGCGCCGGGAACGTCGTCTGGACCGTTCCAGAACTGGCTGGCGGCGAGCATCAGGCTTGCGATTTCCGTGGATGCCGCCAGCAGATGAAGGGGAATATCGACGTAACCCTTCCAGTCGTCGTTCATGGTGGCGATGGCGACACCCAACGCAGTGGTCTTCGCGATGGCGTTGACAACGTGTCCGATGAGGGCGGCGTTGCGCGCGCCGCGATGCGTTTGAAGCGCGCTTTGAAACTGCTCCCAACGTCCTGCCATCAGGTCCGTCGGTGGCTCGGGCATCGTAATTTGCACCTGCGGGCTTGCACTGGCATTGCCTGCGTTAGCGACATGCTGAAGGGGCGCTGGCGGATGAGACGACGAGAGGGTACCTATCGACATGGGGGGCTTCCGGAAATAAATGAGCGTTAAATCGAGGCGAGAAAGCGTTCGGCGTTGGCGCCGATATGGGCATGCGCCGCGCTCTCCCGGGCGGTTTCGAGGGCGTGTATGGCGAGGTCGCGTGCGAGCGCGCCATCGCCCAACTTCGCCAGGCATTGCGCACAAATCAGCATGGGTTCGGGGTCATCCGGGGCGAACAGCGACACTGAACTGAGCGGCGCAAGCGCGAGCGCGTATTCCTCGCGCGCGAAATGCGAGTAGCCGACCAGCTTGTTCACGCTGACGTCCAGTGGGCGCTCTCTGAGAAGCGGGTATAGCCCATGAAGTGCCGCGTCGTAATCGGCGGCGAGGTACGCGTCGCGTGCTTGCTGGTAACGCTGGGATGCGGTGTCGTCAGGCGGGGGGCGCAGGCGGGCGGCGGCATCGTGGTGGCGCGGCGGGGGGGTATTTCGTGAGACACGCATGAGAGAAGGGGTTCCGGTTGGCATCGTTTCGGATGTGTCCGAGCGCCAATGGCATGGCACTCGGACGAATCCTAAGGTTGCCGCCGTATCCGTCTCTTTCGATTTGAGGACAAAGATGTTGTCCGGTCTCGAGCTGTGAACGCATTGGGAAAAACAGGGTGTCGCGTACGCCGCACATGCCCAATTCGACAGCGTTGGGTCGATGCCGCGAAACCTTCGCCAGATGGCGATGTCGGCGGTGGCCGCTCCTTCGGAGACGTGCCGCGCGGGCATGTGGCGACCGTACTGGCGTTTCGGCGTCGGATTGTCCCTTGTCACTCGGCCCTGGTTCGCGCGACTATGGCGGATGACCCACGGAGACGCCCCAATGACTACAGAAGCCCTCTTTCGGCAGGACGCCTATTTGCGCCAGTGCGAGGCGCGCATCACGCATATCGATGAGACCGGCATCATGCTCGATCGCACCGTCTTCTACCCGCTGGGCGGTGGACAGGCGGGCGACGCCGGCGAGTTGCTGCTTGCGGACGGCACTCGCCTCGCCATCGCCGACACGCGCAAGTCGAAACACGAGGGCGCGACGCCCGACGACGCGGTCCACGTGCCCGCCGAGGGACAGCACGATGTGCTGGCGTCGCTCTCGGTCGGCGACACCGTGCGGGCGGAGATCGACTGGGCGCGACGCTTTCGTCACATGCGCCTTCATACCGCGTCGCACCTGATGTGCGCGGTGCTGCCGCATGCGGTGGATGGATGTAGCATCACCACGGAATACGCGCGGCTCGATTTCGTGACGAACGAGCCGATCGAGCGAGAGACCGTCGAAGCCGGGCTGGCGGCGCTCGTGGCGGCCGCAAGGCCTGTGGCGCTTGACAGTATCAGCGACGAGGAGATGGCCGCGCGTCCAGAGCTGGTGCGCACGATGAGCGTGAAGCCGCCGGTGGGGTTGGGGCGCGTGCGTTTGGTGCGCATCGAGGGCATCGATTTGCAGCCGTGCGGCGGCACGCACGTGGCCAATACAGCGGAAATCGGCGCGCTGCGCGTGACCAAGATCGAGAAGAAGACGTCGCGTACGCGCCGGGTGGTATTGGCCTTCGCCTGAGTCTGGCATCATGCGAGTCATCCTTCCCACGCACGCTCACACCTCAGGATGATCGATGGCGACGCCGGCAGCAGCGATATCTCCGCAAGTGCCCCCATGGCAAACGGTGCTCGAGTTTTGGTTTGGCTCACCCGACGCTCCCGATTACGGAATGGAGCGTCCGGAATGGTTCCGTAAGTCGAACGCGTTCGATGACGCGATTCGTGCTCGTTTCGGCGCGCTGCACGCGCAGGCGATCGACGGGGCGCTGGAGGATTGGGCGCGGACACCCCTCGGTGCCTGTGCGCTGATCGTGGTGCTCGATCAATTCTCGCGCAATCTGTTCCGGGGCGATGCGAAAGCCTTTGCGGGCGATGCGCGCGCGCTGGCCGTGGCGCGGCGTCTGGTCGAGGCGGGCGACGATCGGCATCTGCCCACGCCGCAGCATCGCGTCTTCGTCTACCTGCCGTTCGAACACGACGAATCGCTGGAGAGCCAGCACCTTTCACTGGCGTTGTACGAACAATTGGCGAAGTCGTTCGGGCTGGTCGATAACCTCGATTACGCGCGCAAGCATGCGGTCATCATCGAGCGTTTCGGACGATATCCGCATCGGAACCACGCATTGGGGCGGGCATCGACGCCCGAGGAAAGCGCGTTTCTGAAGACGCCCGGATCGTCGTTCTGACGACGGACGACGGGACGCTCAGTCCCGGGGGGCGTCAGACGCGCTCACCGTTGTCCCGGGGCGGCATCGTTGGTGCCAACGGATCGCGCAGAAGCCAATCACGTAGGCGAGCGCTCCGCCGGCCACCGCACACGCGGCGAGGCCGGTCGCGAGATGCAGCGTCGCCGTGCCGAAATCGAGGTTCATCAACTGAGTCCACAAGCTTTCTCTCGCCTGTGTCGCGGCAGCCACCGTCGCCTCGATCTCGGCCTGCGGTGGCCACTCGAACATCCAGCGGCCCAGACGGTGCGCGCCCCAATAAACGAAGGGCGCCGTGAGTGGATTGGTCACCAGCGTGCCGACCGCCGCGAGGAATAGATTCCCCCGAAGCAAAGCCGCCGCGAGAATGGCCACGAGCATCTGGCCAAACGGAATCAAAATCCCGAAGAAGACGCCGCACGCCAGTCCAATCGCCACGCCATGGGGCGTGGCTTGCCACAAGGCGCGGCGCAGCAGCAACCCCGCATGGGGGCGCAGCCAGCGCGAACGCAGCAGCCGCATCGGGCGAAGCATCTTTAACATCATGGACAGGTTGCTCGTCGAGGAAAGCGTTGACCCAGGCGGGCATGGGGCGGGTGAGCAGACGGGTAATCCGCATGCAACGGATGTCTGAGTGCCACGTGCCGCAGGAGTTCAATGACGGCGCTGGTGCACGGGCGGCGTCGCCGGGGGCCGTTGTCTGGCAGGCGGAACGCGCTGGCGGTGGGGGGGAGGGAAGAACCGACGCTGCGCAGCCGGCGGACTGCGCAGCGATGACGCGGACGCGCTTAGATCTGTGAGCGCTGGTGCGTCCAGCGATCGATTTGCGACGGCGTGAACTGTCGCAGGGTATCGAGCAAGGCTTCGGGCGACGCGCTGATCTGCAACTGGTCGAGCTGCGGCGCCTTGAGGAACTGCTCCGTCACCATCGATTTGAGGAACACGATCAGCGGATCGTAATACTGCTCGACGTTGAGCAGACCGATCGGTTTCGCGTGGTAGCCAATCTGCAGCCACGTAAAGACTTCGAACAGTTCCTCGCACGTGCCGATACCGCCCGGCATGGCAATGAACGCATCCGACAGATCGGCCATCATCTGCTTGCGCTGGTGCATGTTTTCGACGACATGCAATTGCGTCAGCCCGGTGTGACCGACTTCCCGTTCCATCAGGGCTTTCGGAATGATGCCGATCACCTCGCCGCCGTGGGCCAGCACGGCGTCGGCAATGATGCCCATCAGCCCGACCTTGCCGCCGCCATACACGAGACGAATGCCGGCTTGCGCCATGCGTCGGCCCAGGTCACGTGCGGCCTCGGCGTAGGCAGGACGTACCCCCGTGGCGGCACCGCAGTAAATACAGAGGGATTTGACTTCCGACGCCATGCCTTATTGCGCTCCCTTGGATGACGATTCTCGCGCCATCTTGTCGTACATCTCGCGCGAGCTGCCTTTCAGATACGGCGCCATTTGCGAGAGGATGTGGTAGCTCGCCTGATGCAACCCGGCGCCGATTTCCGCGGGGTCGTTGTACTTGCGCGGGTTCATCACGAACTGGTAGGACAACCAATAAGTGGAGAGCACCACCATGTTGGTCGTGACCACCTCGATCTGCTCGGACGTGATTTCCATTTCGCCCTCGGCCACGAGCAGGTCGCACATATCGCGCGCGAAACGCTTTTTGTGACCGACGATGACCTTGAAGTGTGTCTCCAGCGTGCGGTTGCGCGCCAGCAGGTCGTTGAGGTCGCGGTAGAGAAAACGGAAACGCCACAGAAACTCGGACATGTATTGCAGGTACGTCCAGACTTCATCGAGCTTGGGCTTGTGATCGTCAGGCAGCCGCAGTCGCCGTTCGATTTCCTGCTCGAACTGGGCGAAGATGCTGTTGATGATGTCGTCTTTATTGCGGAAGTGGTAGTACAGATTGCCGGGGCTGATTTTCATCTCCTCGGCAATCGTGGTGGTCGTTACGTTGGGCTCGCCAATGTCGTTGAAGAGGCGTAGTGACACCTCGAGAATTCGTTCGCGGGTACGGCGTGGCGGCTTTGCTTCCATATCTGTCGGCCCCGGTAAGCGGCAAGCGTGGCGAACGATGTTCTCCGCTTGCGTCTTTGAGTTGAATATCAGGTATATGGCGACCGATTATACCCGGCAGCCGCGCACTGCCAAGCATGGGGGAGGAAGGCGGTGAACGTTATCAGAAAAACGCTGTACGTACGCGTTCGACGATGACGGGCCCGGCGAGCAAGGCCCAGGTGAGCAGGCAAAGGCCGAGCGCAATGAGGACGGCCGCGCTGCCGAAATCCTTGGCACGTTTGGACAGTTCGTGCCGCTCCAGCGAAATGCGGTCGATGGCCGCTTCGATGCTGGAGTTGACCAGCTCGATGATGAGCACGAGCAGCACCGAGCCGATGAGCAGCACGCGCTCGACAGAGGTGACGGGCAGGAAGACCGCCGCCGGCAAGAGAATGGCGGCGAGCGCCAGTTCCTGCCGGAAGGCGCTCTCTTCGAACACGGCGAACTTGAAGCCGGACAGGGAGTATTTCAGGGCACGCCAGGCACGCATGATGCCCCGGTTGCCCTTGTACGGATTCGGTTGTTTGTCGCGTGGCGGCGGGTGGTCGATGAACAAGCGTCGGGTTCCTCGCCGCAACGGGCTCTGGAGGTGGATCAGACCGCGCTCGCGAGCGACAGCTCGGGCTTGCGCGGATGCAGATGCGAGACGAACTCTTCGGAGGCCGCCTGCCACGAAAACCGTTCGGCCCAGGCACGCGCACTCGGGCGCGAGACCTTGAGCGCATCGAGACAAGCCTCGCGCAAGTCCTCTCGCAGTGCGCCGCCTTCGCCTTCCGGGCAGCCGTTGAGGACATCGACCGGGCCGGTCACCGGGAAGGCCGCGACCGGCAGGCCGCAAGCCATTGCTTCGAGCAGCACCAGGCCGAACGTATCGGTACGGCTGGGGAAGACGAACACGTCGGCCGATGCATAGACCTTCGCCAGTTCGGGCTGCGACAGCATGCCGAGGTAATTCACGTCGGGGTAGCGCGAGCGCAGTTCGGCCAGTTGCGGCCCTTCGCCCGCGACCCATTTCGAGCCCGGCAAATCCAGTTTCAGGAAGGCCTCGATGTTCTTCTCCACGGCGACACGCCCCACGTAGAGGAAAATCGGATGTGCCGAATTTAGCACATGTGCGTCTTGCACACGGAAGATGTCGAGGTCGACGCCACGCGTCCAAAGCACCACGTTCTGGAAGCCATTCGCTTCGAGATCGCGCTTGACCACCGGCGTGGGTGCCATCACGGCGTGCGAGGCCTTGTGGAACCAGCGCAGAAAGCGGTAGGTCGTTGCGAGCGCAAAGCCGAAGCGCGCTTGCACATACTCCGGGAAGCGCGTGTGGTAGGCCGTGGTGAACGGGAAGTCGTTGCGCAGAGCCCATTTGCGCGCGGCCATGCCGAGCGGCCCTTCGGTGGCGATGTGCAGGGCGTCCGGTTCGAAGTCTTCGATGCGCCGCGTCACGCGTGCGCCGGCGAAGAACGCGAGACGGATTTCGGGGTAGGTCGGGCACGGCATCGTGCGGAATTCCTGCGGCGTAAGCAGTTCGACACGATGGCCGGCCGCTTCCAACTGAGCGCGCGTGTTCTTCAACGTGCGGACCACGCCGTTGATCTGCGGATCCCAGGCGTCGGTGATGATCATGATTTTCATCGGGCGCTCCTTCGCGCACATGGCGCGCATCGGTGACACGCGCGACCTCGCGCGTGACGGGTATGCACGTACGGCGACACAGTGCCGTGCGTGCGCGGGGTTAACTGGGTGGAACAGGTCGGCATCCTGGGCCGGCGTGTCGGACCGGTATTTTCCGAGTCGCCGCGATCATGGCGGCGCGAGGCCGGGCCGAGGTCGCGGTGCGGGCTCAAGCGTTGACCGGCGCGGCTTTCACGCGGGCGCGCACGTTGCGCTTTTGCGTCCAGTGGATGATGCGCAGCTCGCCCTCGGTCGTCTCGACCAGCGCCGAGAGGCTCTCCACCCAATCGCCGTCGTTGCAGTAGAGCAAGCCGTCGATCTCGCGAATCTCGGGCTTGTGGATGTGTCCGCACACCACGCCGTCGCAGCCACGGCGGCGCGCTTCGTCGGCCATCACGTGCTCGAAGGCGGAAATGAAGTTCACCGCGTTTTTCACCTGGTGTTTCAGATACTGCGACAGCGACCAGTACGGGAAGCCGAAGCGCGTGCGCACGCGATTGAACCAGCGGTTGAGCAGCAGGGTGAGGGTGTAGAGCGAGTCGCCCAGATACGCGAGCCACTTGGCGTGCTGAATCACGCCGTCGAACAGATCGCCGTGGGTGACCCACAGACGCTTGCCCGACAGTGTGGTGTGGAACGCCTCGTCGCGCACCGCAATGTCGCCGAACGCCAGCCCGCAGAACTGACGCGCCGCTTCGTCGTGATTGCCGGGCACGTAGATCACTTGCGTACCCTTGCGCGCGCGGCGCAGCATTTTCTGCACAACGTCGTTGTGCGCCTGCGGCCAGTGCCAGCCGCGTCGCAGATGCCAGCCGTCGATGATGTCGCCGACCAGGTACAGGTAGTCGGACTCGTGATGACGCAGGAAGTCGAGCAGGTAGTCCGCCTGGCAGCCTTGGGTGCCGAGGTGAATGTCCGAGAGCCAGATCGTACGGTAGCGGGTGATGCCGTCGGGGGGCGGGTCGAGGGGGTCGGGCGTGTCGGGCGGCAGTTCGATCGTGGTGGGAGGACTGGCGGGCGGGGCGGCGGGGCGGCCCGGTGGGGTGTCTGCGAAGTGACCGGCGCGAGCCGCAGGCGTTGGGATCGGCAACTCAAAGGTGGGGGTCGTCGTCATACCGGCTCGCACGTCGCGTTGAACATGCGTGCATTGCGCCACGATTTCGTGAAGCGACGATGACAGTCACGATCATGTCGCGAAAGTGGCGTCCAACGTCGCGACAATGCGACAGCCGGACCCGCGCCAGAATGGAACGTCTCGGATCAGACGGCGCGCGGCAATCCCTGGGCCACGCGCTCGAGCGTCTCGAGCACATGGGCGCGCACACGTGGATGCGTGCCGAGCGACACATGTCCGAGCCGGTCGAGCGCAATGTTGTGGGCACCGGGCAGCACGCAAGTGCTCACCGGGTAGACGACGTTGTCGTGGAACGTGTAAATCGACGTGATGCGAGCGCGTTGCGCTGGCGTCTCGCGACCGGCGAGCGCCGCGAGCCATTCGCTGCCGATGCCCATCTGGCGAGCGTTGGTGCCAATGCCGTGGCGCGCATGCAGGGTGCCGAAGTGCGGCGAGCCAAGCGTGATGGTGTGGGCGACCGGCAGGGTCGGCGCATGGCGCAGGCAGGCGCGTGCCGCGAGTCCGCCCATGCTGTGGCCGACGATGACGACGGGCAGCCGAGTGCGTTCGGCAAGGGTGCGAGCGGCGTTGGCAATCGTAGGGGCGTAATCGTCGATGTCGCCGAACATCGGGCCAAGATTGACGGCGTCGCAGTCGTAGCCCGCGTCGGCGAGGTGGCGCGAGAAACGCAGCCAGAACGCGCGGTTACAGCCGTAACCGTGCAACAGCAATACCGAGACGGGGCGCGCCGGGCCACGCGGCGAGGGCAGCCGGGCGGCGCTGAACCACGGTTGGCAGAGATCGAGCAGGAAGATCGATGCCGCGCATTCGTATGCCCATACGGCCGCATGGGTGCCGGCGGTGGCGCGCCGTTCCGGCGACGGGTCGCCCTGTGCGGCCATGGCGAAGCCGGCCGCAAGACCCATGGCGTGGGCGACGGGCAACCATAGCACCGTCCATAACAAGGTCGTCCAGGGGCTATGCCAAACCATCCATGTGGCGACGGCGACGACGAGCGACAGCCCGATTTCGATGCCACCGTAGATCAGGTGGGCGCGCGAGGCGCGCGGGGCAGGGCGGGCAGCGGGGGGCGCCGTGGTCATTTGCCCAGCACGCTCACGAGACGCGTGCCGGCGAGCCGGTCGTGTATGAACTGGTGATCCGGCGTCACCCGCATGGCCAAGGCCCAGAGCACGACCCAGCCGGTGAGCAACGCGACACTGCCCCAGCCCGTGAGTCCGAGTCCCCAGTCGAGCGCCATGGCCGGCAGTACCCACAACCATGCGAGCGCATAGCGCGCGACAGCGCGGGCGAACCGCACCGGTTGGCCATGCGCGTCGACCAGACGGATCTTCCACGTCTTCATTGCCAGCGTCTGGCCACCGTGGGTCCAGAACCACACGAAGTACGCGCCAAGGACGAGAAATAGCCAGGCTTGCATGGCGTGCCGGTGCATCAACCCGCTACGCTGCTGGGTGAGGGCGCTGAACAGGTAGCCGGCAAGGAACAGCACGCCGAAGAGCAGCAGCGATTCGTAGACCATCGAGAGCACGCGGCGGCGTAGCGTCGGCACGGCGTAGCCGCCCGGTTCGATGCCGGACAGCACATGTGGCAAGGGCGCGGCGTCTGGCGAGCGAGGCGGTGTGGCGGGCTGGGTGGCGGAGTCGGTCATCGCGGCGTGGTCTGGGATTTTTGTCGGGTGCCTCGCGCCCGTGCTGGCATGGGGCAGTGGCGGCGGGCACGTCGCGTCCTGTGCCGCACATTATGCGCAAGAATGCGCCAGGGAGCCAGCCGGTCGGCGGGGCGTTTCGCGCGCGCAAAGACAAACGGCCGCCCGGGGGCGGCCGTTGCGGCACGACGATGGCCTGGGTTGGCCGACGTCAGGCGTCAGTTGTGATGATAAATCTCGGCGTTGAAGACGGCGTCGCCATTCTTGTCGCCGTTTGCCGCGCCCGCGCTCGCCGGCGCCGCGCCTGGCGACGGTACGGCAGACGTCGGCATCGATTGCCCGGTCGCGGGTGCTGCCACGCCCGATGCCACCGGCGCCGGCAACGCGCCATTCTTGCCCGGGGTGCCCGCCTCCTTGCGATGTACTGCGGCGTATGGATTCTTCACGCCCGGGCGGCCCGACGGCGGCGCGCTGACCACGTTCGGACGGTTGGCCTGCTTTCTGTCGTCCGCGGCAAGGCGCTTTTTCTGTTCTTCGGTGAGTTGCTGATACTGCTGCCACATCTGCGCTTTTCGCTCAGGCGGCAGCGTCTTGGCGTTCTGATAACTCTCGCGCGCCAGCTTGCGCTGCTCGGGCGTCAGGCGGACCCAGTCCGCCATACGGTCATGCAGGCGCTTGCGGCCTTCCGGTGACAGCGTATGAAAGCGCTTGGCAATCTCGATCCACTTCTCGCGCTGGCGCTCGCTCATGCGATTCCAGTCCTGGGCGAGCGGCGCAAGCGCCTCTCGCTGGCTGGCCGTGAGCTTGGCCCAGTAACCGCCGGGCGATGCAACAGACACCACCGGGGCGCCGCTCGCGCCCGGGCCGCTGGCGGTCAGACTGCCGACCGGCCCATGGGTGGGGTTGGCGCCGCCGGGGGCGGATGCGCCGGCAATGACCGGAGGCACGTCGGACACCGCTTCAGGCGCGTGCGTGCGGCGCAGCGCGGCCGTGCCGGCGAGCGCGGCCACGATCAGTGCGGCGAGCAGAAGAAATACGTTGCGTCGCGTCACGGGGGGGGCTTGGGTAGAGGGGCTACTGGGCACGCTTCACATAGGCGTTGAAACCATGGTCGGCATAGGCCGACAACGGGAGTTCGTCGCTCAATACGGCGGCATCGATGTCTGCCAGATCCTGAATGTGTTGCTGATGCTCCCAGTACGCGAGCCCTGCCAGGCCGATCACCAATGCGGCGAGCGGCCAGAGCAGTCCGAGACGGCGCAGCTTGTCGAACGTGCGGTGCGGGCCGCCGGCTTCCGACGATGGCATGGCGCCGACACCGGCGAGCACCAGCGCCGGTTGCACGATGGCCACCGGTTCGGGTTTTTTGCGCGCGAGCGCCTCCTGGCGAGCGGCAGCCAGCCGGGCCGCGATATTCGGCGACGGCGCGTCGGACGCTTCGTCCAGCGCACGTCGCACGCGATGTGCGAAGCGGAGTTCCCTCGTTTCCAGATCGTGACTCATAACCTGATCCCTTTTGCCTTCAACGCCTGCGCCAATGCATGAGTGGCGCGCGAGCAGTGCGTCTTGACGCTGCCCTCCGAGCACCCCATCGTGGCGGCCGTCTCGGCAACGTCCATATCTTCCCAGTAACGCATGAGGAACGCTTCTCGTTGACGTGTCGGCAGTTTCTGAATTTCCGCGTCGATGAGCGAGAGGATTTCGGCGCGCGAAACGGTCTCTTCGCTGCTCTCGGTCTGCACAGACCCATCCTCGGCCAATAAGGTTTCCAGAGGATCGAAGTCGTCGCGTTCGTCGTCGCCCGGGCCCGCGAGATTCGAGAATAGCGTGACCCAGGTGTTACGCACCTTTTGCCGACGGAAATAGTCGTGAATCGCGTTCTGGAGAATGCGCGTGAACAGCAGCGGCAGGTCGGCCGGCGGCTTGTCGCCGTATTTCTCGGCCAGGCGGATCATCGCATCCTGAACGATATCGAGGGCGGCCTCGTCGTCGCGTACGGCATAGACGGCCTGCTTGAAGGCGCGCCGTTCGATGCCCGCGAGAAAATCCGCCAGTTCCTTGTCAGATGCCATCCGGTGGGGTGCACGCAGCGTTGCGCGCTGCGCCTGTGAAATGCCATGTAAGCGTAACGGCTACATAAAGATTTAGATAGCCGGTGCGGATGCTACCAAAAACGCGCTTTGCTGTAACCGCTTTTGCTTCCGGTGGTGCCCGTTTGCGACGGTGCCGGACTCGACGGCTTCCCATCGTGTAAAGATTGTGCCCCGACATGGGGCGGTGTGGGGAGTCCGCGAGGCTGACTTCGCAGTCATGCCGCGAATGCATAAACCCGCTTGACCATTTTGCTGCAAACCGGTATCGTTTCCAGTTCGCAATATCTGTGATTGTCTCAATATCGGCACGCCTATCCGGTGTGTCCATCATTCAGACGCGCAGCTTGAGCCCGAACCACAAGTTCGCGGGGAGAGCACCCGATCAAAATTTTTGCCGAAACTTTGAAAGGTCGACGATGAATATGCCAAGCGCGGAATTCTCCGAGGCGGAAGCTACACGCCACCAAAATACTTCCGAAGACATGATTGGCGCCGAGATTCTCGTGCGCTCGCTTCAGGAAGAAGGGGTCGAACATCTGTGGGGTTATCCCGGCGGTTCGGTTCTCTATATCTACGACGAACTCTACAAGCAGGACAAGATCCAGCACATCCTGGTGCGCCATGAGCAAGCCGCCGTGCATGCGGCCGACGCTTATTCGCGTTCCACCGACAAGGTTGGCGTGTGTCTCGTGACGTCCGGCCCCGGCGTGACCAATGCGGTCACCGGGATTGCCACGGCGTACATGGATTCGATCCCGCTCGTCATCATTACCGGGCAGGTGCCCACGGCCGCCATTGGCCAGGACGCCTTCCAGGAGTGCGACACGGTCGGTATCACCCGTCCGTGCGTCAAGCACAACTTCCTCGTGAAGGACGTGCGCGATCTCGCCGCGACCATCAAGAAAGCCTTCTACATCGCCAAGACGGGCCGTCCGGGCCCGGTGCTGGTCGATATTCCGAAGGACGTGTCCAAGGCGCGCTGCCGCTTCGAATATCCGAAATCGGTGTCGCTGCGCTCGTACAATCCGGTCACGAAAGGTCACTCGGGTCAGATCCGCAAGGCGATGAGCCTGCTGCTCTCGGCCAAGCGCCCCTATATCTATACGGGCGGCGGCATCATTCTGGCCGACGCGTCGAAGGAACTGAATCAGTTCTGCGACCTGCTCGGCTATCCGGTGACCAACACGCTCATGGGCCTGGGCGGGTATCGTGCGAGCGATCCCAAGTTCCTCGGCATGCTGGGCATGCACGGCACCTACGAAGCCAACATGGCCATGCAGCACTGCGACGTGCTCATCGCCATCGGCGCGCGCTTCGACGACCGTGTGATCGGTAATCCGGAGCACTTCTCCGAGCGTGCGCGCAAGATCATTCACGTCGATATCGACCCATCGTCGATTTCCAAGCGTGTGAAGGTCGATATCCCGATCGTCGGCGACGTGAAGGAAGTGCTGCGCGAGATGATCGAAAACCTGCAAACGGCGGAGCACGGCCCGGACACCGAAGCGCTGGCCGACTGGTGGAAGCAGATCGAGGAATGGCGCTCGCGCGATTGCCTCGCGTTCGATCGCCAGAGCGAAATCATCAAGCCGCAACATGTGGTCGAGACGTACTGGAAGCTCACCGACGGCGAGGCCTTCGTGTGCTCGGACGTTGGTCAGCACCAGATGTGGGCCGCACAGTACTACCGCTTCAACAAGCCGCGCCGTTGGATCAACTCGGGCGGCCTGGGCACGATGGGCTTCGGCCTGCCGGCGGCGATGGGCGTGAAGATGGCGCATCCGGATGCCGAAGTCGCCTGTATCACCGGCGAAGGCTCGATCCAGATGTGCATCCAGGAACTCTCGACGTGCCTGCAATACCGCACGCCGATCAAGATTCTGTCGCTCAACAACCGCTATCTGGGCATGGTTCGCCAGTGGCAGCAGATCGAGTACAGCAAGCGTTACTCCAGTTCGTACATGGACGCGCTGCCCGACTTCGTGAAGCTTGCCGAGGCGTACGGTCATGTGGGCATTCGCATCGAGAAGTCGTCGGACGTCGAGCCGGCACTGCGCGAGGCGTTGCGCCTGAAGGATCGTACGGTATTCATGGATTTCCAAACGGATCCCACCGAAAACGTCTGGCCAATGGTCCAGGCGGGCAAGGGCATCAGCGAGATGCTGCTTGGTTCGGAAGATCTGTAAGCCGAGGCGCGCGCCGACAGTCGCCGCCGGTCAGGCCGGCGCGGGCGCGACGTCCCTACACTAGGACAATCCGGGATACACCATGAGGCATATTATTTCTGTTTTGCTCGAGAACGAGCCGGGCGCGCTGTCGCGTGTGGTCGGCCTGTTTTCGGCGCGTGGTTACAATATCGAGACCCTCACCGTCGCGCCGACCGAAGATCGGTCGCTCTCGCGCATGACGGTGGTCACGACGGGCTCCGACGACATCATCGAACAGATCACCAAGCACCTGAACCGGCTCATCGAGGTGGTGAAGGTGGTCGATCTGACCGAAGGGGCGCATATCGAACGTGAGCTGATGCTCATCAAGGTGCGCGCCGTGGGCAAGGAGCGAGAAGAGATGAAGCGGATGTCGGATATTTTCCGCGGCCGCATCATTGACGTTACTGAAAAGACCTATACGATCGAACTCACCGGGAATTCGTCGAAACTCGACGCCTTCATCGACGGGCTCGATCGTACGGCGATTCTCGAGACGGTTCGTACCGGTGGCTCGGGCATCGGGCGCGGTGAGCGCATCCTGAAAGTCTGATCGGTAGCGGCAACGCGGTAAGCGGATTTCGATCCATTCTGATTTGAGTAATTTTTTGGCATTACGGGACAATTCCAAATGAAAGTTTTCTACGACAAAGACGCCGACCTCTCCCTCATCAAGGGCAAGCAAGTGACGATCATCGGCTATGGCTCGCAAGGCCATGCCCACGCCCAGAACCTGAAGGACAGCGGTGTGAACGTGACGGTCGGTCTGCGCAAGAATGGCGCTTCGTGGAACAAGGCGGTCAGCGCCGGCCTGAACACCAAGGAAGTGGCAGAAGCCGTGAAGTCGGCCGACATCGTCATGATGCTGCTGCCGGACGAGCAGATCGGCGACGTGTACAAGAACGAAGTGCATGGCAACATCAAGGAAGGCGCCGCTCTGGCCTTCGCGCACGGCTTCAACGTGCATTACGGCTGCGTGATTCCGCGCGCTGACCTCGACGTCATCATGATCGCCCCGAAGGCCCCGGGCCACACGGTGCGCTCGACGTACTCGCAAGGCGGCGGCGTGCCCCACCTGATCGCCGTGGCACAGGACAAGTCGGGCGCCGCGCGCGACATCGCCCTGTCGTACGCTGCCGCAAACGGCGGCGGCCGTGCCGGCATCATCGAGACGAACTTCCGCGAAGAGACGGAAACCGACCTGTTCGGCGAGCAAGCCGTGCTGTGCGGCGGTACCGTCGAGCTGATCAAGGCCGGTTTCGAGACGCTGGTCGAAGCCGGTTATGCGCCGGAAATGGCCTACTTCGAGTGCCTGCACGAACTCAAGCTGATCGTCGACCTGATCTACGAAGGCGGCATTGCCAACATGAACTACTCGATCTCGAACAACGCCGAGTATGGTGAGTACGTCACCGGCCCGCGCGTCGTGACCGAAGAGACGAAGAAGGCGATGAAGCAGTGCCTGACCGACATCCAGACCGGCGAATACGCCAAGTCGTTCATTCTGGAAAACAAGGCAGGTGCCCCGACCCTGATCTCGCGTCGTCGTATCACGGCCGAGCACCAGATCGAGCAAGTGGGCGGCAAGCTGCGCGCAATGATGCCGTGGATCGCCAAGAACAAGCTCGTCGACCAGTCGAAGAACTAAGTACGACGCGCCGCAAGATGCGTACGCCCGGCGGCTTGCGGGCGTCGCGCCGGCGGCGCACGGCAGGCGGCTTGGGCGCGTCAAGCGCATCGCGCGTTTGATCGCCGGAACCGCCGCGCCTGGCCGCCCGTTTTGCTGTAGCTGTCGCTATGGCAAGGCGGGCGGCTTTTTTCGTTGCGCCCCCGTATCGACCGTGAACTGGCGCCGTGGCGCCTCCATGTGGCCGGTTTTGCCGTGATGATGGCGATCTGTCGATTGGGGAAAATGTGTCGCCGCGCCGCGCGCATTGCTACAATGCCGCCACGTCACGGTTTGGCCCAATGCAGGCCGACCCGCTCACTCAACCGTTTTACCAAGGACGCGAGTTCAATCGCATGAATTATCCTCACCCGATCATTGCCCGCGAGGGCTGGCCCTTCCTGGGTATCGCCGTCGCCGTGGCGCTCGTCGTGCACTTCATGGCCGGCGTGCTGTGGGCCGCGCCGTTCTGGGTGATCGCCCTGTTCGTCCTGCAGTTCTTCCGGGATCCGCCGCGACAGGTGCCGCAGCAGGCCGGCGCCGTGCTCTCGCCCGCCGACGGCCGCATCGTGGCCATCGAAACCACGCAAGATCCGTACGCCGGCCGTGAAGCGCTGAAGATCAGCGTGTTCATGAACGTTTTCAACGTGCACTCGAATCGTGCCCCGGTTGACGGCACGGTGACCAAGGTGGAATATTTCCCGGGACGTTTCTTCAACGCGGATCTCGACAAGGCATCGCTCGAAAACGAGCGCAATGCGCTGGTGATCGACGTGGGTGGCCAGATCGTCACGAGCGTGCAGGTCGCAGGACTCATCGCGCGCCGGATTTTGTGCTACGCAAAGGTGGGCGATACGCTTTCGCGCGGTCAGCGTTACGGTTTCATTCGTTTCGGTTCGCGGGTCGACGTGTACCTGCCGCTGGGCTCGCGTCCGCGCGTGACCATCGGCGAGAAGGTGTCGGCCACCTCGACGATCCTCGCCGAGCTGTAAGCCGGTCGAGCCCGCGGACCGTGGCCGTGTACGGCGGCGCGACCTCCTGTCGTGCTTCACCGTGTCGCGGCCTGCAACGGCTTTCGCTTCTTGCGTTCCAATAGCGGTGATCCGTTGCGGGTTCGCCCGCCGCCATAGCATCGTCCAGGAGGTCCGGATGCCGGAAAACCGTCGCGGCCGCTTGCGCAACAATGTCAGGCATCTCTCGGCGATCAGCCGTCATAACCATTCATCCATAGAGCCATTGATGAACGAAGACCACGACCAGGGTGTGGAGGACGATCTGCCGGTGCGCCCGCGCAATCGCGGCATCTACCTGTTGCCGAACGCCTTTACGACCGCCGCGCTGTTCTGCGGCTTCTTCGCGATCGTGCAGGCCATGAACGATCGTTTCGAGCAGGCCGCCATCGCGATCTTCTTCGCCATGGTGCTCGATGGCATGGACGGGCGCGTGGCGCGTATGACCAACACGCAGAGCGCGTTCGGCGAGCAATACGACTCGCTCTCGGACATGACCTCTTTCGGCGTAGCGCCGGCGTTGGTGATGTACGAATGGATTCTCCACGAGATCGGCAAGTGGGGCTGGCTCGCGGCGTTCGTCTATGTCGCCTGCGCGGCCTTGCGGCTGGCGCGCTTCAATACGAATATCGGCGTGGTCGACAAGCGCTTCTTCCAGGGGTTGGCGAGTCCGGCGGCGGCGGCGCTGATTGCCGGTTTCGTGTGGATTACGATCGACAATAAATTGCCGGTCAACGTTTTCTGGATGCCCTGGGTGGCGTTCGGGCTGACGATCTACGCCGGGATGTCGATGGTATCGAATGCGCCGTTCTATAGTGGCAAGGCGCTCGATGTGCGCCAGCGGGTGTCATTCGGTGTGGTGCTGCTCTTCATGGTCGGCTTCATTCTCGTGTCGTCCGACCCGCCGCTGGTGCTCTTCGGCATGTTCTGCCTGTACAGCGTTTCCGGCTATGTGCTCTGGGCCTTCCGCTTCCTGAAGGGGCGCCGGCAGCGCATTTTCGGCGACGTCGACGAATAGCGGTGGCAAAACAAGGGGCGTCTCGGTGCGCCCCTTGTCACATTCGCCCGTCAGGCTTTCCGGGCGATGCTTTGCACTGATGCTGTAGTCTTGCGTGTGCAGGCGCGGAAGTTTCCCCCTGGCCCGGGCGGGTCGTGGTAAC
Organism: Pandoraea soli; assembly: GCF_902459595.1. Lineage (NCBI taxonomy): Bacteria > Pseudomonadati > Pseudomonadota > Betaproteobacteria > Burkholderiales > Burkholderiaceae > Pandoraea > Pandoraea soli. The sequence continues at coordinate 687,442 of NZ_CABPSG010000001.1, read as the reverse complement.
GCTGAGCCGACCCGGTGCCGTTTCCATAGTTCGACGTGACGAAGGAGCAAGCATGGGCATTCTGGACTTTGTGAAAGAAGCCGGCGAGGCATTGTTGGGTGGTCAGGCGCAAGCCGAGGCGCCCGCGCCGGGGCCTGACGCGGACGAAGCCAACCGCAACGCGGCCGACGCCATTGAGGCGTATATCAAGACGCAGAACCTCGATGCGACCGGTCTGACCGTCACGTTCGACGGCGCGTCGCGCACGGTGACGGTGTTCGGCGTGGCCCCGGATCAAGCGACGAAGGAAAAGATCCTGCTGTGCTGCGGCAACGTGAAGGGCGTCGAGAAGGTGGACGACCGGATGTCGGTGTCGACGGCGTCGACCGAGGCGACGTTTCACACCGTGGAGAAGGGCGACACCCTGTCGGCGATCTCGAAGAAGGTCTACGGTGACGCCAACCGATACAACACCATCTTCGAGGCCAACAAGCCGATGCTCTCCAGCCCGGACCGAATCTATCCGGGACAGGTGTTGCGCATTCCGGTAGCCTGATCGGCACTTGTCTCGTGATAACCAGCCCGGCGCCGTGCCGGGCTGTTCATTTGCGTCGCGGGCGGGTCTCAGGCGCGCGAACGCCTGTCTGCATGCGGCTTGCAGGCCGCGCCGCGCGTTGCGAAATCACCCGATTGCGACTATATTGGCGCTCATGATTTCAGGCGCCACCCCGGCTTCGGGCCGTCCTCTCGCACCGCCCACGCTACGCCGTTGCCCCGTCCGCGGGCCGGCCATGCCTGCGCGCGTCGCGCGCTGATTCCCTCCCGGTAGTTGCCCGCCCGTTCGACGCTCTGTCTGCCCGTGTTGCCTGCTGCGTGAGCACAGTGTCGTGGGCGGCGAGGCGTCCTTCGGCATGCGAATGCGACGCCCCCGAACATCAAGAACAAACTGAACCCTACAAGATCCCCACAGGAGAAAGTCATGGCCGACAAGCTGATCATTTTCGATACGACCTTGCGCGACGGTGAACAGTCGCCCGGCGCGTCGATGACGCGTGATGAGAAGATTCGCATCGCCCGTCAGTTGGAGCGTTTGCGCGTGGACGTCATCGAAGCCGGCTTCGCCGCCAGCTCGAACGGCGACTTCGAGGCCATCCGGGACATTGCCGGCATCATCAAGGACAGTACCGTCTGCTCGCTTGCGCGTGCCAATGACCGCGATATCGCGCGCGCCGCCGAGGCCCTCAAGGGCGCGAACTCGTCGCGTATCCATACGTTCATCGCCACGTCGCCGCTGCACATGGAGAAGAAGCTGCGCATGAGCCCGGATCAGGTGTTCGAGCAGGCGAAACTCGCGGTGCGGTATGCGCGTCAGTTCACCGACAATATCGAATTTTCACCGGAAGACGGCAGCCGCTCCGAGCTGGATTTCCTTTGCCGCGTGCTGGAAGCCGTCATCAACGAAGGCGCGACGACCATCAACGTGGCCGATACCGTCGGTTATGGCGTGCCGGAACTCTACGGCCAACTCGTGCGCACGCTGCGCGAGCGTGTGCCGAATTCGGACAAGGCGGTCTGGTCGGTGCACTGCCACAATGACCTGGGCATGGCCGTGGCGAATTCGCTGGCGGGTGTGCAGTTGGGCGGGGCGCGTCAGATCGAGTGCACGATCAACGGTCTGGGCGAGCGCGCGGGCAATACCGCGCTCGAAGAAGTCGTGATGGCGATCAAGACCCGCAAGGATTACTTCGGCCTGGAACTCGGCATCGACACGACGCAAATCGTGCCCGCGTCGAAGCTCGTCTCGCAGATCACCGGCTTCAGCGTTCAGCCGAACAAGGCCGTGGTGGGCGCCAACGCCTTCGCGCACGCCTCGGGCATCCACCAGGACGGTGTGCTCAAGGCGCGCGATACCTACGAGATCATGCGGGCGGAAGATGTGGGCTGGACCGCCAACAAGATCGTGCTCGGCAAGCTCTCGGGCCGTAACGCCTTCAAGCAGCGCCTTCAGGAGCTGGGCATCGAGATGGCGTCGGAGCAGGACGTGAATGCGGCGTTCGCCCGCTTCAAGGAACTGGCTGACCAGAAGTCCGAAATCTTCGACGAGGACATTCTGGCGATCGTCTCGAACGAAGCACAGGCCGACAGCAGCGAGCATTTCCATCTCGTGTCGATGGCGCAGCACTCCGAGACGGGCGAGCGCCCGAGCGCCCGCGTGGTCTTCACCGCGCAGGGCAAGGAACTTATGGGAGACGCCGAGGGGAACGGCCCGGTCGACGCCGTGCTCAATGCCATCGAATCGCAGGTGCAAAGCGGCGCCGAGCAACTGCTGTATTCGGTGAACGCGATCACGACGGGTACGCAATCGCAGGGGGAGGTGACGGTGCGACTGTCGAAGGGCGGGCGCATCGTGAATGGCGTGGGCACGGATCCGGACATCGTCGCGGCGTCTGCCAAGGCCTATCTGTCCGCGCTCAACAAGCTGTATTCGAAGGCCGAGAAGCTCAACCCGCAGTTGACGCCGTAATTCGGGGCGCAGTGGCGCCCTTGACGACCGCGGCATTGACGTGAGAACGCCCGCATCCGGAAATCCGGCGTGCGGGCGTTTTGCTGTGGATGGCGTTTGAAGTACGATCAGAACAGGTCGTGGTTGAACTTCTCGTGCAGCGGATCGGGGCTGATCTGGGTGGTCTTGACGATGCCGTTCGCATCGAAGTAGAAGTTCATCATCGAGTACCAAACGTCGTCTTGCTTGAAGCGATAGGACCAGACTTCGCGCTTCATGAGCGGAAAGTACGACGTTTCGACCGGCTCGCCGAAGTGATGAAGCACGTCGGTTTTCGTCCACTTGTCGATCTCGACCTTGTTGAACTCTGGCGTCGAGAGTACTTGAGCGGTGCCGAGCAGACGGCCTTGTGCGTCGAAGTCGGCGGCGATCGTCTCTTCGCCGAACGGCTTGGTCGGGTAGAGCCAGCGGGTCACGCCGGGGGCGAGCGGATAGACTTCCCTCGGTTTGCCCAGCCTTGCCTGCACCTCGGCCTGCGACGTGTTGGGAGAAAATGTTTGCCACGGGGGGGTGTAGCAGCCGCTCAGCGATAGCGCGAGTGCACCGCCCAAGAGCCAGCGCAGTACTGCGGCGGGGCGTGAAGCGCCGGAAAATACGGAGGAGGTGTTCGGGGGGGCGATGCCCGCGCGTACCCGAGTCGAATCAGTCATGAATGGCCTCGCGTCAGAGGAAGACGGCCGCAGAGCGGCATGCCGATAGCATACCGCCGTGTGACGCGTCCCGGGGCAGGTCGGCTTGCCGGGGGCGGGTGGGGACGTTATGATTCGCGCCGACACAGTCTCAGAGGCTTCGATGAAAGTTCATGTCTTGCTGGCGCGCTTGAGCGCGGTGTTCTGCGCCGCCGGCCTGCTGGCCGCGACCAGCCTTGCTCACGCGGCACCGCCGATCCGGCTGGCGCTCATCGAGGGGATGAGCGGCCCCTTCGGCAATGCGGGCGCCATGGTCGAGCGCAATTTGCGCTTCGCGATCGAGCGCGTGAATGCGCGCGGTGGGGTGAAGTTGCGCGACGGCGCCCATCCGTTCGAGTTGACGGTGTTCGACAGCAAGGGTGGCGTCGAAGACAGCCTGGTGCAACTCAAGGCCGCCGGCGATCTGGGCATTCCGTTCGTCTTCCAGGGCAACAGTTCGGCCGTTGCGTCGGCATTGATCGATGCCATTAACAAGCGCAACGCACGCGAGCCCGGGCAGCGCATGCTGTTCTTCAATTACTCGGCCGTCGACACGGCGCTCACCAACGAGCAGTGCAGCTTCTGGCATTTCGCCTTCGACGCCAATGCCGCCATGCGCATGCAGGCGTTGACCGAGGCCATCAAGCAAGACCCGAGCATCCAGAAGATCTACCTGCTCAACCAGGACTACAGCTTTGGCCGGCAGGTCGCCGGGCTCGCCCGTCAGATGATTGGCGCGAAGCGCCCGGACGTGCAGATCGTGGGTGAACAGTTCAGCCCTGTGGGGCGCGTGAAGGATTTCACGCCCTATCTTGCGCGCATTCGCGCGGCAGGCGCCGATACGGTGGTGACGGGGAGTTGGGGCAACGACCTGACCTTGCTCGTCAAGGCCGCGCGCGAACAGGGGATGGAGCTCAAGTTCTACACGTTCTATGGCAACGCCCTCGGTGCGCCGGCCGCACTGGGCGAGGCGGGAGTTGGCCGCGTGTACGCCGTGGCCGAATGGCACCCGAACGTGGGCGGCGAGGCGTCGGATGCGTTCTACAAGGCGTTCCGTGCGCGTTATCCGGAGGCGCGCGACGACTATGCGCTGCTGCGCATGAGCGTGATGGTCGACATGATTGCCGCATCGCTCGAACAGGCCGGTACCACCGATGTGACGACCGTGGCGCGGGCGCTGCAGAATCGCCGGATTCGCGAGGCGCCGGTCGATGCATGGATGCGTCCGAACGACCATCAGATGATCGAGCCGTTATACGTGTCGGTCATGCGCCGCGCGGGCGAGCCGGGGGTGAAGTTCGACAACGAAGGCTCGGGCTTTGGATTCAAGACGGTGCTCGAGCTGCCCGCCAGCAAGGTGGCGTTGCCGAGCACTTGCCGGATGGCCCGCCAGCGGTGAGCGCCCGGGAAGGCAGGCAGGGCCGGCGTGATGGAAGTGAATAATTGGTCGAAATTTTCCGGATAATTCGTTGAAATATTCCAGATTATTCGGCTCGATTCCCGGTTTTTGGCGCGCAAAGCGTTCGCTCGGCCCCCGTCTGAAGCGGCGTGGCGAGGAAAAGTATGGCGCCCGGTGGGCAACTCCCGTATAATCGCGCACTTGCAGTTTTGTTTATGTGCGGCAATGCCGCGCATGTTTTTGTAAGTTCACGGCACGGCCATTCTTCCGTGACCGCGTGTATCCAAAGGAAAGCAAATGACTACCGCAATGACCAAAAAGTCGGACGTCGTGGCGCAATTCGCCCGTGCCGCTAACGATACCGGCTCCCCCGAAGTGCAAGTTGCGCTGCTCACCACGCGCATCAACGAACTGACGCCGCACTTCAAGGCGCACATGAAGGATCACCACAGCCGCCGCGGTCTGCTGCGCATGGTGAGCCGTCGCCGCAAGCTGCTCGATTACCTCAAGGGCAAGGACGCAGATCGTTACCGCGCCCTGATCGAGAAGCTGGGCCTGCGTAAGTAAGCGATTACGATTACGACGAGATGCCTGTATCAGCGTGCTGATGCAGGCATTTTGTTTTTGGGCGCTCCCTGACGGATGCTCTGAGAATGTCTGTCAGGGAGCGAACCTCACCGTTGGGCTGGGTTCTCCCGGTTCCCACAGTTCCCACTTTATGGGGCCTCGTCGATAAGCAGGGCTTGTGTCATTCCAGCGTCGCCCGAGCGATGCAAGTGCCTACGCGCCAAGGTGCCGGGCAACGCTGGAATGGCATAACACTCCCCCCTGCGAGGCGTCGGGATCACCCCGGCAGCGATATCGCGCCGCTGCTGCATTCGCGCGATTCGATATAGGAGTGCAAATGTTCAATAAAGTCGTCAAGTCTTTCCAATGGGGACAAAACACGGTTCGCATGGAGACGGGTGAGATTGCTCGCCAGGCATCCGGTGCCGTGCTCGTCGACATGGACGATACGGTCGTGCTGGCCACGGTTGTGGGCTCGAAGAGCGCCAAGTCGGGCCAGGATTTCTTCCCGCTGACCGTCGACTATCTGGAAAAGACTTACGCCGCCGGCAAGATCCCGGGTGGCTTCTTCAAGCGTGAAGGCCGTCCGTCGGAAAACGAAACGCTGACGTCGCGCCTGATCGACCGTCCGATCCGCCCGCTCTTCCCGGAAGGCTTCTACAACGAAGTCCAGGTTGTTGTGCAGGTCGTGTCGCTGAACCCGGAAGTGCCGGCGGATATCCCGGCCCTGATCGGTGCTTCGGCCGCGCTGTCGATCTCCGGTCTGCCGTTCAACGGCCCGGTCGGCGCCGCCCGCGTGGCCTACGTTGACGGTCAGTACGTGCTGAACCCGTCGCGTGAGCAAATCGCCCAGTCGAAGCTCGACCTCGTCGTTGCCGGTACGGAGCAAGCCGTGCTGATGGTCGAATCGGAAGCGAAAGAGCTGCCGGAAGACGTGATGCTGGGCGCTGTGGTGTTCGGTCACGATCAAATGCAAACGGCGATCAACGCCATTCACGATCTGGTGCGCGACGCAGGCAAGGCCGAGTGGGATTGGGCCCCGGCCGCGAAGAATGAAGCGCTGATCGCACAAGTGTCGGCACTGGCGGACGCCTCGCTGCGCGCCGCTTACCAGACGCGCGAAAAGCAAGCGCGTACGCAACAACTGCGTGCCGTGACCAGCGACGTCATCGCCAAGCTGGGCGAAGCGGCGAGCGCCAAGGGCGAAGCTGCGCCGGACAACATCGAAGTGGGCAACATCCTGTTCGATCTGGAAGCCAAGATCGTGCGTAGCCAGATTCTGGCTGGCGAGCCGCGTATCGACGGCCGCGACACGCGCACCGTGCGCCCGATCTCGATCCGCACTGGCGTGCTGCCGCGTGCCCACGGCTCGGCGCTGTTCACTCGTGGCGAAACGCAGGCCCTCGTGGTGGCCACGCTCGGTACCAAGAGCGACGAGCAGATCATCGACGCGCTGCAAGGCGAGTACCGTGATCGCTTCATGCTGCACTACAACTTCCCGCCGTTCTCGACGGGTGAAACGGGTCGCGTGGGTTCGCCCAAGCGTCGCGAAATCGGTCACGGCCGTCTGGCCAAGCGCGCTTTGGTGGCGTGCCTGCCGGGCGCCGACGATTTCGGTTACACCGTGCGTGTGGTGTCGGAAATCACCGAATCGAACGGTTCGTCGTCGATGGCCTCGGTGTGCGGCGGTAGCCTCGCCATGCTGGATGCCGGTGTGCCGCTGACCGCGCCGGTCGCCGGTATCGCCATGGGCCTGATCCTCGAAGGCAACAAGTTTGCCGTGCTGACCGATATTCTCGGCGACGAAGATCACCTGGGCGACATGGACTTCAAGGTGGCGGGTACGTCGAGCGGCGTCACCGCACTGCAGATGGACATCAAGATCCAGGGCATCACGAAGGAGATCATGCAGGTCGCCCTGGCGCAAGCCAAGGAAGGCCGTCTGCATATTCTCGACAAGATGGCGCAAGCGCAGTCGGGCGTGCGTACGGAGCTGTCGGAATTCGCGCCGCGCATGGTCACCATCAAGATCAACCCGGAAAAGATCCGCGACGTGATCGGCAAGGGCGGTTCGGTGATCCGTGCACTGACGGAAGAAACCGGCACGAGCATCGATATCTCGGACGACGGCGTGGTGACGATTGCCAGCCCGAGCGCCGAAGGCATTGCGGAAGCGAAGCGTCGCATCGAGTTGATCACCGTGGAAGTCGACGTGGGCCAGGTGTACGACGGTACCGTGCTGAAGCTGCTCGAGTTTGGCGCGATCGTGTCGGTGCTGCCGGGCAAGGATGGTCTGCTGCACATTTCCGAAATCGCCAACGAGCGTATCAAGGACATCAACGAGTACCTCAAGGAAGGCCAGGCGGTACGCGTGAAGGTGATCCAGCAGGACGACAAGGGTCGTCTGCGCCTGTCGCACAAGGCGCTGACGGACGAAGAAAAGCAGGGTAGCCCGGCGCTGGTCAAGCGCGAAGGCGACGTCCAGTAATTCCGGTGTCGGTATGAGGTTCGGCGGCGCGCGTTGGCGTGTCGCTGTGCCAACGAAGACGGCGACGCTTGCGCGTCGCCGTTTTTTTATCCATCGCACGGATCGGCAAAATAATGCGGAAAAAATGCGAGAAGGGTATTTACAGGAAATGGGTTTGTCTTTAGAATCTCACTTCTCTGTTCGGGGGGTATAGCTCAGCTGGGAGAGCGCTTGCATGGCATGCAAGAGGTCAGCGGTTCGATCCCGCTTACCTCCACCACGGATTCCGAGGCTTGATTTTCACGCGCATCGAACAAGCAAGATTCTTGCAAAAACGATGCAAATCACTTGAAAATAAAGCTTCACAAGCGAAGAAATGTTGTTTAGAATAGCGTTCTTCGCGAAATGCAGTAAAGCGGAACAGACAAGATTGTGACGATTTTGTCCCCTTCGTCTAGAGGCCTAGGACATCACCCTTTCACGGTGAGTACAGGGGTTCGAATCCCCTAGGGGACGCCAGAATTGGTGCCGGTAGCGAGTCGGTATCAGTTTGAAAATGCCATGCGGTTGGTGGCGTAAAGCCCGCTGAAAGTTTGGCGGGTTTTTTTGTCGGTTTTGGAGCGGTAGTTCAGTTGGTTAGAATACCGGCCTGTCACGCCGGGGGTCGCGGGTTCGAGCCCCGTCCGCTCCGCCAAAACCTAAGCAGTTCGGCAATCTGCGCGTAACAACGCTGCAGTGTCGAATCGCTAGCAGGAAAGCAAAGTGAATCACATCACGATGCTGCAGCAAGTTTGGAGCGGTAGTTCAGTTGGTTAGAATACCGGCCTGTCACGCCGGGGGTCGCGGGTTCGAGCCCCGTCCGCTCCGCCAAACGAAGAAAGCCCAGGCTGATGCCTGGGCTTTTTTTATCTCTCGACGTTCATCATTTCGAGTCCTGCAACGGGGCTTTCAGGGCGTTTCGATACCGTTTTCTTCCCATGTATGTCGCCCTGAAAGTGCGTGCGGATTTTTCGCGCGATTTCTCGAAAATGTGAAAATCGTGCGCATTGATGCTGGGCGTGGATCGCGTGCGGTAAGCCATCGTGCCGTGGCGATGTCCCGAGTTGGCCGGAGGCGAGTGGGATCAGCCTTTGACGCGTACGATCCAGCGCAGATAGAGCAGCAGGCCGAAAGCGGCGACCGCCAGGCTCGCGCTGTTGGCGAACCAGAATCCTGCGGCGCCATGTAGCCACGCCGGGGACAGTCCGCCGACATCGAAGCCCAGCACATAACCGCCCCCCAGTCCGACGCCCCAGAGCGATACGGCATAGATGACGGTCGGGATCACGGCAACTTTCCATGCGCGCAACACGAAGACGGCGCTCACCTGCAAGGCATCGAATACGTGATAGCAGGCGACGATGGCGAGCAACGGCGTCGCGACCGCCGCGACCAGTGGATCTGACGTATAAGCCGCCAACACCCACGGCCGGCAGAGTCCCATGACGGTCGCCAGCAACACGCCCAGCAGGCCGGCAAACTCGACGCCGCGGCGTCCGACGCGGCGCGCCAAGCGAAAGTCACGCTTGCCGATGGCCTGCGCGGTGAGCGTCGCCGTCGCAATCGCAATCGACATCGGCAGCATGTACATGAGCGCGCCGAGGTTCGCGGCAATCTGGTGACCTGCGAGTGTCACGTCGCCCAGGCGTGCAATGAAGATGGCCATGAACGAGAACGCCGTCACTTCGATCAGGTAGCTCAGTCCCATGGGGATGCCGAGTTTGAGCAGCGCGCGAATTGCTGGCCAGTGCGGCCAGCAGAATCGGGAGAAGATGGCGAAGTCACGCAACTTCGCGTGGCGCGCCATCAATGTGAGCCCGAGCGCACATGACACCCAGTTGATAGCGGTTGTGGCAATGGCGCAGCCGGTGCTGCCGAGTGCCGGGATGCCCAGCCGTTCGACGCCGTAAATCAGCGCCAGATTCAGCGGGACTTTCAAGGTCAGCCCCGTCACCTGAATGGCCATGACGATGCGTGGCTGTGCCACGGCGGTGGACAGCGAGGAGTACACACGAAAGAGCAGCGCGGCGGGCAGGCCGAACGCGAGAATCTGGAGATAGGCGCTCGCGCGCGCTTCGAGTTCGGGGGACGCTTCAGAGAGTCGCAGAATGAACTGCGGATGCGATAGCAGCAGGACACCCGGCACGGCGAGGAACCCGGCGAGCCAGAACGCCTGACGCACTTCCTCGCCGATGCTTTCGCGCTCTCCCGCCCCGAAGCGCTGCGCGGCGATCGGGGAGAGCGCCACGAGCACGCCCATCAGGCCGACATACACCGTGATGTAGATCGACCCGCCGAGTGCGAGCGATGCGAGATCGAACGCCGAGGCGCGACCAACCATTGCCGTGTCCATCACCCCGAAGGCGATGACGGCCAACTGGCCGATGAGCACCGGCCAGGCCAGTTCGGCAATGCGTTTGATGTCGTGCCACATGGCGTTGCGCGAGCGTCGCTAGGGATGGGGGGGGGTTAGCGCGGACGCGCCCCGCGTCGCCCCGGACGCTCCTGCAATACATAGAGGCGGAAGCGCTCGTCACGGTCGGCTGCGCGGCGGCCTTCCCAGAGCTGACGCCATTCGTAGGGCGCCAGCGACAGCGGTTCGCTGTAGTCCTGCGAGTCTTGACGCAACAGGACGTCGCAATCGTCGTTGGCCGTGCCGAAGCGCATCTTGCCGAAGTAGGCGAACGACGCGAGCTGCGCGTCGCCGACGCGGGCCGTACGAATGCACGTGTAATCGGCCGGCAGATGGGCGGCGATCTGTGCCGCCACGTCGCGATAGGTTCTGCCGTAGTTCACGACGGGCAGCCACAGCGTCATGAGCAATACCCACATGAGGGTCGTGCCGCCGGACGATAGCACCACGCTTCGCCACATGACTTTCGGGCTGCGCGACACGCGCCACGCCACCAGTGCGACCCAGGCGCCCGTGACGATCAGGGCGCTGATCAGCGTGACCCAACTGAACTCGGGGGCGAAGCCCGGGACCAGGCGCCGCAGATTGCGCGCCGTGGAGGCCGGGAAGCCGGTGATGCCGGCGAGCCAGACGATCCAGACGAAGCCTGCCAGCACGGTAAACGACAGCACGGCGAACCAGTCGATAGCGTTGACCGTGCCGCGCTTGAGGGTGGGCAGGCCGAAAGCGGCGATGATCGACAGCGCGGGCAGCGCCAGCATGAAGAGCTGATTGCCCTGATGCGCCTGCAGCACGATCAGCACGAGAATCACGACTGCAAAGGCCAGGGGAATCGCGATGTGCGGTGCGCGTCGCATGCCGCGCCACGAGTAGAGCGACCACGCGGCGAGCGGCCATGCGGGCCAGGCAAACAGCGCCAGGTTCTTGGCGATGTAGCTCAGCGAGGCGAGCGTCGGGCCGCTGAAGGTGTCCATGCCGATATCCGTCCACTCGCCGAGCCATTGGCGTGCGCCGCTGGCAAATTTGAGTGCCGCAAGCGGCCACGTGCACGCGATGAGCAGCGTCACCGGGGTGGAGATCAGCAGCAGCATGCGCAAGGGCAGGGCGCGGCAGACAATGGCTGCCGCAATCCCCGCGAACCAGAGCGAGAGCGTCATCAGCGGCGAGGACGCGAGCGCCATGCCACCCAGGGCGAGGCCGAACCAGACGGCGCCCTGGCGCGGTTTGTCGAGGCTGCGTACGAGGCCGTAAATCGCCATCGAGATGAGGGTGAGCTGTCCGACGGCGGCCGTAGTCTCGTGCCCGCGCTCGGCCAGCCCGAAGCAGGCCAGCAGAATCAGCAGGGCGCCGTCCGCGAGCGTGCGTCCATAGTCGCGCGGTTCTGGCTCGCCACCAAAGGCGTATTTGAACGGTTGCACTTCGGGGCGGCGACCCAGCAGATAGGTGCCGTACCAAATGAACGTGCAGGTGGCGTAGAAGCACAGCCCGGTGACAATGCGCGCGGCGTCGGGCGCGTCGAGCCACGAGAAGGCGCGTATGGCGAGCGCACCAAGCCACGAGACGAGCGGGCCGGTGTCGTAAATGGGTTTGCCGGCGATGTTCGGCAGTAGCCAGTCGGACAACTGACCGTGCGCCATCGTCCACATGACGCCGAAACCTGCGGCGTCTTCGTTCTTCCACGGATCGCGACCGAACAACCCCGCCAGCACATAGATGACACAAATGGCGATCAGCAGCGAACGCGGTAGCGCGCTGGTGGCGGAGGCGGTGATGCGAACTCGTTTCATAGGCCGGACGACAGGATCGGCACGGCGGCCGGATCGGGGAGACTCAGAGGGCGAGCCGGAACGGGCTCGAAGGTGAAACTCGGGGTGCTGCTCAGGGCGAAACTAAGGGAAAACTCGGGGAAATCGGAAAAACCGACAGTATGACAGTAACCCGTGCGGTGGCGCAGGCCAGACCCAAGAAAAAAGGGCAGCCTGAGCTGCCCCTTTCCAATGCTTTCTCCAACGCCGGGGTGTTGCCCCCGAGGTGCTGACCCGTCAGTGTCTGCCGGGCCCCGCATCGCGTTGTGTGGCGCGTCGCCGATAAAACTTAGGCGATCTTGCCGCCGGCGCGGTTGCCGAACTTCTGGCGGAACTTGTCGACGCGGCCAGCCGTGTCCATGATGCGTTGTTCGCCGGTGTAGAAGTTGTGCGAAGCCGACGACGTTTCGATCTTCACGAGCGGGTAGCTCTTGCCATCCTTCTCGGCCGTTTCCTTGGTGTGGATCGTCGAGCGGGTGATGAATTCGAAGTCGACGCCGGGCGTCATGTCGCGGAACAGGACTTCGCGGTATTCGGGGTGAATGCCTTCTTTCATGATGTACCTTGGGTTAGGTCGGTAGCCAGTCTGCGCGGGAGGAGGTTCGCCCGAGGTCGTTACCCCAGGAGGCACCCCGTTGGTCCGCTAACGCCATCGTCGCCATGCGACGGGAGGGACGTCAACCACTTTCCGGGTGAGTAAAACGCGCATTATGCCATGAAAACAATGACTTTCGCAACGTTTTCACGGGGCGCTGGCGGGCGTGGTCGCCGCTGTGTCGGGCGTAGCGTCGCCGGTGCCGGCGCTCACCGCCGGATCTTGCAGGAAATAGCGCGAGAACAGCGCGTACAAGGCGGGATAGGCGTCGCGGAAGGCCTCCGGGGCCACAAAGAACGCCTCGGCGCAAACGGCGAAGAACTCCGATTCGTGTTCGGTGGCGTAGGGGTCGAGCAGCGACGACGAGGCAAACGCGTCCCAGTGGGCATCGGAAACGTTGGATACATCGTGGCAGAACGCCTCGTATGCGGGATCGAAGACGTCACACCAGGCTTCGGGCGTGAGCTCGCCATGCACGCGCCGCAGCATCGGCGGCACGCCGTCGGCCTCGCCGCCTTCCATGTCGATCTTGTGGACGAACTCGTGAATCACCACGTTGTACGCCAGGACATCGCTCGCTTGCACGTCCTGCCATGACAGAACGACAGGGCCGCCTTCCCACGCTTCGCCGCTCGCCTCCTGAGCGATGTCGTGCACCACGCCTGCTTCGTCTTGCACGGTTTTACGAATCAGGAACTCGCCGGGATACAGCACGATACCCGACCAACCGCGATACAGCGCGCTCGGCAGATTGAGAATCGGCAGGCAGGCCTGCGCGGCCACCGAGACACACATCGCTTCGGTCAACGGCAGGTCGTGCGCCGTCGAAAAGTGTTTGCGGCCAAGGAAATCGGTCGCGAGCGCCCGCAGCTTGTCGAGGTCGGCCGCGCTGCGGCGTGTCAGGAATGGCAGGGCGCCGACCACCTCGTGCCAGACGGCATCGTCGATCGTGGGGCGTGCGCGGGCGCGTCGGAGGCGGGCGAGCAGGGTTCGGAGCATGAGGAGCGAAGTCGGATGTTTTGACGCAGTCGCGGTGAATGTCAGGACCGGTCGGCGGGGCGGTGGATGCCATGGTGGGCGACGCGCGGCGGCGGCACTCAGTCCGGCAGCACCTTGCCCGGATTCATCAGCCCGAGCGGGTCGAGGGCTGTCTTCAGCGTGCGCATCAGCGCGAGTTCGATCGGAGACTTGTAATGCGCCGAGGCATCGCGTTTGAGTTGCCCGAGGCCATGCTCCGCGCTGATGGTGCCGTGATGGGCATGCACGCTGTCGTGCACGGCGGCGGTGACGGCCGTCTGATACTGGTGAAGGAATTGGGCGGGATCGACGCCCTCGGGCGCCATCACGTTGTAGTGCAGATTCCCGTCGCCCAGATGCCCGAAGGTGACCATGCGGGCGCCGGGCGCCAGGCGCTGCACGATCGGGTCGGTGGCTTTGAGAAACGCAGGCACCTGCGACACCGGCACGGCGATGTCGTGCTTGATGTTCAGCCCCGTGGCCGACTGCGCCAGCGGAATGCTCTCGCGCAAGTGCCAGAGCGCATTCGATTGCGCCAGGCTGTTCGCGACAATGGCGTCGCGCACGATCCCCTGATCGACGGCCGCGCTCAGCAAGCGCTCCAGCAGATCGCGCGCGTGCGCTTCACTCTCGTTGTCCGACAGTTCGAGCAGCACAGTCTGGGCATGCGGTTGCGCGAACGGATAACGCTGCTGAGGGAAGACTTGCGCCACGAGTTGAAGGCAGAAGTGAGACATCAACTCGAAGCCCGTGAGCAGCGGGCCAGCCATGCGTTGCGCCAGATTCAGGAGGGCCAGGGCGTGCGCCGGGCTGTCCAGGGCGGCGAGCGCCGTCATGCGCGTCACGGGCTGTGCGAAGAGCTTGAGTGTCGCCGCGGTAATCAGCCCGAGTGTGCCCTCCGCACCGATAAACAGATCGCGGAGATCGTAGCCGGTGTTGTCCTTGCGCAGGCCGCGCAAGCCCTCCCACACTTCGCCTTGCGGCGTGACCACCTCGAGGCCGAGGCACAGTTCGCGCGTATTGCCGTATCGCAAGACGGCGGTGCCGCCGGCATTTGTCGCGAGATTGCCGCCGATCGTACAACTGCCCTCGGCGGCCAGGCTCAGCGGGAAGAGGCGCTCCGCGCTAGCGGCCGCTGCCTGCACGTTCGCCAGCAGACAGCCGGCCTCGGCAGTCAGGGTCATGTTCTCGGCATCCACCTGTCGGATGCGATCGAGACGGCGCAAGCTGATGAGCACCTGACGCCCGCTCGTGTCGGGCGTCGCGCCGCCGGCGAGGCCCGTGTTGCCGCCTTGCGGCACCATCGGCACGCCGTGCCTGACACACAGGCGCACGAGGGCGGCGACCTGTGCGGCGTCGGCGGGGCGAAGCACGGCGAGGGCGCGTCCGGTGTAGCGTTTGCGTTGATCGGTGAGGTAGGCGCCCGTGTCCGCGGCCTCGAGCAGAACGTGGTCACGGCCCAGCAGGTCACGGCACGCGGTGAGGAAGGAGGAGTCGTTCATGTCAAGGGGCGTCACACGATTCGCGCGATCCAAGGTTGGGTAACGCTGAGTCTCGCGGGCAGGCGCTAACGCGCGGCTGCGGCGCGGGCTTTCGCGGCTCGCTTGAAGGGCCGCAGATAAAAGATCGTCGAGAAGAAAAAGACGACGGACAGCGCCGTCTCGATCCACGCGAGCGAGGCCGACGCGCCCGTGTCCGTCATGCCGCGCACGACGCCTTCGGCAAGAAACAGCAGGATGAACATGCTCGACCACTGCAACGTATACAGGTTGCCGCGCAGCACGCCGCGCAGCGGCAGCAGCAACAGCAACGCCTTGAGTACCAGCCACGAGCCGCCGGGACGTAGCGGCGCGAGCCACAACTCCCAGGCGAGCGACAGTGCAATCAACGCCAGCAGGCTCGTTACGCTGGTCAGCCGCAACCCACGGGCCCCGCCGGAGGCGGCTGGCATCGGCGGTGACGTGCGTGGGGGCTGCGCGTGCGCACGCTGGGCATCGGTGCTTGGGGGCATGTCGGGCGGTGTAGCAGTCATGGGCTTGTCGTGAGGGCCGGCGTTACTGCGGGAAAGCGAGCTGCCGCGCGCCGGGGGCGGCGTGTTGCGCGGCGCAGTCTCTCATTCTGCCAGTTTGTGCGCGGCGCGGGCGAGTCGTGCGCCGAGCGCCGAGGCCAACTGACGCTCGTCGGCCGAGAGCGGATTGCCGTCATGCGCGAAATGGGTGGCGCCGTAGGGCGAGCCGCCGGTGCGTGTGCTGGAGAGCGCGGGTTCGGAATAGGGCAGCCCCATCAGCAACATGCCGTGGTGCAGCAACGGGATCATCATCGACAGCAGCGTGCTTTCCTGGCCGCCATGCAGGCTGGCGCTCGACGTGAACACGCAGCCCGGCTTCCCGGCCAGGGCGCCCGAGAGCCACTGCGGCGTGGTGCCGTCGAGAAAGTACTTCAGCGAGGACGCCATATTGCCGAAGCGCGTTGGCGACCCGAGCGCGAGTCCCGCGCATTCTTCCAGATCGCGCAATTCGACGTAGGGCGGGCCACTGTCGGGAATGTCCGGTGCACTCGCTTCGCATACCGTGGAAACCGCGGGGACGGTGCGCACTCGGGCCTGCGCGCCGGGCACGCTGTCAATGCCGGCCGCGATGCATTGGGCGAGTTGTGCCGTGGTGCCGTGGCGGCTGTAGTACAGGACAAGGATTTCAGTCATGAAGTCGAATCGGCAGGACGGTGGTGGTGGCCAGGGCGATGTCGCGCCGAGGACACCAGGTCGCGATATCAACGGGACTGGCTGCGCCTTGCGACATTGCACGTCGGCCGGTAAAGCGGGAACGCCGGCGTGCGTCGTAAGGCGGCAAACCTACCCGAGCCTTTGGCCTTGGGCGAAACTCGATTGAAAAAGGAACGAAAAAGGAACGAAAAAGGAACGGAAAAGTGCGGGTATTATAGGGCGTTCCTATTGGCGTAACGGCTTAACCGCTTAACCGCGTGACCCCGTAACGGATCGCGTGGGATGAACGGTGGTCAGCCTCGCCAGCCCTTCCCCTTAGGAGCCCGATTTGCTCAGACTGCCCCGCATCAACTGGAACAACGTTCGCCAACTGCTGAGATACGCGCTTGCGCGGGCGCAGGACGACCGGATTCCGCAAGTGGCGGCGAGCCTGACGTTTACCTCGATCCTCTCGATCGTGCCGCTGTTCGCGGTGACATTCGCGCTGTTCACCGCCTTTCCGATTTTCAACACGTTTCGCGACGCCTTGCAGGGCTTCCTGATCGAGCACCTGATGCCCGAGAGCGTCAATGCCCAGATATTCAATTACCTGAACCAGTTCGCATCGAAGGCGAAAGGCCTGACGGCGTTCGGTTTGATCGGGTTGCTGGTGACGGCGGTGCTTACGTTAATGACGATCGAGTCGGCGTTCAACGTGATCTGGCGTGTGCGACGTCCGCGACCGATCGCACAGCGTCTGCTGATTTACTGGAGTCTGCTCACGCTGGGGCCGCTGTTGATCGGTGTGAGTCTGTCGATCAGTTCGTACGTCTTCACGCAATCGATGTCGCTGGTGAGCACGCTGCCGCCTGTCGTTACGTCGTTGCTCAGCCTGATTCCGCCGGCGCTGACCAGCGTGGTGTTCATGCTGATGTACCTCTACATGCCGAATTGCAAGGTGGACTGGCGCGACGCGCTGGTTGGGGGTGTCGTGGCGGCGCTG
Organism: Pandoraea soli; assembly: GCF_902459595.1. Classification (NCBI taxonomy): domain Bacteria; kingdom Pseudomonadati; phylum Pseudomonadota; class Betaproteobacteria; order Burkholderiales; family Burkholderiaceae; genus Pandoraea; species Pandoraea soli. The sequence goes on along the minus strand of NZ_CABPSG010000001.1, from coordinate 670,226 downwards.
GCGTTCGACCTGACCAAGCGGGGCTTCGGCATGTACATCCGGCAGTTTCCGACCTACACGGCCGTGTATGGCGCATTTGCGGCGGTGCCGATCTTCTTGCTCTGGATCTACCTGTCGTGGCTGGTGGCGCTGATCGGCGCGACGATCACGTCGGTCCTGCCCGCGCTGCGTCTGGGGCATTTCCAATACCCCCGCTTTCCGGGGAGCGATCTGCTCGACGGCCTGACGCTGATCCACTTGCTCAATCTGGATCGGGAAGCGGGCGGTACGGGGCGCACGATGGCGCAACTGGCGAGTACGATGCGCACGAGCCTCGATCATGCCGGTGACTTGCTCGCTCGGCTTGAGCGCATGGGTTGGGTCGGACGGCTGACGATGCAGCCACCGGTGGAGCGTTGGCTGCTGCTCGCGAACCCGCGTACGACGACCCTGGCGCCACTGGTCGCGCAACTGGCCCTCAACGTCGACGAGCTGGCGCGACAAATGGAGCGTCACGCGCTCGATGGCGCGCACGTTGCCGACATTCTGCGCGAAGGGAAATGGGACGTGCCCCTGGCCGACGCGCTACCGCGCGATGTCACACCGGACGACGACGGTGACGACGCGTCGCGTCTTGGCGTGGATCACGAGGGCCACGAGCCCGAAGCCGGCGCTAGAGCTTGATACGGCCGAGACAGATATCCCGAAACATGACCCAGTCGCCCATCAGGCTGTAGATCGGATGGCGGAAGGTGGCGGGCCGGTTCTTCTCGAAAAAGAAATGGCCGACCCACGCGAACGCGTAACCGCACACGACTGCCGCGAGCAGCCACCACGGGTTGCCTGTCAGGACGAGCGCTGCCAGCAAGGCGATCACGCCCCATGAGCCGACGAAATGCAGACGGCGGCAGACGGCGTTGCGGTGCTCACCGAGATAGAAGGGGTAAAAGTCCGCAAACCGGTGAAACGCCGGCGACTTATCGTGCCCAGGGGGCATGGCAAACCTCCTGCATTGGGAAGGTGACGTGCTCAGTCTCGCATGAATTGCACAAGCGCATCGAGCAGGGCGTCCGGCTGCTCGGTCATGATCGCATGGCCTGCATTGACGACCTTGACCGAGACCGGTGCGCCGGCGTCGCGCAACGCATCGAGCAGGGCGTGCGCCGCGCGCGGTGGCGTCATTTGATCGCGCTGTCCCAGCACGGCGAGCACCGGACATCGAACGAGCGCGGCCGCCTCCATCCCCCGATCGTAGCGATTGCACGCCTCGAAGTCGGTGAGAAACACCTTGGCGGGATTGCGTTGCGACACGCGCTCCATCAAGCGTTGATTGACACCCCATGTCCAGAAACCCGGGCCGGGCGCCGAGGGCTTGGCGGCCAGCGTGCTGTGCGACCAGGCGTTGACGAGGGCGATGGCCTCCGGCTCACGTTCGGCGGCGGCTTCGAGGAGGACGTCGGAGACTTTCATTGGGTAAGCGGTGCCCACCAGGGCGATACGGGACACCCGCTCGGGATGGCGGGCGGCGGCGTCCAGTGCAATCAGCGACCCCATGCTGTGCCCGACCCAGGTTGCTTGTCCGATGCCGGCGGCATCGAGCACGGCGAGCACGCGATCGGCCATCGCCTCAATGGTCTTCAATGGCGCGCCCGTGCTGCGGTGATGTCCGGGCAGGTCGAGCGCGAGTACGTTCATGCCGTGATGGGCAAGGTATCGGCTCTGCAACCCCCACACGCTGTGATCGTGCTGTGCGCCATGCACGAAGACGACCGTCGGCAGCGCGGGATCCATCGATTTGCCGGCGGTGTAGGCGTAGACGTTGTTGCCGTTGATGTCGAAGTTCATCGCGCGTGTCCCTTGGCCGTGGATTTGGTTGCCGCCTTCAGGCCACGTTTGAGATCCTGGATCAGGTCGTCGGGGTCTTCCAGACCGATCGACAGGCGTACGGTGCCTTCTCCGATGCCGGCCGCCGCGAGCGCCGCAGCGTCCATGCGGAAATGCGTGGTGGAGGCCGGGTGAATGACCAGCGAGCGTGCGTCGCCGACATTGGCCAGATGCGAGAAAAGCTGCAGCGATTCAATGAAACGACGCCCGGCCTCCCGATCTCCCTTCAGATTGAAGCTGAAGACCGCACCCGCGCCGCGCGGGAGCAGTCGCTTGGCCAATGCGTAGTCGGGATGCGACGCCAGTTCGGGGTAGGCGACGCTTGCCACGGCCTCGTGCCCCGCCAGGAACGCCACCACCCGACGTGCGTTGTCGACGTGTCGCGCCATGCGAAGCGGCAACGTTTCGATGCCTTGCAGCAGTTGCCATGCCGCCTGCGGATGCAGGCATGCGCCGAAGTCGCGCAAGCCTTCGCGTCGCGCGCGCAACAGGAATGGCGCGACCGAACTCTCCTCGGCGAAGACCATGCCGTGGAAGCCTTCGTACGGTTGGGTCAGTTCGGGAAATTTGCCGCTTCGCTCGAAGTCGAACGTGCCCCCGTCGATCAGAATGCCGCCGATGGTCGTGCCATGCCCTCCGAGGAACTTGGTGGCCGAGTGGTAGACGATATCTGCGCCGTGATCGAAGGGCTGGATGAGCCACGGCGTGGTGAACGTGCTGTCGACCATCAGGGGCACGCCCGCGTCGTGAGCGATCTCAGCGACCCGGGAGATGTCGAGGACGTCGAGCCCTGGATTGCCAAGCGTTTCGCCAAAGAACAGCCGGGTCTCGGGGCGCACGGCGGCGCGCCAGCCGTTCAGGTCGCCAGGACGCACGAAGGTGGTCTCGATGCCGAAGCGGCGCAGCGTGTAATGCAGCAGATTGTGCGAACCACCGTACAGCGCGCTGGACGCCACGATGTGCGAGCCCGCCCCCATCAGGGTGGCGATGGCCAGGTGCAGCGCGGCCTGGCCGCTAGCCGTGGAGATGGCGCCGACGCCGTTTTCCAGCGCGGCCATGCGCTCTTCGAAGACGGCATTGGTCGGGTTGGAAATGCGCGAATAGACATGGCCGGCGCGTTCCATGTTGAAAAGCGCGGCCGCCTGGTCGGCGTCGGAGAAGACAAACGACGTGGTCTGGTAGATCGGTGTGGCGCGTGCCCCGGTGGCGGGGTCGGGCGCGGCCCCGGCGTGCAGGGCAAGCGTGTCGAAGTGCGGGACTGACATGTCGGAGAGGGCCTCTCGGTTGGCTTGACGTTGACTTGACGGCGACTTGGCGCTGGCGTGTGATGCGGACATCACGTCTGCGGCAATCCTAGCACCACAGTCATGCAACTCGACAGGCGCTGCCGCTCTCGCCGGCAAAATGCCGGTGCTGTCTGATTTCTGAGGTGCGGCGATGTCCGATCGATCCCCGGAATCGGCCGAAAACCCTCGTCGCACGGACATTCGCGCGTCTTGTTCCTTTCCTTTTCAGACGCTTTCCGATAGCATCTTTCGAACATGATCTAATCACAATAACGAGGGGGACAGCGGCGCGCGCGCCGGCGATCCGTCTCGAACGCCGAAGTCTGGCAAATGCGTCCGGTGGCATCGTCCTGCCGCGGTTGCCCGAGCATCTCAACGAGGAGTGTGTGCCATGCGTGTGTCTGACATCCTGAAAGTAAAGGGCAACACCCTTTTCACCGTGACTCCGGAGACGTTGCTGGCCCAAGCCGTCGACACGATGGCGGAGCATGACATCGGTTCGCTCGTCGTGATGGAGTTTGGCGATCTCGTGGGGATGCTCACGTTCCGCGAAATCATCAATACGATCAGCGAGAACGGCGGTACGGTCGGCAGTTCCACAATTCGCAAGGTCATGGACGACCATCCGCTCACCTGCACGCCGGAGACGGATGTCGACGAAGTGCGGCGCATGATGCTCGAGCGTCACGCCCGTTATTTGCCGGTCATGGACAATCGCACGCTCATGGGCGTGATTTCCTTCTACGATGTGGCGCGTGCCGTCGTCGAGGAGCAATCCTTTGAAAATCGCATGCTCAAGGCCTACATTCGCGACTGGCCGGCCGAGGAAGCGGAAAATACCAAGTGAGTGAGGCCAGCCAGCGCGGGGCACGCGGCGAGGGCCACCAATCACGACTGTTGAAAGAGCGGCGCTTTGCGCCGTTCTTCTGGACGCAGTTTCTGGGTGCGATGAACGACAACGTGTTCAAAATCGCATTCACGTCGCTCGTCACCTATCACGCATCGCTTTTTCAGAACGTCGACGGCAAGACGGCGGCGTTCCTCATCTCGGCCATCTTCATCGCGCCCTTCCTGTTGTTTTCCGCGACCAGCGGCCAGATCGCCGACAAGTGGGACAAGGCGCGCCTGATCCGCTTCGTCAAGACGCTGGAAATCGCGATCATGGCGCTCGGCGCGGCCGGCTTCCTCTGGGCGAGTGCACCGTTGCTGTTCGTGTGCACCTTCCTGATGGGGCTTCACTCCACGCTCTTTGGACCAGTCAAGTACGCCTATCTGCCCCAGCACCTGGCCACGCGCGAACTGGTGGGGGGGAACGGCCTGGTCGAAATGGGCACGTTCGTGGCCATCCTGATCGGCACGATTGTCGGGGGCGAGCTGGCGGGTGCCGGGGCGGGCGCGCTGCCGTGGATCGGCGGCGTTTGCCTGGGGTTGGCCTGTCTTGGGCGGCTGGCGTCGACGTGGGTGCCGCAAACGCCCGCGGCGCAGCCGGATCTGCGCATCAATTGGAATCCGTTGACCGAGACGTGGAGAAATCTGTGCATCGCGCGTACGGACCGTGCGGTCTTCCAGAGTCTGCTCGGTATCTCGTGGCTTTGGTTTCTTGGGGCTACCTTTCTCGCGTCGTTTTTCAACTTCGCGCATGACGTGCTCGGCGCCGGTCCGGGTGTCGTCACGCTGCTGTTGGCCATGTTCTCCCTGGGCATCGGGATTGGGTCGCTGTTGTGCGAGCGGCTTTCGGGCGGCAAGGTGGAAATCGGACTCGTGCCGTTCGGCTCGATCGGCATGACCGTGTTCGCGGCCGATCTTTATTTTGCGAGCCGGGGCGGCGCGCACGGCGCGGCCTTGCAGACGGTGGCGCAGTTCGCGTCACAACCGGCCCATTGGCGCGTGCTGGCAGACCTGTTCCTGCTGGCGATGTTCGGCGGCTTCTACAGCGTGCCGTTGTACGCGCTGATCCAAAGCCGTAGCGCGCCGTCGCATCGCGCACGCATCATCGCAGCGAACAATATCCTCAACGCGTTGTTCATGGTCGTGTCGGCCCTCATGGCGATGGCGCTCACGAAAGCCGGGTTCACCATCGACCAGTTGTATCTCGTCACCGGCATTCTCAACGCGCTGGTGGCCGTCTATCTATACCTGCGACTCCCGGAATTCCTGATTCGCTTCGCGATGTGGATGCTGTTGCACACGCTCTATCGCATTGACGTCAAAGGGGCGGATCAGATTCCGGACGATGGGCCATGCCTGCTGGTCTGCAATCACGTCAGCTTCGCCGATGCCGTGGTGATTGGGGCGTCGATCCGGCGTCCGGTTCGCTTTGTGATGGACCACCGCATTTTCCGCATCCCGGTGCTGTCGTGGTTTTTCCGTACGGTCGGCGCCATTCCCATTGCCCCGGCACACGAAGACGCCGCCGCACTCGAGCGCGCCTACCAGCAGATCGCCGACGCGCTGGCGGCGGGCGACGTCGTTTGCCTCTTTCCTGAGGGTAAGCTCACGGCATCCGGCGAGCTGCAGGTCTTCCGTCAGGGCGTGCAGCACATCGTCGAGCGCACGCCCGTACCGGTGGTGCCGATGGCGCTGCGCGGGCTGTGGGGGAGTTTCTTCTCGCGACATGGCGGCGCGGCAATGTCACGCCCGTTCAAGCGCGGCATTCTGAACCGGCTCGAGCTTGTCATCGGGGCGCCGGTGGCGCCTGCGCAGGCCACGCCGGAAGCCTTGCGCGACAAGGTGCTCAAGCTGCGCGGTCCCTGGCCGGTGTGAGGGGCGTCGCCTCGTGAATCGCGACCGTGGCTCGGGAGGCTCCGACGTCACGCCCAAAAAACGCCCAAAATGCCGCCGGCCGGTCGTCTAGCGCTATCGGCTGCCGCACAGGGCGGCGCGGTGTGGCGGGATCGCTGGCATAATAGGGCCTTCCCGTCCTCCCCGAACCCGATCCCCGTATGTCTGGCAATACGCTTGGAACTCTGTTTACCGTCACCACTTTCGGCGAATCGCATGGCCCGGCCATTGGCTGCGTGATCGATGGCTGTCCGCCGGGAATGGCGCTCACGGAAGCCGACATCCAGGGGGAGCTGGATCGCCGACGTCCTGGCACGTCGCGCCACGTTACGCAGCGCAACGAACCGGACGCTGTCGAGATCCTCTCTGGCGTGTTCGAGGGCGTGACGACGGGGACACCCATCGCACTGCTGATCCGCAATACCGATCAACGCAGCAAAGACTACGGCAACATCGTCCAGACGTTCCGCCCCGGGCATGCCGATTACACCTATCTGCAAAAGTACGGCGTGCGCGATTACCGCGGTGGCGGACGCTCGTCCGCACGTCTTACGGCGCCGGTTGTCGCCGCCGGGGCCGTCGCCAAGAAGTGGCTGGCCGAAAAATTTGGCGTGCGGGTGTTCGGATGCATGACGCAACTCGGCGACATCGAGATCGCACAGACGGATTGGTCGCAGGTGTCGCAGAATCCGTTCTTCGCCGCCAACGCGGAAGTCGTCCCGCAACTGGAAGCGTATATGGACGACCTTCGCAAGGCGGGCGATTCGGTCGGGGCGAAGCTGCGCGTCGTGGCGACCGGCGTTCCGGTGGGTCTCGGAGAGCCGCTGTTCGATCGCCTGGACGCCGATATCGCCCACGCGATGATGGGCCTGAACGCCGTCAAGGGCGTGGAGATCGGCGCGGGTTTTCGCAGCGTCACGCAAAAGGGGTCGGAGCACGGCGACGAACTGACGCCGGAGGGCTTCGTCGGGAACAACGCCGGTGGCATTCTGGGCGGCATTTCGACCGGTCAGGACATTGACGTGTCGATCGCGATCAAGCCCACGTCGAGCATTCGCACACCGCGTCGCTCGATCGACGTTGCCGGTCACGCGTCGACGGTTGAAACGTTCGGGCGGCATGACCCTTGCGTGGGAATTCGCGCGACGCCGATTGCCGAAGCGCTGCTCGCGCTCGTGTTGATCGATCATGCGTTGCGTCACCGCGCGCAGTGTGGCGATGTGCAAGTGAATACGCCGGTCATCGCGGCACGCGTACCGGACTGACGACGCTGGACTGACGAGGCTCAAGGCGCACGCCGGGCGTCGTCATCGTCAGAGGGAGAAAAAACCGCCGGGCGAACCGGCGGCGAGGCAGCATTACATATTCGGGTAGTTCGGCCCGCCCCCCCCTTCCGGCGTGACCCACACGATGTTCTGCGTCGGGTCCTTGATGTCGCAAGTCTTGCAATGCACGCAGTTCTGCGCGTTGATTTGCAGCCGCTCGGAATCATCGTCGTTCTTCACGAATTCGTACACGCCTGCCGGGCAATACCGTTGCTCAGGCCCCGCATATTCGGACAGATTGATGCCAACGGGCACGCTGGGATCCTTGAGCGTGAGGTGCGCCGGTTGGTTCTCTTCGTGGTTGGTGTTCGAGATGAAAACCGACGACAGACGGTCGAACGTGAGCTTGCCATCCGGCTTGGGGTAGGCGATCGGCTGGCATTGCGCTGCCGGCAGCAGACACTCGTGATCGGCCTTCTTGCGGTGAATCGTCCACGGCATCTTGCCGCCGAGCAGCTTTTGCTCGATGCCGGTCATGATCGTGGCCACGGTCAGGCCCTTCTTGAACCACTGCTTGAAGTTGCGCGCCTTGTTCAGCTCTTCGTGTAGCCACGATTGCTCGAACGCGACCGGGTAGGCGCTGAGTTCGTCACGCTGGCGCTCGGCCACCAGCGCGTCGAAGGCGGCATCGGCTGCCATCATGCCGCTCTTGATAGCGGCGTGGCTGCCTTTGATCCGGCTCACATTGAGGAAGCCCGCCTCGCACCCGACCAGCGCACCGCCCTTGAAGACGAGCTTCGGCAGGGCCAGCAGACCGCCTGCCGTGATGGCACGTGCGCCGTAAGAGATGCGCTTGCCCCCTTCGAGGAAGTGACGAATCGACGGATGCGTCTTGTAACGCTGGAACTCCTCGAACGGCGACAGATAAGGATTGCCGTAGTCGAGCCCTACGATGAAACCGACCGCCACCTGATGATTCGGCAGGTGGTAGAGGAACGAGCCGCCGTAGGTTTGCGCATTGAGCGGCCAGCCAGCGGTGTGGATGACAAGGCCTTCCTTGTGCTTGGCGGGGTCGATTTCCCACAGTTCCTTGATGCCCAGGCCATAGGCCTGCGGATCTCGGCCTTCGTCGAGATTGAATTTGCGCATCAATTGGCGGCCCAGGCTGCCCCGTGCGCCTTCCGAGAAGATCGTGTACTTGGCATGCAATTCCATGCCCAGTTGGAAGTTCTCGGTCGGTTCGCCGTCCTTGCCGACGCCCATGTTGCCGGTCGCCACGCCCATGACCGCGCCGTTCTCGTCGTACAGGATCTCGGCGGCCGGGAAGCCCGGGAAGATTTCGACGCCCAGTGCTTCGGCCTGTTGGCCGAGCCAACGCACGACATTGCCCAGGCTGATGACATAGTTGCCGTGATTCTGGAAGCAGGCGGGCAGCAGCCACGACGGCGTGGGGGTCGCGCCAGTCTCGTTCAGGAACAGGAAGCGATCTTCGACGACAGGGGTGTCGAGCGGTGCACCAAGGGCTTTCCAGTCGGGGATGAGTTCGGTCAGCGCTTGCGGATCCATGACCGCGCCGGACAGGATGTGCGCCCCGATTTCCGAGCCTTTTTCCAGGACACACACGGAAATGTCCTTCCCCGACGCCTGCGCGCGCTGCTTCAAACGGATAGCCGTGGACAGGCCGGCCGGACCGCCGCCAACAACGACGACGTCGTACTCCATCGACTCCCTCGGGCCGTACTGCTCAAGCAGCTTGGGATCCATTGATGCTCCTGTTATAAACGTTAGAATTCGTGGGTGCGGCCATTTTCCGGGAATGGGGGGCACCTCGCAACCGCATATTAATAGCACGATCGTTCGATATGGTAGGTAAGCAACTCTAGCGGCATGCCATGCGGCGTCGCCGTTGTTCAATGGGTGTCCAGGCTCGAGGGAGAAGACGATGGGGCGTTCGCTGAATCTGGAAGGGAAAGTGGCGATGGTGACAGGGGCCTCGAGCGGACTTGGCATGCAGTTTGCCAAGGTGCTGGCCCAGGCCGGCGCAAAGGTCGTGCTGGCCAGTCGGCGTGTCGAGCGGCTTAAGGAGTTGCGCGCGGAGATCGAGGCGCAAGGCGGTGCGGCGCACGTGGTTCCCCTCGATGTGACCGACTACGACAGCATTCGCGCCGGGGTGGCCCATGCCGAGACCGAGGCGGGGGCCATCGACATTCTTATCAACAACTCTGGCGTGTCGACCCAGCAGCGCCTGGTCGATGTCACGCCCCAGGACTACGACTACGTCCTGAACACCAATACGCGCGGCACCTTTTTCGTGGCGCAGGAAGTCGCCAAGCGCATGATCCGGCGCGCCAAGGGTGACCCGCAGCGTCAGCACCGGATCATCAATGTGGCGTCGGTGGCCGGGCAGCGGGCGATTTCCATGCTCGGCGTGTACTGCGTGAGCAAGGCGGCGGTCATCCACATGACCCGGGCGATGGCACTCGAATGGGGGCGTTACAACATCAATGTCAATGCGTTGTGTCCTGGCTATATCGACACCGAGATCAACCACGAGCATTGGCACACCGACGCCGGTCGCAAGCTCATTCAGATGCTGCCTCGCCAACGCGTCGGCGAACCGAGCGATCTGGACGGGCTGATTCTGCTTCTCGCCTCAGACGATTCCAGGTTTATCAACGGTTCGATCATGACGATCGACGACGGTCTGGCCGTCGGCTGAGCTTCGTCAGGCCTTGTGCCACGGCGATTTGGCGAATTGCGCAGGCTCGCTGCAATGCGGCAATCCGGGATTGTCCGAGGCAGTCAGCGTAGCGGCGACAAGCGCATAATTCTCGGGTGCTAATGGGGTCGTGAAGGACGTCGCGCTGACGTCGGATCCCGAAACATCTTGAGGACAACATGTTGAATCAAGGCTGGCGGGCGCTCGTCGGCGTCGCGCTCGCCCTCGCCGCAATCGCGCTGCCGGTGGCCGCGCAGCCCTACAAGGCTGAATACTCGCTGTCGATCATGCCCGATGCCGGCACGCCCTGGGGCAAAGGCACGCAACTTTGGGCAGACATGGTGCGCGAGCGTACGCGTGGGCGCATCAACATTCGACTGCACACAGGCGCCTCGCTCGTGGGCGGAGACCAGACGCGCGAATTCTCCGCGTTGCGCCAGGGCGTGATCGACATGGCGGTCGGCTCGACGATCAACTGGTCGTCCGCGATACCCGAATTCAACGTTTTCTCCCTGCCATTCCTGCTGCGTGGCTGTCGTTCTCTCGACGCTCTGACCCAGGGCGACGTGGGGCGCGAGCTGTTTCGCCGCGTGGAAGAGCAGGGCGTTGTACCGCTGGCGTGGGGCGAGAATGGTTTTCGGCAACTGAGCAACTCTCGCCGGTCGATCCGTGCGCCTGAGGACATGCGCGGCCTGCGTTTCCGCGTCGTCGGGTCATTACTGTTCAACGACATCTTCACGGCATTGGGCGCCGTGCCGACCCAGATGACGTGGAACGATGCGGTGCGCGCGCTGCGAGCACGCAAGATCGACGGCCAGGAAAATCCGATCACGGTCTTCAACAATGTGCGGCTCGACACGTTGGGGCAGCGCTTCATCACGGTGTGGGATTACGTCGCTGATCCCATCGTGTTCTCCGTCAATCGACAGGTCTGGGATAGCTGGTCGCCGCAGGATCGCGACATCGTTCGCGACGCAGCGGTCGAGGCGGCACGATTTGAGGTGACGCTCGCAAGAGAAGATGCGATGCGCGGCGAGAATGCCGCGTGGGACGATCTGGCAGCGCGCGGCGTGAAGGTCACGCGACTCACGCCGGAACAACGCCAGCGCTTTGTCGACGCGACACGTCCCGTCTATGCGAAATGGAAAGTGCTGGTCGGGCGCGATCTGGTCGACAAGGCCGAGGCCGCCGTGAAAGACGAGGCGACGACCGCCAGGCCGCACGACGCCGGCGCGCGCAAGTAATGTTGCCGACTCGCGTCGGAGATGTCCGAGGCGGTGGTCTCGCGCGATTCTGAAAAGGCAGCCGCTCGTCGCCATTCGCCGAAGGTTGGCGCACGTCGAACCCGCCGAAGCGCTACACTTTCTCCCCATGACGTCCTGTCACTACGCGGCAGGGCGTCGCTTTTCAATATGGGGAATTTGCAGTGTCGTCAGAATACAAAGAAGTCTTTCGGATGAGCATGCCCATTCGCTGGGGCGATATGGACGCTTTCGGGCATGTGAACAACACCGTCTACTTCCGCTACATGGAGCAGGTCCGTATCTCGTGGCTGGAGTCGCTCAACATCGCGTCGGAAGAAAGCTCGACGGGGGAGGGGCCGGTGATCATCAACGCGAACATGACGTTCTTGCGTCAGTTGCGCTATCCCGGCGATATCGATTGCCGCATGTCGGTGGGCGCGCTGGGCCGAAGCAGCGTCGACACACGCTTTGAGCTGCGCCGCGCCGATACGCCGGAGGTCCTCGTCGCCGAGGGCGGTGCGAAGATCGTTTGGGTCAACTACAACGCGGAAAAGTCGGTGCCGCTGCCGGAGGCGGTGCGCGCATTGATGGCGTGAGGTATGTCCCTCTGTGAGGCGGGAAGGGGGCGCTGCCCGCCCCCTGGCGCGACTCAGTTGCCGAGCAGACGCTGAACGAGTTCGGTGGCGGTGCCTGCACCGTACTTCTGCATCAGGCGCGCGCGGTAGATGTCGACGGTACGCGGGCTGATGTCGAGAATCTTGCCGATCTGCTTGCTCGTCTTGCCCTGCACGAGTTGCGCCGCGATTTCGCGCTCGCGCGCGGTCAGTGCCACGGCGACGCGACGTGTGGCCGACATGTCCTCGAAGGTCCAGAGGCCGGCGGCGTGCGGGTCCTTCACGTCGAGAGAGCGCCCCGTCACGTGGCACCAGAACAGTTCGCCGCTGGCCCGGCGCATGATGCGCTCGTCGGCATAGACGCCCTGCGCGCTCATGATCGGCGGAATGCGCTCGCCAATGCGCTCGAACTCCTTGGGAGACGGATATAGCACCTGGAACGACTGACCGATCAGGGCCTCGGGCTCGTAGCCGAAAATCTTGCCGAGCTGTCGATTGCAGTCCTCGATGATGCGCTGGCGTGAAATGACCAGGCCGACGGGCGCGATGTGAAAGGCGGTCTGGTAGTCGAACGTCGGCATGGGGGAGCGGCGCAGATCCTGTCGGGGCGCGTGCCGGTGGGTCGCGTGTTGCGGCCCGGCGCGCAGGTAGATATGTAATTTCACGTATTGTGCCCGATTTGCCCGGCACCGTAAGCTCTATGATTGCATGGGGTGCGTGGCCCCGACGATTCGCGAGGCGGCGCAAGCCTCGCAACGCGCAAGCGCGCGACATAATTTCAATTCTCAACCGAGGGAAAGGGACAAACGATGAACAAGGTATACGCCAGCGCCAAGGAGGCGCTCGCCGATGTTGTCGCAGACGGGCAAACGCTCGCTGTCGGCGGCTTCGGCCTGTGTGGCATTCCTGAGGCCCTGATCGCCGCGTTGCGCGACTCGGGCGTCAAGGGGCTTACCTGTATCAGCAACAACGCCGGTGTGGACGGCTTCGGTCTGGGTTTGCTGCTCGAGACGCGTCAGATCAAGCGGATGATTTCGTCGTACGTTGGCGAGAACAAGGAGTTCGAGCGCCAATATCTGGCGGGCGAACTCGAGCTCGAATTCACCCCGCAGGGCACGCTGGCCGAAAAACTGCGCGCCGGTGGCGCAGGCATCCCGGCGTTCTTCACGAAGACGGGCGTGGGTACGGTGGTCGCCGAAGGCAAGGAAATCCGTGAATTCGACGGCGAGACGTACGTCATGGAGCGCTCGCTGCGCGCCGATATCGCGCTCGTGAAGGCCGCCAAGGCGGATCGCGCGGGCAACCTCGTGTTCAATCGCACCGCCCGCAACTTCAACCCGGTGGCGGCCATGGCCGGCAAGATCACCATCGTCGAAGTCGAGGAACTGGTCGACACCGGTTCGATCGACCCGGACGACGTGCATCTGCCCGGCATCTTCGTTCAGCGCATCGTGCTGAACGCGCATCCGGAAAAACGCATTGAACAACGCACGGTTCGTGCCAAGTAAGCGCCGAGATCAAGGAGATAACCATGGCATGGAATCGTGATGAAATGGCTGCGCGCGCGGCGCGAGAGCTGGAAGACGGCTTTTACGTGAACCTCGGTATCGGTTTGCCCACGCTGGTGGCAAACCATGTGCCCGACGGCATGGAAGTCTGGCTGCAATCGGAGAATGGCCTGCTCGGTATCGGCCCGTTCCCGACGGAGGACGAAGTCGATGCGGACATGATCAACGCGGGCAAGCAAACGGTGACGACGCTACCGGGTTCGTCGATCTTCTCGTCGGCGGACTCGTTCGCGATGATCCGCGGCGGCCACATCAATCTGGCGATCCTCGGGGCGATGCAGGTCAGCGAAAAAGGCGACCTCGCGAACTGGATGATCCCGGGCAAGATGATCAAGGGCATGGGCGGCGCGATGGATCTTGTCGCCGGTGTCGGTCGCGTGGTCGTGCTCATGGAGCACGTTGCCAAGGGCGACGCCCACAAGATCCTCAAGGCCTGCGATCTGCCGTTGACCGGCCTTGGCGTGGTCAACCGCATCATCACCGACCTCGGTGTGATCGATGTGACGCCGGACGGCCTGAAGGTGGTCGAGCTCGCGCCGGGCGTGACGAAGGAAGAAATTTCGCAGAAGACCGGGGCACCGCTCGACACGAGCGCTGTCTGACGCATCGGCGACGTGGCAGTCGTCGCCTGTGGCCTGAATGCCGGGGGCGTCTGACACGCAGGATTGCTGAGGGTTGCCGTGGCCGTTGAACCCGGTGACTGATGGAAGACGAAGCGGGCGGGGATTTCCCCGCCCGTTTTGTTTTGGCGGTGCCGGTGAGCCAGCCGCGCACCGGGGTGCCGGCATCGCTGCAAAGGTAGACGGCAAGCGCGGTAGAATTCGGTTCTGGAAACCGATCCGATGAGTCTGTCATGTCGAGCTACGCGCCGCGCCTGTCGAACGTTCAGTGTCTGAGCCCCTCCGGCTTGCATCATATGGCGTACACGGAATGGGGCGATCCGGAGAATCCACGCGTCCTGTTGTGCGTGCACGGGCTGACGCGATGCGGTCGCGATTTTGACGCGCTGGCGAAGACGTTCGCAAACGACTACCGTGTCGTGTGTCCCGACGTCGTCGGGCGCGGACAGTCATCGTGGCTGCGCAATCCCGCGGGGTATGTCGTGCCGCAGTACGTCTCCGACATGGTGACGTTGATTGCTCGCCTGGGTGTGACGTCCGTGGACTGGTTCGGCACGTCGATGGGCGGATTGATCGGCATGGGCCTCGCAGGCTTGCCCGATACGCCGATTCGCCACCTGCTGCTCAACGACGTCGGACCGCACATCGACGTCGCCGCGCTTGCGCGCATCGGTCAATATGTCGGCATGCCAAAGCGTTTTGCATCGATCGACGAGGGGGCTGACTACCTCTGGTCGATCTCGTCGTCATTCGGACCGCATACCCGGGAGGAATGGCGGGCGTTGTCCGAGCCGCTGCTCAAGGCCGACGGCGATGGGTATGTGTTGCGTTACGATCCATCGCTCGGGGCGGCATTTGCCGCGATTTCGCCCGAGGCCGTGGCGGCGGGAGAGGCCATGCTCTGGGCGTCGCTTGCGGCGTTTTCCGGGCGCGTGCTGATTGTGCGCGGCGAGCAGTCGGATCTGCTCTCGCGCGCGACACTCGAACAAATGCTGGCGCTCGCGCAACACGCGCGCGCCGTGGAAATACCCGGCGTGGGACACGCGCCGACGTTTGTGCATGCGGATCAGATCGAGATCGCACGCCGATTTTTTGAAGGATTTGCCGACTGACACTCGCCCCGGTGGCGGATTGCGGCGGCAAGTCCGACGTTCGAAGAACACGAGGAGTCTTACATCATGGCAGTACAACGTTTCTACGTCGAAAAGCGCTGGTCGGACATGGCTGTGCATAACGGCACGGTTTATCTGGCGGGCCAGACGCCGGATGACCGCACGCAGGACATGGTCGGTCAGACGCGTCAGGTACTCGCGCACATCGATCGCCTGCTTGCCGAGGCGAACAGCGACAAGTCGCTGATCCTTTCCTGTCAGATCTATATCTCGGACATGAAGTATTTCGGTGAAATGAATCAGGTGTGGGACGAGTGGGTGCCGGCCGGTAATGCGCCCCCGCGTGCCACCGTGCAGGCGTTGCTCGCCGACCCTGCCATGCTTGTAGAAATCGTGGTCGTGGCGGCTCAGCGCGAAGGCTGAGTGCCATAACCCGCATCATCAGGGGCGCGCGTCGCCCCATGTTCCGACATGAACCAACATCAAGCACCGACCTCCGCTGGCACGAATTCGACAACGGCGCCCGACGCCCGGAATTCGACCCCGGGCGTGGGTGATGTGCCCTTGCCCGCCACGCTCGACAACGCGCTCGCGTTCGCCACGACCCTGTGCGGCGAGCATGTGCTCTCGTCCGGCGAGCCGATCATGGCGCACGCACGCGGCATGCTCGCGATTCTCGATACGCTGCGCGTGGACGAGGCAACGCATCAGGCCGCGGCGCTCTTCTCCGCCGTCGAGTTCCTGCCGGATCCGCAAACCACGTTGACCCAAACGTTCGGCGCCGAAGTGGCTGCGCTCGTGATCGACGTGCGCAAGTTGCAGCGGCTCTCGGGCGCGGGTTCGCGTGCCGCGCAGGCCATGCCGTCCGACGGCCGCGATCGCGACGCCGCGGCAGAGCGCAAGTCGCAGGTCGAAGGGCTGCGCAAGATGCTGCTCGCGTTTGCGCAAGACATCCGTGTGGTGATGATCCGCCTGGCGTCGCGTTTGCAATCGCTGCGCTGGTACGCGGCGCAGAAGAAGGCGCCCCCTGAGGAAATGCCGCACGAGGTGCTCGAGATCTACGCGCCGCTCGCGAACCGCCTCGGTATCTGGCAGCTGAAGTGGGAACTCGAAGACCTCGCGTTCCGTTTTCTCGAGCCTGTTACGTACAAGCAGATTGCCAAGCTGCTCGAAGAGAAGCGCGTCGAGCGTCAGACGTTCATCGAAGGAGCGATCCAGCGGCTTCAGGACGAACTGGCGCGCGCGGGTGTCAGGGCCGAAGTGTCCGGGCGGCCGAAGCACATTTACAGTATCTGGAAGAAGATGCGCGGCAAGGCGGTCGATTTCGCCGAACTGTACGATGTGCGCGCGTTTCGCGTGATCGTCGACGACATCAAGGATTGCTACACGGTGCTGGGCATTGTCCACAACCTATGGCAGCCGATTCCGAAAGAGTTCGACGATTACATCTCGCGTCCGAAGCCCAATGGCTACAAGTCGCTGCACACCGTGGTGATCGGCGATGACGGGCGGGCATTCGAAGTGCAGATTCGTACGAACGAGATGCATCACTTTGCCGAGTACGGCATCGCGGCCCACTGGCGCTACAAGGAAGCGGGGCAGCGGGGCTACGGCGGCGCGTTTTCGGCGAACGAAGCCTACGACGAGAAGATTGCCTGGCTGCGCCAGTTGCTGGCGTGGAAAGACGATGTGGCCGATACGGTGGGTGCCGAGGGGGCCGCGCAGCCGTGGGCGCAGCTCAAGCGCGCGACGATCGACGATCATATCTACGTGCTCACGCCGCAGGCGCGCGTGATCGCGTTGCCGCAGGGCGCGACGCCGGTCGATTTTGCGTATCACCTGCACTCGGAGCTGGGGCATCGTTGCCGTGGCGCGCGTGTCGACGGCGCGATGGTGCCGCTCAATACGCCGCTGCAAAACGGGCAGACGGTCGAAATCGTGACGGTCAAGCAAGGCGGCCCGTCGCGCGATTGGCTCAACACGCAGTTGGGGTATTTGCAGAGTCATCGGGCGCGCCAGAAGGTGCGTCAGTGGTTCAATACCATCGATCTCGAAGAGACGATTGCTCATGGCCGAACGCTGATCGACAAAACGTTGCAGCGCGAGGGCAAGACGTCGGTCAATCTGGAGGAACTGGCGGCTCGGCTCGGATTCCGAACGCCGGACGACCTTTACGCGTCGATTGCCAAGGATGAGTTCAGCCTGCGCCATGTCGAGCAGGCGCTGTCGGGCAACCTGCCGGGGCCGGAGCCGCGCGACGAGGACACGCTCGTCGCGAAGAAGAGCCTCGACACCAGCGTCACACAGGGGGCCAAGAGCGGTGTGCTGGTCGTGGGCGTTGGCGCGTTGCTCACGCAACTGGCCAAGTGCTGTCGTCCGGCGCCGCCGGATCCGATCGTTGGGTTTGTCACGCGAGGCAAGGGCGTATCGATCCACCGCCAGGATTGCACGAGCTTCCACGCCATGAAGGCGCGGGCGCCGGAGCGAGTGATTCAGACCGCGTGGTCGGCCGATGTGCTCGAAGGGCGGGGCGTGGCGGCGTATCCGGTGGATATCCAGATCGAGGCGACGGATCGTCAGGGATTGCTGCGCGACATCTCCGAAGTGTTCTCGCGGGAAAAGCTCAACGTCACCGGTGTCAGCACGCAGTCTCGGGGGGCGCAGGCATTCATGCAGTTCACCGTGGAAGTGCGCGATGGCGGACAGTTGCAGCGCGCGCTGGCGCAACTGGGCGGGGTGACGGGGGTGGTGTCGTCGCGTCGACGGTGAGCGGTGTTATCGGCAGGCACAATATTCGCTTGGCGACTCGCTGAAATGTTGCTAGAATCTCGTTCTCTTGTAGTAGGCTCGTAGCTCAGCTGGTTAGAGCACCACCTTGACATGGTGGGGGTCGTTGGTTCGAGTCCAATCGAGCCTACCAACGAATTTGATGCATGACAGTCCGCGAGACCCCGCAGACACAGGCGCTGGAAAACACTCATGTTGAAGACGACCCGAACTTTCACAGTGGTGAAGGTGCGACGTTAAGTCGAGGGTGTTTTTCGTCTGGATGCAAGGAATGAAGAGACGGCCTCGACGACAGTCGAGGCCGTTTTTTTTCGTGGTTTTGCCGCGTGGCGTTGGCCGCGCGTGATGCTTTTGCGCATGGGAGTGCGACATGATTTCGGTACGTTTGCCTGACGGCTCGCAACGCCAGTACGAAGCCCCGCTCACGGTAGCGCAAGTTGCCGGCTCGATCGGCACGGGGCTGGCCAAGGCTGCCCTGGCCGGCCGCGTCGACGGCAAGCTGGTCGATACGTCCTATCTGATCGAGCGCGATGTGAGTCTCGCCATCGTCACGGACAAGGACGCCGATGGCCTCGACGTCATCCGTCACTCGACGGCTCACTTGCTGGCATACGCCGTCAAGGAGTTGTTCCCCGAAGCGCAGGTCACGATCGGCCCGGTCATCGAGAACGGCTTCTACTACGACTTCGCGTTCCACCGCGCCTTCACGCCGGAAGATCTCGACGCCATCGAGAAGAAGATGCACGAGCTGGCCAAGAAAGACGAGCCGGTCACGCGTGAAGTGCTTTCGCGCGACGATGCCGTGCGTCTGTTCCTGTCGATGGGTGAGAAGTACAAGGCCGAGATCATCGAATCGATTCCGGCGACGGACGAGATCGGCCTGTATCGCGAAGGCAGGTTCGTCGATCTTTGCCGGGGGCCGCACGTGCCGTCGACGGGCAAGCTCAAAGTCTTCAAGCTGATGAAGGTGGCAGGCGCCTACTGGCGCGGCGACGCCAAGAACGAGCAGCTTCAGCGCATTTATGGCACGGCCTGGACGAAGAAGGAAGACCAGGACGCCTATCTGCACATGCTCGAAGAGGCGGAAAAGCGCGATCACCGCAAGCTCGGCCGCGCGCTGGACTTCTTCCACATGCAGGAAGAGGCGCCTGGCCTCGTCTTCTGGCACCCGAAGGGCTGGACGCTCTGGCAGCAGGTCGAGCAATACATGCGCCGCGTCTATCGCAATCACGGCTATCAGGAAGTGAAGGGTCCGCAGATTCTCGACCGTGCGCTCTGGGAGAAGTCGGGCCACTGGGAGAACTACAAGGACAACATGTTCACGACGGAATCGGAGAATCGCGCGTACGCGCTCAAACCGATGAACTGTCCGGGTCATGTGCTGATTTTCAACTCGGCGCTGCACAGCTATCGCGACCTGCCGCTGCGCTACGGCGAGTTCGGTCAATGTCACCGCAACGAGCCGTCGGGCGGTCTGCACGGCCTGATGCGCGTGCGCGGTTTCACGCAGGACGACGGTCACATTTTCTGTACGGAAGACCAGATTCTCGACGAGTGCGTGAATTACACGGCGCTGCTGCATGCCGTGTACAAGGATTTCGGGTTCACGGACATGATCTACAAGGTCGCTACGCGCCCTGAGCATCGTGTTGGTTCGGACGAGAACTGGGACAAGGCTGAATTTGCGCTGATGGAGTCGCTGCGTCGTTCGAACTGCGAATTCGTGATCGCCGAGGGCGATGGGGCGTTCTATGGCCCGAAGATCGAATACACGCTCAAGGACGCGCTTGGCCGACAGTGGCAGTGCGGCACGATGCAGGTCGATTTCTCCATGCCTGAGCGCCTGGACGCCGAATATGTGGCGGAGGACAACAGCCGCCGCCGTCCGGTCATGCTTCACCGGGCCATCCTGGGGTCGCTAGAGCGTTTCATCGGCATTTTGATCGAGCACCATGCTGGTGCAATGCCGGTCTGGCTCGCGCCGGAGCAGGTCATTGTGCTGAATGTGTCCGAAAAAACGGCCGAATACGCCCAGGCAGTAACGAAAAAGTTGAAAGAACAAGGGCTTAGGGCTCGTAGCGATTTGCGCAACGAGAAAATTA
Source organism: Pandoraea soli (assembly GCF_902459595.1). NCBI lineage: Bacteria > Pseudomonadati > Pseudomonadota > Betaproteobacteria > Burkholderiales > Burkholderiaceae > Pandoraea > Pandoraea soli. The sequence continues at coordinate 650,265 of NZ_CABPSG010000001.1, read as the reverse complement.
GCTATAAAATACGCGAGCATTCCTTGCAGAAGGTTCCCTACCTTGTTGTCGTAGGGGACAAAGAGCAGGAAGCGAATACGGTAGCCGTGCGTGCCCGTGGCGGCGTGGATCTGGGTGTGATGCCCGTTGACGCGCTCATCGAACGCCTTGCGCAAGCGTGCGCAGCGTTCCAATAACGCCTGTCGGACAGCGCGGCTAAATTTTTTGTTTTTTTCGAGGATAAGCAACATCGCTACCGATAAAGCGCATCGCATCAATGGCGAAATCACTGCGCCTGAAGTGCGTCTAACCGGGGTCGACGGTGAGCAGCTCGGCATTTTGAAACTCGCTGAGGCTTTCCGTCTGTCCGAAGAGGCCGACGTCGATCTGGTGGAAATCGCGCCGCAGGCGCAGCCGCCGGTGTGCCGCCTGATGGACTATGGCAAGTTCAAGTATCAGGAACAGAAGAAAGCGCACGAGAACAAGCTGAAGCAGAAGGTTGTTCAGATCAAGGAAGTCAAATTCCGGCCTGGCACCGACGACGGCGACTACAATGTCAAGTTGCGCAATTTGAAGCGGTTCCTCGAAGAAGGCGACAAGACCAAGATCACGCTGCGTTTCCGCGGCCGTGAGATGGCTCACCAGGAAATCGGCGCTCGTATGCTGGAACGTCTGAAGTCCGATCTCGAAGAGGTCGGCCAGCCGGAACAGATGCCGAAGATGGAAGGCCGTCAGATGATCATGGTCATCTCGCCGAAGAAGAAGTAACGCCGTGGCGGTATCGATCGATACCGCCGGGCGGCAAGGAATTGCCGCCGTGGCCCGCAAGGCCATGGCAGTGATGCAGGGTGTTGTCTGACCCTGAATACAAGTGATCCCGGGTTCTACAAGGGGCGCGATTTTGGCGTCACACCTGTGATCATGTTAAAAACTCGGAGTTTTTCATGCCTAAGATGAAAACCAAGAGCGGTGCCAAGAAGCGCTTTCGCGTGCGTCCTGGCGGTACCGTTAAGCGTGGTCAGGCTTTCAAGCGTCACATTTTGACGAAGAAGACCACCAAGAATAAGCGTCACCTGCGCGGTGCCGTCGGCGTTCATGAGTCTGATATGAACTCCGTACGCGCAATGCTGCCCTTCGCTTAAACCCCGACTTAGATAGGAGAGAAACATGCCTCGAGTCAAACGTGGGGTCACCGCACGGGCCCGCCATAAGAAAGTCATCGCTGCTGCCAAGGGTTTCCGCGGCCGCCGCAATAACGTCTTCCGCATCGCCAAGCAAGCGGTCATGCGCGCCGGGCAGTACGCCTATCGCGATCGCCGTAACAAGAAGCGCGTGTTCCGCGCCTTGTGGATTGCGCGTATCAATGCAGGTGTGCGTCAGCACGGTATGACCTACAGCGTGTTCATCGCTGGTCTGAAAAAGGCCTCGATCGAACTCGACCGCAAGGTGCTGTCCGACATGGCCATCAACGACAAGCCGGCGTTTGCCGCGATTGTCGCCCAGGTGAAAGCCGCCGTCGCAGCCTAAGCTGTAGTTAGCGTATCGCGCGTTTTACCGCGCGCCATTCGCCAGGAGGGGGCTCTCATCGGAGCCCCCTTTTGTTTTTCGCTTGCCTTTTCGCTGGTTTTTTCGCTGGCACCTGCGGCCATTCCGACCGCCTAACTTGAGTCTGTAGCATATGGATCTGGAACTTATCGTCAGCGAAGCGCAGCGTGCGTTCGCCGCCGCTCCCGACGCCGCCGCGCTGGAAAACGAGAAAGCCCGCTTTCTTGGCAAGACCGGCCAACTGACCGAGTTGCTCAAGGGCCTCGGCAAGCTTGATCCCGACGCGCGCAAGCATGAAGGCGCACGGATCAACGCGGCCAAGCAACAGATCGAAGGCGCCCTGCAGGCGCGCCGCCAGGCCATGGCCGACGCGCTGCTCGACGCGCGCTTGTCCGCCGAGGCCGTCGACGTCACGCTGCCTGGCCGAGGCCTGGGCGCTGGCAGCCTGCACCCCGTGCTCACCACCTGGGAGCGCGTTGAACAGATTTTCCGTTCCATTGGTTTCGACGTGGCCGACGGCCCCGAAATCGAAACCGACTGGTTCAACTTCACGGCGCTGAACAGCCCGGAGAACCACCCCGCGCGCTCGATGCAAGACACGTTCTACATCGAAGGGAACGACGACGCCGGCAAGCCGTTGCTGCTGCGCACGCACACGAGCCCGATGCAGGTGCGGTACGCGCGCATGAACAAGCCGCCGATCAAGGTGATCGCGCCGGGCCGCACATATCGCGTGGACTCGGACGCCACGCACTCGCCGATGTTCCACCAGGTCGAGGGCCTGTGGATTGCCGAAGACATCAGCTTCGCCGACCTGAAGGGTGTGTACACCGATTTCCTGCGCAAGTTCTTCGAACGCGACGACATTCAGGTGCGTTTCCGCCCGTCGTATTTCCCGTTCACGGAGCCGTCCGCCGAAATCGACATGCAGTTCGAAACCGGCAAGAACGCCGGCAAGTGGCTGGAGATCTCGGGCTCCGGGCAGGTGCATCCGACGGTCGTGCGCAACATGGGACTCGACCCGGAGCGTTATATCGGCTTCGCGTTCGGTTCGGGCCTGGAGCGTCTGACGATGCTGCGCTACGGCGTGCAGGATCTGCGCCTGTTCTACGAGAACGACCTGCGCTTCCTGCGCCAATTCATGTAATCGATGCCGACGGCCCCGGACAGGCGCGCGAAGCCGCTGCCGCCGGGCTCTCGGAAGTGAAGACTTAACTGCGAGCGAACTGATCCATGCAATTCTCTGAATCGTGGCTGCGTACCCTGGTCGACCCGGATTTGTCGACGGACGCGTTGGCGCATGCCCTGACGATGTCCGGGCTCGAAGTCGAGGAAACCGACCCGGTTGCCCCGCCGTTTACCGGTGTGGTCGTGGCCAAGGTGCTCGACGTCGCCCGGCATCCGGACGCTGACCGTCTGAACGTCTGCCAGGTCGATGCCGGCACCGGCGAGACGCTCACCATCGTGTGTGGCGCCCCCAACGTGGTGCCGGGCATCAAGGTGCCGTGCGCGACCGTGGGTGCGGCATTGCCCCCGGCCGAGGCCGGCGGCGCTCCGTTCCAGATCAAGATCGGCAAGCTACGCGGCGTGCAGAGTTTCGGCATGCTGTGCTCGGCGCGCGAACTGAAGCTCTCGGAAGACCATGGCGGTCTGATGATCCTGCCGGACGACGCGCCGGTCGGCATGAGCATCCGCGAGTATCTGGATCTCGACGACACGGTGTTCGTCGTCAAGCTCACGCCGAACAAAGCGGATTGCCTGTCGCTGCTGGGCATCGCCCGCGAAGTCTCCGCCATTACCGGCGCACCGCTCAAGGACTTGCCGGGGCAGGGCGCTCAACCCGCGACAATCGCCGACACGCTGCCGGTGCGTATCAGCTCGCCGGAAGGTTGCGGGCGCTTCGGCGGCCGAATCATCCGCAATGTGAACGCGGCTGCGGCGTCGCCGCGCTGGATGGTCGAGCGCCTTGAGCGCGCTGGTCAGCGCAGCATCTCCGCGCTGGTCGACATCACCAACTACGTGATGCTCGAATTGGGCCAGCCGCTGCACGTCTACGATCTGAACCGCCTGCAAGGGGGGATCGACGTGCGCTTCGGACGGGCGGGCGAAACGCTCAAGCTGCTCAACGAACAGACCGTCACGCTCGACGAGAACGTGCTCGCCATCACCGACGCCAGCGGCCCGATCGGGCTCGCCGGCATCATGGGCGGCGACTCGACCAAGGCGGGTCTGGACACGCAAAACATCTTCCTCGAAGGCGCGTTCTTCTTTCCGCAGGCGATTCAGGGCCGGGCACGCAAGTACAACTTCACGAGCGATGCTTCGCATCGCTTCGAGCGCGGCGTCGACTTCGCCGGCAATGGGCGCGCACTCGAGCGGGCCACGCAACTGGTGCTGGACATCTGCGGGGGCCAGGCCGGTCCGCTTGAAGACCAGATCGCACAGCTGCCCGAGCGTCAGCCCGTGGCCCTGCGCGTCGCACGTGCCGTCAAGATTCTGGGCGTGCCGGTTTCCGAGGCGGAGATGAGCGCGATCTTCACGCGCCTGGGTCTGCCGTTCACGTTGCAGAATGGCGTGTTCAACGTCACGCCGCCGTCGTATCGCTTCGACATCGAAATCGAAGAAGATCTGATCGAAGAGATTGCGCGCATCTACGGTTTCGATCGCATTCCGGCCAATCCGCCGGTCGCCGCGAGCGAAATGCGTCCGACGCAGGAAGGCCGCCGCTCGCAGCACGCGGTGCGTCACGCCGTGGCGGCGCGCGATTATCACGAGACCGTTGGCTTCAGCTTCGTCGATGTCGAGTGGGAAGCCGATTTCGCCGGCAACGATCACCCCATCAAGCTGCTCAATCCGATCGCCAGCCACCTGGCAGTGATGCGCTCGACGCTTATCGGCAGCCTGATCGCGAGCACGCGCTACAACCTGAATCGCAAGGCGTCGCGTGTACGCGTATTCGAAATCGGCCGCACCTACCATCGCGACAATACGGTCGCCTCGGGCGAGCTGAGCGTTGGCGGTTACCGTCAGCCGCTCACGGTCGCGGCGCTGGCCTACGGCCCGGTGCTCGACGAGCAGTGGGGCGCGGCAACGCGTCAGGTTGATTTCTTCGACGTGAAGGGCGATCTCGAAGCGCTGTTGTCCCCGCGCACGGCACGCTTCGTGAAGGCCGAGCACCCGGCGTTGCACCCGGGGCGCAGCGCGGCGATCGAAGTCGATGGCAAGCGTGTCGGGATCATCGGCGAGCTGCATCCGCGCTGGCAACAGAAGTACGATTTGCCGCATGCGCCGGTGTTGTTCGAGATCGAAGCGGAAGCGCTTCTGGTGCGCGATGTCGCAAGCTACGAGGATATCTCGAAGTTCCCGCCGGTCACGCGCGACATCGCGCTGGTGGTGGATCAGGCGCAGCCGGTGCAAGGGCTGATCGACGCCATGCTGGCCGCGCGTGACGACGATCCGGCATGCAGCGTGGTGCAATCGGTGCGCCTGTTCGACGAGTTCCGTCCGAAGGCCGGCGCAGCCTCGGGCTCGCTGGGGGCGCAGGACAAAAGCGTAGCGTTTCGTGTTACTCTGCAGGACCCCTCGGGTACGTTGCAAGACGAGACGGTCCAGGGCGCCATCAACGCACTGGTACAACGGGTAGAAGGGTTCGGCGCACGTTTGCGCGCCTGAAACTCAGTCAACATCCGCTTGCGAGTTGGTTATCGCACTGTCATCGCCATCGCGTGGGACGTATGAACGAAATGAATCCTGGTGAATTTGAAGCCATGCTCGCGGCGCAGCGCATCGCGCTGGGTCGCAGCGACACGAACGAGGTCTCGACCGAAGCGCCGACGCTGACCAAGGCCGAACTGGCCGAGTTGCTGTTCGAGCAAGTCGGTCTGAACAAGCGCGAAGCGAAGGATATGGTCGAGGCCTTCTTCGAATCGATCCGCGATGCGCTTGAGTCTGGCGACAGCGTCAAGCTCTCCGGCTTCGGTAACTTCCAGTTGCGCGACAAACCGCAACGACCCGGCCGGAATCCTAAAACCGGCCAGGCGATTCCGATTGCCGCGCGTCGGGTGGTGACCTTCCACGCTAGCCAGAAACTCAAGTCGATGGTGGAATCAGGCGTACTGGACAAGTAATTCCCTGCCGCCGCATTCTGTGGCGGCTACTGGTTTTCCTCCGCAATTTAACCGTCGTCCCATTCCGCTAACGCCGCGATGGATCACGTTGCCTTGCCGCCGATTCCCGCAAAGCGTTACTTCACCATCGGTGAGGTGAGCGAGCTGTGTGGCGTCAAGCCACATGTACTGCGCTATTGGGAGCAGGAGTTCACACAACTGCGCCCCGTCAAGCGGCGCGGTAATCGACGGTACTACCAGCACCATGAAGTCCTGCTGATCCGGCGTATCCGGGAGTTGCTCTATGAGCAGGGCTTCACCATCAATGGTGCGCGTAACCGCCTCGATGCCGACACGCCGCGTGGCGGCCGCGCGGCTGCGGGGCACGCGGGCGAGTCGGCAGCATTGACCGAACCCGAGACGATCCTCGACGTGGTTGACTTGCGCCACCGCCTGGAGGCGGTCATCGATTTGCTCAAGTCCTGAAGAAGGCGTACGCATCGGTGGCGGCGGTCGCCGAAATATCCGTAATCCGACATATGGCACGCCGCAGGGTGGGGCGGTGTTCGCGCTCACCCCGTCCCCCTGCCGGAGCGCGGAAACGCCAAACGACTTCCGGGGGCACCGCGATTGCCTTACACTTGCCGGAAACCATGGCGTCCGTTGGCGACGACCGCTGGAGCCTATTGACGACCGGGCCAACACCGATCTTTGCGCGTTTTGGCACAAAGGCTGAAAGGATCTCCCCCTATGGCGGAACCGAGCACAACGGGAGCGCGACACGGGCGTTGGATGACGCCCCATCGCTCGATCGCCGCGATTCTGATTTTCGGTCTCCTGATTCTGATTCTCGTCTGGACGGCGGTGCTATGGCGCATCGCCATCGAGCGTCAGGCAATTCTGCGCGACGCGGCCGCCTCGGCGTCGACCGTGACGACCGCACTCGAGCAGCATACGTTGCGGGCCATCCGTCAGGTCGATCAACTGACGCGTTTCGTGAAATACGAGTACGAGCGACGTCACGGTCACTTCGATTTGAAGCAAGCGCTCGCCGAAGGAACGGTCAAAGATCCCTTCATGGTGCAGGTCAGTCTGGCCGATGCGAACGGCAAGATCGTGGCCACGACGATCGCCGGCGGCGTTGGGATCAGCATTGCCGATCGCGAGCACTTCCGGGTGCATCAGGAACTCTCGAACGACAACCTGTTCATCAGTCATCCGGTGCTTGGGCGCGTGTCGCGCAAGTGGGTGCTTCAGTTCACCCGGCGGCTCAATCATCCCGACGGTAGCTTCGCCGGTGTGGTAATCGTGTCTCAGGCGCCAGACTACTTCACCACGGACTTCTACACGAACGCCGTGCTGGGCCAATACGGCGAGGTCGCCATCATTGCCGACGACGATGCCATGCTCGCGCGCAGCACCGGCGCCGGCGTTGCCATCGCCGGCACGGGGGAATTGCCGCCGTTCTCGGCAGCGCAACGCCGTTCCGGTATCCAGCGTGATCCCATCGATGGCATCGAACGTATCGTGGCTTACCGCCATTTGCGCGACTATCCGCTGGCGGTTCAGGTCGGTCTGTCGGTGGATGAGGCGCTGACCGAGCATCGGCATGTCGCGCGGGTCTATTTGACGATGGCCACCTTCGTGTCGGTCGCGCTCATCGTGTTCTTCGTGCTCATCGCCTACCTGATGCAACGGCTGATCGGACGGGATCAGCAGCTTACGCGATTGATTTCGTTCGACGCGCTCACCGGACTTCCCAATCGCTACGCGCTCATGGAGGCGTTGCGGCGCGCGCTGTCCGTGCCCGAGCAGGTCGGCAAGGTGGCACTGTTGCACATCGACCTCGATAATTTCAAGAGCGTGAACGACACGTTGGGTCATACGCAGGGTGACGAGATCATCCGTCAGGTGGCCGAGCGCTTTGCCCCGCGCATGCCACCAGAGGCCATGCTGGCGCGTTTTGCCGGCGATGAATTCATGGTGCTGCTCACGGGCAACGGCGCAACCGACGCCGCCGAGCCGCTGGGCGAGACGCTGCTCGGCACCCTCAGGTCGCCGATGGTGGCGGACGGCACGTCGTTCGCGCTGCACGCGAGTATCGGGGTGACCTTCTGGTCCAAACCGGAGGAAACCGAAGCCGACCTCATCAAGAAAGCCGATCTAGCCATGTACTCGGCGAAAGAGGCTGGCAAGAGCGTGGTGCGCGTCTATACACAGCAGATGACGTATCAGGCGCATCAGCTCGTCGTGTGGGAACGCCAAATGGAGCAGGCGTTGGCCAATGGCGAGTTTTTCCTCGCCTATCAACCGATCGTCGCGCTCGAGTCCGATTGCGTGCGCGGCATGGAGGCGTTGATTCGCTGGCGCCACCCGGATCGGGGCGTACTGAGCGCGGGCGAGTTCATCCCCCTGGCGGAGACGACGGGGCAGATCGTGGCCATCGGCGAGTTCGCGCTGACGCAGGCGTGCCGTCAACTGGCGGCGTGGCGAGGCACGCCGATGGCGTCGCTGCGACTGGCCGTCAATGTCTCGTCGGTGCAGTTCTGGCGCGGCGACATTGCCGAACTGGTCGAGCGTCTCATGAGGGCGTACGCGATCGAGCCGAATCGACTGGAGCTGGAAATCACCGAGTCGGTCATGGTCAAGAATCCGGCGCTCGTGGAGATGAAGATCAAGCAGTTCAAGCGCGCCGGGGTGCGCATTGCGCTTGACGATTTTGGTACCGGATACTCGTCGTTGTCCTACCTGACACGTTTTCCTGTCGACACGCTCAAGGTCGATCGTTCATTCGTGGAGTCGATTCCCGACTCGTCACGTTCATGCCTCATGATTTCGAACATCGTCAACATTGCGCGCTCGCTGGGTATCGAGCTGATTGTCGAGGGCGTGGAGAATGCGCGGCAACTGGATTGGCTGCGTCATTTCGTGCCGCTCTGCGCACAGGGTTACTTATTCTCCCGTCCGGTGGAAGTCGAACAGATTGATTCGGTCATCGCGCGTTTGGGTATTTGCGAATAAAGCGGACTAATGGAACAACGCGAACAAGCGACGTTTTTGGCTAATTAATAGATTAAATAGGCGATCGTAGTAAATTCGCGATTTGATGTTTGTCGGTGCGAGTTTATTGTTGGCGTGCGATAAAATCAGTCGTTGTCATGATGAAATCGAGCGGCATGAATGGATGACTGTGCGCCGCGCACTACGCTGGAAAGCGAGGGCTGCTGCCATTGTCGGGGTGGACAATGCAGGGCAGTCAGGGTCCGAAGGCGCGTGGCGCGACACGCCGTGGATCGAGAATAGAGGAACGAATTCGACGCGCAGACCAGACTTGGCGGCAATTCGCTGACACTAAGGATGTCAGTCGCGATCAGAACTTCTGTCCGGGGAAATGACAGAAACGCGACACGAATGCGGTGGATACTTCGCCAACGTAAGAAGTGAATAATATTAGAACGAGCGTTTGATTTTCGGATGAGGATAAGGCATTGGCTTTATGCTGCCAGCGTCTCGCTGGGCGTGCTGGTCGTCTGCTGGATGGCGGCGGACAGGACTGCCACGTCGCTGGTCGGCGACAAACTCGCTCAGAGCGTCGACGCGGGGCAGAGGGTGGCCGAGCGCGTTGCTGACGGCATGATTCACGCCATCAACACGGATCTGGCGATGGTGCGCGCCATCCCCGCCACGTTGGCGGAAGTCGGTTTGCTGCGTGACGTGCTGCGGCCGGCGGGGGGTGACGCCCCGGCGCCCGAGACCGTGGATCGTGCCAACGAATTTCTGCAAGGGGCTCAGGGCTACTTCGGCGTTGACCGGGTGTGGCTGATCGATGCTAATGGCGTGTGCGTGGCCGCAAGCAATTTCCGCGATGAGCCGTCGCCGATCGGGCAGTCCGTGGCCAACATGCCCTATGTCACCAATGCCTTGTTGGGCGGACGTTTCGAGAGTTATGCCGCAGGCTGGGAGCATCAGGCGCCCGGCCTTTATTTCAGCGCCCCGGTGTATCGCAAGGGCGCGCTGATCGGTGTCGTGATGACCAAGATCGGACTCACGCGATTGCGTCATTGGGTGGGCAGCGGAGAGTCGTTCATCGTTGACGGCAATGGCGTGGTCATCATGGCGAACGACCCGCGTTTCGAGGATCGTTTCATGCTCGATGGCAAGCTGGGCACGCTGTCTGAGGCCGAGCGCATGGCGCTTTACCAGCACGACGACTTCGCGCGCATGCCCATCTCCCCGTTCAAGCGCGCCCCCGGTCGCTCGAACGCCTGGGTGCCTCAGGAATTGCTCGAGCGGATGTCGGCATTCGACGAGTCCCGGAAGCCGTTCGTGATCACGTCGCGTCCGAGTTCGAGCAATGACCTGACCGTCTACGCGGTGGAGGGTGTCGACGCCTGGGAGGCGCTCACGCGCGAGCATGCCAAGGACCTGATGTTATGTTTCTTGCTGTATCTGGGCGGCGTCATCATCGTAACGCTCGCCGGCTGGACTTATTGGCGTGAGCGTGTGAAGCATCGCGAAGCGCGTCAGTCGAACGAGGTGCTGCGCGCCGCCAATCATCAACTGGCGTTCGAAGCCAGTTATGACGAATTAACGGGCAGCCTGACGCGACGCTACTTCTTCCATCGCTTCGAGCGGTTGCTGGAGAGTACGCAACGCAAGAACGAGCCGATGAGTCTCATCGTGGCCGATCTCGATCTCTTCAAGTCCATCAACGACACCTATGGGCATGCCATCGGCGATCAGGTGCTGTGCCGATTTGTGCTGGTGTGTTCGTCGACGCTGCGCGGCGACGACCTGATCGGCCGCATCGGCGGCGAGGAGTTCGCGATTCTGCTGCCGGGGGCGAGCGAGCGCGATGCGCTGCGCGTGGCGGACCGCATTCGCGAGCGCTGCAAGCGCGAATCGGTGGAAGGCAGTGAGCCCCCGCTGCGTTTCTCGGCGAGTTTCGGCATCACGGAGTGGCAGGACGACGACTCGCCGACAACCATGGTCGAGCGTGCCGACATGGCGTTGTACCGCGCCAAACGCGCCGGTCGCGACCGCTGCTGGGTTTTCTGATGGCGCGGGCGCCGACGCTCGTCGAGCGCTCTGCCCGCGCCATATGCCCGCACGGTTACCGGTGTCACATTTGGTAACCAAAGATGATGTCCCCCGCGCGCATTTCGCGGGAACATACATGTCTAACGAGTCAAACGGGTGCTACGAAGTTCGACGAGCCGTTGAAGGGCTGGCGTCGATCCGCTTCGCGCACGACTCGAACAGCTCATGCGGGAGACTTCATCGTGAAACGCTTACTTTGGCTGGCGGGCGGCGCTGCCGTCGCCGTGATGATGGCCGGCTGCGTAGCCGTGCCTTATGGCGCGCCAGCGTACGGCAACGCCTATTACGACGGTTATGGCTATGCGCCGGGCTACGCGGTTGCGCCCGCGCCGGTCGTGACGTTCGGGATATCGGGTGGCTATTACGGCGGTGGATATGATCGCGGATGGCACGGCCGGGGCCGCGGATGGGGCTGGCATCATTGAGCTTGCACCGATCCGGCGGACGTCGCGCCCGGCCTCGGCGCCCCGTGTGCGGGCGCTACCAAACTCAGAACTCGGACAGCGCGAAATCCGCCTTGGCCACATCGCATTCCGGGCAACGCCAGTCGGCGGGCACGTCGGCCCAGCGCGTACCGGCCACGAGGCCGTCGTTCGGTGCGCCTTCGGCTTCGTTGTAAATCCATCCGCAGATCAGGCAGATCCAGTTCTTGAATTCGGTCGGGGTGTCCAGCGTGGTCGTCATGGTGTCGGGTCAACAGGAAGCGCTTAAGCGACCCGCATTGTAAGGCACACACGGCGCAACATCCCGCTCACCCACCAGGGTGTCCGCAAGCAACGTTAATCCAGATCAATGAATCGGCGCGGCAAGCGTGCAAATCAGGATTGAAGCGAAAGAAGGCGCATCGCGCCGGCGACGGCCGGCGCGACAACCATCACCAGTGAATCTGGTTCAGAAAGATCGGCGCCATCTGCGCGAGCGAATTGATCAGCGAAATGGCGGTGTCGCGGTGCGACACTTCCCGCCACAAGCGGCTTTCCTTGACGACCCGATCACGGTCTTCCGCCGTTTTCACTTCAGGCGAGCGCAACTCGTTGATCAAGTCGATGACGGACGCGCGGTCGACCGTTTCCGTGACCGAGTGACGCGCGAGCAAATCGTCCAGATGGACGCGCTCCGCTTCGGTCGTGGACGCGTCGACAGGCGATGAGGCGGAGGTAACGGACGGCTTGTCGGATTGGGTCATACGAGACGTTCTCCCGGGGTTACTGGAAAGCGAAGCGGCCACTGAAGTGTGGATCCTGCGAGGATCCCAAGTCATGCATGGCGAGGTATCGCGCAATTCCATCATAGGCCGATTCGCTTGTGCTGCGAACCCTTCCATGCGTGCGGGGACCCCGCTTTTCACACGAATTGCGGCGGGATTTCCCGCAGGCTTGCGTCACGTCAAAGGGTTTTGCCTGCGCACAGATGCGCGGTGAAACGTCAAGCTTAAAAAATTTATCCAATGCTGACGCCGAAACGGGCAATCCTCTTGACAGCGTGTAACGGCGGGCGTCTCGGCGGGCGAGTGCCCGGTTATCCAGTGGGTTATCCACAGAAGCTGTGGGTAACTCATCGGTCGTTGAGTGTGTAACGAGAAGGGCGCGCCGGTCACGACTTGCGAGCCACACGAACACTTGACAATACGTTGTCAACGAAGCAGCGGCCGCAACATCAACAACGCGAAGAACAGGGCGACGCCAACGGGGAGCAGGCCTGTGAAGAAGGCGGGCCATGCCTTGCGTCCGCGACGACGTGCGCCGAACGATGAGATCAGGCCGGCGCAAAGACACATCACGCCGACGGCCCAGGTGGGATGTGGGCTTTTGAGCACCCAGGCGGCCGCGCCCAGCAAGCCGATCCAGGCGAGTGGCAGCGCGCCCGGCGGGGGCATGGCATCGGCGGGCGAGCGGTGGGTGCCGCGCGACTTGTCGGATGCGTTGGTGGTGTCGGGCCTGTCGGGTGTGTTGGTGGGCATTGAGGTTCCGGAAACTCTGGGGGCGCAACGACGTGGGCGTGCGAAAGACGCAGGATAGCAAACGTCGTGCGGCGCCGCTCAGAACGCGAGACCGCGCAAGGCGCGCGTCCCGGAAGGCTTGGCGGCCGCGTGCATGTCACCTGCCGGGGCGTCTACATGCCAAATGGAGGTTGAGTCGACGTCGCGTGTCGGCGCGAACGCGGGCGGTGTTGCGCAGCGGTTGTCGAGGTCGACGTATTGCTTTCGTACCAGGTACCCTGCGGCGGGTGTCGTCGCGATGCTCCGAGGGGCGGCCACGCCGTGGCGCATACCGCGGCTCCCCGACGAGGAAGCTTCCGGCGACGCGCGCACGGCGACACACGGTTGATGAAAGGGGTCGGTGGGTGTTGCGCCGGCTGGCGGCATCGATTGGGCATGAACCCGTGGCGCGCCGGATGCCACCACCACACAGAGTGCGACGACGCCAAACCGAAGCAACGTCACACGTCGGACGGCGGACGGGAAAACAGGTGGAACCTGTGGCGTAGCGTGTCTCGGCGGCATGGCGGGCTCCGTCGGGGCGATCGTTGGGGACGCGAGCAGCGCGAGCATGGCAAGCGGTTGCACGGCGTTTTCACGAACCTGAAGCCAATATCGTGCCGGAATTGATAAGTGGATGATTTTGCGAGGATTGTCGAGGTACGCGGGCACGTTTGCCGCGACGGCCCCTCATCAAGTGTTGCAGTTCCGAAACGCGAGCCCGAGAATCGACGCGTGCGCGGACCCGAACCGATCCGGATCGATTCCGGTCATGACATGAGCAATTTACCGATTTCCGGTCCACTGTATATAATCACAGTATTCCACTTCGCGGCGAGACAGAACCTCTCATGAAAGCCAACTATTCCATCGCCGAAATCGAGCAGGCGATCAACTACTGGACGGGCCGTCAGGCCGCCGACAGCCACTGGTCGCTGTGCCAGTCGGCACGCGCGCTGGCCAACGTCTACGGCGAGATGATCTACCGCCGTGAGACGAGCATTGCCTCCGACGCGCTCGACGCCGAGCAAAGCCAGGCCATCGAGACGGCACTGCATCAGATGGAACTTGGGCTCGCGCCGTGACGCCGGAAGTTTCAGGCGGGTGTGGGGTTCGGTGAGGGGGGGCGTGCCGACCACTGTTCGAGCCAGCGTTCGACGTCGACGGCCGACAGGGCGGGGGAGAACAGATACCCTTGCGCGACACGATACCCTTGCGCGACGAGCAGCGCTCGCTGGGCTTCGTCTTCGACCCCTTCGGCCACGACCGTCAGGTGCAGATTGCGACCGATGCTGATGATGGCATTGGTCAGCGCCTGCACCGTTTCGTCGCGAGTGATGTCATGGACGAAGCTGCGGTCGAGTTTCAACTCCGAGACCGGCAGGCGGCGCAGATAACCCAGACTCGAGTAGCCGGTGCCAAAGTCGTCCATCGACAGGCGCACGCCCATGCCGTGAACTTCGTCGATGATGCGCAGCGTGGTCGGATTGTGGTCCATCAACACGCTTTCCGTGATTTCGATGGCGAGGCACGACGGTGGCAGATCGTGATCGGCCAGCGCGTCGGCGATCGTACGCGGCAGGTTGTGATCATGGAAGTTGGTGGGCGACAGGTTGACCGACACATTGCCGATGCCCACGCCTCGCCGGCGCCAATCCGCCAACTGGCGACACGACTCGCGCAGCGTCCAGGTGCCGAGTTCCCCGATCAGGCCGCACTCCTCGGCCAGTGAAATGAAGCGCGACGGCGACACGTCGCCGTACTGCGGATGCGTCCAGCGCGTCAGGGCCTCGGCGCCGTAGACCGAGTCGTCGGACAGATCGACCTGCGGCTGATAGAAAAGCGCGAGCTTGCCCTGCCGCAGGGCGTCGCGCAGGGCGGTCTCCAGCTCGAGCCGCTCCTGCGCGTGGATGTTCATGTCTTCGTGATAGACGCGTACGCTGCCCGGGCTGGTCATCTTCGCCTGATACATCGCCATGTCTGCACGCTGCAAAAGAATGTCGAATTCCTTGCCGTGATTCGGATACAGGCTGATGCCGAAGCTGCCCGACGGTGCGAGCGTCACGCCATCGATCTGGCATGGCGCGCGCAACGCGCTGCGCATGCGCTCGAGCGCAATATCGAGTCGCTCGGGATCGCACTCGGTGAGCATGGCCACGAACTCGTCGCCTGACAGACGGGCGACGATATCGGCGCCGCGCAGCGAGCGTCTCAAGCGCTGGGCGATCGTGCGCAGCAGGGCGTCGCCTGCCTGGTGGCCGAGCGAGTCGTTGACCTGCTTGAAGCGATCCAGGTCGATGAAGATGACGGCCATGCGCGCGTTCAACTCCGCCGCGCTGGCAATGGCTTGTGCCGCGAGCACGCCGAGCATGCTTCGATTGGGCAGGCCGGTGAGGTTGTCCGAGAACGCCAGTTGGCGGATGCGCGTGCGCGACTCGTCGCGCTCGAAGGCCAGCTTGCACAGATGCACGCAGACGTCGACGAGTCGTTCATGCAGGGTGTCAGGGCTGCGCGGCGTGCGGTAGTAGAAACCGAGCACCCCGAGGACCCGCCCGTCGTTCGCGATGATGGGCATGGCCCACGACGCGGCCAATCCGAATTCGGCCGCCATGTCGCGGAAATCGGCCCAGCGCGGGTCGTTCGCAATGTCGGTCACGATCACCGGGCGCGCATGAAACGCCGCCGAGCCGCAGGTGCCTACGTTCGGTCCAATGGCCAGGCCTTCGATGTTCTTGTGATACTGCGCGGGCAGGCTTGGCCCCGCTTGCGGGCGCAACCGGCCTTCCGAATCGACCCGCACCACCGAGGCCACGACCTCGGGCGCGATCTGCTCCAGTTCGCGGCAGATGAGCGTGAGCACTTCGACGAGGGGCGCATCGCGCACCATCGCGGCGAGCGCCTTGTGTTGCAGCACTTCCTGAATCTTCGATTGCGTGATGTCGGTGAACAGCACCACGGCGTTGAGGAGTTTGCCGTTCGCGTCGAGCATCGGGTTCGTCACGACGGATACCCACAGCGGCTGGCGCTGCATTGTTCGCACGAGCATTTCGCTATGGCAACTGCGGCCGTCGCGGGCGGCCTCGAGGCAATGGGCAAGGGCCTCCTTGATATCGACGGCCGATGCACTGTCGGCGAAGTCGCCCGTCGCGGCTTCGCCCGACGGCAGGCGAGTGGACTGGCCGACGACCTCGCTGGCGGCGTAGCCGAACATGCGCGTGAACCCGGCGTTGACGTAGCACACGCAACCCTGTGCGTCGGTGATGAGCACGGCGTTGTCGGTCTCGTCGACGCCGAGCGAGAGCAGGTGCAGGCGGGCGTCGTCGGCCGCCTGGCGCTCCACGCGCGCGGTCACGTCGACGGCGAGCTTGATCACGAAGGCGAGATTGCCGTCGTCGTCGATGACGGGGTTGTAGGTGGCTTCGAGCCAGATCGGGCGACCGTCGCGGCGGCGACGGCGAACTTGTCCCGTGTGCGAGCGCCGGGTGCTGGCGACGTGGGTCAGGGCGTTGCCGCACGTGGGATCGCCGGGTTCGCACAGCAGGGCGTGCGGCTGGCCGATCAGGTCGGCGCGCGCGTAACCGAACATGCCGAGCAGCTTGTCGTTGACATCGACGACGATGCCATCCGGCGTGAGCGCGAGCATGCCGAGCGACTGGTCGAGCGCCGCGAGCAGCGCCTCGCGCCCCGGCGCGGTGCCGGCGACGGACGGTGAACGGGGCACGACCATCGCAACGGCCTCCTCGGACGTCCTGTGGACATTGTCGGGTGTGACTTGGGCTGACACGCCAAAACCGCTTTCAAGTATAGGGGCCTGCGGGGGCAGGCTCACATGGGGGGAAACCGGGTATCAAGCCGCCTTGACGCGAATGCGAACACCATCGACCGAAACGGTCTGACCGGCGCGGATCTTGCAGGTCTTGCGGGTCTCCTGCCGGCCGTCGACGCTGACCGCGCCGCTGGCGACCATGACCTTGCCCGCGCCGCCCGAATCCACGAGGCCGGCGAGCTTGAGCAAGTCGTTCAGGGCGACGAATTCGCCCGTCAGTTCAAAGGTTACGTTTTGCATGATGGACCGGATACTACGTAAAAACGCGATGCGCGTCGACTGCCACCGTGCTTGCGAGTCCGCGGCGCTATGACTCGATCACCTGTTCGATCCGGCGATCCGGGATCAGCCAGACGGCGGCGACCAGGGCATAGAGCGCGAGCGAGAGTGCCGGCATCACGAATGCCAGTCCGATCGCCAGCGCGTAGGCCACGACCGACAGCTTGCCCTTGACGTCGCGCCCCACGGCGGCGGCGAGCTTTGCGTTTCCTCCTGCGCCATGCACGGCGAGCAATGCTCGCGTGAGGAGGTAGTACGCCACGGCCGCCATGAACAGCACCACGCCGTATAGCGCCGTCGGCCAGGCGGTGAAATGGTTATCCCCGAGCCAGTGCGTGACGAACGGCACCAGCGACAGCCAGAACAGCAGATGCAGGTTGGCCCACAGTACGCTGCCCGAGACTCGCTGAACCACATGGAAAAGGTGGTGATGGTTGTTCCAGTACAGGCCGACGTAGATGTAGCTCAGGATGTACGTGAGGAACGTTGGGGCGACCGGCAGGAGATCGGACAGTTCGCTGCCGTGCGGTGCTCTCATCTCCAGCACCATGATCGTGATGATGATGGCGATCACGCCATCGCTGAAGGCTTCCAGTCGGCTCTTGCCCATTGTGTCCGTTGTTGTTGTCAGTCGCGGGTGGGGGTCACATCACGGCCAGGCGGTTGCGCCCGGACTGTTTGGCCGCATACAGTGCGCGGTCGGCGCGTTGCAGCAGGGTGCCGAATTCGGCGTCGTCCGGGGTGAGGCTGCCGATGCCGATGCTGGCGGAAAAGCGGACGGGCCCGCTGGATCCGCCATTGGGTCCGGGCACGCTGGCGCTGCCGATCGCGACGAGCAGGCGTTCGGCGGCCTGCATGGCGCGTTGGGCGTCGGCCTCGGGCAGCAGCACCGCGAATTCCTCGCCGCCCAGACGGCCGATCGGCGTTCCCTTGCGCAGGGTGGTGCGCAATACCTGCGTCAACTCAACGATGACGCGATCGCCGATGGCATGGCCCCACGTGTCGTTGATCCGCTTGAAGTGGTCGATGTCGAGCATCAGCACGGATAAGCGACGTTGCTGAGCGCGTGCGGCGCAAAACAGGCGCTCGGCCTGCATCAGGAAGGCGCGGCGATTGAGTGCGCCGGTCAGGCCGTCGCGCATGGCCATGTCGCCGAGCACTTGGTTGACGCGACGCAGCTCGAGCGCATCGACGACGAGCGCCGACAGATCCGCGAGTAGCGCACGTTTCTCGTCGTCGAGCGTGCGGGGGCGGC
Source organism: Pandoraea soli (assembly GCF_902459595.1). Classification (NCBI taxonomy): domain Bacteria; kingdom Pseudomonadati; phylum Pseudomonadota; class Betaproteobacteria; order Burkholderiales; family Burkholderiaceae; genus Pandoraea; species Pandoraea soli. The sequence continues at coordinate 632,197 of NZ_CABPSG010000001.1, read as the reverse complement.
GGTCCATCACGCACAGGGTGCCTAACCGATGCCCTTCGGGCGTGCGCAGCGGCGCGCCCGCGTAGAACCGGATGTTGGGTTCTCCCGTGACCAGCGGGTTGTCGGCGAAGCGCCGGTCGGCACGAGCGTCGGTCACGACAAACACATCGTCGCCGAGAATCGCATGCGCGCAGAAGGCCATCGAGCGCGGGGTCTGCGGTGTGTCGATGCCCTGGCGCGCCTTGAACCACTGGCGCGACTCGTCGATCAGCGAGACGAGCGACATCGGTGCGCCGAACAAATAAGACGCAAGGCGCACGATGCGATCGAACGCGGGCTCGGGGGGCGTGTCGAGAATTTCGTAACGACGCAGCGCCGCGAGGCGTTCGGTCTCGTCAAGGGGCTTGCCGGATATCGGGTCGTGCCGCGGCGCGGAAGCGGGGGCATGCGATGCGTGGTGGTCGGCTTCGGATGCGGTCATGTCGCGACGGGTGGTCGGCAAAGGCGACTCTCGATCGATGATGTCTGTGACGGCGTCAATTCTGCCCGGCCTGCCGTCACTTGGCAAATGCGACGATGTGGAACCCGTCGTGCCGTGTGTGCGCCAGAGCGCGTGGGCGGTCTGCGCGATCGCATTGGTGACCTCATTGGCCCCTTGATGGGGGCTGTCGTGCGGCGTGTCGACGTCACGCGAGGCTGGCAAGGCGTGGCTCATGGCTTGACTTCGAACGCGTCGCCGGTTTCGAAGAAGTGGCCGCCGGCAATGTAGTGAAGACTGCGCGCCGCCCCAGGCTCGGCCTGCCAGTGTCCGTTGCGGAATGCGCGCGGATCGGCCCAGGCGGCCACGACCTCGCCGAGGAACAGATCGTAGCGATCCTGGTTGTGGGGTTCCGGAATTACGCGGCACTCCAGCCACGCGAGGCATCCGTCGATGAGCGGTGCGGCGATGTGCGAGCCGTTGAAGGCCTTCACGCCTGTGCCGTCGGCGAATTTGTCGATATCTCGGCCCGACGCCGAGCCGACGGCGAGCGTTTCGCGCGCGATGAGGCGTGTGGGTACGTTCAAAGAAAACTCGCCCGAGGCCTCGACCAGTTCGCGCGTGAGCGTGTTGCGGTCGATGACGACAGCGACTTTGGGCGGTGAGAAATCCAATGGCATGGACCAGGCGGCGGCCATGACGTTGCGGCGCGCGTCATGCGCACTTCCCACGAGAACGGTCGGGCCGTGATTGAGCAAACGATAGGCTTTTGAGAGTTCGACGGGCAGGCGTTCGGTCATGGCGGGCACTCGGCAGGCGTAACGGGATGGCAGGCGTGATGGCAAGTGGCCCATGATAGCGTGGCTGATGACCTGTCGATGGCACCGGTGGCGAAAGCGGGGATCCGAAAAAGGCGGCCCGCAGGGTGAGCTGCGGGCCGCATAAACGGCACGGTGCGGGGAACGCGTGCCGGATCAGATCAGCACGCAGTATGGCAGTCGTTCGTCCCAGTCCAGTCCCCATCCCCGGCATGCGCGCTCGCCCTATACTGGCGCGACGCGACCCAATGAACACAACGCTTGCCGCCACCGGAGGATTTGGCATGAGCCGAGTGAAATTGCCCAGTGCGGGGCAGGCTGATTGGCTGACGCCCGACGTTTCCGATGCCGCCAACGCCGTCGATGACCCGACAAACGCCGCGACGGCCGGCCAGAATGTGTACGTCGGCACGGCGTCGTGGACGGACAAGTCGCTGATCGCATGCAAGCGGTTCTATCCGCCGGGCCATACGTCGGCCGAGGCACGGCTTCGCTATTACGCGAGCCAGTTTCCGATGGTCGAGGTCGATAGCAGCTACTACGCCATGCCGTCGGCATCGAACGCGCAGCTTTGGGCGGAGCGCACGCCGCGCGCGTTCGTCTTCAACATCAAGGCATTCCGTCTGCTCACGGGGCACCAGACGCCCCGCATTGCGTTTCCCCGGGACTTGCAGGCCGAGCTACCGCCGGGGCCGCGCGCGAACGTGTACTACAAGGACCTTCCCGATACGCTCAGAGACGAGATCTGGCGGCGCTATCTCGAAGCGCTCGCGCCGTTGCGGCAGGCGGGCAAGCTCGGGCTGGTGCATTTTCAGTTTCCGCCCTGGCTGACGGGGAATCGCGAGAGCCGCGCGCACGTCGAGGCGTGCGCGCAACGGATGCAGGGTTACGGTGTGGCGGCGGAGTTTCGTCACCGCGGCTGGTTCGAGGGGGCGCACGGCGAGGCCACACTGGCGTGGCTGCGCGAGTTGGGCTGGGTCAACACCGTGGTCGACGAGCCGCAGGGCTTCGCGAACAGCATCCCGATGGTCTGGGCGACGACCACGCCGCTCGCCGCTGTCGTGCGCCTGCACGGGCGCAATCAGGCGACATGGAATGTGCGGGACAGCACCGCCGCGTCGGATCGCTTCAACTACGATTATCGCGATGCGGAACTGGCGGCGCTGGTCGATCCGATTCGCGTCATCGCCAAGGAAGTCGCCCGCGTGTACGTGGTGTTCAACAATAATTACGAGGATCAGGGGCAGCGCAATGCGAGGTCGTTGATGAGCATCCTCGGCTCCGATGCCGTCGCGCCGTGAGGGTGTCAGTCAGCGATGGGTCATGAACGCCCCCGATGGCACTTTGCTTGCTCGTTGAATAACGGAGCCAATAACGCGACGAACTCCTATCCTTGAAGCGTCCTTTCGGACACACTCAAGGAGAAAGACTATGCGAATGCTTCTCAATATACGAATACCTCACGAGCCATTCAACGGTTTTGTGCGCGATGGCTCCATCGGAGAATTAATAGAGAGGATTCTCGCAGAGATGAAACCGGAAGCAGCCTACTTCACCGAGCAGAACGGTACACGCGGAGCAATCCTCGTCGTGAACCTTGAGGAGCCGTCGCAGATTCCAAAATTCGCGGAGCCATGGTTTCTTACGTTCAATGCCGACTGTGAGTTTCGCGTGGTGATGGTGGCAGATGACCTCAAGAAAGCCGGACTCGAAACGCTTGGCTCGAAGTGGAAATAGGGAGTGCGGCACGGCGTGCAAGTGAGGCTACCCGCTCCATACCGTGCTGCCGCCCGCTTCAGTCGGATGAGCGCTTGACCCCGAGTTATTGCCATTCCCGCGCGCCTGCATAAAATGCAAGCGCCGGCCTTAACTGTAAGAGGCCAGAATCTTGGGGGGGGCTCAGTGTGCCCGGGCCGTGGTGTTTTATCCCGGTACAGGCACAATGGAACACCACGGTCCACAATGAGGCGCTACTGCAATGAGCACGTACTTGATCAAAAGCGAAGACATCGCCAGGATGGATGGCGTCACGAAAACGCATTTCCGGAACCCGAATGCAATACGTACCAACAAATCGCTGGGCGACGCGACCGGGCTTAGTGGGTTCGGATTTCATATTGTCGAGGTCGAGCCGGGCCGTGAAACGACGGAGTACCACCTCCATCATCACGAAGACGAGTGCGTTTATGTGTTGAGTGGAACGGCAACTGCTGTGATCGGGGATGAGGAATTCGCCGTCCGCCCGGGGGATTTCATCGGTTACCGGAAGGGCGGTCTGGCGCATTCCATCAGGAATACCGGTTCTGGGACCTTGCGTTGTATCGTCGTCGGCGAGCGACTTCCCCACGATGTTTGCGACTACCCCCGCCAGAACAAGCGGATGTTCCGCAATCCCGGCATCCGGATGCCCTCGAATCTCGTGGATCTTTCAGCGATTGAGGTGGTGGGCGGTAGCGTCGGCAAGAAATGACGCCGTCGGCCGGTCGCCATAGGTTGGAGACCGGCCGATGCGGGGGCGGCTGGCGCCCCGCATGCGCCGGCGAAGCACCCTACACAATACTCGTCAACGCCTTGGCGAACCGGGCCACCGCGCCGTCGATGTCATGCAGTTTGTCCAGGCCGAACAATCCGATACGGAAGGTCTTGAAGTCGTCGGGCTCGTCGCATCGAAGCGGCACGCCGGGGGCGATCTGCAAACCGGCATCGGCAAATTTCTTGCCGGATCGAATGCCGTCGTCGTCGGTGTAGCTGACCACGACCCCCGGCGCCTGAAAACCTTCGGCCGCCACGCTCTTGAACCCATGTTCCGTCAGGAGTGAGCGAATGCGCGCACCGAGTTCAAGCTGCTCCGCCTTCACTTTGTCGAAGCCGTACGCCTCGGTCTCTTTCATGACGTCACGCAATGTCGCAAGACTGTCCGTGGGCATCGTGGCGTGATACGCGAATCCACCGTTCTCATAAGCTTCCATGATCTGCAGCCATTGCCGAAGATCGCAGGCGAAACTGGTGCTCGTGGTGGCGTCGATGCGTTCGCGGGCAAGCGCACTGAGCATGACCATCGCGCAGCAGGGCGGCGCACTCCATCCCTTTTGCGGCGCACTGATCAGCACGTCGACGCCGCACGCCTGCATGTCGACCCAGACCGTGCCAGACGCGATGCAATCCAGGACCAACATGCCGCCGACGGCATGAACCGCGTCGGACACCGCGCGCAAATAGGCATCGGGCAACATCATGCCGGAGGCGGTTTCGACATGCGGGGCAAAGACCAGATCCGGCTTGTGTTCCCGGATTGCCGCGACCACCTCGTCGATCGGGGCCGGTGCGTAGGCCGCTTGCCTTCCCGGTTCGACGGGACGCGCCTTCAAGACCGTCGATTCGGACGGTATGCCGCCCATGTCGAAAATCTGCGACCAGCGGAAGCTGAACCATCCGTTACGAATGATGAGGCACTTCTTGTTCGTTGCGAATTGCCGGGCCACGGCCTCCATGCCGAACGTCCCGCTTCCCGGGACGATGACCGCCGACTTCGCGTGATAGACGTTTTTCAGCGTATCGGAAATATCGCGCATCACGCCTTGAAAGCGCCGCGACATGTGATTGATGGAACGGTCGGTATACACGACCGAATATTCGAGGAGTCCCTCGCGGTCGACATCGGGAAGTAGTCCTGGCACGTCCGCCTCCGACAATAGACGAGTATGAAATTCAAGAACAGGGGCTCGCGAAAGCCACCTGCAGGTGAGCGGGAAGCCGATTTGCGTCGCTTCAGCGGTATCAAATCATAAATGCGGCTCGCCCGGGGAACAGTTTCGTTCGTTATCTTCGCACGCGAGCGCCGGACCTGCCGGCCAGCGCCCGACGCGATGCAGTAAGATTTCCCGAAATCCGACGGCGGTCGCCTGGGCCCTTGGCCGACCCGGACATGCCGCTCCCCCCCTGGCGCTGGACTGGAGACACGCCCATGACGTCTGACCGACGCATCACGTTCTATCACGCCCCCAACACGCGCTCGTCAGGCGTTTTGGTGCTGCTCGACGAACTGCAGGCCGAGCATGATCTTCATCTGCTGCGTTTTGCCACCGGCGAGCAACGCGGCTCGGAGTATCTGGACGTCAATCCGATGGGCAAGGTGCCGGCCATCCGTCATGGCGATGCCGTCGTCACCGAACAGGCGGCTGTCTACATGTATCTCGCCGAACTGTATCCGGAGAAAGGACTCGCGCCGATGCCGGGCGATCCGCGTCGCGGCGCCTATCTGCGCTGGATGGTGTTCTACGGCTCGTGTGTCGAGCCGGCCGTGGTCGACAAGTCGCTGGGGCGCGACGGTGCCGAGCGCTCGCGCTCGCCGTATGGCGACTACGATGCCGTCATGTGGACGCTGGAGCGGCATCTGGCGCAGAACGACGGTCCGTGGTGGCTGGGCGAGTCGTTCACGGCGGCCGATGCATTGTGGGGCAACGCCATGCACTTCCTCACGCAATTCAAGCTCGTGCCGCCGACCCCGGCCATGATGGCCTACGTGGAACGCTTTCGCGCCCGCGACTCGTTCGTGCGGGCGCAGCAGCGCGATGCCGAACTGGCGAAACAACTCGCGGCGTAACTGCTGGCCGAGCAGGGGGGGCGACTCATCACCCCATCACCCCATCACCCCATCACCCCATCACCCCATCACCCCATCAGTCGGACAACACGTCGATGCGCGGCTCGCACTCGATGGGGAAGTTGACCGAGTTGGCGATGTAGCACTTCGCGTGGGCCTGATGATGCAGTTCGGCCGCCAGCGCGGCGTCACTGCCCGCGCGGAGCGTCACGTGCGGGCGCAACACGATGCGCGCGAAGCGGCCTTCCTGTGCGGTATCGATCATGGTGCCGAGGGCGTGGTCGGTGTATCGCTCGACGATCACCCCCGCTTCGGCACACAAATGTAGATACCAGAGCTTGTGGCAGGCGCTCGCGGACGCGACCAGCAGGTCCTCGGGATTCCAGCGCGCGGCGTCGCCACGGAAGGCGGGGTCGGCGGAGCCGGCGATCGTTGGCTTGCCATTGGCGCGAATGTCGTGATTGCGTCCGTATGCGCGGTAGCCCGACGTACCGCTACCCTGATTGCCGGTCCACTCGACGTCGACCTGATATTGATGTTCGCCTGATGCCACGAAGTGTCTCCCTGGTAGGCCAGCGTGAGTTACGCCAGCGGTTCTGTCGTCAGCGCCCGCGTGAGGCCATGCATCGGGCGGCGCATCGCGACGTCGAAGGGGTTCGTTTGCGGGCCGATCAATTCGGCCTGACGCCGCAGCAATTCCACCACCATCGGCAGACGATCCTGCGACAGCCGAGCGGCCAACGTGCCCACGCTCAGCGCGGCCACCGCGTGCCCAGTGCGGTCGAACACAGGCACCGCCACCCCGGCCATGCCGTCGAGTACGCCGCTGTTGCTGCCCGCATAGCCCAATTGGCGCACACGCTCGATCTCGGTGCGCAAATAGACCTCGTCGAGCACCCCATACCCGCGCAAACGCGGCACGTTAAAACGAATGATCTCTTCGCGCTCGGCTTCCGGCAGGAAGGCGAGAATCGCCAGACTCCCCTGGCCGACGCCCAACGCCACGCGCCCGCCGATATCGCCGGTGAACGAGCGGATCGGGAAGGGTCCTTCGCACATGTCGAGGCACACGGCATCGAAGCTGCTGCGCACCAGCAGGAAGATGGTGTCGCCGAGGCTCGCGCAAAGCCGCAGCAGCGACGGACGGCACAGCGTGCGCATGCCGCTCGGGTTGCCGGCCTGCGCCGCCATCGCGAAGAAGTCGATGCTGAGCCGGTAGAGCTTGGAGGTCTCGTCCTGTTCCACGACCTGCTCGGCGATGAGCGCATGCAGAATTCGGTGCACCGTCGCCTGACTGAGGCCCACGGCCTTGGCGAGGTGGGTGACACGCTCGCCCTCGGGCTTGGCGTCGCCCAATGCGCGGATGACGGCAAAGGTGCGTTGCAGAATGCCCGCGCCAGCCGCGTCCGACGACGGCGACGTCGGCGTGCGGGGTGAATCGATGGTGTTCATTGCTGTCTCGAATATTCCGTCAAACGGAATACTAACGTAAGCCAATACCTCTTGAAAACAGGTGCGATTCGCCGAGGCCGTAAAAAACATCCAATATTCTCGGTAGCTTAGGGATTGTACCGAGGCGTTGACGCGAAATGAATTCATGTGTTCATTCGTCAAATATTCCGTCAAACAAAATAATTTGAATATTTATCTCATTTCACGGAATCGTTATCTTGCGGCGGGCAATTTGGCTCGCTACTGTTCGATGCAATTGCATTTCTTGCGGCGCGCAAGTGCCCGAAGGTCGTAACCATGTCATTTCTGACTTTGACGGATGTTTCCAAGACGTTTGGCGAGCTGAACGCCGTCTCGAACGTCAACCTCTCGGTGGAGAAGGGCGAGTTCGTCTCGCTGCTGGGGCCCTCGGGCTGCGGCAAGACCACCACCTTGCAGATGATCGCGGGCTTTGTGGAAACCACCACCGGGCACATTACCCTCGATGGGCGCGACATCACGCACATGCGTCCGAACAAGCGCGGCCTGGGCATTGTGTTCCAGAGCTACGCGCTGTTCCCGCATATGACCGTGGCGGATAACGTCGGCTTCGGCCTGGAGATGCGCGGTATCGACAAGGCCGAGCGTCAGGCGCGCATTCGCGAGGCGCTGGCCCTCGTGCGCCTCGATGCGCTCGGTCATCGCTTCCCGCGCGAACTCTCCGGCGGTCAGCGCCAGCGCGTGGCAATCGCGCGCGCGGTCGTGATCGCGCCGCCCGTGCTGCTGCTCGACGAGCCCATGTCGAACCTCGACGCCAAGCTGCGCGAAGACATGCAGTTCGAGTTGCGCGCCATTCAGCGCAAGATCGGCACGACCACGATCATGGTCACGCACGATCAATCCGAAGCGCTGTCGATCAGCGACCGGGTCGTGGTGATGGAGGCCGGGCGCATCACCCAGGTCGACACGCCGTATCGTGCCTACGAGCGTCCGCAAACGCCGTTCGTCTCGAAGTTCATCGGCAAGGCCAACATGCTGGCCGGCCGTGTGGCGGCGCGCGACGACGAGCACCTGCATGTCGAGATAGGCGCGCAACTGACCCAGCGCGCGCGGCTGTCCGACCTCTCGCCACGTGAGCGCGCGATGGCCGTGGGGGACGCAATCACGCTGTGCCTGCGTCCCGAAAAGGTTCGTCTGTGCGCACCCGCCGACGGCCGGATGGCGGCCACGGTAACGAGCCGCTTCTTCCTCGGCAGCCAATGGCTGTACCGCGTGGACAGTCCGCTGGGCGAAGTGCTCGTGTGCTGCCAGAACGAAGGTGGCGAGCCGCTCTCCGAAGGCGCGCCGGTCGGCCTCGACTGGCAGGCCGAGGCCGTGCGCTTCATTACGCCGAACGCGGGAGAGCACGCTCATGGCTGAGACATTGCAAGTGGTCAGCCCCGAGACGGCGCCGGCGACGCGTGCGCCCTGGCATGCGTATCTGCCGATGTGGTTGATGAGCGCCCCGGCCATGCTGCTGTTCGTGGCGCTGGTGCTCATTCCGCTGCTCATGACGCTCGCGCTCACGTTCTATCAGTTCGATCCGTCGAGCGGCCCGATCGCGGCGTTCCAGTTCGGTAACTACGCCGAGGTACTGTCCGACGCGTACTTCCACACGATCTTTCTGCGCACGTTCGGCATCTCGCTCACTGTGACTGCGGTGTGCGCCGTGGTGGGCACGTTCGAAGCCTATGTGCTCTCGCGCATGGGCGACCCGTGGCGTTCGCTCTTCCTGCTGGTGATTCTCTCGCCGCTGCTCGTGTCGATCGTGGTGCGAGCGTTCGGCTGGAGCATGCTGCTTGGCTCGGGCGGCCTGATCAATCAGACGTTCGGCCTGCTGGGCATGGGGCCGTACAAGCTGGAGTACACCCACTTCGCGATCATCGTTGCGCTGGTGCACGTGATGCTGCCGTTCATGGTGATTCCCGTCTGGACGTCGCTGCAACGGCTCGACCCGCAGACCGAGAACGCCGCGCTGTCGCTGATGGCATCACCGGCCACGACGCTGCGCCGCATTGTGCTGCCGCAACTGGTGCCGGGCATTCTGTCGGGCAGTCTGATGGTGTTCGGCCTGTCGGCGAGTGCATTCGCGATTCCGAGCTTGCTGGGCGGACGCCGCCTCAAGGTCGCCGCGACCGCCGTGTACGACCAGTTCCTGAGTTCGCTGAACTGGCCGCTGGGCGCGACCATCGCCGTACTGCTGCTCGTGGCGAACCTGATCGTGATGCTGACGTACTACCGCCTGCTCGATCGCCGCTATTCGCGCAGCATGGGCTAAGGCCAGGACACGGTCTCCCGCAGAACAGAACCCACTCGCCATCATGCGTAAAAACAGCCCCCTGGCGCTCGCGTTCCATACGCTCGTCATCCTCTTCGTCCTCGCGCCGATGATCATCGTCGTGCTGGTCGCGTTCACGCCCGAGCAAACGCTCTCGCTGCCCACGCGCGGCGTGTCGCTGCGCTGGTTCCGCGCGATTCTCGACTACCCCGACTTCATCGCGTCGTTCTTCACGAGCCTGAAGCTGGCGTTCCTGTCGGCAACGCTCTCGCTGGTGATTGCGTTGCCCGCCGCCCTGGCCATCGGCCGCGCGCGCTTTCCGGGACGCAACTTCCTCAACGGTTTGCTGCTGTCGCCGTTGGTGATCCCGGGTCTCGTGCTCGGCATTGCGCTGCTGCGCTTCTTCGCCATGCTGGGCGTGAGCGGCTCGTTCGCGGCGCTGACCTTCGCGCACATGATCGTCGTGACGCCGTTCATCATGCGCCTCGTGCTGGCGTCGATCAGCGGGCTCGATCGCAGTGTCGAGCATGCGGCAGCGTCGCTCGGCGCGGGCGCATGGACGACCTTCCGCCGTGTGACCATGCCGATGATCCTGCCGGGCATTACCGGCGGCTGGCTGCTCGCCTTCATCAACAGCTTCGACGAGCTGACGATGTCGGTCTTCATCACCTCGCCGCAGACGGTCACGCTGCCCGTGCGCATGTATATGTACGCGACCGAGTCGATCGATCCGATGATGGCGTCCGTCTCGGCGCTGGTCATTGCGGTGACGCTGGGCGCGATGCTGCTGCTCGACCGTGTCTACGGCCTGAACCGCATCCTGATCGGTCAGCATTGAACGTGCGCTCCAAGACGAATCTCATGCCTCACTCTTCCCATGCTTCCCGCGCGTCGCAAGAGACCTGCGCGCCGGGGCATCCGCAACTGGCGCGCCTGGCCGAAACGGCGCGCGCGCCCGTCACGTTCTATCTCGACGGCGCCCCGGTGCAGGCGCTCGCGGGCGACACACTGCTCACGGCCATCCTCATGCACCAGCGCCATGTGCGCATCAGTGAATTCGGCGGCGCACCGCGCGCGGGTTTTTGCCTGATCGGCGCATGCCAGGATTGCTGGGTGCGCTGCGAGACGGCGTCTGGCGCCGGTGGCGATGCCCAACTGACGCGTCTGCGCGCCTGCTCGACACCGGTGCAAGCCGGCATGCGGATTCTCACGCGGGCGGCCGATGCCGACGAAGCGCACGGGGGCTCGCATGTTTGAGCACGCTGAGATCGTGATCGTCGGCGCCGGTCCTGCGGGCATTCGCGCTGCGCAGACGCTGGTGGCAGCGGGGCAGCGTCCGGTGGTGCTCGACGAAAACATGCGCTGGGGCGGACAGATCTACCGACAGCCGCCGGTCGGCGCGGGCTTTACACGGACCAAGCAAGCGCTGTATGGCTTCGAAGCGGCCAAGGCCGATGCCATCCACGGCACGATGGCCGCGCTGTTGCCTCAGGTCGACTATCGACCCGAGACCCTCGTGTGGGCTTGTGATCCGGCGCGGCTCCATACGATCCACGACGGCCGGGAAAAACCCGTGCCGTTCACGCATTTGATCATTGCCAGCGGTGCGACCGATCGCGTCTTGCCGCTGCCGGGCTGGACGCTGCCGGGCGTGTACACGCTGGGCGGCGCGCAAGTCGCGCTCAAGGCACAGGGGTGTGCGATTGGCGAGCAGGTGGTGTTCGCGGGCACGGGGCCGTTGCTGTATCTCGTGGCCTACCAGTACGCGAAAGCGGGCGCGAACGTGGCCGCGGTGCTCGACACGAGCGCGTTTGCCGGCCAGGTCAAGGCCACGCCGCAGCTGCTGAATCAGCCGGCTACGCTCGCCAAGGGGCTCTATTACGTGGGATGGCTGCGCGCGCATGGGGTGCGCATCGAGCATGGCGTCACGCTCGACGGCATTGACGGCACCGCCGGGGTGCGCGCGATTCGCTGGCGGCGCGACGGCCGCGAACACACGCTTGCGTGTAGCGCCGTGGGGCTGGGCTTCGGCCTGCGTCCCGAGACGCAACTGGCCGATTTGGCCGGGTGCCGTTTCGTCTTCGACGACCTCAATCGTTGCTGGCTACCTGAGCGCGACGCCGCCGGTCGCAGTTCGCAACCCGGCATCTATGTGGCGGGAGACGGCGCGGGTATCGCCGGCGCCGACGCGGCGGAACTCGCCGGCCGTCGTGCAGCGCTTGCTTTGCTCGAGGATCTCGGCATCGCCGCCCCGGCAATGCCCGACGCGCCCGACGCCGACGCCATCGAGCGCAAGCTCGCGAGCATTGGGCGCTTTCGTGTGGGGATCGAGCAGGCGTTTGCGGCGCCCGACGATCCGTCGGCGCGCTGGCCAGACGACATGATCGTGTGTCGATGCGAGGAAGTCGATGCGCGCTCGCTGCGCGACTGCGTGCGGGAGGCCGGTGTGACCGACATCAATCGGCTCAAGGCGCTCACGCGTGTCGGGATGGGACGCTGCCAGGGCCGCATGTGCGGCGAGGCGGCCTGCCATCTGCTCGCGCGCGAGAGCGGCCAGACGCTGGCACAAGCGGGGCGTCTGCGGGCACAGGCCCCGATCAAACCGATTCCGATCGCGCCGATGTTGTTCGATGAAAACGTTGCGGCCATTCCCGAGGAGGCGCGCGATGAGTGAGACCCTGCATTACGACGTTGTCGTCGCCGGTGGTGGGCTGGTCGGCGCCTCGGCGGCGCGTGCGCTGGCCGAGCGTGGTTTGCGCGTGGCGTTGTTCGAGCGGCGTTATTGCGGGGCGCAGGCCAGCGGCGTGAACTACGGCGGCGTGCGCTGCCAAGGCCGCCCGGAAGAACAACTGCCGCTCGCCATGCGCGCGCGCAAGCTATGGGATCGCCTGCCCGAATTGATCGGGATCGACGGCGAATTCGTGCGCTCTGGGCACTTGCGCCTCGCTCGTCGCGAGAGCGATCTCGAACCGCTCGACGCCTGGTCGGCCATGGCCAGCCGCTACGGTCTCGCCTCGACCGTGTTGCGCGGGGCGGCGTTTCGCGAGCGCTTCCCGTGGCTGGGCGACGGCGCCGTCGGCGGCTCGCTGTGTCTGAGCGACGGCCACGCGAACCCGCGTCTCGTATCGTCCGCGTTTGCGCGCGCCGCCCGTGCGCTCGGCGCGGACGTGCGCGAACGCACGCCGATCACTTCGGTGGCGCACGATGGCGTGCGCTTTCAACTCACCGCCGAGCCCGCCGAAGGCGAGCCGTTGCACGTGAGCGCCGACTGGCTGCTCAATACCTCCGGCGCGTGGGCGAATCACATCGCGGGCATGTTCGGCGAGCGGGTGCCGATGCATGCCATCTATCCGAACATGTGGGTCACCGAACCGCTGCCGAAGTTCATCGGCCATAACCTCGGCGTGTACGGCGGCGGTGTGTATGCGCGGCAAGTCGAGCGCGGCAACTGTGTGATCGGCGGCGGACGCGGCACCGGCGACGGCGAATACGCGCAGCCGTCGGCCGATACCACGCGCGCCGTGATGCGCGAGGCCTGCGCGTTGCTGCCGGCGCTGCGCCACGCGTTGCTCATTCGCACCTGGAGCGGCGTGGAGGGCGAGACGCCCGACAACAATCCGATCATCGGCATGAGTCGCACCACGCCGCGTCTGGTGCATGCCTTCGGCTTCTCCGGGGGCGGCTTTCTGCTGGCGCCCGGCGTAGGCGAAGTACTGGCGGATCTGGTCACGCACGGCGAGACGGCGACACCGATCGAGGCGTTTGCCGTCGACCGATTCGCGCCCGTCACGGCCGACGCGTGATCGCCAAATGAATCCTGTACGTCCCGAGTTCGTCACAACACTACCTTCCTCACACCCAGGAAACACAAGGAGAACCACGATGAAGCTATCCCGAAAGGTCGTTATGTGCGCTGCGGCGCTGGCATTGGGCGCGAGCAGCGCGGCCTGGTCGCAGTCCAAAACGCTGTACGTCGGCATGAATGGCGGCTCGATGGAAAAGGCCTACACGACGCAGATCTTCCCCGAGTTCGAAAAGGCCAACAATGTGAAGGTCGTGGTGGTGCCGGGAACGTCGTCCGACGTGCTGGCCAAGCTGCTCGCGAATCGAAACAGCCCGCAGATGCACGTGGTGTTCCTGGATGATGGCGTGATGGCCCGCGCGATCAGCATGGGCGTGTGCCAGAAGCTCGACGATTCGCCCGCGCTCAAGGAACTGTATCCGTTCGCGCGCGTGAAGGACGACATGGCCGCTGGCGTGCAACTGGGCATGACCGGTATCGGCTACAACACCAAGATCTTCAAGGAAAAGGGCTGGGCCGCACCGACGTCGTGGAGCGATTTCGCCGATCCCAAGTACAAGGGCAAGGTTGTGTTCCAGTCGGCGTCGAGCAGCACGTTCGGCTTGCATGGTTTCCTGGCGCTGAACCGCATCTGGGGCGGTAGCGAGACCAACGTCGAGCCGGGCTTCAGCAAGTGGGCGACTACCGTGGGCCCGAATGTCGTCGAGTACATTCCGAACTCGGCCAAGCTCTCGGAAATGATCCAGACCGGCGAGGCGGCGATCTTCCCGCTGACGCCGACGGCTGTGAGCGAGTTGCAAGACAAAGGCATTCCGGTGGCGTACGTGGCCCCGAAGGAAGGCGCCGTGCAGTTGCTGGTCGACCTGTGTGTCGTGAAGAACAGCCCGGATAACGCCATGGCGCAGAAGCTCGCGCAGTTCCTGCTCTCGGCCAAGGGGCAGACCCTTGCCGCCGCGGCGGGCGCGTATATCCCGACCAATCCGCATGCCACCATGCCGCCGGCGATGCAGAAGCGTCTGGGCAAGATCGACGAACTGGTGAAGAACATCACGACCGTGGATTGGGACGCCATCAACCAGCGTCGCGCCCAGTGGGATCAGCGCTGGAACCGTCAGATCGAGCAGTAATCTCGATGTCATGACCCTGGCGCATGTCCAGCATGCGCCGGGAAGACGGAAAACGCCGGGCCGCTCATGAAGAACACCCGAAGGTTGGATGGATGTCCGACTTTTGGGGGAGTTCATCAGGGCGCCCGGCGTTTTTTTTGCTCTGGAGCCAGATGGGTTACATCGCGTCCGACTTGGCAGCGAGTTCGGCGAAGGCGCCGACAAGGTCGGCGTGGTCGGCGGGGATCATCAGGGCCTGCAGCGCGTGCGCGGGCCGGTCGAGCATCAGGTAGCCCAGGCTCCACGTCGGAAACGCGCCGGGCACGTGCGGCGTGCCATCGAGCAACACCTGGATGTCACGATGGTGGCGCGATGTCTCGATGCGCTGGCGTGCATCGGCAAGCGGTTCGCTCGGTCCTTCGATGTATTGATAGAACATCGTGCCATCGTAGAGCAGCACGCCGGTGATGCCGTAGGTGGCGTTGAACCCGCGTGAGTTGACGATGATCTTGGCGAGCTCCCGCAGATCGAGATCGGGCAAGGCTCGGCTCAAGTACGCGTAACACTCGATCATGCTTCGTTGTCTCCGTCATACAGGCTGGGCGTCGGCGCGCGATATTGGCGTGGACGCTGCGTCAGCGCGCATTAGAATACCGCATGTGCGAAGCCTGAGACTCACGCGTCATGCCGATCAAATTTCTACGTGGATTCACCCAGCCGGTGCGCACCGATGCCGCGAACCGGCGTCTGGGCTGCTCGCTGGCTTTCGTGGCGGGGGGCGCCAACGCGGGCGGTTTTCTTGCCGTCGGTCAGTACACGTCGCACATGTCGGGCATTGTTGCCTCGCTCTCCGACAATCTGGCGCTCGGGCAGCTCGTGCTCGTATTGGCCGGATTCAGCGCCTTGCTGGCGTTCCTGCTCGGTGCCGCAACCTCGTCCATCCTCATTCATTGGGGGCGGCGCCATCAGACGCACAGCGAATATGCGGTACCGCTCATGCTCGAAGCGTTGCTCCTGCTGGCGTTCGGCGTGATGGGGGCCAATCTTGAAAACCGGCGGCTGTTATACGTGCCGGGCACCGTCGGATTGCTGTGTTACGTGATGGGGCTGCAGAATGCCATCATCACCAAGATCTCCCGGGCCGAGATTCGCACGACGCACGTTACCGGTCTGGTCACGGACATCGGCATCGAACTGGGCAAAATGAGCTACTGGAATCGGCCCGGGGTGGCGCGCCATCTGCCGCGCGTAGCGGGGGATCGTCAGAAGCTGCGTTTGCTGTGCGCGTTGCTGGGCATGTTCTTCCTGGGCGGGTTGGCCGGGGCGCTGGGATTCAAGCACCTCGGCTTCGTCGCGACGGTTCCGCTTGCAGGGATACTGATCGTGCTGGCCATCGTGCCGCTGCTCGACGATCTCGCACGAAGCCCCCACTGATCTCTGCGCCGACGAACCCTGACGCTGGTCAGCGCTCAGTCGGCCATGGCGGGAATGGCCCCGTCCTGGAAGAGCACGCGCGGTGCATCCATCGTGCCGTCTTCTTCGTCGACCAGCACTTCGTAGGCGGCAATGCCCGCGAAGCCGGACGCCATCGATTGCGCGATGCGCACGGCGCCGAATTCGGTGCTCGCCTGGCGCAACTCGCCGGGCTGCAAGACGCCGTCCTTGTTCTTGCGATAGGGCACGACGATGAACTTGATGGATTTGGCGTCGCTCATGGTGTCACTCACGATGAAATGGCATGATCGGGAATGTAGCACGAGTACTGTATAAAAATACAGTGTATTTTTGAAGTCATTCCAGGGCCCTTAGCCCTTGGGGCCCGTGCATGCCTCGACGGGCTGTCCTCTGCCCCGTCAGGTCCGGCGGGGCGGCCGAGTCCAAACAACATCCCGTAATGTCTACATAACTAGTAAATGGTCGTATCTTCGCGTGCGTCTTGATAGCCTGCGGGTCGAATCGCGAGTTGCGACCAAATGATGACAAGCATTGAGAGCGTTGAATGAATGCAGGCAATCTGATTTCGGCAAACCGGCTGCAGGACGGCCTGGTCGTTTGGCTGGACAAGCAACATAACTGGGTCGATGACCTGGCGCAGGCACACGTGTTCGACGCGCAGGAACTCGAGCCGGCGCAAGCGGCTGCGAAAAGCGCGCTGGCCGCCAATCTGATCGTCGATCCCATGCCGCGTCCGGCCCAACTGAGCGACGCCGGCCCGGTGCCGGAAGATTTTCGCGAGCAACTGCGCTCGCGTGGGCCATCGGTACGCGAAGATTTGGGCAAGCAGGCCGAGCAGGGCGGTGAGCCGGCGGCGCTGGCGCATGCGCCGGCATTGACCGTTGCCCCGGAGCACGCCGGCATCTATCGCTACGACCCGTCGGAGCGCGAGTTCCTCAAGGACCGCGCCAACGAGTTCGGCCAGAAGGTGGCACGACGTCTGTCCGGCGAACTCAGCGAAGACGATTTCAAGGTCTATCGCCTGATGAACGGCCTGTACCTGCAACTGCATGGCTACATGTTGCGCGTTGCCATTCCGTACGGAACGCTGAGCGGCATTCAGATGCGTCAGCTCGCCTATGTGGCGACGCGTTACGACAAGGGCTACGGCCATTTCACCACGCGCCAGAACCTTCAGTTCAACTGGCCGACGCTGTCGGACTCGCCCGAGATCCTGTCGGCGTTGGCCGACGTGGACCTGCACGCGATCCAGACGAGCGGCAACTGCATCCGCAACGTGACCACCGACCAGTTCGCCGGTGCCGCGAAGGATGAAGTCATCGACCCGCGCGTGTATGCCGAGATCTTGCGTCAATGGTCGACCGACCATCCCGAATTCACCTACCTGCCGCGCAAGTTCAAGATCGCGATCACGGGTGGCCAGGCTGACCGTGCCGCCGTGCGCTTTCACGACATCGGCATTCTGGCGCGCACCAACGAGCGTGGCGAAGTGGGGTTCCAGATTTACGCGGGCGGCGGACTGGGACGCACCCCGATCGTCGGCACGCTCGTGCGCGAGTGGCTGCCCGAAGCGGATCTACTGCGTTTCGTCGAGGCGATTCTGCGCGTGTACAACGCACTGGGTCGACGCGACAACATCTACAAGGCGCGCATCAAGATCCTCATCAAGGAAATGCAGCCCGCGAAGTTCATCGAGATGATCGAGGAAGAGTTCGCGCGCATTGCGCTCACGCATCGGCCGTTGGGCGATGCCGTGGTCGAGGGGATTCGCGAGCGTTTCATCGTGCCCGAGTTCGAAACGCTGCCGAGCGAGTCGACGGCGTTTGCGCAATCGTACGAGCGCGATATCGCATTCCGTCACTGGGTCGATACCTGCACGCACGAGCACAAGGTGCCCGGCTATATCAGTGCGGTCGTCTCGCTCAAGCCGGCCGGCGGTATTCCGGGTGACGCCAGTGCGCAGGAGATGCTGGTGCTGGCCGATCTGGCCGAGCAATATTCGTTCAACGAATTGCGTGTGACGCACGAGCAGAACCTGGTGCTGCCGCACGTCAAGCGTGACGAACTGCACGCGCTGTGGTCGCGCCTGAAGGCGGCCGGTCTGGCGACGGCCAACATCGGGCTGATTTCGGACGCGATCGCTTGCCCGGGGCTGGATTATTGCGCGCTTGCCAATGCGCGCTCGGTGCCGGTGGCGCAACGCATTGCGCTGCGATTCTCCGAGGCGCAGCAACGCGATATCGGGCCGGTGACGCTCAATGTGTCCGGCTGCATCAACGCCTGCGCGCATCACCACGTCGCGCACATCGGCATTCTCGGTGTCGACAAGGCGGGCAAGGAAAACTATCAGATCACGCTGGGCGGCTCGGCCGACGAAAACGCGGCCGTCGGCAAGATTCTTGGCCCGGGAGTCAGCTATGAGGACGTGCCGCAGGTGATCGAGAACATTCTCGGACGATATCTCTCGCTGCGAAACGAGGGCGAGCGCTTCATCGATACGCTCGGACGCGTTGGGGCAGAAGAATTCAAGGGAGCTTTGCATGTTGATTGATCGAAACGGACTGCCGGCGGCAGACGTCTGGACTTATCACGGCGCCGACGCGTCGGTCACGGCGGCGCAGCCGGGCAACAAGGACGTGTTGCCGCTCGACACCTGGCTTGCCGCGAACGAGAAGGGCGTGGCGCCGGCCGGTCTGCGCGTGCAGGGGCACGACGATGCGGCACGTATTGCGCCGCTGTTGCCGCAACTCGACCTGATCGTGATCGAATTCCCGAAGACGCGCGACGGGCGGGGGTTTACGCTGGCGAAACTCTTGCGTGACAAGTGGCAATTCGAAGGGGCGATTCGCGCGGCGGGTCCGTTGCTGCCGGATCAACTGGCGATGTTGTGGGCGTGCGGCTTCGATAGCCTGCTCTCGCCGTCGGACGTGCCCACGGCACGCTGGCATGAGGCCGCTCAGGCGGCAGTGGGTCGCGCCTCGCGTCCCCGCACGCTGCTCGAGCGTCTGTCGGCCTGAAGGCCACTCTCTGAAGTTCCTGCGGCCGGCACCGTCCGGCCGCGGTCCTTGATAGCGGACGTGCGCCGCCATCGAACACCTAAAAATTCTTCCCTGAGTAGGACTCCTACAAGACACACCGAGTCAGATATCGAGCGTCGTCGACTGTCCGGGTGCGTTACACCATCCTCGGGGCCCAAACGACAAAACCCGCACAGTCAATGACTGTGCGGGTTTTAATCTGGTCGGGGCGAGAGGATTTGAACCTCCGACCACCTGCACCCCATGCAGGTACGCTACCAGGCTGCGCTACGCCCCGTGAGAAATGCGTCGTCTAGATGCATTGCTCGAAAGAAGGCGAGTATAGCAGAGCTTCGCGCGGGAAAGAAAGAGGGCGTGCGTGTCGAACGCACATATTTTTGCATCCGGCGCGCGCAGCGCGACGTCTACCGTTGGCGAAACCCCATGATGGTTATCCCGAATGTTGCATTCGGGGGGCCTCACGATAATGGAATTCTGCCTAATCCTGCCCTTCGAGGCTCGGAGACAAGCGATGCCGCAAATCCTGGGATTCGAGGCCGCGCGCGACCTGCTGCTTGCCCAGCGGGTCCACTACGACGTGGCGTACCGTGATTTCCGTTGGCCCGTCCTCTCGCATTTCAACTGGGCGCTGGATTTCTTCGACCCGCAAGCCCAGGGCAACGACCGTCCGGCCCTCTGGGTCGTCGAAGAAGACGGACGCGAGGCACGGCTATCATTCGCCGAAATGGCCTCGCGATCCAATCGCGTCGCCAATTTCCTGCGAGCGCAAGGCGTGTCGCGCGGTGACCGCGTGTTGCTCATGCTACCCAATCAGGTCGAACTCTGGGACCTCATGCTCGCTTGCATGAAGCTCGGCGCCGTCATGATTCCCGCGACCACCTTGCTCGCCGCCGGCGACCTTGCCGACCGGCTCGAACGGGGCCGTGTGCGCCACGTCGTCACCACCGCACGCGATGCCGTCAAGTTCGCCGCCTTGCCCGGCGACTATCGGCGCATCGCCATCGGCGACAACCCGCCCGAAGGATGGACGCCCCTCGGGCCCGCCTATCAAGCCTCAGACCGCTTCACCCCCGACGGTGCCACACTCGCGACCGATCCATTGCTGCTCTACTTCACGTCCGGGACCACGTCGCGCCCGAAGCTCGTGCTGCACACGCACCAGAGCTATCCGGTCGGCCATCTCGCCACGATGTATTGGCTTGGCCTGCAACCCGGCGATATCCACTGGAACATCAGCTCGCCAGGCTGGGCGAAACACGCGTGGAGCTGCTTTTTCGCGCCGTGGAACGCGGGCGCCACCATCTTCGTCTACAACTTCTCGCGCTTCGACGCGCGTGCCGCGCTGGAGACGGCCACGCGTTGCGGCGTCACGACGTTGTGCGCGCCCCCCACCGTCTGGCGCATGATGATCCAGGAAGATCTCACGCGCCATGCAGTGAAATTCCGTGAACTGATCGGTGCGGGCGAGCCGCTCAATCCCGAAGTGATCGACCAGGTCAAACGCGCCTGGCACATCACGATTCGCGATGGCTATGGTCAGACCGAAACCTGCTGCCAGATCGGCAACTCGCCCGGGCAGCCCGTCAAGGCGGGGTCGATGGGGCGCCCCATGCCGGGCTATCGCGTCGTACTGCTCGATCACGACGGCGCCGAAGCCGACGAAGGCGAAATCGCGCTCGTGTTGTCGTCACGCCCGACGGGCTTGATGCAGGGGTACGAGGACGACAGCGAGAAGACCGCCGACGCCATGCGCGAGGGCTACTACCATACGGGCGACGTGGCGATGCGCGACGAGCATGGCTACTTCACGTACATCGGTCGTGCGGATGACGTCTTCAAGGCGTCCGACTATCGCATCAGCCCGTTCGAGTTGGAAAGCGAGCTCATCAAGCACCCGGCCGTCGCCGAAGCCGGCGTGGTGCCGAGTCCCGATCCGGTGCGGCTCGCCGTACCGAAGGCCTTCATCACCCTGCGCGCCGGTTTTCACGCCGACGAACAGCTCGCCCTCGACATCCTGCGCTTCTGCCGCGATCACCTCGCCCCCTACAAACGTATCCGACGCATCGAGTTCTGCGATCTGCCGAAGACCATCTCCGGCAAGATTCGCCGCGTCGAGTTGCGGCGCACGGAAGCGGGGCGCACTCTGGAAAGCCGCCGCGACATGGAGTTCTGGGACGTCGATTTCAGCGACCTCAAGTAATGCCGTAATGCCGCGTGGCTTTGGCCTGCACGACCCCGCGAAGGCCACGCCGACCACTGCGCTCAGCGCAGGTGCTGAATCACCAGTTCGGCACCGAGCATGGCGAGGCCCACGAAGAAGCACCGGCGGAAGACGGGCGCACTGACACGCCCCCGCACCCACTGCCCGAAGTACATCCCGCCCAGCGCGGGGGCCAACGCCAGCAGTGACACGCCAATCGCATGGCCGTGGAAGATGCCGTCGCGCGCCAACCCGGCGGCAAGCGCCACGGTCGACACGGTGAACGACAGGCCGAGCGCCTGCACGAGATCGTCGCGCTCGAGATCAAGCGCCTGGAGGAACGGCACCGCGGGAATGACGAACACCCCGGTCGCCGCCGTGACCAGTCCGGTCACCACGCCAATGCCGCCGCCGAGAGCGCTCACGCGCGCGGCGGACCAACGCTTCGGCACATGCAGCCGCACCGCCGCCAGCCCCAATGCCGCATAAACGAGAAGCGCGATGCCCAGCGCCATGCCCGCAACGTTGCCGCCGTTGGCCAGCCATCCGCCACCGGCCCATGTGCCGACGCAGATGCCGGCGAGCATCGGCCACAGACGCCTGGCCAGCGCGGCAAAGCGCGGCCCCGCCAGCAATTGCCAGACATTGGTCACGAGCGACGGCACGATGAGGAGCGCCGCGGCCTGCGCCGTCGGCATCGCCAATCCGAGCAGCCCCACGGCCACCGTGGGCAGGCCCAGCCCGATCACGCCTTTGACGAAGCCCGCGAGCACAAAGGTGGCAAGCCCCAGGAAGAGCAGAGGGACGAGGTCGGCGAGGTGTTGAGTATTCATCATGGCGTCAGTATCGATGTGCCATGCTGGAACGCCAATGCGGCATTCGCGCAGGCGGGCTCAGGCAGGCGCTGAGGCTGCCGTGTCAGGCCGAGGTGGCGTCCGGCGCGCTTTGGCGTTTTCAGTTATGCTCAGGCCAAATTCACGCCGTGCCAAAGCACCGCGCCAGTCCAGAGGGATGGAAGTTGGAAAAACAGAATCGTCAACACGAACACACCGAACGCACCGGGCCGCATGCCGCTCACGGGCCGCTTGACCGGCGTCTGGCGCTCATCATGCAGCCCGATCACCTCGCGCTGCTCGGCGAAGGTCTGTCGGGCATCGAACGGGAAACCCTGCGCGTCGAAGGCAACGGCGCGCTCGCGCTGACGCCGCATCCGCACGCGCTCGGTTCGGCACTGACCAACGAAGAGATCACCACCGACTATTCGGAATCGCTGCTCGAATTCATCACGCCGCCGCAGCGCGATGCGGCCGACGTCATCGCCCGCCTGGACGAAATTCATCAGTTCGCCTACCGCAAGCTCGGCACGGAACTGCTATGGAGCGATTCGATGCCGCCCGCGCTGCCGCCGGAAGCGGTGATTCCGATTGCCGACTACGGCACGTCGAACATCGGCAAGCTCAAGCATGTCTATCGCCGCGGCCTCGCGCTGCGCTATGGCAAGCCGATGCAGTGCATCGCAGGCATCCACTACAATTTTTCGCTGGCCGAACCGTTGTGGGCACTGCTGCGCGAGCAGGAAGGCGCGACGCAGTCCGCACGCGATTATCAGTCGGCGCGCTATGTCGCGCTCATTCGCAATTTCCGCCGCTATAGTTGGCTGCTCATGTATCTCTTCGGCGCGTCGCCGGTGCTGCACGCCGAATTCCTGCGTGGACGCGAGCACGGCCTCGATGCCTTCGACGACGGCACGCTCGGTCTGCCCTACGCGACCAGCTTGCGCATGAGCGACCTGGGCTACCAGAACAGCGCGCAGTCCGAAGTCTCGCCTTGTTACGACTGCCTGCCCAGCTATATCGATGCCCTCACGCAAGCCGTCAGTCAGCCGCATCCTGCCTACGAGGCACTCGGCACGCAGCGCGATGGCGAATGGATTCAGCTCTCGACCAATCTCCTGCAAATCGAGAACGAGTTTTACGCCACGATCCGACCCAAGCGGGTGACGTATAGCGGCGAGCGCCCGGTGCAGGCCCTCGCGCGTCGCGGCGTGCAATACGTGGAAGTCCGTTGTATCGACATTGATCCCTTCCAGCCGGTCGGCATCGACGTCGACACGGCCCGCTTCATCGACGCCTTCCTGCTGTTCTGTGCGTTCGACGACAGCCCGTCGTGTTCGGACGCCGAGAACCGCGAGAATCGCGACAACTTCGCTCACGTGGTCAAGGAAGGCCGGAAGCCGGGGCTCGTGTTGCATCGCGGTGGCGAAGCGATCACGCTGTTCGATTGGGCCGAGACATTGCTCGATCGCATCGACCGGACGGCGGCCGCATTCGACCTGCAGCGTGGCGGAGCGCACTACGCGCATACGATGGCGCTGCAACGTGCCAAGGTGCAGGACGTGTCGCTCACGCCGTCCGCCCGTGTGATGGCCGCGCTCGAACCACTGCGGGGCACGACCGGGGGCGCGTTCCAGGCGTTCGCGCTCGCGCAGAGCCAGCGTCATGCACAGACGCTGCGCGACATGCCGCTCGATGCGCGCGTTGTCGAGCACTTCGAAACGTTGGCTCGGAAGTCACTCGACGCCCAAGCCGAACTGGAACGCACGCAGGTCGGCGACTTCGATGCATTCGTTGCCGATTACCTGGCAGGCACGCTAGGGCCGGCCACCGCCTGACGCAGAGCCCGCCCCAACACGAAAAAGCGCCTCATGCGAGGCGCTTTTTTCATGGACGACGCGAATGGCGCGAGCGGTGCCTGTTAGCCCAATACGCCTAACTGCCACGTAAAGAAGATGGCCAGCCCGGCGCCGATGGTGAGCAACTGGTGACGCGTCGCGGCGCAGACGGCGATGGCCACGAGGGCGGCGATGAGTTGCGGATTGCGCCACGTCAGCTCGAGACCGTTACCATGCGGCGCCAGCGTCATCGGCACGATGATTGCCGTGAGCACCGTCACCGGGACGAACGACAACGCCTCACGCAGCCACTCGGGAAATCGCACGCGGTCGCCCAGCAGAAAGATCCCCGCCTTGACGGCAAACGTGACCGCCGCCATGCCGCCAATCGCCAGTACATAATTCATTGCACACCCCCGCGACGCTTCGCGTGCAGCGCCACCATGCCCGACGCAATGCCGAGCGCCACGGCCACGAGCAAGCCGAGCTTGTACGGCAAACCATGACACAGGTACGCGGCCACCCCGGCGACGATCGTCGCGATGGCCCACGGCATGCGGGCCATTTGCGGCACGATGATCGCGATGAACGTGGCGACCATCGCGAAGTCGAGCCCCAGCGTTTGCAGACGCGGAAACGCTGCGCCGAACAGCAACCCGGCCAGCGTCCACACCTGCCAATTCATGTACATCGACAGGCCTGAGCCCAGGAAGTACCAGTGGCCCATCGGATCGTCGGGATGGCGATGGAAATGGCTGCTGGTCACCGCGAACGTCTCGTCCGTCAGCAGGAATCCCAGCAGGGCACGCCACCGCAAGTTCAGCTGCCCCACATGCGGCAACAGGTTGGCCGCGTACAGCATGTGTCGCAGATTCACGATCAACGTCGTTGCCCACAGCACGAGATAGCCCACGCCCGTGGCAAAAAGGCCGGCGGCGATGAACTGGCTGGATCCGGCGAAAACGGTGAGCGACATGAGCTGACCGTGCCACGTCGCCAGCGGCGTGGTCGCCACCAGGGCGCCGAAGATCAGGCCGAACGGGGCCGCACCGACGATCATCGGCAGGGTGTCACGGGCACCTGCGGCAAAACTAGCCGCACGGGTCGGAGCCAGCATGGAGGCGCTTTCCTGAAGGTAAAGAGTTGAAGACGGAAACGGGGAAGGCGTGAGCATAGCCGCTATGCCGGGCTGCACGCTTGTACGTTCTTGCGCTCTGGGCAGGAAGGCGGCTCGGCGGTGAAAAACGGCCACCCGTTGGGTGGCCGTGCATTGTGGCGGTGCTGGCTCGCGTCAGCCGCTTGCGCGGGCCGACGTCGAGCCAAGCGTCACGGGTGCTTGAACATGTCGAGAATGCGCGCTTTCTCGCGGGCGTCGACACCGCCCGGCGACGGGGGCTGACCCTCGGCGGGCGGCGGGGCGGCAGGCGAGGGCGAATTGCTCCCGAAGAACGGCAACGAGAATCCGCTGCTGCTGTCGTCGATCCCGATGCTCGCGACAAACCCGTTGCCCGGCATTTTGCTGGACTCATACAGCTCGCCGTTCACGACGCTGACCCCGTCAGGCATCGCCATTTGTTGCTCAGGCACGCCGTTGAGCGCCACGCCCATGTACTTGGTCCACACCGGCAACGCCAGTTGCGCGCCGAATTCGCGGCTACCGAGCGTCTTGGGTTGGTCAAAGCCGAGCCATGCCACGGCAACGAGCGAATGCTGGTAGCCGGCGAACCAGCCGTCGAGGGCATCGTTGGTCGTGCCGGTCTTGCCGGCCAGATCGGTGCGCTTGAGCACGTTCGTGCCCGCGCCGGTGCCGCGTTGCGCCACCGATTGCAGCAGGCTGTTCATGATGTAAGCGTTCGGGGCGGAAATCGCGCGGGCGGCGTTCACCCCGGCGACCACCGGCGTGGCCTTGTTGAGCAAGTTGCCGCGCGCGTCGCGAATCTCGCTGATCAGGTACGGGGCGACGCGATACCCGCCGTTCGCGAACACCGCGTAGGCGCCAGCCAGTTGCAGCGGCGTGGTCTGCCCGGCGCCCAGCGCCATCGGCAGATACGGCGGCACCTTGTCGGCGTCGAAGCCGAAGCGCGTGGCGTAATCCTGGGTGTACTGCGTGCCGGCAAACTGCAGCAGACGAATCGCCACGAGGTTCTTCGAGCGCTGCAGCCCTTCGCGCACGGTCATCGGGCCGCTGAAAGCGTCGTCGTCATGCGGATCCCACGCCTGCCCGCCGGTCTGCGCGGGCGGCAGGTTGAGCGGGCCGTCCATTACCATCGTCGCCGGGCTCACGCCTTTCTCGATGGCTGCCGAGTACACCACCGGCTTGAACGTCGAGCCCGGCTGACGCCATGCCTGCGTTGCCCGGTTGAACTTGCTCTGATTGAAGTCGAAGCCGCCGACCAGCGCGCGGATGGCGCCGTCGTCCGGCGAGAGCGAGACGAGCGAGCCTTGCACTTCCGGCAACTGCGTGATGCGCCACTTGCCGCGTGCATCTTTCATCACACGGATGATCGCGCCCGGACGGATGCGGATCTTTTCGCTGGCCCTCGCCGAGAGCGCCGACGCGGCAAAGCCGATGCCGTCGCCGTTGACGACCACGGTGTCGCCCGAGAGCGGCACGGCCGTGACCTGAGACGTACTGGCGGCCACCACCACGGCTGCAACCAGATCGCCGTTGTCGGGATGTTCGAGCAGTGTGTCTTCGATCGCCTGCTGACGATCGGGCATCGCGGCGGGCAGTTCCACGAAGCCCTCGGGGCCCCGATACGCATGACGGCGCTCGTAGTCGAGCACGCCCATGCGCACGGCTTCGTACGCGGCCTGCTGCTTCTTCGAGTCGAGCGTAGTGATGACGGTCAGGCCGCGGGTGTAGGTGTCTTCCTTGTATTCGTCGTACACGGCCTGACGCACCATTTCGGCGACATACTCGGCATGCACGTTGTACTCGTTGCCGGACGTGCGCGTGCGGATCGACTCGTGCAGGGCGTCTTCGTACTGACTGCGCGAAATGTAGCCCAGATCGAGCATGCGCTTGAGAATGTATTCCTGACGAATCTTCGCGCGTTTCGGATTGACGATCGGGTTGTAGGCCGAAGGCGCCTTGGGCAGGCCGGCCAACATGGCGGCCTCGCCGAGCGTGATGTCCTTCAGATCCTTGCCGAAATAGATGCGTGCAGCGCTCGCGAAGCCGTAGGCGCGTTGACCCAGATAGATCTGGTTCATATACAGCTCGAGAATCTTGTCCTTGGACAACGCCGACTCGATCTTGTACGCCAGCAGCATTTCGTAGATCTTGCGCGTGGCCGTCTTCTCGCGCGAGAGGAAGAAGTTGCGCGCGACCTGCATCGTGATCGTACTGGCGCCCTGCGCGGCACCGCCGTGCAGTACGTCTGAAACACCGGCACGCAGAATGCCGATGAAGTCGACGCCGCCGTGATCGTAGAACCGATAGTCCTCGATCGCGAGCACGGCCTTCTTCATGACGTCCGGAATCTGATCGATGGTGACCAGGCTGCGGCGCTCTTCGCCGAATTCGCCGATCAGCACGTTATCGGACGTATAGACCCGCAGCGGTACCTTCGGCCGGTAATCGGTGATGACGTCGAGCGGCGGCAGGTTCGGGCGCATGACGATCAACGCATAGCCGACGAGCAGCGCGCCCACGAGCGCCAAGCCTACCAACGTGGTAAAGATGGCGGCGAGGGTGCCGAAACCGCGTTGACGACCTGGGGCGAGCTGCGAGGCGGAGAGTGCAGACGGCGCCTGGGGCGTGACGACGGGGGACTTGGAAGGCGCCGAATGAGACGGCGCACGAGGCGGCAAACAATGCTTCAAGGACATACCCAACGAAAATTGCAGGATGGGAACAGGCCAGCCGGCCTAGCGCTGCGTGGATCCCCGCCGCGCGGCGAAATCGGAGCAGTATGCCACGCCCGGCGCGAACACGCGCGTTTCGGGCGCTCACCCACTCGCCAACGACACCACGGTGCGCTTCGGCGATCCTGTGCGGGTCCGGCGCACCCAGCGCACCGCTCACCCGCCAGGCCGCACCATACCACGCTAACCGAGGACCCGCCCGAGGTGTGACATCGGGCGGGCGATACAACGTCAACCCAACCGTTTGAGAAAGACCGTCATTTCCTTTTCCGCCTGACGGTCGCCGTGCGCCTGTGCGGCGGCGATCCCACGCGTCCACGCGTCGCGGGCGCCCTCGAGATCGCCCGCGCCGTGTCGCGCTTTCCCCAACAGCTTCCACGCGGCCGTGTAGGCCGGATCGAACGCCACGCAGTGCGTCAGGTGATCGGCCGCGACCGGGAAGTTCTGTGCATCCAGATAGGCCTTGCCGAGCCCGAAACGCAACAGCGCGTTGTCTTTGCCGGCCGCCAAAAGCTTTTCGAGTCCCTCGATCATAATTCGAATATATCGGATGAATATATAAAAAGTGTCATAAGATCATGCCCGGTTCCCACGTCATCGGCTTGGCGCGCAAAAGGCTCGGCAAAAGGCTCGTATACCCGCAGGACGCTCAAGTCGGGGGCTCGCCACGCCGATGACATAAATAATACCGGCCCGACAGAGGCCGTACAGGGACCCGAACCCACGACACAAGACGGAGACGACAGTATGTTGCGTAGCTTTTCCATCAAGGCGCGCCTCGGCATCACGATGGCGCTGTTGGCGGCGTTACTGATTCTGTTGGGCGCGCTCGGCATTGCGGGCATGACGCGCACGGGCAACGCGCTTCGCGAGACGTACGCCAATCACCTCGCCGCCACGGTGGCGCTCGGCAAAGACAACGCCACGCTTGCGCGCACCCGCGCCATTCTCGATCGCGTGGTGCTGCATCCGGAATCGCCGGATGGCGACAAGATTGCCAAACGCGCACGCGGCATGATCAAGGATGCGAATGCGGCATGGGCCGCCTATCAGGCGTTGCCGCGCGGCCCCGAGGAACAGCGGATGGCCGACGAGGTCGCCGCCCGACGCGCCACGTTCTTCGAGCAGGGCATGAATCCGATGCTCACCGCCATCGACGCGCGCGATCGCACGGCCATGGACGAGATCACGATGAACGTGCTGCCCAAGCGTTACGCCGAGCTTACGAAGGCCAGCGACGCGCTGGCCGCGTATAAGCTGAAGCTCGGGCACGACACATACGACGCGTCGATGGCGGAGCTGGAGGCATTCCGCTGGCTGAGCATCGGCGCAACGGCGCTGGGCGTGCTCATGGCCATCGCCTGCTACTTCTCGCTGCGCGGCGCGATCATGCGGCCGCTTGGCGACGCGCTGGCGCACTTCGAGCACATTTCGGCGGGGCAACTCGACAATCCGGTGCACGCGCGGGGCAAGGACGAAATGTCGATGCTCATGCGCGGTCTCGAGGCGATGCAGTCGCGTCTCGCGGACACGATTCGCGGCGTGCGCCGCAGTTGCGATGCGATGGCGACCGCCACGGCGGAAATCTCGGCGGGCAATACCGATCTGTCGGCGCGCACCGAAGAGCAGGCCGCCTCGCTGGAGGAGACGGCCTCGTCGATGGAGCAACTGACGGCCACGGTCAAGCAGAACGCCGACAACGCGCGTCAGGCGAGCCAACTGGCGGTCAATGCGTCGGATATCGCATCGCGCGGCGGTCAGGTGGTGGCGCGGGTGGTGGACACGATGCAGGGCATCTCGACGAGTTCGTCGCAGGTCGTGGACATCATCGGCGTGATCGACGGGATTGCGTTCCAGACCAATATTCTCGCGCTCAACGCTGCCGTGGAAGCGGCCCGCGCCGGCGAGCAGGGCCGCGGTTTCGCCGTGGTGGCGGGCGAAGTGCGCACGCTGGCACAGCGCAGTGCCACGGCCGCGCGCGAGATCAAGGCACTCATCGAGACGTCGGCGCAGAAGGTGGCCGACGGCTCGACGCTGGTGGCCGAAGCCGGGCGCACGATGAACGATATCCTGCAAGCGGTGCAGCGCGTGACGGACATCATGGGGGAGATCTCGGCGGCGTCCGACGAGCAGAGCAGCGGCATCGAGCAGGTGAATCGGGCGGTCACGCAAATGGATGCCGTCACGCAGCAGAATGCCGCGCTGGTGGAGCAAGCGGCGGCGGCGGCCGCGTCGCTGGAGGATCAGACGCAAGCGCTTCGCGAGGAAATGGCGCGCTTCCGATTGGGCGACGAAAGTCAGGCGAGCGGCGCGGCAAGACGTCCGGCCTTGCATGCCGTGGAGACATCCCCGCTTTCCCTGGTGGCTTGAGCGGCGTGGCCGGTCACCGTCAATCAGCGCGATAGGGGCGTGGCGTGGGCATGGAATGGGTGTGTTCGTGGCGGCAGTGGGCCGAACCGGGTAACATTGCCCATCTTTTGCTCAGTTGAGGGTGGCGAAGTATGAAGCGAGTGGCGCTGATGGCAGCGGTGGCCGTGCTGGCCGGGGGAATGGCAGGGTGTGGCCCGGTCAACCAGATGAGCGTGCCTGATCCGGCCGCGGGACGACTGCTCGATCAAGGGACCGGGGCCGATCGCTTCATGGTGCTCAACTGCATTTATCACGGCTGGAGCGAGCTGTCGCCGAACGTCGAATCGACGTCGTACGCCCGTCAGGGGGCCGACCGTGTGCGTGTCTATCGCGGTCAGGGCGCCGACGGCAAAGCCGTCTACAACCCGTACGTCGACGTCATGCAAGGCGGCTTCGGTGCGCGTTTGCAATACTTCGAAATTCCCGGCAGCCACCTGCCCCGCGACTACGAGAAGACGGTCAGGCGCTGCATGGTGCCGTATTCGGGCAGCAGCGACTGACGTTCGGCCGCTTGACGACGATCGCTCGAGCGCGATCATGAAAAACGCCACGGGAGACCGTGGCGTTTTCGTTGGTGCCGGCGACGAGGCCGGCGAGTGCCTGCAACGGGGCCGCGATGACGGCGCTTAGCCGTGGAAGTCCTCGCGCGCTTCGACGACGGCCTTGACCACACCCCGACGCACCAGGAAATCACCGAATTTCTCACCGGCATCACGCGTCTGCGCGTATTGCGCGAAGAGCGGCGTGAGTTCGGCCACGATCTGGTCTTCGTTGAGCGACTCCTTGTACAGCTTGTTCAAACGCTGGCCGTGGAAGCCCGCGCCGAGGTACAGGTTGTACTTGCCGGCCGATTTGCCGACCAGGCCGATCTCGGCGATGTATGGACGGGCGCAGCCGTTTGGGCAGCCCGTGGTGCGAATGGTGATCGGTTCGCCCGCGAGTCCCGCTTCGTCGAGCACCTTCTCAAGTCGAGTGACCAGGCCGGGAAGGGCGCGTTCGCTCTCGGCCAGCGCGAGACCACACGTCGGGAAGCCGACGCAGGCCATCGAGTGGATGCGCAGCGCACTTTGATGCTTGCCGTCGAGCAGGCCGTATTCCTTCACGAGGGCGTCGATCTGCGGCTTGTCGGCGTCGCTCACGCACCCAATGATCAGGTTCTGGTTGCCCGTGATGCGGTAATCGCCCTGATGGACCTTCGCGATTTCGCGCAGCCCGGTCATCAGACGGTAGTCGTCCCAATCCTTCACGCGACCGTTCTGGATGAAGAGCGTGAGATGCCAAAGATCGTCCGCGCCCTTGAGCCAGCCATACTGATCGCCGTTGGTCGTGAACGCGAACGCGCGCTCGGGCGCCAGATCCCAACCGAGATATCGGTTGAGGGTTTCCTTGAACCACGCCACGCCACGGTCGTCGAGGGTGTATTTCAGACGCGCATGCTTGCGATTGCCGCGGTCGCCGAAGTCGCGTTGCACGAGCAGCACCTTCTCGGCGACGTCGACGATGCGATCGGCCGGCGTATAGCCGATGACGGTCGCCGTGCGCGGGTACGTCGCGGCGTCGCCGTGGGTCATGCCCATGCCGCCACCGACCGTCACGTTGAAGCCTTCGAGCTTGCCGTCGTCGCCCACGATGGCGATAAAGCCCAGGTCGTTGGCGTAGAGATCGACGTCGTTGTTCGGCGGAATCGCGATGGCGATCTTGAACTTGCGCGGCAGATAGTGCTTGCCGTAGATCGGCTCGTGATCCTCCTGGCCCGCGCCCAGACGTTTGTCGCCCAACCAGATTTCGCGATACGCCGTGGTCTGCGGCAACAGGTGCCGATCGATCTTCAGGCACCAGTCGAGCGCCTCGGCGTGGGCGGGCGAATGGTGCGGATTGTTCGAGACGAGCGTGTTGCGGTTGACGTCGCCGCACGCGGCAATGCTCGTCATCGCGACTTCGTCGATGCCCTTGATGAGGGGGCGCAACTGGTGCTTGAGCACGTTGTGATACTGCACCGTCTGCCGCGTGGTCAGGCGGATCGTGTTGCCGCCGTACTTCTGGGCGAGATCGTCGAGCTTGAGCCATTGCTCGGGCGTGCACACGCCGCCCGGCATGCGCAGCCGGATCATGAACTGGTAGGCCGGTTCGAGTTTCTGCTTCTGCCGTTCGCCGCGCAGGTCACGGTCGTCTTGCATGTAGGAGCCGTGGAACTTCAGCAGTTGGGCGTCCTTCTCGAAGATCGCGCCAGTGAGCGGGTCGGCCAGACCTTCGGCAATCGTGCCGCGCAGATAGTGGCTGGCGTCCTTGATCTTCTCGACTTCGGAGCGCGGCGCCGTCGAGGCGTCGCCGGCTTGCGTGGGTTGCGTCATGTGAGCGGCTCTATCGGTCAGCGCGGGGTGCCGCGCGGGTCTTGTCGGGGTGGACGGCGAAACGCGTTCAGAATTCGCGGCAATCGCGATCAGTACACATCGCGCTGGTAACGCTTTTCGCGTTGCAGCGTCTTCACGTACTCGGCGGCGGCGTCCGGCGTCAGCCCGCCGTGTTCAGTCACGATGTCGATGAGCGCGGTGTTCACATCGCGCGCCATTGCGTCGGCATCGCCGCATACGTACAGGTGCGCACCTTCCTGCAACCACGCATACAGTTCCTTGCCTTGTTCGCGCATGCGGTGCTGTACGTAGACCTTGTCTTCTGTGTCGCGGGAGAACGCGAGGTCGATCTTCGTGAGCGCGCCGTCCTTCACATAGCGTTGCCATTCTCGCTGATAAAGGAAGTCGGTGCGGAAATTCCGGTCGCCGAAGAAGAGCCAGTTCTTGCCCGGTGCGTCGAGCGCCTGACGTTCCTCGACGAACGCCCGGAACGGGGCGATGCCGGTGCCCGGTCCGATCATGATGACGGGTGCGTGGCTATCCTGCGGCAGCTTGAAGTTACGGTTGGGTTCGATATAGACCGGCACCGTCTGTCCTTCGCGGGCGGTGTCGGCGAGGTAAGTCGATGCAACGCCGCGACGCGCGCGGCCGTGACTGTCGTAGCGGACCGCGCCCACGGTGATGTGCACCGCGCCCGGATTGGCCGCCAGACTCGACGCAATCGAGTACAGACGCGGCTGGAGCGTGCGCAGCGTGCCGACGAACTCGGCCGCCTTCACCTTGCGGGCCGGGAACTGGCGCACGACGTCGATCACGTCGCGGCCATGGAGATAGTCTCGCAGTGCCGTTTCGTTGCCGGCACCAAGCAGCGCCTTGAGTTCGCTGGATTCCGCCAGCGCCGCGTATTTTTCAAGGAATGCGCGTGAGAGCGTTGTGATGTCGTACGCGCGCAGGAAGGCGTCTCGCAAAGACAGCGTGCTGTCCTGCGTCGTCGTGGTGGCCTGCGGGTCGAGGGCCAGCGTGTCGATCAGCGTGTCGACGAGCGCCGCGTCGTTCTGTGCGACCACGCCCAACGCGTCGCCCGGCTCGTACGTGAGGCCCGAGCCTTCCAGCGAGAGTTCGACGTGATGGACTTCCTTGGACGAGCCGCGTCCGGAGAGCGTGACGTTCTCGATGACGGTGGCGTCGAACGGGTGCTTGCGGCCGTATGGGCTCGATGCCGCAGTCGGTGCGATGCTGCTCGCGAGCGCGGCGAGGTTGAAACCTTCCGTCACGCCGGCGCTCTTGCCCGCGGCGGCGGGGGCCGCCACCCGCGACAGCGCTTCGACGGCCTCTTCGATCCAGCGCTCGGCCGGCGCGTCGTAATCGACGTCGCTGTCGACACGGGGGACGAGCCGTTGCGCACCCAGCGCAGCCAGCCGTGCGTCGAAGTCCTTGCCGGCCTGACAGAACTTCTCATAACTCGAATCGCCCAGGCCGAGGACCGCGAAGCGGGTGCCTTCGAGTTGGGGCGCTTTCGCACCGTGCAGGAAATCGTAGAAGTCGCGCGCGTCGTCAGGCGGCTCGCCTTCGCCTTGTGTCGAGACGGCAACGAGCAAGAGCTTGTCGTTCTTCAGGCGCGAGGCCTTGTAATCGCCCATCGCGAACAGGTCGACCTTGAAGCCCGCGGCAACAGCGCGCGCCTTGGCGTGCTCGGCGACTTCCTGGGCGTGACCCGTTTGCGACCCATACAGAATCGTCAACGGCGGCGCGGCAGGCCCGGCCGTTGCCGCGATCGGCGCCGGCGCACCCGCGTGTCGCACCGAGTGATTGATGCCCGCGAGAAACCCTCGCACCCAGGCGAGTTGCTCGCCGGAAAGGCCGTCGACCAGTTGGCTGAGCATCTGGGCTTGCTGAGCGGAAAGCGGTGTCGTCTCTTGCATGTCGTTCATGACTCCAGGGGCCGGACCTGGACGGACACTCTGGCGGGGCATACCCGTCGAGCCCCCCAGACGGACCGGCAAGGGGATACTCAACACGATATCGGCCGGCTCTTAGAAATTAAAATAATAAAATTTAATTTTCATATATCTAATTGAAATATAGGCATAAGGCGCAGGCGGGCCGGCGCAGTGCAAACCTGCGACGCATGCTGCGGTTACGCCGCAAGTCCCCGTGCAACGGCTTTCCGGGTCGGTGGGCGCTGGGAAAACGTGCTATGCTCCTCGCCGTGATTTATCAGGTCCTTCCAAGCACCACTTGATTCTCGCAATCCGCTAATCGGTCAGGCCGTGTCGCGGAAGGTTTCGTAACCCGCTATTTCTCGAGACACTCGTAGAAAAGGTGAGCGCAAAATGAGTTTGATGGAACAATTCCAAGCGAACTCGTACCTCTTCGGCGGCAATGCCCCCTACGTTGAAGAACTGTACGAATCGTATCTAGACAATCCGGCTTCCGTGCCGGACAACTGGCGTCAGTATTTCGACGCGCTGCAAAACGTTCCCGCTGTTGATGGTTCCAACGCCAACGACGTGGCTCACGCCCCGATCGTGGAGTCGTTCGCCCAGCGCGCCAAGGCCAATGCCTTCGTGCCGCACGCCGGCGCCTCCGACCTGGCCGTGGCCCGCAAGCAGGTGCACGTGCAGTCGCTCGTCGCCGCCTACCGCTTCCTGGGCGCCCGCTGGGCCAACCTGGACCCGCTCAAGCGTCAGGAACGTCCGGCCATTCCGGAACTGGAACCCGCGTTCTACGACCTGACCGAAGCCGACATGGACAGCGTGTACTCGGCCGAGAACACGTACTTCGGTTTCGAACAGGCCAGCTTGCGCGACCTGCTCAAGTCGCTGCGCGACACGTACTGCGGCTCGATCGGCGCCGAGTACATGTACATCAGCGACCCGGTGCAAAAGCGCTGGTGGCAAGAGCGTCTGGAGAAGGTGCGTGCCACGCCCAACTTCACCGCTGAAAAGAAGAAGCACATCCTCGAACGCCTGACCGCCGCTGAAGGCCTCGAGCGTTACCTGCACACCAAGTTCGTCGGCCAGAAGCGCTTCTCGCTCGAAGGCGGCGAATCGTTCATCGTGGCGATGGACGAACTCGTCCACCACGCCGGTGCCAAGGGCGTGCAGGAAATCGTGATCGGCATGGCCCACCGCGGCCGTCTGAACGTGCTGGTCAACACGCTGGGCAAAATGCCGGCGGACCTGTTCGCCGAATTCGAAGGCAAGCACGTCGACGATCTGCCGGCCGGTGACGTGAAGTACCACAAGGGCTTCTCGAGCGACGTCTCGACGGGCGGTGGTCCGGTCCACCTGTCGCTGGCGTTCAACCCGTCGCACCTGGAAATCGTGAACCCGGTGGTCGAGGGCTCGGCCAAGGCGCGTATGGACCGTCGTGGCGAAGCCGACGCGGCCAGCGTGCTGCCGGTGCAAGTTCACGGTGACGCCGCGTTCGCGGGTCAGGGCGTCGTGATGGAAACGCTGAACCTCGCGCAGACGCGCGGTTACGGCACGCACGGCACGGTGCACATCGTCATCAACAACCAGATCGGCTTCACCACGTCGGATCCGCGTGACGCCCGTTCGACGACGTACTGCTCGGACGTGGTCAAGATGATCGAAGCGCCGGTGCTGCACGTGAACGGCGACGATCCGGAAGCGGTCGTGCTGGCCATGCAACTGGCCCTGGACTTCCGTCAGGAGTTCAAGAAAGACGCCGTCGTGGACATCGTTTGCTACCGCAAGCTGGGCCACAACGAGCAGGACACCCCGGCGGTCACGCAGCCGCTGATGTACAAGAAGATTGCCCAGCACCCGGGCACGCGCGCGCTGTACGTCGAGAAGCTGGTCACGCAAGGCGTGATTACGGCCGAAGAAGGCAACGGCTTCGTCGCGGCCTACCGAAAGGCCATGGACGACGGTCACCACACTGTCGACCCGGTGCTCTCGAACTACAAGAGCAAGTACGCGGTCGACTGGGTGCCGTTCCTGAACAAGAAGTGGACCGATGCCGGCGATACGGCCGTGCCGCTGAACGAACTCAAGCGTCTGGCCGAGCGCATCACCACGATCCCGGCGAACTTCAAGGTTCACCCGCTCGTCGAGAAGGTCATCAACGACCGTCGCAAGATGGGCGCGGGCGAGCAGCCGCTCGACTGGGGCATGGGCGAGCATCTGGCCTTCGCCTCGCTGGTCTCGTCGGGCTTCGCTGTGCGCCTGACCGGTCAGGATTCGGGCCGCGGCACGTTCACGCACCGCCACTCGGTGCTGCATGACCAGAACCGCGAGCGTTGGAACGACGGCACCTACGTGCCGCTGCAACACGTGGCCGACGGTCAGGCCACCTTCACGGTGATCGACTCGGTGCTCTCCGAAGAAGCCGTGTTGGGCTTTGAGTACGGTTACTCGACCGCCGAGCCGAACACGATGGTGCTGTGGGAAGGCCAGTTCGGCGACTTCGCCAACGGTGCGCAGGTCGTGATCGACCAGTTCATCTCGAGCGGCGAAGTGAAGTGGGGCCGCGTGTCGGGCCTGACGATGCTGCTGCCGCATGGCTACGAAGGCCAGGGTCCGGAGCACTCGTCGGCGCGTATCGAACGCTACCTGCAACTGTGCGCCGACACGAACATGCAAGTGGTCCAGCCGACAACGCCGGCACAGATCTTCCACCTGCTGCGTCGCCAGATGATCCGCCAGCTGCGCAAGCCGCTGATCGTGTTCACGCCGAAGTCGCTGCTGCGTCACAAGGAAGCCGTGAGCGACCTGTCGGAACTCGCCAAGGGCGGCTTCCAGACGGTGATCGGCGAAACCGATGCTTCGATCGACGCGAAGAAGGTCAAGCGCGTCGTCGCCTGCTCGGGCCGCCTGTACTACGACCTGATCGCTCGCCGTCGTGAAGACAAGTCGACCGACGTCGCGATCGTCCGTGTGGAACAGCTCTACCCGTTCCCGCACAAGGCGTTCGAGAACGAACTGAAGAAATACGAAAACCTCACCGAAGTGGTGTGGGCCCAGGACGAGCCGCAAAATCAAGGTCCGTGGTTCTACATCGAACACCACCTGATCGAAAGCATGAGCGCCGGTCAGAAGCTGGCTTACGCGGGTCGCGCGGCTTCGGCCTCGCCTGCCGCGGGCTACTACGCCAAGCATTACGAACAGCTCAAGCAGCTGCTCGATACGGCTTTCGGTCGCCTCAAGGGCGCGACCGTGGTGCAGTAACCGGTTAGGTCTTACAGCGGTCGTCCTCCCCCTGGGGACGGCCGCTGCCGTATTTCCGAATTGAACGTTTATCGAATCCAGGATCCAGAAATGGCCATTGTTGAAATCAAAGTCCCCCAATTCTCCGAGTCGGTTTCCGAAGGTACGCTGCTCGACTGGAAGAAAAAAGTCGGCGAAGCCTTCGCCCAAGATGAAACCGTGATCGAAGTCGAAACCGACAAGGTCGTGCTGGAAGTGCCGGCGCCCGCCGCCGGCGTGCTCGTCGAAGTGACCGCCGCCGCCGGCGACACCGTGACGTCCGAGCAAATCATCGCCAAGATCGACACGGAAGCCAAGGCAGGCGCCGCGGCACCGGTCGCCGCCAAGCCGGCAGAAGCCGCCGCACCGGCCGCTGCTGCCTCGGCCGCGGCGCCCGCCGCCGGTGGCGCATCGGGTGGCATCGCCAGCCCGGCCGCAGCCAAGGTGCTGGCCGAGAAGAACCTGTCGACCACGGACGTGGCCGGCTCGGGCCGCGACGGTCGCGTGACCAAGGGCGACGCCCTGGCCGCTGGCGCCAAGCCGGCTGCCCCCGCACCGTCGATCCCGGCACCGGCCCAACGCGCCGCGCTGCCGTCGGTGGCCGCTTCGGTGGGCCGCGACACGTCGCTGGAAGGCCGTCCGGAACAGCGTGTGCCGATGTCGCGCCTGCGCGCCCGTATCGCCGAGCGCCTGCTGCAATCGCAACAGACCAACGCCATTCTGACCACGTTCAACGAGGTCAACATGAAGCCGGTGATGGATCTGCGCAACAAGTACAAGGACAAGTTCGAGAAGGAGCACGGCGTGAAGCTGGGCTTCATGTCGTTCTTCGTCAAGGCCGCTGTCCACGCGCTCAAGAAGTACCCGGCCGTGAACGCCTCGATCGACGGTAACGACATCGTCTACCACGGCTACTTCGACATCGGTATCGCGGTCGGTTCGCCGCGTGGCCTGGTGGTGCCGATTCTGCGCAATGCCGACCAGCTGAGCCTGGCCGACATCGAGAAGAAGATCGCCGAGTACGGCAAGAAGGCGGCCGACGGCAAGCTGTCGATCGAAGAAATGACCGGCGGTACGTTCTCGATCTCGAACGGCGGTGTGTTCGGCTCGATGCTGTCGACCCCGATCATCAACCCGCCGCAGTCGGCCATTCTTGGCGTGCACGCCACGAAGGACCGCGCTGTCGTGGAGAACGGCGAGATCGTCATCCGCCCGATGAACTACCTGGCCATGAGCTACGACCACCGTATCATCGACGGTCGCGAAGCCGTGCTGAGCCTCGTCGCCATGAAGGAAGCGCTGGAAGACCCGGCTCGCCTGCTGCTCGACCTGTAAGCGTTAGCGCGCACTGCGCGGCGTCGCCCGGTCATCTTCGCATGGCCGGCGCGCCGCGCCTCCCCCTGCCGTCTGCCTTCAGTGAGTCACAATCAAAATGGCAAAAGAATTTGATGTAGTCGTAATCGGCGCCGGCCCCGGTGGTTATATTGCCGCCATCCGCGCCGCACAACTCGGTTTCTCGGTCGCTTGCGTCGAGAAATGGACCAACCCGACCGGCAAGATGGTGCTCGGCGGGACCTGCCTGAACGTCGGATGCATTCCGTCGAAGGCGCTGCTCGCCTCGTCGGAAGAGTTCGAGAAGATCGGTCATCACCTGGCCGATCACGGTATCACCACGTCGGACGTCAAGATCGACATCGAGAAGATGCTCTCGCGCAAGCAGGGTATCGTCGACAAGATGACGGGCGGTATCGAATACCTGTTCAAGAAGAACAAGATCACGTGGCTCAAGGGTCACGGCACGATCATTGCCAAGAACGACGGCGGCTATCAGATCGATGTGAAGGGTGCCGAGGCCGAGTCCGTCACGGCCAGGAACATCATCATCGCTACCGGTTCGAAGGCGCGTCATCTGCCGGGCATGCCGGTCGACAACAACCTCATCTCGGATAACGAAGGTGCGCTCTCGTTCGACACCGTGCCGAAGAAGCTGGGCGTGATCGGCGCCGGCGTGATCGGTCTGGAACTGGGTTCGGTGTGGCGCCGTCTGGGTGCCGAAGTCACCGTGCTCGAAGCCATGCCGGAATTCCTGGCGGCGGCCGATGCCGGCGTTGCGAAGGAAGCGGCCAAGCAGTTCAAGAAGCAAGGTCTGGACATCAACGTCGGCGTGAAGGTCGGCGAAGTCAAGACCGGCAAGAACAACGTCACGATCAACTACACGGACAAGGACGGCAACGCCAAGACGCTCGACGTCGATCGCTTGATCGTGTCGGTTGGCCGCGTGCCGAACACCGACGACCTGGGCCTGGGCAACATTGGTCTGGCGACCGACGAGCGCGGCTTCATTCCGGTGGACGATCACTGCCGTACCAAGCTGCCGAACGTGTACGCGATTGGCGACGTGGTGCGTGGCCCGATGCTCGCGCACAAGGCCGAAGACGAAGGCGTGCTGGTGGCGGAAGTCATCGCGGGCCAGAAGCCGCACATCGACTACAACTGCATTCCGTGGGTGATCTACACCTCGCCGGAAATCGCCTGGGTCGGCAAGACCGAGCAGCAATTGAAGGCCGAAGGCCGTGAGTTCAAGCCGGGTCAGTTCCCGTTCGCGGCCAACGGCCGTGCGCTGGGCATGGGCTCGTCGGATGGTTTCGTGAAGGTGCTGGCCGATGCCAAGACCGACGAGATCCTCGGCGTGCACGTGATCGGCCTGAACGCTTCGGACCTGATCGCCGAAGCCGTGGTGGCGATGGAGTTCAAGGCGGCGTCGGAAGACATCGGCCGTATCTGCCATCCGCACCCGTCGCTGTCGGAAGTGATGCGTGAAGCCGCCCTCGATGTCGAGAAGCGCGCGCTGAACAAGTAAGTCGCTTTACGCTGACAGGTATGACCAAAGGCGAGGCAACTCGCCTTTGTTTTTTCCCCGATTTCCTCTGCCCCCCGGCCGGTCGCCGCACTGCATGAACGTTCGCGAATACTATCAACAGGAACTGGCCGCGCGCGGCTACGAGCCCGATGAGGCGCAGGAGCGCGCCGTCGAGCGTCTGCAACAGTGCTACGACGAATGGGCGGCATACAAGGCCAGGCGTTCGAGCACCCTCAAAAAGTGGCTCGTGCATCCCGATTTGCCCAAGGGCGTGTACCTGTGGGGCGGGGTAGGCCGTGGCAAAAGCTTCCTGATGGACAGCTTCTACTCGGTGGTGCCGCTGCAGCGCAAGACGCGTCTGCATTTCCATGAGTTCATGCGTGAGGTGCATCACCAGTTGCAAGCGCTCAAGGGGCAGCCCGATCCGCTCGACGAATTGGCCAAGCGCATCGCCAAGCGGTATCGCCTGATCTGCTTCGACGAATTCCACGTCTCCGATGTAGCCGATGCCATGATCCTCCACCGACTGCTTGCCGAGCTGTTCAAGAACGGCGTGCAATTCGTGATGACGTCGAACTATCGTCCCGACACGCTGTACCCGGACGGTTTGCATCGTGACCGCGTGCTGCCCGCGATCCGGCTGCTCGAAGAGAAGCTCGACGTGCTCAATGTCGACGCCGGCATCGACTATCGACGCCGCACGCTGGCGCAGGTGCAGGTCTATCACTATCCCCTTGGCAACGAGGCGAATCGTGCGCTGCGTGCGGCGTTTGCCGAGATCGCCGGGGTTCCCGACGAGAGCCCGCTGCTGCACATCGAGCAGCGCGAGCTGAAGGCCCTGCGTCGCGCGGGCGGCGTGGTGTGGTTCAACTTCCATATGTTGTGCGGCGGACCGCGTTCGCAGAACGACTATCTCGAACTGGCCAATCGCTTCCACACCGTCGTGCTGTCGGACGTGCCGAAGATGACGCCGCGCATGGCGTCGGAGGCGCGTCGCTTCACATGGCTCGTCGACGTCTTCTACGACCACAAGGTCAAGCTGCTGATGTCGGCGGAAGTGCCCCCCGAGGAGTTGTACGTGGAGGGCACGCTGGCTAACGAGTTTGCTCGGACGGTATCGCGTCTCGTGGAAATGCAGTCATTGGAATATCTCGAAGCGCCGCGTCGCGTGGTGGATACGTCGCTCACCTGAGCGTTGCGCTCAACGCGAGCGCGCGCCGCGATCGCCACGACCGCGCCCACGCGGGTCGGCAGCGGGCGGTGGCGCGGGCGCTTGCCGCTGTTCGCGCAGATGGTTGTAGATGTCGCCGCGCAAGTCGCCCTGCGGCCGTACGGCCTGCGGCGGCGGCCGTGACGGTCCAGGCCGTGCGCCACCGCGGTGATTGCCGCGTCCGTCGGGACGCTCGGCGCCCTGTGCAAACCAACTCTGGAAAAACCGGCTGTTCGACCACGGTTGTGCCGTTGCGCTCAGCGCGGTGACGGCCAGCATGACGCAGCACGTCATCCGGACAAGTCGGACGAGCCGCATGGTGCCACCTCCTTGTCGGTTGAACTGCCGCGTACCTTGCACGTACCATGCCTTGCCGAGTGGGCCAGCGCCGGAACGTGCCGCGCATTTGCGGCTACGTTTCCAGAGTAAAAGGGCGCGGCGTCGCTTGCTGTAAAGATTTGTAAAGCAATGTAAGCCAGCAGGGGCGAGTTGCCGTACGTCGCCTACCATGCGCAGTTTGATCGACGGAGTTTTGCCATGCGTAAGCTGTCAACGATCGCGATGTCGCTCGGGGCACTGGTTGTCGTGCTGGGTCTACTTTTCGGCACGCCGTATTACACGTTGTGGCGGGCGCGCGACGCGGCCGATGCGCGCGATGCGACGGCGCTGTCGTCTTACGTCGACTATCCGGCCGTGCGTGAAAGCCTGAAAACGAGTCTTCACGACGAACTCTCGCGTCAGATGGACAAGCAGCGCGGCAACGCCTTCGGGGCACTTGCTCTCGCGCTCGGTGGATGGGTGTCGGATCGCGTTGTCGAGGCGTTGCTCACGCCCGAAGCGGTGGCGGCCATGCTGCGGGGGGACAGTACCGGATTGCCGCCCGCGCCCGGTGCGCCCGCGCCGCGCGATGCGGCACCGCAGGCGCAGGACAGTGCCCCGCCGGCGCCGCCGCCGGCCGCAGCCGACCCCTATGCCGCCAACACGCCCGACGCGCGCTCAGGTGATGCGTCGCCGTCGTCGGGCAACACACCGCCGCGCACCACCACGCGGACCGAGTTTCAGGACTTCAATCATTTCCTTGTCCATGTTTCGCGCAGCGACCGCCCGACGCGCATCGTGACGTTTACGCTGACGCGACGCAATCTTGTGCAATGGCGTCTGACCGCGATTGCCTTGCCGCCGTTGTAATCGTCGACGGCGGCAAGACGCCCGGCGTGCGCGGCGATTTCGGCTAGAGGACTTCCTCAGCACGGCGTTACGCCTTTGGCGTAATCTGCAAAGCGACTCGCGCGAGTGGCGGTGCGGTGATGACCGCTATCGTGAGTCCTACGAAAATCAATTCCGTATCCGGGAGGATGACAATCATGAAGCAAATTTCGAACGCGACGTCGTGGCGACGTCTGGGTGCACACGCGCTCGTTGCAGTGGCATTGTTGGGCGGCGTTGCCAAGGCGGCCGTCGCGGCCAACGACATGTCGCCGGTTGGCGTGTGGAAGACCATCGACGACAATACCGGCAAGCCCAAGGCGCTTGTCACGATCTCGGAGAAGGATGGTGAATACGTGGGCGTCGTCACCAAGGGCCTAGGCGAAAACGACGATCCGGCGCGTGTCTGCACGGCCTGCACCGACGCGCGCAAGGGACAGAAGATGCTGGGCATGCAGATCATTCGCGGCATCCGCAAGGACGGCGAAGTGTATGACGGCGGCAAGATCCTCGATCCGGAGAACGGCATGGAGTACAGCTGCAAGATCACCGTGATCGACGGCGGCAAGAAACTCGACGTGCGTGGCTACCTCGGGATTTCGCTGCTCGGTCGCACGCAGACCTGGATCCGAGACCAGTAATCGGCTTCGGCGGCGCGTCGGGGGCGTTGCTACGATCCGTCTGCGCCGCCAATGCGCGATAGGCATTCCCGCAAGGATGCTCAAAAGGCAAAAAGACTCGGACGAATGCTCGTCCGAGTCTTTTTTGTTGGCGTGCGAGCGCAACGTTAAGGCAACGCTCAGGTAACGTCACCGCAAAGGTGTCGCGACGTGTCGCGTGATCACGCCGACGTCGACGGCCTCGATCACGTTGACAGCCGTCTGCCGGAATGATCGATCGCTCGACGCCAGACACGGCAAAGCCCGGCCAGTGTCGCTTCACTGGCCGGGTTTGCCGTCGTCATTGGGCCTGCACCCCGCCGACGTTCCCCCTCTCGCGATCTTGCGACGCTTCGGTACGTCGCGCTACTCTCCCATCCCCTGTCTCATCACTGTCCCGCTTCCGTCTAGCTTCCGTCCCGCTATTTATTTGGCCACGCCG
Source organism: Pandoraea soli (assembly GCF_902459595.1). Classification (NCBI taxonomy): domain Bacteria; kingdom Pseudomonadati; phylum Pseudomonadota; class Betaproteobacteria; order Burkholderiales; family Burkholderiaceae; genus Pandoraea; species Pandoraea soli. Next base: position 588,079 of record NZ_CABPSG010000001.1, on the reverse strand, counting down.
CCCAACAGTCCCGTCACCGGCGCGAGCAGGCCGCTCGCACCGCCCGTGCCGCCGGTGCTACCGGACCCGACGCTGGCCAGCGTCGCGAGCGGTGCCGTGACCGTGTTCAGCAGCGTCGTGACGGGGGCCAGCGCCGAGCCAGCACCGCCGCTGCCGCCAGAGGAACTCGTCACACCACCCAACAGGCCCGTGACGGCCCCCAGCGGACTGCTGCCGGAGGCGCCCGTTGAACTCGACAGTCCGCCGAGCAAACCGGTGAGGGCGCCCAGTGGATTGTTGCCGCTCGCCGGGGTGGGCGTCACCGTGGTGTTCCCAACGTTGGCGAGCACGTTACCGAGCGCATTCGGTTGCGTCGTGCTGGTGGTTCCCGACAACAGGCCGCTCGCGCTCGTGACCGTGTTGCCCAGCGCCATGAGCGGATTACCGAGGCTTGCGACAACGGCGTTCGGTGCGGCTGCCTTGACTTGCGCGCCGGTCGAGTTCAACGCGCCGCCCAGTGTGCCGAGCAGACCGGCCGCCGGTGTGCCCAGACCGGTGGTGTTGCCGAGCGTCTGCGTTGTCGTCGTGAGCGTATTCGTGATCGGTGTGATAGCTGACGAGAGGGCCGTCGTCGCTTGAACGACAGGGGCGCTCGTCAATGCCTGAGTGAGCGCGGAACCGCCTTGCACGCCCCCCTGGCCGACGGTCGCGACGGCGGTGCCCAGCACGCCCGTGAGCGTGTCGATCGGTGTGTTCGCCAGCGGGCCGCTCTTGCCGATGCCGGCAATGCCGCTGCCGAACAATACCCCGGCATTGCCGAGATCGGACACGACACCGCCCGTGCTCGCGAGCGTGGTGCCGACCGGGTTCGTGCCGGACGTGCCGAGCTGGCCCAGTCCGCTACCCACGCCTTTGCCCAGGTCCGTGACGGCGTTGCCCGTTTGCGTGAGCGCTCCGCCGAAACCCTGCGTGGCTTGCGTGGATACACCCGGCACCGTCGCGCCGGCGACCTGATTGCCGAGCGCGCTCACCACCGAGCCGACCGAACTGACCACACCGGCGCTGCTCGTGGTCGGATTCGTGGGGTTGGTCGGCGTGACGGGATTCGTCGGGTCTGACGGGTTGGTCGGCGTGCTCGCCGTGGCGCCGCTGCCGCCGCCCGAACTGGAGCAACCGGTAACACCGACGATGCTCGCCACCAGCACGGCAAGCATCGTGGGACGCAAAATCTTCGACATGACGTTTCTCCTCGTTGGGGTCGTGGTCGTCGAGGCGCGCTCAGACCTTGGTCGACGCGCTTCGGCCATTGGAGACCAGACCGGCGATGTCCTGATCGGCCTCGAAGCGAAGACGGAAGGTTTCGCTCTTCAGGGTGCGGATGCTCTGCACCAGGAAATCGTGAATCGCGGCGAGTTCGCTCTGGTCGTATGCCGCGCTGACCGCCGTGAGTTCGCGCGAGACTGAGGACAGGAACTGTTCGATCTGAGCGCAACGGTCTTCGATGGGGTGGATCATCACCATGCGCCGGTCGTGGGGGTTCTTCTCCCGCTCGACGAAGCCCGCGCGCTCGAGCCGGTCGATGACCGTGGTGATGCCGCCCGAGCTCACGCCCATGAGTTCGGCGAGCTGGCCCGCGGTAATCGATTCGATTTCAAGGATCAGATCGAGCGCGTTCAGGTCGGTGACGTTCAGGCCAAGCTGCTCGGCAAGCGCTGCGTGATACAGCGCCGTGTACACGGCGAGCCGGCGTCCGAGCGAGCGGACGATGCCGGCGACGAGATCGTTACGGTTCGTGTGTCGGTCGCTCATGGTGCCGTGCGATGTGTTGAGCGGGGAGGCCGTCGACGTCGCCCCGGAGGCGGCGCCCGAATCGACGCCGTATGTGTTGTGGCGATGGCCGGCGGCGAAACCGTTGCCGGTGTCGCGCATGGCCACGGGTTCGGAAAGTTGCGGGGCGTTATCGCCATGACCGCGCATCAGAACGCTGGTGTCGGGAATGAAGCGGGCCATGGCATCTCCTTATCGATGAATCACGTGGTGCGCGCGCGAATCGCGCGACGCACCATTGGACGGGCGATTACTTGCCGACGCTGGCCACACTGCCGAGCAGGCTGGTGACCGGTGCGAGCAGTCCCGTCAGACCGCCCGTTGCGCCGCCCGAGCTACCGCCAGCCGTGCTCGTCACACCGGAGAGCAAGCTCGTGACCGGGGCCAGCGGGCTGCTGCTGCCGCCCGACGTGGCCCCGCTCACCCCGCCGAGCAGGCCCGTGACCGGCGCGAGCGGGCTGCTGCCCGAACCGCCGAGGCCGCCGAGCAATCCCGTAACCGAGCCGAGCGGGTTGCCGCTGCTCGATCCGCCAAGTCCGCCGAGCAGGCCGGTGACCGAACCGAGCGGGTTCGATGAACCGCCTGCGGTCGTCGTGCCCAGGTTGCCCAGCAGCGACCCGAACGGATTCGCCGAGCCGGTGGAGGTGCTGCCGTTCAGGAACGTGCCGACGCCACCCACGGTGTTGCCGGTGGCAATCACCGTGTTGCCGAGTGCGGTGACGACCGGGTTCGACGACGTTCCCTGCATCGTCTTGCCGACCGAGGCGACGCCGCCGCCGACCGTCTGCAGCAAACCCTGTACCGGACTGCCCAGGCCCGTGGTCATGCCCACGGTGCGGGTGGTGTCGGACACGACATTGGTGATCGGTGTGATGGCCGACGAGAGCGCCGTGGTGGCCTGAACCACCGGGCCGCCCGTGAAGGCCTGTTTCAGGATCGCACCGCCCGCGATGCCACCTTGGCCGACGGTCGCGACCACGTTGCCAAGTGCTCCGGTCAGCGTATCGACGGGCGTGCCTGCCAGCGGACCGCTCTTGCCGATACCGGCCACGCCGCTGCCCAGCGAGACGCCTGCCTGACCGAGGTCGGTCACGACATTGCCGGTGCTCGCGAGCGTGGTGCCGACCGGATCCGACGAGGCGCCGACTTGGCCGAGACCGCTGCTCACGCCGTTGCCGAGGTCGGTGACGGCGTTGCCGGTCTGCTTGAGCGCACCGCCGAAGCCCTGCGACGCTTGCGTGGACACGAGCGGCAACTGGGTGCTGGCCACTTGGTCGCCCAAGGCGCTGACGACGTTGCCTGCGGAACTCACGACGCCGCCGGCGCCGGTGGCGGTCGTGCCCACGGCATTCGGGGTGCCCGAGGTGCCGCCCGAAGCGCCGCTCCCGCCGCCGCCGCTGGAGCAGCCGGTCAGGGCGATGAGGCCGATGGCGGCCGAAGCCAGGAGGGTGCGTTGAAGTGCGTTGGTCATGATGTCTATCTCCCTAGATCGTTCTGGATGAATGCCTGGTTACTTCTTCGCGCCGAGCAAGCCGCCGAGCAGACTGGTCACCGGCGCGAGCGGGCCGCTGCTGCTACCCGAGCCCGTGGCTCCGCCGACCGTGCCCGTTACGGAACTGAGCAGCGCCGTCACCGGGGCCAGGGCACCGCCTGCTGCCGTGCCACCCGTTCCCGTAGAAGCTCCGCCGGTGGCGCTGCCGAGGGCACCGGTCAGGCCGGAGACGAGGCTCGTGACCGGGGCGAGCGGGCCGCCGGTCGACGTACCGCCCGTGGCACCGCCGAGCGCGCCGGTCAGGCCAGAGACGAGGCTCGTGACCGGGGCCAGCGGGTTGCTGCCCGAGGCGCCGCCGGTGGCACCGCCGAGCGCGCCGGTCAGGCCAGAGACGAGGCTCGTGACCGGGGCCAGCGGGTTGCTGCCCGAGGCACCGCCAGCGGCGCCACCGAGCGTGCTCGTCAGGCCAGAGACGAGGCTCGTGACCGGGGCCAGCGGGTTACTGCCCGAGGCGCCGCCCGTGGCACCGCCGAGCGTGCCGGTCAAGCCAGAGACGAGGCTCGTGACGGGGGCCAGCGGATTGCCGCCCGAGGTGCCCCCAGTGGCGCCGCCGAGGGTGCCGGTCAAGCCGGAGACGAGGCTCGTGATCGGTGCCAGCGGACCGGCGCCCGCGCCACCCCCGAGGCCACCCGGCAGCCCGCCAAGGACCGAGGTGAGCGGGGCGAGCGGGTTGGTGCTCGTCGGGGTGCCGTGGACCGCGCCGCCCAGGCTGGCCACCGTGTTACCCACGCCCGCCACGATGCCGCCGACATCGGTTGCGACCGGATTGTTGAGCTGACCGGCGATCTGCGTGCCGACACCGGCCAGGCCGCCGCCGATTTGCGCCAGCAGGCCGGAAACCGGTGTGCCGAGGCCTGTCGTGTTACCGACCGTTTGCGTGGTATTGGTCACGACGTTCGTGATCGGCGTGATGGCAGACGAGAGCGAGGTGGTCAGTTGCTGCACCGGGCCGCTCGTGATCGTCTGCGTCAAACCGCTGCCGAGGCTTTGGCCTGCCATGCCTACCGACGTCACGACACCGCCAAGCAGCGTGGTCACGCCATTGACCGGCGTATTGGCAAGCGGGCCGGTTTGCCCGAGGCCGGCGACGGCGCTACCCAGTTGCGTGCCGGCAGTGCCGAGGTCGGTGACTGCACCGCCCACGCTGGCGAGCGTCGGATTGAGCGGATCGCTCACCGAACCCAGTTTGCCGAGACCGTTCGTGAGGCCATTGCCAAGGGTCTGCACGGCGTTGCCGGTCGAGACGGCGGCGCCGGCGAGCCCACTTTGCGTTTGCGTGCTGACCAGCGGCAGTTGGGTGCCGGCCAGCGTGGTGCCCAGATCGCTGACGGTCTTGCCAACTTGTGTCACGACTCCCGTGCTCGCGGTGGCGGCTACGGTGCCGATCGGGTTGGTTGTGGCGCTGCTGCCGGTGCCGCCGGTCCCGCTGCCGTCTCCACTGCCGTCTCCACTGCCGCCGCTCCCGCCGCCACTGCCATTGCCGCCGACGCCCGAACCGTCAGTCACCGTGCCGGCGCCCGTGCCGCCCCCGCCGCCAGTGCCGGCGCTGGTGCCGCTGGTGCCGCTGTCGCCGAGCGACCCGCTGGTGCCGCCGGAGCCGGAACTCGCGCAGCCGGTCATCGTGACGATCGCGAGCAGGCAGGCGGAAGCGAGAAGATGGCGTTGAATGTTTTTCATGATGATGTCCTCTGGTCTGTATCGGTGGTCAGGCGAGCGCGTCTTGCGCCGCCAATCGGCTGTTCATGCGTTGTGCGATGAGTGCGAACAGGAGCGCGTTGACGACTGCGCTATCGGGGCCCGTCATCGCGTGGGCCGAATGCGTGTGGTCGGCGCGAGCGGCGTTGGGCGAATCGGTCGGTGTGGCGGTGGCGCGTACGCCACCGCCTTCTGCACCGCCCCTCCCTGGGCTTGCGCCTCTACGATCGTTCTCGGCAGCAGCGCTTCGCTGCGTTGCCGCGATGCGTTGCTGAGCGCCAGACAGGGCGGCAGGGCGCGGCATCGTTTGATTGGTATTGCCAATGATCATGGTGTCCCCCGGTGATCTTCAGCGTTGCGATGCAGGGATATGCGCAAGAGCCGTGCCAATCGCCAAGGCCGGGTTTGAATAAAACTTCTAGTTTTTCCGGAGGCGGGCTGAAAAGCCTGTATTTACTTGCGTTTCGGAAAACAAGAATCTTTCGGATCGAGAGATCGACCGACTTCGGAAGGGAGGTGGGGCAGGGTTAACGCCATCGGAAAATGACGCGTTTTCGTCGAAATGCCGTTCCCGTTACGGGGGGTGTTACGGGGAACGTTACGTAACGTTCCCGGCGAAACGGATGTCGGTGTCGTGTAGAAATACGAAGTAAATTGCCAAGCCATGCGACGCTTGAGCATGGAAGGCGCGCAAAGGCTGGATGTTGGCGTGTCGCGGCGCTGGCGAGCCGAATCTCGTTTCCGGGCGAGGCGCGAGTCGGGGGATGTCGGGAGGCGGGGGTGTTGAGCGAAGCGCAACCGTGATCAACAGCGACAACACGAGGTGAATCCGTTGAATCAGATGAATCGCTATTTAACGGCGTGCTACAGGTATTGCGCGTGCACGTGTGGCGTGACACCAATCATGGTTTTCCCTCGCGGGCGTTGTATTACCTGGATTTGGAGTATTGTTTGATCCATCGATGTAACGCTTTCTTACATTCTCCAGGGTGATTGGAAGCAAGGCTCTAGTTTTTGTTTGCAGGTTTAAATTAGCATCGAAAAAAACGTACGCCGCGACAAAAGCGATATCGACAAGCTCAGAAATGTTGGCGTACAACGCAAAAGAGGTTCGCAAGCCCGATGGCGCAACGAACCCGAGGCCGAACTCAAGCATTGATAAGCGATATGGCGCACGTGCGTCGGCGACCGAGAGGCCGTTGATGTCCCGTTGTGTCCGAACGGGCGCTTGGCGCCTTTTTAGTGGGAGCGTGATATGAAACTTGGCAATCGCATTCGACTGTTTGCTCGCGACGAACGTGGGGTTACGGCACTGGAGTACGGCATTCTCGCCGCGATCGTGGCCGTGCTGATCGGTGGCACGGTTTTTACGAACCTGTCAGGGGTATTCACTTCGGTATTTACGAAAATCACGTCGGTCGTCACGAACGTCGGTTCATGACGTTCCGGCAACGCGACCCGTTTGTCGCCGGCGTGAGCCTGGCGGCACCGGTGTCACGGTTGTGGTTGGAAAAATTGGGAAGGACACCGTAATTGTCTGGCGTTCTTCAGGGCCGTGGGCGGCAGTATTCGCGAGGGCGCGAATGATGCGGGCAAAGCGAGCAGGGAGGGGCGGACGGCAGCGCAGCCTGTTCCGGCAGTCTGGGGTCACGGCGCTTGAGTACGGCATTCTGGCCGCCATTGTCGCCCTCTTGGTCGGCGCGACGGTGTTTACCAATTTGACGACCGTGCTCACCAATGTGTTCAGCAATCTCACGTCGGTCGCAACGTCCGCTGTGAACCACTGACGCGAGACGTAACGTGCTCACCTTGTTGTGGCTGTTGTGCTTGCCGATTGTGGTCACCGACCTGGTCGCACGCCGTATCCCGAATGTCTGGCTGTTGGTCGTCGGGGCGCTGGCACTGGTCTGGATTGCGTGGAGAGCGTGGCATGGCGAGCCTCGGGTCATGTGGGTTCACGGGCTCGGCGCGCTGCTCGGATTGATCGCACTGCTACCTTTCTGGTGGCGCAACGTGATGGCGGCGGGCGACGTCAAGCTTTTCGCGCTGATTGGGCTGGTGGCAGGGTATTCCGCGCTGCTGCCGGTATGGTGCCTGGCCAGCGTGGCGGCTGGGGGGCATGCGCTGGTGTTGTTGACCTTGCGGTTGAAGTGGCTGTCGCGATGGTGCGATGGTCTGAGCGCTTCCACCGCCTGGCAACGCGTTCTGCAGTGGCGGGCAGGACGCATCGGATTGCCCTACGGGGCCTATCTGGCAGCGGCGGCGCTTGTAGTGCGGTAAGTGCAGTAAATGCGGTCGTAACATAGGTTGCATTGAGCCAGGCAGAGGCAAGTCGTGCGAGTCTCCACGACCCATGCCATAGGCAAAGACAGGCGATGACGAGTGCGGCGGCAAGCGGCACCGAAATAACGAGAGGCGCGGGCGACGCCGCGCAGATTAGTATGACCAATGCGTCGCCAAACACGGCCACACAGTGCCGTGAGCGACGGGGAGCATCGTCATGAAGCGGTATGGGGCACGGGCAGGGTCAGGTTTGCGATGCACGCGCTCGCGTGGCGTCGCCGCGCTGGAATTCATGCTCATCCTGATGATCCTGCTGCCCGCGTTCTATGTTGCCGTCGCGTTCTCCATCACCATTCTTGCCCGGCAGATGCTGACGCAGGCCGCCTCCGAGGCCGGCCGCGCCATGCTGCGCGCCGGCACCATGGCGCAACGCCAGGGGTACGCCACGCAGGCGATCAACACCACGTTGACCTGGCCGTCGGCCTCGGCGGTGAGCTCCGGTTTTACGCCCGACGCGACTTACCCGTGTCCGGCGTCGGGCACCAGCGCCAGCTCGCAATGCATTGTTCACGTCACGTTGACGCTGACCCAGCCGATGACCGTCAACTGGCCGGGGCTGGGGGCGCTCGTGCCACAAAACATTGTCGGGACGGCCGCGATCACGCTCGACACATCGACATTGGGCGGCAGCTAAATGAGGGACGAGAGCGTCACAGGAGAGGCGCGGTGCGCAGGTGCCGCGAACATTCACCCCGAGCGCACAAAAGAAATGTGCGGTTATGCCAGGTTGTCATGCCGCCGGTTCGCCGGCGTCCCGCAAGTTGTGACTGAACGGCCGTCAGGCCCCAAGCCATGAACAAAGCCACCAAGATTCTTGCTGCTGTGTTGGTTGTCGCCGGTGTGTTGCTCGCGCTGTTCGCGCTGCGTCTCGGTACGTCCAACGCGCCGGCGCCGACCGCGACGCCTTCGCCGGTAACCCAGACGCTCACGCAGCGCTATCCGGCCGTGGTGGCGGCCAAGGCGCTCGCGCCGGGCCAACCCATCGCAGCGGACGGCGTGAAACTCGTATCGTTCGATAGCCAGACCGCGGGCGGCTTCGCCAACCCGGCTGACGTCGTGGGGCGCGTGCCCCTCGTCGCCCTCGCGGCCGGTGTGCCCGTTACGCAAAACGCGCTCGCACGCGGCCTCGCCCTGCAGCTCGCGCCGGGCGAGCGTGCGGTGGCCATTCCGGTCTCCGAGACCGTTGGCGTGAGCAACCGCATCCGTCCGGGGGATTACGTCGACGTCTTCTTCACGATGAAAACCAATCGACCGGCAGGACCGGCCGTGGGCCTGGTTGATGACACGCAAGCGCGTCTGCTGGCCTCCCGCGTGCGGGTGCTGAGCTATGGCAGCGCATCGCTCGACGACGTGTCACCGCCGCCGGCCACGCCGAGCGTGGCGTCCAGCGTGCAAGCCGCCACGGCGCCCGCCCCGGCCCCTGCGCAACCGGCCATCAATGCGCAGGCGCCCATGCCGGCGACGGCCGCGGTCGTGGCCGTGCCGGTGGCCGACGTCAACCGGGTGGTACTCGGCACACAGCAGGGCAAGATCACGCTGGCGCTTCGCAACCCGGGGGACGATGCCACACCCGACCCGTCGCTGTTCCCGGCGCCACCGCCCGTGCTCGCGGGCAAGGCTGGGCTCAAGGCGGACGACAAGGCGGCGCTCGAGACGCCGGAGAACCAGGCCTATGCCGGCATTGCCGCGACCGGGCTGGCAGGTGCGCCCACGCGCGCGCCGGCGGGGACCCCCCATTTGCCGGGTGCACGGGGAAGCGGCGGCGCGACGATCGAAGTCGTTCGCGGCGCGCAGCGAAGCACCGCCGCCTATTGAAGCCGCCGATGCCTAGAGGTTCGACCCGAAACGCTACGCCAATCAACCCACACAGTGACCGATACAGCCACGCCATGATCAGAAGCCAGGTTCGCACTGCCAGACGACAGACCCGACGCGTGACGGGCATGCTGTTGTGCTTTGCCGCGCTGCTCGCGTGCGCTGCCACAGTGTCGGTGCGTCTGGCCGACGCAGCCGACACCGGCTCGGGCGCCGGATCGCGCTCGCTGACGCTGGGGGTTCACGAGCAACGCGAGCTGCCAGTGCCGGGCGCGCTCGAGCGCGTTGCCGTGGCCGATCCGGCGGTGGCGGACGTCGTCGTGCTCAAGGGTTCGGGCGGACGACGCGGCTCGGTGCTGGTCGTCGGCAAGCAGGCGGGCACCACGCAGATCGCCGCGTGGCCGCGCGGCGGCGAACCGGTGCGTTGGGAAGTGCATGTGAAGGGCAGTCTGCAGGGCGCCCTGGGCGATACCGGCACGGCCAGCGTGGACGCTCGTGGCAACGCGGCGCTCATCAAGGGGCACGCGAATACCGTCATCGAACACAGCGCACTGCAATCGGCGGCGCTCGATGCGGCGGGCAAGGGCGGCGTCGTCGTCGATCGCTCGACGGTCGGGGATACCGGGGTCGTGCAGGTCGACGTGAAGATCGTCGAGATCAATCGCAATATTCTCAACCAGCTGGGGGCGCGCTTCGGCGCGTCGAAAAAGACCGGCTCGGGCACCTTCGGCGTGAGTTCAGCGCTTAACTCCGCCTTCGGTGGCGCGGGCGGGACAAGCTCCGTGCCGAACTTCGGTTCGTTCTTCGGCTCGATCACCCGCGGCGCGTTCAGCATGGCGGCGGAGATCGATCTGCTGCAATCGAACGGGCTCGGCCGGGTGCTCGCGGCGCCGACCCTGGTGGCGCTCTCGGGCCAGAGCGCAAGCTTCCTTGCGGGTGGCGAGATTCCGGTGCCTCAGTCGGGTGGCCTTGGCACCACCACCATCGTCTACAAGCCGTTCGGCGTCGGGCTCACGGTCACGCCGACAATTCTTGCGCCGAACCGCATTGCGCTGAAGGTGGCGCCCGAGGCGTCGGACATCGACTATACGAATGCCATCGTGACCGACTCGACGCAGATTCCCGCTATCACGACACGTCGCGCGGACACGACCGTCGAGTTGGGCGACGGCGAGAGCTTCGTCATCGGCGGCCTGATTTCGCGCACCACCACGGCTGCCGTAGACAAGGTGCCGCTGCTCGGCGACCTGCCGCTCATCGGCGCATTTTTCCGCAATCTGAAGTACAACAGCGCCGAGAAGGAGCTGGTGATCGTCGTCACCCCCCATCTGGTCAAGCCGGTGGCGAAAGGGGTGGCGATGCCGTTACCGGGCGATACGCGCGAGCGTCGCCCGGGCCCCGTGTGGGGCGCCTACTTGATGGGTGTAGCAAGCGACAGCGAACTGCCGGGTTTTTCGAAATAACGTCGACGCGGGTACGAAGGCCGTATCGAGCGACGCAAAGGCGAGAGCCGCGGGGCAGGGAAGTCAGGAGTGCATAAATGAACGCACCGACGCGAATACTGGACACCATGACAGAGTTGCATCGCTTCCTCTTTTGCAGCGCGCATGCGGGCCACGGTCAGTGGCTCTCGGCGGCGTTGCGCGAAGAGGGCGTGGTGTTGCAGGAGGCGGGCCGTCCGGCGCAATTGCAGCAGCGCATTGGCGATCTCGATCCGCAGGTCGTGCTGCTCGATTTTTCCGGCGAACCGACCGGCCATGCCGACGACGCCGACGACGGTGGCTTCGCCGGCGCCATCGAACTCGCGCACATGCTCAAGCGCGTGGCGCCCAAATTGCCTCTGGTCGCGGTGGGCTCGATGGTGCGGGCCGATGGCATGAAGGCGGCCATTCGCGCCGGGGTCCACGATTTTATCGATATGCACTCGACGCCCGAGGAGGCGCTCGACGTCATTCGCCGGGTGGTCGATCAAACGCCACCGCCCAGTGTCGTCGCGCCTCAACGTCACGGGCGCTTCGTGGTGCTGCTCGGCGCGCGCATCGGTGTGGGGTGCAGCACGCTCGCCGCGCATCTCTCGCAACTCGGGCAGGAGATGGTCGTGGGCGCGCATCCCGACAAGGCGGTCCGGGCGGCGAAGGTGCCAGCGAACAAGGACGATAAGTTCGATGCCTCGCTGCTCGGTCATGTGGCGCTGCTCGATCTCGGTTTGCCGTCCGGTGACGGCCTGCTGTATCTCAATATGCAAAGTCAGTTCAGCTTCGCCGAAGCGGTGCAGAATCTGCGTCGCTTCGACGAGACACTTGTCCACACGGCCGTCTCGCATACGCCAAGCGGCCTCGCGGTGTTGCCGCTGCCGCTCGATCTCGGCGACATGCGCAGCGTGGCCGCGGCCGATGCGCTGGCGCTGACCGACCGTCTGCGGGCGTTCTTCGATCTGATCGTGGCCGACCTCGGCGGCTTCTCGAATCCCGCGTTTGTCGCGAGCCTCGTGCGCGCGGCCGACGAGGTCTGGCTGGTCGTCGACCAGAGCGTGGGCGCGATCGTCTCGCTCGCGTCGATGTTGCGCGATCTCGAAGAGAAGAGCGTGGAACGCCATCACCTGCAGCTCGTGCTCAATCGCTATGACCCGCGTTACGGCATGGCGGCCGATCAGATCGCCAAGCGCTTCGAGATTCCGCTGCTCGCCACACTGCCCGATCGTCCCTTGGCCATGCTCTCGGCCACCAATCAGGGCAAGCTGATTCTCGATACCGCGCGCGGCGATCCGTACGTGCGCGCGTTGCAACCGCTCGTCGAACGACTGCTCAGCGCGCAACACGCGGGGGCGGCAGCACAACGTCATTCGTCGGGCTGGCTGGGCCGATTCATTGGAAAGCACTGATATGACCGACTCCATCGAATTTGCCGACGACAAGCGCGCGTTTGCCAATTCACAGCAGTTTCAGGACATCAAGACCGCGGCGCACGAACACCTGCTCGCGCGGATCGAGGAACTCGGTGCGGAATTCGGACGCTGGAGTCGCAGCGCGATTCAGCAGTTCGTCGATCTGGAGATGGACGGCTTCGTGCGTCTGCGTCGCATCCCGATCAACGAATCGGAGTTGCGCCAGATCTCCGATGCGCTCACGAAAGAGCTTGCCGGCTTCGGACCCATCGAGGATCTGCTCGCGGACCCGGCGGTGGAAGACATTCTGATCAACGGGTACAACGACGTGTATGTCTCGCGCGAAGGCGTGCTGGCGCGCGAAGCGTTGCGCTTTTCGGACAATCAGCATCTGCTGCGCATCGTGCGACGCATTCTTGCCCCCATCGGGCGCCGTCTCGACGAGTCGAACCCGATGGTCGACGCGCGCCTGCCCGACGGCGGGCGTCTGAACGTCGTGATCGAGCCGTTGGCCGTCGACGGGCCGGTGGTGTCGATTCGCAAGTTTCGCAAGGATCCGCTCAAGCCGTCCGATCTGCTCGCGCTCGGCAGCTTCAACGAAGAGATCTACGCGCTGCTCGACGCGGCGGTGCGCTCGCGCTGCAACATTCTTGTCTCGGGCGGGACCAGCTCGGGCAAGACCTCGCTACTCAACGCACTGGCGAGTTTCATTCCGGCGACCGAGCGCGTGGTGACGGTCGAGGATACGGCCGAACTCTCGCTCAACCACCCGCACGTGGTGCGGCTCGAATCGCGTCAGGGCGGCTTCGACGGCGCGGGCGAGGTGTCGATTCGCGATCTGATTCGCAACAGTTTGCGCATGCGGCCCGACCGCATCATCGTGGGCGAAGTGCGCGGGTCCGAAGTGCTGGAAATGATGCAGGCAATGAACACCGGCCACGAAGGCTCGATGGCGACGATCCATGCCAACTCGCCGCGCGAATGCCTCTATCGCCTGGAGATGCTGGCGGGCTTTGCCGGATTTCAGGGCAGCGAGAGCAGCCTTCGCCGGCAAATCACCAGTGCGCTTGATTTCATCGTGCAAATCGGCCGTCTGTCGAGCGGACGCCGACGCATTCTGTCGATTACCGAAGTGACCGGGGTGTCGGATACGGTGATCTCGACGCAGGAGTTGTACCGTCACGAATCGGTCGTGGGGCCCGACGGCGAAGAGAAGGATCGTTGGGTCTCGCTCGGCCTTCAGCCGCACTCGCCGAAGTTGCAGCGGTTCAGGGAGCAGACGCGCCATGCGGCGGCGGCCGCGGCGCAATCGCAAGGCAACACGCCCCCGGATTCGGGCGGCGGTGGCGGCTTTTTCGGACGCCGTCGATGAATGCCATCGTGCTGTGGGTCATTGGCATCGCCCTGCTGCTGATCGCCGCAGGGCTGGAGCTATGGCGCCGCACGCACCAGCGCGTGAGAGCGCAGGCTACGAGCGCGTTCCTCGAGCGGCAGCTTGCCCAGAACGCGCCGCGGTTCGCGGCGAACGAGGGCGACGCCGCGCGCGCGCCGCGCCGCAAGTCGTTGCCGTGGGAGTTCTTCTTCGAGCGCGCGGGCGTGCAGACCGATCCCATGTTCTACACGACGTTGGTCGCGCCCGGCCTGCTGCTGGTGATGCTGTTCTGGATGTGGCACGGACCGCTCTCGGCCATCGTCGTACTGTTGATGTACGCCGTCGGCACGGTGCTGCGCTACTGGTTCAAGGCGGCGCGCCGGCATCGCAATATCGTGCGGCAGTTGCCGATCTTTCTCGACGGCATGGTGCGGATGCTGACCGTCGGCAACAGTCTGCCGGCTGCGTTCCAGACCGCCGCGGGCAATGCCGACATGCCACTGCGCGAGCTGCTCGACCGTGCCGTGCGACAGGTGCAGGCCGGTGTGGATCTCGACGTTGCGCTCAAGCAGATCGCGCGTGTCTATCACGTCGAAGAGATTTATCTGTTCGCGTCGGTGGTCGACCTCTCCACCCGGTTCGGGGGACGCGCCGACCAGATCCTGTCGCGCATGGCGGGCTTCATGCGCGATCGCGAGCAGGCGCAAGCGGAACTGTACGCATTGTCGTCAGAGACACGGCTATCGGCATGGGTGCTGGCCGCGCTCCCAATCATTGTCAGTGCCGTGCTGATGTTGCTCAATCCGAAATTCTTCGAGCCGATGTTCCAGGAGGCGTCCGGGCAGCGGCTGCTCGCGATTGGCCTGGGACTGGAAGTCTTTGGCGGCTTCCTGTTGTACCGGCTCGCCAAGTCGCTGTGAGCGAGAGGGACTGATCGACATGCACCTCGCCAACTCGCACCTGTGGATGATGCTGGGCCTGTTGATGGTCGCGGCCGGGCTGTTGCTGGCGGCGTCGGCGTTGCTGTTGCGTGCGATGCGTCAGGGACGCAGTGAACGGATGATCGATCAGGTGCTGGCCAGCCGTCAGCAACAGGCGCTGGCGGCACTGCGTACGGCGAGTGCGCCGGGCGGGCGGCATGCGACGCCTGACGACGACACGCTGGCGACTCATGAGGGCCGACAGCGCGGCTGGCGCGCGTTGTTCGACCGTGCCGCGGCGCTGGGCAAGCAGTGGTCGGAAACGCGCCTGGGTCAGCATCTGATTGCAGCCGAGGATCGCCTGCTGCTCGCGCAATGCGGCTACGACAGCGTGCGGGCCAAGTCGCTGTTCCTGTTCGCGCGGGTGGCGCTTGCGGGTGTGCTGCCGTTGCTCGTCTGGATGTGGTTCCCGGGCAGCGGGGGTGTTGGCACGATGCTGCGCCTGATCGGTGCAGCCGGGGCCGGACTGCTCGTGCCGAAGTTCTATGTGCAACGCAAGGCGACCCAGCGCCGTCGCGAACTGATCGAGGAACTGCCATTGCTCATCGACTTGCTGCGGTTGCTGCAGGGGGTGGGCCTGTCGATGGATCAGAGCCTGTATGTGCTGGTATCGGATTTCCGCGAAGTGCTGCCGATCCTGTCTAAGGAATTCGAAAGCGCCAATCGTCAGCACGCTTCCGGGCGTGGTCGCGAGGCGTCGCTGGGTCGCTTGCGCGAGGTCTACGACAACGACGATTTGCGCGCGCTGGTGCGGCTTATCGTGCAGGTCGAGCAACATGGCGGGGCGGTGCAGGAGCCGTTGCAACAGTTCAGCGATCGTTTGCGCGAACAACGCCGGCAGACGATGAAGGAGCGCATCGGCAAGCTCACGGTGAAGATGACGTTGGCGATGATGCTGACGCTGTTACCCGCGCTGATGCTGGTGGTTGCGGGACCGGCGATCCTGTCGCTAACGAAATCGATGGAGGCTATGCAGTGACCCGACGAATTCAGACACGACGCCTCGCCCGGGCCGCTGCCGCGACCCGCGCCCCACAGCCACCGCGCGCCCGACGCGCGATGGCCGGCTCGCTGATGGCCGTGCTGTGCGCGGCCGTGCTCGCCGGGTGCGGCGGGCAGCGTATCGGTGGCTACGGTGCGCCGTCGGCGGCGGCGCTCATGCAGGCAGAGCAGAACGACGAAGCCATGGCCAAGGCGGCCAAGCCCGACACACGCGGGTTGTATCTGTCGATGATTCGCCAGATGCAGGAGCAGGGCGCGTATTTTGCGTCGCTGGCGCATATCGACGAGTTTCGGATGCAGTACGGCGCGGCGCCGGATATCGACATTCTCCGGGCCGATGCCTTGCGCGAGACCGGGCAGCCCGACGCCGCCGAGCAAGCCTATCGCCCGTTGCTGATCGGCAGCGAAGCGGCGGCGGCATGGCATGGCATGGGGCTGGTGGCGGCCCAACGCAAGGATTACGCGGCGGCGACGCGGGCGCTGCGCGAGGCAGTGACGCGCGCGCCCACACAGGCGTTCTACCTGAGCGATCTCGGCTTCGCGCTGTTGCGCAGCGGCGATACGGGCGCTGCCCGGGTGCCGCTCGCTCAGGCAGCCGAGCTGCGGCCGGACAGCCGCAAGGTGTTGAGCAATCTGGCGGTGTATCTGGTCGTGGCGGGCGAGCGCTCGCGGGCCGATGAGGTGATGACGCGCGCCGACATGCCCCAGGCGACGCGCGACGCCATCGACAGACTGGCCGCCGATATCCGCGCCGAGGGACAAGCGCGCCGGGCGGCGGCCGATGCAGCGGCGGCACGCGCCGCCGCGCAGGCCGCGGCATCGATTCCGGCACCGCTGGCGCAGGCCCGGCTTGCACGTGCCGCGGTGGCGGCCGATGCCACCGATGGCACCCGTAGCGACATGCCGATGTCGCTGATGGACCGTTTCAGCCACTCGCAGTGATGCGGTGGCTGCCGCCTTCATGCAGGGTGCAAGGCGCACGACGAGAATCACGCAATACCAGGGAGACGTGATGATGGCAGGTCAGAAACCACATGGAACATCGAACGCCTGGCCATGGCGGGCGACGCAGCTCGTTGCGGCCGCGCTCGCGCTCTGGTCGGGGACGGTCGCGGCGCAACTCAATGCGCCGATCACGGGATCGATGGGCGGCGCCGATGCACGTAACGTCGCCGCACCGGCGCCGGTTGTCTCGGCAACGCCCGCAGCGCAAACGGCGGCTGCGCCTGTAGAACAAGCGAGGCGTGTGCCGCACAACGTCGTTCGGCGCGATACGGCACTGCGTGTCGGCGAGCATGCCCGCGACGGTATGCTCGGCGACGAAACCGAAGCGTTGCTCGCGCTGCAGGCGGGCAACCTGGCCGCCGGGCCCGGACTGCCGATGCTCGGCTCGACGGCGTCGCGTGCCTACAAGCGCTATCTGGATAGCTTCACGTATCCGATTCCTCAGTTCTATCCGGCGATCGTCCAGGGCGACACGGGGACCGGCAACAATGGCGGGGGCAGCGCGGGTGCTGCGCCTGCCGCAGCGGGGGCTGGCGCGAGCCAGTAACGTGTCATGACTGTGCGTGCGCGTTTGCGCCGAACGAATCGTAATGCCTCGTCACGTGGGGCGCAGCGGGGATCGGTTCCGATCCTCGCCTTCGTCTTCGTGATCGTGGCACTGATTCTGGCGTTCGCCATCGATGTGGGCTATGCGTTCATGCAACGACGCGATCTGCAGCGCGCGGCCGACATGGCTGCGCTCGCCGGTGCGCAGACGCTGCCGGGATGCGCCAACGCCACGTCGTATGCGAGCGTCGCACAGGCCAACGTGACATCGAACATGGGCAGCAGCGTCACCGGCTTGCAGGTGACGACGTCGTGCGGCGTCTGGACATCGCCGTCGGCGTCGGCGACCGGGCCGGGCACGTTCGTCGCGACCAATGCTGGCAATGCCGCAAGTGGTAACGCTGTGTCGGTGACGTTGTCGTTGGGCGTTCCGTCCTTCTTCCAGCTCGCCGGTACGCGCACGATCACCGCCACCGCGATTGCACGCAAGGCGCCAGCAGTGGTGACGTTCACGGTCGATTCGGGACTGCTGGCGCTTAATACGAGCAATTCGGTGCTCGCGCCGCTGCTTCAGTCGGTCGGTATCTCGCCAACGCTCTACGTCGCCGCGGCGCAGCAGCTTGTCGGCGTCAATATCACGCCGCAGGGATTGTTGCAGGCGCTTGGGGTTCCGGTGACCGGCGATGTCAGCGTGGCGTCGCTTTCGGGGGTGGCCGCGGTGAAGAACCTGACCGTCGGACAATTGCTGAGTGCAACGAATATCGCGCTGGCAACGCAGAATGGCGCGCTCTCTGCGTCGGTCACGGCGATGAACAATCTCATCAATGTGTTCGCGGGTAGCCCGGTGCTGAATCTGCCGATCAACTTGCTGGGCACGGCGACCACGCCCGGCCTCATCGCCAACATCGACGCGGCGGGGGTGAGCGCCGCGAACGCGCTCACGGCCAATATCGGTGTCGCTGATCTGATTTCCGCGGCTGTCGTCGGTGCTAACGGCAGCAACGCCGTAGCGATTCCATCGCTACCGATTCTCGGCGGTACGGTGTCGGTCGTGGCTCGGGTCATTTCGCCGCCACAGGTTGGCGTGGGCGGTGTCGGGGCGACAGCGACGACCGCGCAATTGCGGCTGTTCGTGACCGTGAACTCGTCTGCCGGTACGCTGGGCGGGCTGCTCAATGGACTGGGGACGCAGTTGAATCTACCGCTCGTGCTGGAGGCGGCACAGTCGACGGCGACAGTGACGGCCTTGCAGTGCGGTGCGACTCCTTCCGCGACCCTCCAAATCAATTCCGGGCTGGTAAATGCCTGTGTGGGCGGCACGGCCAGCGGTGTGAACATCGCGAACGACGCTGCGAGCTGCACCACCCTCATGACGCAGCGCACGAACATTGCGACGTTGCTGGGATTGATTAACGTGGGGGGAAACGTCAACCTCTCGCTCGTGACCAATTCGCCCGCGCCGCTGACGTTTACCGGACCGTTTCCACAAACCGTCGGGCCGGTCGGCTCGAGCGTGAATCTGAGCCAGATCGTCAGCGCGTTGGTCACTGGCCTGTCGCTCGACGTGAGTGCGTCTGGGGCGGCGTCATCCAATACGATCGGTACAGGTCTCGTTGGCAGCGTGCCAACCGCGGCCGTGGGGGCTACCGTCTCGACGGTCAACCTGTTTCTCAGTACTGCCGCCGCAGGGCTCACCACCACGACCAACGCGCTTGGCACCACGCTGGGTGGCGTTGCCACCCTCAACCTGCCCCAAGTGGTCGGTGGCGTGGACGGCCTCATCACTGGGCTGGTCAATACGCTTGGCTCAATCGTGAACGGATTGCTGGGCGGCTTTTCGGATCTGGTGTGCAATCTGTCGGGCAGCGGGGCAAATCAGTGCCGCGTCAATGCAGTGTCGGGGTCGATCGGTAGTTCCGACGTCTCGCCCGTGCTCGGCAGCGTGGTCTATACCTTGCTCAATCCGCTGCTTGGGCCACTGAGCACGCTACTCAATACGTTACTCACGTCGCTGGGCATCACGCTCGGCACCACCACGGTGACCGTCGACAGCATCAACTGCCAGAACGGACTCGTCCAACTCGTCTATTAGCGAAGCGGCACGATCGCGCAAGCGAACCGGAACAGGAGCGGTACAGCGAGGCCCAGCAGCGGGTGACGGATATCAGGACTGAAATTCACCATGACGGACGCCTGGCGCGACCGGCAACCAGCGGAACAGCATGAAAAGCAAGCCAGTACGTGAAGATCTCGATGTGTACGTGTGGGAAGGCAAGTCGGACATTGCCGACCGCGTCGCGCATTGCCTCGCGAGCTTCGACATGGAAGTCATTCGTGCCGACGGCGTCGACCTCTCGCGCGAGCGCACCAAGGCGCGTCCGTCCATCGCCGTGGTCAGCGTGTCGGTGATCGAAGGCGCATCGACCAATGCCCAGGAGTGGCAGTTGGGCCACGGCATGCCTGTCATCTGGGTCGCGACCACGCCGCGCGAGAACGATCCGCGTGTCTATCCGCCCGAGTACAGCAACATCCTCACGCTCGACTTCTCCGGCGCGGAATTGCGCACGCTCATCTTCAAACTCTCGGGCGCCATCGCGGAAGCCGACCGCGCCCCCGCGCCGGTGGACCCGCTCGTTGCGCAGTCGAGCGCCATGCTGGGCTTGCTCGCGGAGGTCGACGCCTTCGCCGATTGCGATTCGAACGTGCTCATTCACGGCGAGACCGGGGTGGGCAAAGAGCGCATCGCGCGACTGCTGCACGACAAGCAAAGCCATTACGGACAAGGCCCGTTCGTGGCCGTGAACTGCGGTGCGATTCCGGATGGCCTGTTCGAGTCGCATTTCTTCGGCCACGCCAAAGGCGCCTTTACGGGGGCGCTCTATTCGCACAAGGGCTATTTCGAGCAGGCCAACGACGGCACGCTCTTCCTCGACGAAATCGGCGATCTGCCGTTGTATCAGCAGGTCAAGCTGTTGCGGGTGCTGGAGGACAGCGCAGTGACGCGTCTGGGGTCGGCGCAACCCGTGAAGCTCGACTTTCGGCTCGTGGCGGCGACCAACAAGCACCTCAAGACGATGGTGCGCGACGAACTGTTCCGTGCCGACCTGTTCTACCGTCTCGCCGTGATCGAGCTGCATATCCCGAGTCTCGAAGAGCGCGGTCCCGTCGACAAGCTCGCCGTTTTCACGGCCTATCTCGGCAAGGTCGTCGGCGACAGCGAGGTCGGTGCGCAAGTGCCGCCGTGGCTGCGCGAACAGGTCGAGGGCGGGGTGTTTCCCGGCAACGTGCGCGAAATGCGCAACATCGCCGAGCGTGTCGGCATCATCTATCGGCAATTGGGGGGCTGGGACGAGCGGCGCATCCGCCCGATCTTCGACGCGCTTTCGATGGGCACCCCCTCACGCGGTGATGACGGCGCGCGAGGCGCGGTGCTGACCGATCGCGCCCGTTGGGATGCCACCGAGCGCGCGCGCATCGTCGCGTCGCTCGACGCCAACGGCTGGCGACGCCAGGACACCGCCAACGCCCTGGGCATCAGCCGCAAGGTGCTGTGGGAAAAAATGCGCAAATATCAGATCGTCGGCAACGATTCGGAACTGGCCAGCGAGTTCGATGCGGGCACCGGTAGCGATCGCTAGTTGCGCCGCTACCGGGCGGCCTTCGCCGCGCCTGGTTGGCAAACCGAAGGAAACGACTGAAAAGCCCGTGGCGGTCCGAGAGATGTCGTCCGCCCCTCACCATGGGATCGTGCCCCGATATCGCCGCGTGTTGCGTGGGGAATACCTCGATTCGCGCCTAAATGACGGGATTTGTCTGACATCGAAGTTCCGTCCAGGGGAACTCGCGCGGCGTTCGGAGTTGCGCGGTATCAACAGATGAATTCCGGCGGGCACAATAACGCATTCGCCGCTTGGAAGCGGGCGCGTCAATGGATAGAATTGGCGGCTATTGCGGGCGTGCGGTTATCATTCCACGAATACGCAGGTATCCGATCCTCGGGGCAGAGTCCGGAGGGAGCGTACGAATGCGGCGAACAAGGGTCGTGAAACGATCCGGTCGATAAGAGGAAAACAGATCAGATGAAAATCAGTGATTGCCGGGGGCGGTATTGGTTGGGCGTGGGGGTGGCATGCCTGGCAGCCTGGGGAACGCCAGCGGGGGCGGCGGACGCGGTGAAGGACGTGACGGGCGCATCGCCTGCCCAACTCGCGGCGCCGACAGTGCCTGCGCAGTCGGCCAACGCGCCGGCGGCGGCCTCGGGAACGATCCAGGAACTGCGCGATCGCATTCAGAACAAGGAAGTCTCTGAACTTCGTACGACTTACAACGGCCGCTATGGCGCGAGCCTGTTGTTCTATCCGCAGACGTTGGGCTATTACGTCGCACTGTTCCATGAGGGCCAGTTCTGGCGCGTCGTGAAGCTCGGCAACGAGAAGAAGGCGGAAGCACTTTACGGCGACTTCGTGCGCCAGACGCAGGTGCTCGCCGACGTCGAAATCCGTCGCATCAAGCTGGAAGCGCAAAAGGCGCTGATGGAGCGCCAGCTCGCCGATAGCGAAGCGCGCCTGAACGCGGTGCAGAACGACCTGACGATTCAACGCCAGCAGGAACAAGCGCTGGCCGAGAACCAGCAGGCGGTGCGCGAGCAAGCTTCGGCACTGGAAACCGAGCGTACCGCAGCGCGTCTGCGCCTGAACGACCTGCAAGGCCAGATCCGCTCGCTTGAAGCCGAGCAGAACAGCGCCGACTCGAGCCTCGTGCGCTCGGTCAAGAGCCCTGGCCATCGCAAGGCGACGCGTCATCGTTAAGCCGATGGCCCACCGCGCCACGTTCGGTCGACGGCTCAAATGATGGGAAAACCGCCTTCGGGCGGTTTTTTTATGGGCCGTCGCACCAGCGCCGCACGAGAGGATGCCGAGGTATGCGCAGTCGCCCGGTACACGCAATTGGCGGGACTGTCGACTCGTGAATGCACATGCCGGGCATATGTCGCGCATTTGCAACTCGAATCGCGGCGCCGCTCGCCCAATCCCATGGTGCGCCGGGGTGGCAAAACCCTTGTCGCGCCGCACTGGTCACGGCGCACGGCTCGAATTATCCTAGCGTAGCCTGCCATGTCAGACGTCCGGCACTCCGCACCTGTCCGGACTGGCGAGGGAACCGGCGCCCAGTTAGAATAGCGCCCATTTTGTGCAGCGCAATAAAGCGATTACCCAAACCTTATGACGCAAAACATACGACACGGGCAGCGCCCTCAGGCTTTGCCCGCGCTCATGGTGGCGGCCATCGGCGTGGTCTTCGGCGATATCGGCACCAGTCCGCTCTATGCGCTCAAGGAATGTTTCGATCCGCAACACGGCATTCCGTTTACCCAGCAAGCCGTTTTCGGCATCATCTCGCTGCTGTTCTGGGCCCTGGTGATTGTCGTTTCCCTGAAGTATGTGCTGTTCGTGATGCGCGCGGACAACCGCGGCGAGGGCGGCGTGCTCGCGCTCATGGCGCTCAGCCTGCGTAGCGTGCGGGGTGGCAGCCGATGGGCGTCGGTCCTGATGATGCTCGGCATGTTCGGCGCCTGTATGTTCTATGGCGATGCGGTCATCACGCCGGCCATTTCCGTGCTGTCGGCGGTCGAGGGGCTGGAGATTGCCGCCCCGTCGCTCGGGCGCTTCGTGCTGCCGACCACCATCGTCATCCTGATCGTTCTGTTCTGGATGCAGAAGTCCGGCACGGCCAAGGTCGGACGCCTTTTCGGTCCCGTCATGGTCATCTGGTTCGTGATTCTCGGCGTGCTCGGCGTGTACAACATCATCGCCGCGCCCGAGATCGTTCAGGCGATCAATCCGTATTACGGCATCCGCTTCATCCATACGCACGCCCTGCAAGCCTATATCGTGCTCGGCTCGGTGTTCCTGGTGTTGACCGGGGCCGAGGCGCTCTATGCGGACATGGGGCATTTCGGCATTCGGCCCATCCGATTTGCGTGGTCGCTCCTCGTGTTCCCGGCGCTGACACTGAATTACTTCGGCCAGGGTGCATTGCTGCTGACGACGCCAAAGGCCATCGAAAACCCGTTCTTCCTGATGGCCCCGGACTGGGCGCTGGTGCCGTTGGTGATGGTGGCAACGGCGGCGACCGTGATCGCCTCGCAGGCGGTGATTTCCGGCGCATTCTCGCTGACCAGTCAGGCCATTCAGCTCGGCTATGTCCCGCGTATGAAGATTCTGCATACGTCGGATCGCGAAATCGGCCAAATCTACATGCCGGTGATCAACTGGGCGCTGCTGCTGGTGATCATCTGGATCGTGCTGGCCTTCAAGTCGTCGAGCAATCTCGCGGCCGCGTACGGTATTGCCGTGACCACGACGATGGTCATCACGACGATTCTGGCGTGCGTGGTCATGGTCAAGGTCTGGAACTGGAACAAGTTCCTGGTGGCGTTGATCATCACCGGCTTCCTCGTGGTCGACTTCGCCTTCTTCGGCGCGAACCTGATCAAGGTGGAAGAGGGGGGATGGTTGCCGCTCGCGCTGGGCGCATTCCTGTTCTTCATGCTGATGACGTGGCACAAGGGGCGCCAATTGCTGCGTGAGCGCACGGCCGCCGACGGGATTCCGCTCGCGCCGTTCTTGCAGGGGCTGCTCGCGCATCCGCCGCATCGCGTGGCGGGCACCGCCATCTACCTGACGGGCGGCAACACGCAAGTGCCGGTGAGCTTGCTGCACAACCTCAAGCACAACCGCATCCTGCACGAGCGCACGATCTTCCTTACCTTCCGCACGGTCGATGTGCCGTATGTCGAGGATCTCAATCGCATCGAGGTCCAGGATCATTCCGGCGGCTTGTTCAGCGTAGTGGCAACGTTCGGTTTCAACGAGACGCCCGACGTCAAGGAAGTCCTGAATTTGCTCGAGGGCAAGACCGACATGCACTTCGAGCTGATGGACACGTCGTTCTTCCTCGCGCGCGAGACGGTGGTCCCGACCAAGTTGCCGGGCATGTCGATCTGGCGCGAGCGTCTGTTCGCATGGATGCACCAGAACGCCGCCAAGCCGACCGACTTCTTCAGCATTCCCGCGAACCGCGTGGTCGAACTGGGGACCAAGATCGAGATCTGACGGCGAGTCCCGTGCCCTCAGGGTGAGGGCTCGCTGCGCCGTCTGACAGGGCGATGCGCGACCCGATGCAACGAACCCCCAAGGATTGGCGAGACCGCCAGCCCTTGGGGGTTTGGCGTTTGGGCGGACCGAAAAAAAGCCCGCCTTCCGGAGAGGGCGGGCCGGTCGCAACGAGACGGGACGCGGCGCGAAGTAACGCTTGCGCGCCGCGCGTCGGACTCGTGAGCGCTGGGGCTCGACTTAACGCTTGAGCTTGGCGAACGCGGCTGCCATGGCGTTCACCGTCTCCGGTTCGCGCTGACGTTGACCGCCGCCGCCACGTTGGCCGCCGCCATTGCCACCGTTGCCGCTGCGTGCGCCGCCGCTACTGCTCGGACGATCGGTCGCCCCCGCCACCGGCAGGTCGTCGTTCAGTCGCATCGTGAGCGAGATACGCTGGCGGCGCGGATCGACTTCGAGCACCTTCACCTTCACGATGTCGCCGGCCTTCACGACCTCGTGCGGATCCTTGATGAACTTCGTCGACATCGCCGAGACGTGCACGAGGCCGTCCTGATGCACGCCGATGTCGATGAACGCACCGAAGGCGGCCACGTTCGTTACCACGCCTTCGAGCTGCATGCCCGGCTTGAGGTCGGTGAGCTTTTCGACCCCTTCCTGGAACGTCGCCGTCTTGAACTCGGGGCGCGGATCGCGGCCCGGTTTCTCCAGTTCGGTCAGAATGTCCTTGACCGTCGGCAGGCCGAAACGCTCGTCGACGAACTCGGTCGCCGAGACGCTGCGCACGACCGAGCCGTTGCCCATCACGTCGCCAATGGACTTCTTGATCTTCGCCAGAATGCGTTCGACGACCGGATACGCTTCCGGGTGGACCGACGACCGATCGAGCGGATTGTCGCCGCCGGTCACGCGCAGGAAGCCGGCGGCCTGCTCGAAGGTCTTGTCGCCCAGGCGCGGCACTTTCTTGAGTGCTTCGCGATTCGGGAACGGGCCGTTGCTGTCGCGGAAGTCCACGATGTTCTTTGCAAGCGTGCCGTTCAGGCCCGATACGCGTGCAAGCAGCGGCGCCGAAGCGGTATTGACGTCCACCCCCACGGCGTTCACGCAGTCCTCGACCACAGCGTCGAGCATGCGTGCCAGCTCGCGCTGGTTCACGTCATGCTGATACTGGCCCACGCCGATGGCCTTCGGCTCGATCTTGACGAGTTCGGCCAGCGGATCCTGCAAGCGGCGGGCGATCGACACCGCGCCGCGCAGCGACACGTCGAGTTCGGGGAATTCCTTCGCGGCGAATTCCGACGCCGAGTACACCGAGGCCCCCGCTTCCGAGACCACGATTTTCTGCAGCTTGAGCTCGGGATGGCGCTTGATCAGCTCCAGCGCAAGCTTGTCCGTCTCGCGCGAGGCCGTACCGTTGCCGATACTCACGAGTTCCGCACCGGTGGCAGCGGCGATCTTGGCGAGTCGCGAGAGCGAGCCGTCCCAATCGCGGCGCGGTTCGTGCGGGTAGATGGTGTCAGTGCCCAGCACCTTGCCGGTGCGATCGACCACGGCCACCTTCACGCCGGTACGCAGGCCCGGGTCCAGACCGATCACGCCCTTCTGACCGGCCGGCGCGGCGAGCAGCAGCGCCTTGAGGTTGCGTGCGAACACGCGAATGGCTTCGCTCTCGGCGCTTTCGCGAATTTGCGTGAGCAGTTCCGATTCGAGGTGCGGCTGCACCTTCACGCGCCAGCACCAACGGCAGACATCGCCTAGCCACTTGTCGGCGGCGCGGTTCTGCTGGCGAATGCCGAAGTGCCCGGCGATCACGCCTTCGCACGGATGCGGGATTTGCGTGTCGAGTTCCTCGCCAAGGCCCAGCTTGACCATCAGAATGCCGAGGTTACGGCCACGGAAGAGGGCCAGTGCGCGATGCGACGGCACGGCGGCGATCGGCTCGGCGTAGTCGTAATAGTCGCGGAATTTCTCGCCTTCCTCGCTTTCCTTGCCTTCGACGACCTTCGACGACACGACGCCCTGATGCCACAGATAGTCGCGCAGCTTGCCGAGCAACTCGGCCGTTTCGCCGAATTGTTCCGACAGGATGTCGCGGGCGCCGTCGAGCGCGGCCTTGACGTCCGCCACGCCTTTTTCGGCATCGACGAACTTGGCCGCCTCGGCCTGCGGGTCGAGTGTCGGGTCGGCAAGCAAGGCCTGCGCGAGCGGCTCGAGGCCGGCTTCGCGGGCGATCTGCGCGCGCGTGCGCCGCTTTTGCTTGTATGGGAGATAGAGGTCTTCGAGCGTCTGCTTCGTGTCGGCCGCCTCGATGGCGGTGCGCAGCTCGTCGGTCAGCTTGCCTTGCTCGTCGATGTTCGCGAGGATCGCCGCGCGGCGCTCTTCCAGCTCGCGAAGATAGAGCAGGCGTTCTTCGAGCGTACGCAACTGCGTGTCATCGAGGTTATCGGTGACTTCCTTGCGGTAGCGAGCGATGAAGGGCACGGTGGCGCCTTCGTCGAGCAGTTGCACGGCGGCGGCCACCTGACGCGGCTGCACGTTGAGTTCGTCGGCGATGCGTTGAACGATCTGAAGGGCTACGTTTTGCGTCATGAGTGTTGCGAGTTACCCAAGTGCCAGGAGCGGGGCATTTTGCCATAAACCGCGGGCGCGTCCGGGCAGGCAATGTTAAAATTTGGCATCACTCTGCTCAACCTCATGATTTCCTTCGCAAAATTGTTTTCGCGCCAGTCTTTGTGTCGTCATGCCGCGGTGGGCGCGTTCGGCATCGTGACGGCGGTCGCCGTCGTGCCGGGCACGTCGTTCGCGCAGGGGCTCTCGGCGACCGAGGCCGCAGGACGCACGACCGAACAGCTTCGCGTGCCGAAGGTGCCATTCGATGCCACGGCCGATCGCACACCGTCGCCGGCCAGTGCGGCGAGTGCCGCCATCGCCGAAGATGACAAGCCGGTCGCGTACGACGACGCGCTCGATCTGCACCCCGCCGACGACGACTTCGCCGGCCGCCGTGCGGTGCTCGATCGGCAGCGCGCCTGGATCGACTATCGCTTCGAACAGGCGAAGTACGCGTGCGCCTCGAAGTTCTTTGTGAATTACTGCATCGACAACGCGCGTGACGATCAACGCGCGGCGCTCAAGGCCGTTCGCAGCCAACGGCTGGTGCTGGAAGACCAGGAGCGCAAGGCGCGGGCGCAGGAGCGTGACGAGCGTCTGGCGGAGAAGCGGGCGCAAACGGCGGCCGAAGCGCCGCAGCGCGCGGCGGAGCGTGCGCAGAACGTATCCAATTACCAGACGAAGCAGGCCGAGTATCAGCAGCGTGTGACCGAGCGTACGGGAGAGGCGCCACAGCGTGCTGCCAACGCCGAGCAGTACAATGCCAAGCAGTCCGGGCAACAGCAGAAGCTCGACGACGCGAAGGCGACGGCGGCGCAAAAGGCGGCTGTGCGTGAAGAAAACGTTCGCAAGTTCAATCAGAAGCAGCAGGACGCCATCGAGCGCCAGAAGAAGTCGGATGCGCGCCGCAACGAGTCGCAATCGGGCAGTTCGCCGGCACAGAAGCCGTTGCCGGGGCAATGAACGCCTGCCCCGGAATCTTTTGAGAGTCGCAGGAGAGTGAGCACGATGCAGCAGGATCTTCACTCCGTCGGGCGCCGCATCATCGAGTTGCAGATCGAACACCGCGATCTCGACTTCCTGATCGACAAGTTGCTGACGGAACCGGCGTACGACGAACTCCAGGTCACACGGCTCAAGAAGCGCCGTCTGAAAATCAAGGACACGATCACCCTGCTGCAAGTGCAGCAAATGCCGGACCAGCCCGCCTGAGCGGGCGTTCCGCGCAACGTTTGCGACACGCGTCCGACAGTCGGCGCGATTGCTTTTTTCATTGCCGGCGTCGCGAATCTCGTAGGTGCGATTCGCGGCACCTTTGAGTTTTCTTGCCGTTTTGACCGATTCCGCCGCCTCCAGCGATTTCCCCGACATCTCCCCAAGCCCCGCCGAGACGCCCACGTTCTATGGACTCAGGCCGCTTGCCGCCAAGCGTGAGCGCGAGTTGCAAGAGATCTTCGGCGACGGCGGGATGCTTGCGCGCACGATCGACGGCTATCGCTCGCGCGAGCCGCAGACCGAAATGGCGCGCGCGGTGGCCGCCGCAATGGACACGCACGACACGCTGATCGCCGAGGCCGGCACCGGTACCGGCAAGACCTATGCGTATCTCGTGCCCGCCATGCTGTGGGGCGGCAAGACAATCATCTCGACCGGCACCAAGCACTTGCAGGATCAGATTTTCGCGCGCGACATTCCAACGGTGCGCAAGGCGCTCGCGGTGCCGGTGACGGTGGCCATGCTCAAGGGGCGCGCGAATTACCTCTGTCATTACTATCTGGAGCGCGCCCAGCAGGAAGGGCGCTTCGCGTCACGTCATGAAGCGGCCCAGTTGCGCGAGATCACGACGTTCGCGCAAATCACGCACAGTGGCGACAAGGCGGAACTGGCCTCGGTGCCGGAGAATGCGCCCATCTGGGCGCAAGTCACGTCCACCCGCGACAACTGCCTCGGTCAGGAATGCCCGCGCTACAAGGATTGTTTCGTGATGCAGGCGCGCAAGGAAGCGCAGCAGGCAGATCTCGTGGTCGTCAATCATCACCTCTTTTTTGCGGACGTGATGTTGCGCGACACGGGGATGGCCGAGCTGCTGCCCAGCGCAAACACGGTCATCTTCGACGAAGCGCACCAGTTGCCGGAGACCGCCACGCTGTTCTTTGGAGAGACGGTCTCAACGGGGCAGATGCTCGAACTGGCGCGCGACTGCGTGGCCGAAGGGCTGATCCATGCCCGCGATGCGGCTGACTGGGTCAAACTCGGTGCGAACCTCGAGCGGGCGGCGCGCGATGTGCGTTTGACCTTCGGGCAGGACAATACGCGGATGTCGGTCGCACAATTGGCCGACGATCATGAGTTATTCGGCGCGCTCGATAGCGTGGACGTCGCATTGCAGGACATGATCGAGACGCTCCAGCACCAGTCCGAGCGAGCCGAGGCGTTGGGCACTTGCTTGCGTCGCGCGCTTGAGTTGCATCAGCAGTTGGAACGTTGGCAGACCGGGGCAACGCCGCCCGTGCCGGGCGAGTCGCCGCTGCCGCTGCTGGATCCGGATGCACCGCGTGTCACCGACGGCAAACGCGAAAAGGCGGCCAAGGCGCGCGAGGCGGAAGCCGCGCGGCTGGCGGCCGACGCGAAGGCGCCGGGGACTTCGACGGACGAGGCGATAGCGGGAAAAACCTACACGCCCCCGGAGACGGTACGCTGGATCGAGGTGTTTTCACAGGCGGTGCAGTTGCATCAGACGCCGCTCTCGATTGCGCCGATCTTCTCGAAACAGCGCGCCGGAGCGCCCAGGGCCTGGATCTTCACGTCGGCCACGTTGTCGGTGAAGGGCAATTTCATGCACTATGCGGCGCAATTGGGGCTCGATGCCGGCAAGTCGCTCACGCTCGCCAGTCCCTTCGATTATCCGAATCAGAGTCTGCTGTACGTGCCGCGCGGATTGCCACAGCCGTCAGCGCCGGGCTTCACCGACGCGGTGCTCGACGCCGCCTTGCCGGTGCTCGAAGTGAGCGGTGGCCGGGCGTTTGTCCTGTGCACGACGTTGCGCGCGGTCAACCGGGCCGCGGAGCGTCTGCGTGAAGAGTTCGACCGCCGTGGCTGGCCGTATCCGCTGCTCGTACAGGGCGAGGCGAGTCGCACCGAACTGCTCGATCGGTTTCGCGCGCTTGGCAACGCCGTGCTCATCGGCAGTCAGAGTTTCTGGGAAGGAGTCGACGTGCGCGGCGAGGCGCTCTCGCTTGTCATCATCGACAAATTGCCGTTCGCGCCGCCGGATGACCCGGTGCTGGCCGCGCGGCTCGACGCGCTCACGAAGAAGGGGCTCAGCCCATTCGCCGTGCATCAGTTGCCGCAGGCGGTCATCACGCTCAAACAGGGGGCGGGGCGGTTGATTCGTTCTGAACTCGATCGTGGTGTGTTGATGATTTGCGATCCGCGTCTGGTCGACAAGCCCTACGGCCGCCGGATCTGGCAGAGCCTGCCGCCGTTCAAACGCACGCGCGAGCTCCCCATCGTGCGCGGCTTCTTCGATGAGATCGCTGCCGACGCGGGCGATTGACACACCGACGCACTCCGTGGCACTCGCCGGAATCGGTCCGGCGACATCACGCGCCAAAACAAAAAAGCCCTCGCGCGAGCGAGGGCTTTTCAATGGGGCTGACCGAAGCGACGTTTACCGCCAGAGCTGCCACCAGGACTTCTTGTCGCCGCCGGTGTCGGTGCGATGGCCGACCGTCAGATAACCGCTCTTCGGATAGGTCTTTTCCATCACGCGACGGGCGTCGTCACGCAGTTCGGTCATGCCGAGTTTGTCGTACGACTTGATCATGATGCCCAGTGCGTCTTCGAGCGCCGGTGCCTGATCGTAGTCCTTCAGTGCGCTTTGTGCACGATTCACGGCAGCGAGGTACGCACCGCGACGATAGTAGTACTCGGCGGCATGCACTTCGTGGGCGGCCATCGCGTTGACCGCGTAGCGCATGCGCAGCGCGGCGTCGTTGGCGTACTTGCTGCTCGGATAATGCTCGACCAGGTATTTGAAGCTGTCGTAAGCCGCGCGCAGTGCCTTCGGATCGCGCTCGCTGAGATCCTGTCCCGAGAAGCGGCCGAACAGGCCCAGGTCGTCATTGAAGTTGATCAGGCCCTTGAGGTAATAGGCGTAATCGATCGACGGGCTGTCCGGATGCAGGCGGATGAAGCGGTCGATGGCGGTGAGGGCCTGCGCCGGCTCATTGTCCTTGTAATAGGAGTAGGCCGTGTTGATCTGCGCTTGCTGCGCGTGCGGGCCGAACGGATCGCGCCCTTCGAGCAACTCGTAGTACTTGGCGGCCTTCGTGTAGTCGCCGCTATCGAAGCTGTCCTTGGCTTCCGAGTATAATTTGTTCGTCGACCAGCCGGCCGTTTCGTCGACCTTCTCCGGCAGAATGCCGCAGGCGGCAAGGCTGCCGACCACGATTGCGGCCAGCGTCAGATGTTTGACAAGTTTCAGGGCTTGCATGCTCGTTAGCTTCACTTCTCGATGACCCATTCAATTCTGCCGGATTATAGCGTAACCGCCTCATTTGCCACGGAAAATGCGGAGGATTCGTCTGACGACGACCTCGATTCGCTTCCTGAGGCTTTCCCAACGGCTGCCGACGGCACCCATCCCGGTGCTCCCTTGTCCGGTTCCGCCTTGTCGGGCGGGGCTGGCGTCAGCGTGCCGCTTAACGCCACCCTGCCCGAGTCGCTCGCCGGGGAGCGGCTCGACAAGGCGCTCGCGCAATGTTTTCCCGAATACTCCCGTAGCCGGTTGCAGGCGTGGGTCGAAAATGGCCGCGTCACGCTCGACGGCGAGGCCGCCAAGGTGCGCCAGAAAGTGGCGGGCGGCGAGGCCGTCGTCATCACGCCGGCACCACTGCCCGATCAGCTCGCGTTTGCCCCCGAGCCGGTGCCGCTCGACGCCGTCTACGAGGACACAACACTGGCCGTCTTCAACAAGCCGGCGGGCCTGGTCGTGCATCCGGCGGCGGGTAACTGGTCCGGGACCTTGCTCAACGGTCTGTTGTATCGCTATGGCCAAGCGGCCGCCGATCTGCCACGCGCCGGTATCGTCCACCGGCTCGACAAGGAGACGTCCGGCCTGATGGTCGTGGCGCGCACGCTGGTGGCACAAACCGATCTGGTGCGCCAGTTGCAGGCCCGTACCGTCAAACGCCATTACGCCGCGCTGGTGTGGGGACGCCCGCCGCAGCGCGCGGTCGTGGACGCCCCCATCGGTCGCGACCCGCGCGAGCGCACCCGCATGGCGGTCGTGCCAGGGCAGGGCGGCAAGCCGGCGCGCACGCGTGTGGTGACGGTCGCCAGCGCAGATTGGGACGGTTCCCCTGTGTCGCTCGTGCTTTGCTCGCTCGATACGGGGCGCACACACCAGATCCGCGTTCATCTCTCGCACCTTGGCCATGCGCTGTTGGGCGACCCTCTCTACAAACCCCGTCACAAACGGCCGATGCTGCCGGGCGATTTTGCGCGTCAGGCGCTGCATGCCTGGCGATTGGGGTTGATTCATCCCGAGGATGGCCGTCTCATGCACTGGCAGGCGCCATTGCCGGATGACCTGCGTCAGCTCATGGCCGCGCTTGGGCTCGAGTTCGATTTTTCAACGCTCCCCGATTCGCTCGATGACTTCTTCCCTGCCTGAGTCAGACCTGATGCCCGCGGACTGGATCGTCCCCGACTGGCCCGCCCCGGCCAACGTTCGCGCCGTCTTCACGACGCGCGCGGGCGGCGTGAGTCAAGGGCCGCAAGCCACGTTCAACCTGGGGACCAAAGCGGACGACGATCCTGCCTCGGTGCGCATCAATCGTGCGTTGCTCGCAGCGCGCACGGGCGTGCCGTCGGCATGGGTGGCGCAGATCCATGGTCCGCGCGTGGTCGATGCGCGGGCGGCGCTCGAGGCGGCCGATGCCGGCGACCCATTGCAGGCGGACGCCAGCGCCACGAGCGAGACCGGCCTCGCGAGCACCGTCATGGTGGCGGATTGCCTGCCGGTGCTGCTGTGCGATGCGCAAGGGCGTGCGGTGGCCGCTGCGCATGCCGGCTGGCGCGGACTTTGCGCCGGGGTGATCGAGCAGACAGTGCAGGCATTGCGAGCGCGCTTGCCGAAGGGCGACGCCGACGCGCCGGTCTTGGCGTGGCTCGGCCCTTGCATTGGGCCCCAAGCGTTCGAAGTCGGCCGGGAGGTGAGCGAAGCGTTTCTTGCCGAGGCAACGCCGGACGAGCGTAAAGCGACGCAGTCTGCGTTCGTCCCGCACGGCGATCCTGATGCGGGGAAATCGTTGGCGGATTTGTGTGCGCTCGCCCGGTTGCGACTGGCCCGCGAGGGCGTGACGCAGGTTTCGGGCGGGCAATGGTGTACGGTCGGCGATCCGGCGCGATTCTATTCCTACCGGCGCGACCGGACGACGGGTCGCATGGCGGCACTCGTCTGGCGCACGGCCTGACGCGGTTCACCGCGCAGCGAATCCGTCCGGGGTTTCTTTACGGCAAAGGCGTGGGCGGCGAGCGCGGCGAGGCGTCGCGATCCGACGATGACGGGCCTTGCGCGACGGCGTCATCGGGGCGCGGCGGGCGGGCGCGCCGGAGGCGGGCGCCTGCGATGTACAGGCAGAGCATCGTTGGGGCGAGGCCACCGCAGACAAAGATGACGACACCCAGCGCGACGGAGGGCGCAGTGATGGCGACCATCGCAATGACATAAAGCCAGCCGAGAATGACGATCAGCATTGGGGCAAACGCGCATGCAAAAATAGATGGGGCGGCAAAAAAATGCACGCAAGACCAACGCTGCAAGCATTGACACACTTGCGCGCGCACGCAAGAATGCTTCGCAGGTGGGGCGTATCGCTAAGCAAGCGCTGCGTGCCGCCGCGTTTCGGGCGCTGGCCCGTGAACGCAACGAACGTGACACTCAGGCTATCATGAATCGCGCCAGTGCCAACTTCGATCCGGCCTCGTTGGCCGCCTCGTTCGCCAAGCAGTTTCCCTCCGCTTCGCTCTCCGCTCAGGACATGTCGCAGTGGTTCACGGCCGCCCAACAACTGTTCGGGGCGTTGCCGGGGGCTGCCGGCTCGTCATTCTCCGGTGCCCCTGGGGCGCCGTCTGCTGCCAACCCGTTCGCGGGGCTTTTCGATCTTATGGGCAAGGCCGGCAGCCTGCCGCCACCGACGTCGCCGCACGTCGATCCGGCGCGTCTGAATGCGCTTCAGACGGAATATGCCCGCGAATTTTCCGAACTTGTCGCCAGCTTTACGCAACCCGGACTGGACACGGCGCCCGCCTTGGGCGACCGGCGCTTCGCGGGGGACGGTTGGCGTAATCCGTTCTACGCGATGCCTGCGGCGCTGTATTTGCTCAATGGACGCTTCTTGCTGCGCATGGCCGATTTGATCGATGCCGACGCCAAAACGCGCGAGCGGATTCGATTTGCCGTAGAGCAATGGGTGGCGGCCAGTTCGCCGGCCAACTTCATCGCGACCAATCCGGATGCACAGCAGCGCCTCGTGCAAACGCAAGGCGACAGCCTGCTCTCCGGCATGCAGCACCTGCTTGCCGACATGGGCAAGGGCAAGGTGTCGCAAACCGATGAGGCCGCGTTCGAGGTCGGTCGCAACGTGGCGACGACCGAAGGCGCCGTGGTTTTCGAGAACGACCTGATCCAGCTCATCCAGTACAAACCGCTCACGCCGACAGTGCATCAGCGGCCGCTGCTTGTCGTGCCGCCGTGCATCAACAAGTACTACATCCTCGATCTGCAGCCCGAGAACTCGTTGATCCGCTATGCGGTCGAGCAGGGCAATACGGTGTTTGTCGTGTCTTGGCGCAATCCCGACGCGTCGCTCGCTCACAAGACGTGGGACGACTACGTAGGCGAGGGGCCCATCGCCGCGATCGACGTCGTGCGTGCGATCAGCGGGCAACCGCAGATCAATGCGCTCGGCTTCTGCGTGGGCGGCACGTTGCTCTCCGCCGCACTCGCCGTGCTGGCCGCGAAGGGCCAGAAGGGCGCCAAATCGCCGGTCGCCAGTGTGACCTTGCTGACTACGCTGCTGGATTTTTCCGATACCGGAGTGCTCGACGTCTTCATCGACGAGCCGCATGTGCAATTCCGCGAGCAGACGATCGGCGGTGGCGCAGGGCATCCACCGGGCCTCATGCGTGGCGTGGAGCTGGCGAATACGTTCTCGTTCCTGCGTCCGAACGATCTGGTGTGGAATTACGTGGTCGACAGTTATCTGAAGGGCAATGCGCCCCAGCCGTTCGACCTGCTGTACTGGAACGGTGACGGCACCAATCTGCCGGGGCCGATGTTCTGTTGGTATCTGCGCCATCTCTATTTGCAGAACGAATTGAAGCGCCCGGGTGCGGTGCAAGCGTGCGGCGTGCCCTTGGATCTGGGCGCCATCGACGCGCCGGCATATGTGTTCGGCTCGCGCGAGGATCACATCGTGCCGTGGACGTCGGCGTTTCGTTCGCTGCCGTTGTTGGGCGGCGAGCGACGCTTCGTGCTGGGCGCTTCCGGTCACATTGCGGGCGTGGTCAATCCGCCGGCCAAGAAAAAGCGCAGCTACTGGCGCAACGACGATGTGGGTATCGATGCCAACGACTGGCTGGCCGGCGCGACGGAGCACCCCGGCAGCTGGTGGAGCGACTGGAGCGAGTGGCTTGCAGGCTACGCAGGAAAACGCGTCAAGGCGCCAAAAGCGTATGGTAATGTTGTTTATGCCCCTATCGAACCGGCGCCCGGTCGCTACGTGAAGGCCAAGGCCTGAACGTGCGGCGCCCACGGGCATCCCCCGCGGGTTCGACTCATTTGGAAACGAGGAAAGAGACATGACGGATATTGTGATTGTGTCGGCTGCGCGTACCGCAGTCGGTAAATTTAGCGGCTCGCTCGCCAAGGTGGCGGCGCCGGATCTGGGCGCCATCGTGATCGACGAGGTTCTCAAGCGCGC
Source organism: Pandoraea soli (assembly GCF_902459595.1). Taxonomy (NCBI): domain Bacteria; kingdom Pseudomonadati; phylum Pseudomonadota; class Betaproteobacteria; order Burkholderiales; family Burkholderiaceae; genus Pandoraea; species Pandoraea soli. The sequence goes on along the minus strand of NZ_CABPSG010000001.1, from coordinate 552,364 downwards.
CAAGCTCAAGGGCGAGGACGTGAGCGAAGTCATCATGGGTCAGGTGCTCACGGCTGGCTCGGGTCAGAACGTGGCGCGACAGGCTTCCATCAAGGCGGGACTGCCTGCGATGGTGCCGGCGATGACCATCAACAAGGTGTGCGGCTCGGGCCTGAAGGCCGTGATGCTCGCCGCGAACGCGATCACCGCAGGCGACGCCGACATCGTCGTGGCGGGAGGGCAGGAGAACATGAGCGCCTCGCCGCATGTGCTGCCGGGCTCGCGTGACGGCTTCCGCATGGGCGACGCCAAGCTGATCGACACGATGATCGTCGACGGCCTGTGGGACGTGTACAACCAGTTCCACATGGGCATCACGGCGGAGAACGTCGCCAAGGAATACGGCATCACCCGCGAAATGCAGGACGCATTCGCGGCCGCTTCGCAGAACAAGGCCGAGGCCGCGCAAAAGGCGGGCCGCTTCGACGCCGAGATCGTGCCGGTCTTGATTCCGCAGCGCAAGGGCGATCCGCTGGTGTTCAACACCGACGAATTCGTTCGCCATGGCGTGACGGCCGAGTCGCTCGCGGGTCTGAAGCCCGCGTTCGCGAAAGACGGCACGGTGACCGCGGCGAACGCGTCGGGGATCAACGACGGCGCGGCCGCTGTCGTCGTGATGTCGGCCAAGCGCGCCGAGCAACTGGGTCTTACGCCGCTCGCGCGCATTGTGGCGTACGCGAACGCGGGGGTGGATCCGAAGGTGATGGGCATCGGCCCGGTGCCGGCATCGCAGCGTTGCCTCGCGCGCGCGGGGTGGAAGGCCAGCGATCTGGACCTGATGGAAATCAACGAAGCCTTTGCGGCGCAGGCACTGGCCGTGAACCAGCAGATGGGTTGGGACACTTCCAAGATCAACGTGAACGGTGGTGCGATCGCCATCGGACACCCGATCGGGGCGTCGGGCTGCCGTATTCTCGTGACGTTGCTGCACGAGATGGCGCGTCGCGATGCGCGTCGCGGCCTGGCATCGCTGTGCATCGGCGGTGGCATGGGCGTCGCGTTGGCGGTCGAGCGCGTCTGACGCGCATCGGCGAGCGTTCGAAAAAAATCGAATCGGTATCGCCCGTGCGTGTAGTGCGCACGGGCGCACGCTGAAGTCGGCAGGAGACGAAAGGCACGCGCGGGAACGCGCGGCTTGTGCGTCAGTCAATTGGCAGTCGCAACAGGCGGCAGAGATGCCGCTATTTTGGGGGAAGCTTTCCATGACTCAACGCATTGCATATGTGACAGGTGGGATGGGCGGTATTGGTACGTCCATTTGCCAGCGGCTGCACAAGGATGGCTTCAAGGTCGTGGCGGGTTGCGGGCCGAATTCGCCGCGCCGTGTGAAGTGGCTGGAAGACCAGAAGGCGATGGGGTTCGACTTCATCGCGTCCGAAGGTAACGTCGGTGACTGGGAATCCACCCTGGCCGCGTTCAACAAGGTCAAGGCCGAGGTCGGCGAGGTCGACGTGCTGGTGAACAACGCGGGCATCACGCGCGATGTCGTCTTCCGCAAGATGACCCGTGAGGACTGGGATGCCGTCATCGACACCAATCTCACGAGCCTGTTCAACGTGACCAAGCAGGTCATCGAGGGGATGTGCGAGCGTGGCTGGGGCCGCATCATCAATATTTCGTCGGTCAACGGGCAAAAGGGGCAGTTCGGTCAGACCAACTACTCGACGGCCAAGGCCGGTATCCACGGCTTCACGATGTCGCTGGCGCAGGAAGTGGCGACCAAGGGCGTTACGGTCAACACGGTGTCCCCGGGGTATATCGGGACGGACATGGTGCGCTCGATTCGGCAGGACGTGCTCGACAAGATCGTGGCCACGATTCCGGTCAAGCGCCTGGGCGAACCGGGTGAGATCGGGTCCATCGTGGCGTGGCTGGCATCGGAAGACTCCGGCTTCTCGACGGGGGCGGATTTCTCGCTCAACGGCGGCCTGCACATGGGCTAAGCGGGATCGGGGCGTAGGGAGCGCGACGTTCGAAACCCGCGCTGCAGGCCCCGTTGCGGGTTAGGGCTTTGCCGCATAGCAGCAAACGTCCTAGAATCGATAATATGTGACTAACCCCGACCGCCGGTCGGGGAAGTCCTTCATAAAAGCAGGAAACCCACCGCATGGCCGCGAGCAAGAAGACTGACGAACGCCTGATCAAAAAGTATCCGAACCGGCGTCTGTACGATACCCAGACCAGCACGTACATCACCCTTGCCGATGTGAAGCAATTGGTACTCGAGACCGAGGAGTTCAAGGTCGTCGATGCCAAGTCGGGTGAGGATCTGACACGCAGCATTCTGCTGCAGATCATTCTGGAAGAAGAAACCGGTGGCGTGCCGATGTTCTCGAGCGCCATGCTGTCGCAGATCATTCGTTTCTATGGGCATGCGCTGCAGGGCATGATGGGCACGTATCTCGAGAAGAATATCCAGACGTTCATCGAAATTCAGAACAAGCTGGCCGATCAGTCGAAGGGCATCTACGAAGGTGCGTCCTTCAACCCGGACGTCTGGGCGCAATTCATGAACATGCAGGCGCCGATGATGCAGGGCATGATGACCAACTACATCGAGCAGTCGAAGAACCTGTTCGTGCAGATGCAAGAGCAGATGCAGACCCAGGCGAAGTCGATGTTCAATACGTTCCCGTTCCCGGGAGCACCGGGCGCTCCGGGCGACCCGAACAAGAAGCCCTGACGGTTTGGCCGACGTTGCGATGTGGCACGGGGCGCGCAACGCAGCGATCGGCAACATCTTTGGAACGCCCCACGGGCGAACAGGGTAAAATACGCGGTTGTTCGCCGCGAGGTACTTCTTGCGGCGGTTTCGGCGGCAGGCAGGATCTGCGTCTCGCGCGGTGTTTCGGCATTGTGGGGGACGCGCCAGGAGTGGCTGAGGTCGCTGCTTCGCCGGTCGATCGTTCCCCGTATTTTCTAGATCAGGATTTCGCCCCATGTCCCGCCCATCGCCCGCCGGCACCCCCAAGGTCGGCTTCGTTTCGCTCGGATGCCCCAAGGCGCTGGTCGACTCCGAGCAAATCCTGACGCAACTGCGTGCCGAAGGTTACGACATCGCCGGTACCTATGACGGTGCCGATCTCGTGGTGGTCAATACTTGCGGCTTCATCGACGACGCCGTTCAGGAAAGCCTCGACGCCATCGGCGAGGCGCTGGCGGAGAACGGCAAGGTGATCGTCACCGGTTGCCTGGGCGCCAAAAAGGATGCCGCCGGTCAGGACATCGTAACGGCCGTGCACCCGAAGGTGCTGGCCGTCACCGGTCCCCACGCCCTGGGCGAAGTGATGAACGCGGTGCATACGCATCTGCCGAAGCCGCACGATCCCTTCGCCGATCTTGTGCCGCCCGCCGGCATCAAGCTCACGCCGCGTCATTACGCGTATCTGAAGATCTCCGAAGGCTGCAACCATCGCTGCACGTTCTGCATCATCCCGTCGATGCGCGGCGATCTCGATTCGCGCCCGGTGGCCGAAGTGATGCTCGAGGCCGAGAACCTGTTCAAGGCCGGCGTGAAGGAGTTGCTGGTGATCTCGCAGGACACCAGCGCGTATGGTGTCGACGTGAAGTACCGCACCGGTTTTTGGGCGGGGCGTCCGCTCAAGACCCGCATGACCGAACTGGTCACGGCGCTGGGCGAATTGGCCAAGCAGTACGGCGCTTGGGTGCGGTTGCACTACGTCTACCCGTACCCGCACGTCGACGAGATCATTCCGCTGATGGCCGAAGGCCACATCCTTCCGTATCTCGACGTGCCGCTGCAACACGCCCATCCGGATGTGCTCAAGCGCATGAAGCGTCCGGCCTCGGGTGAGAAGAATCTTGAGCGCATTCAGGCGTGGCGCAAGCTGTGCCCGGATCTGACGATCCGTAGCACCTTCATCGCGGGTTTCCCGGGTGAGACCGAGGCCGAGTTCGCGTATCTGCTGGACTTCCTGCGCGAGGCCGAACTGGACCGCGTGGGTTGCTTCGCCTATTCGCCGGTCGAGGGGGCCAAGGCCAATGAATTGCCGGGCGCGTTGCCCGACGAGGTGCGCGAGGAGCGCCGCGCGCGCTTCATGGAAGTGGCCGAAGAGATCTCGGCGCAGCGCCAGCAGCGCAAAGTCGGCACGACGATTCAGGTCATCGTCGACGAGATCAATCAGGACGGTGGTGTGGCGCGCTCCGCGGCCGACGCCCCCGAAATCGACGGCCTCGTGTACATCGAGCCCACGCCCAAGGCGGCCAAGCGCCTGAAGGTCGGCGAGTTCGTGAACGTGACGGTGACCGGTGCCGACGGCCACGATCTGTGGGGCGAGGTGGTCTGATGGCGCTCACGCATACGTCGGGTCCGCAAGTGCTGGCCATGGGCGAAGCCATGGTCGAGTTCAACCAGTCGCCCGACGACGCCCGCCAGTATTTGCAGGGCTTCGGCGGCGACACCTCCAACTTCGCCATCGCAGCGCGTCGCCAGGGCGTCACCACGGGCTTTGTGAGCGCGGTCGGCGATGACCGCTTCGGTCGCATGCTGCTCGATTTGTGGCGTGAGGAAGCCGTCGATACGAACGTCGTTCGCATCGACGCGCAGGCCCCGACCGGCGTCTATTTCGTGTCGCACGACGCGAGCGGGCACCATTTCGACTATCTGCGCGCGGGTTCTGCCGCGAGCCGTTACCGTCCCCAGGATCTGCCGCGCGAAGCGTTGGCGGGCGCATCGTTTCTGCACCTGTCGGGGATCAGCCTGGCGATCAGCGCGAGCGCTTGCGACGCCGCTTTCGAGGCGATGTCGACGATTCGCGCCGTCGGCGGCAAGGTGTCGTTCGATACGAATCTGCGCCTCAAGCTGTGGCCGTTGGCCCGCGCCCGCGCCACCATGCGCGAAGCGTTCAGCCTGACCGACGTCTGCCTGCCGAGCTGGGACGACGTGACGGCGGTCACTGGGCTGGACGATCGCGATGCGATCCTAGACGCACTGCTCTCGTATGGCGTGAAGGTCGTGGCGCTCAAGCTGGGTCGCGAGGGCTGCTACGTTGCCACGCCGGACGAGCGTCGGATCGTCGCGCCATACCCGGTGCAGGCCGTTGACGCCACCGGGGCCGGCGATTGCTTTGGCGGCGCTTTCGTGGCCCGTCTGGCGCTGGGCGACGATCCGTTCGCGGCGGCGCGCTACGCCAACGTTTGCGCAGCGTTGTCGACGACCGGATACGGTGCGGTCGCGCCCGTGCCGCGTGCCGAGCAGGTGCTTCAGCTACTGGTGGGCTGATCCGCATCAATGCTTGATGTACCGGGGCACGTCGATGCTCCGGTTTCCCCTCACTTCGCTTCCCCCGACGTCCGCCGCTTCCCGCCGTTTCCCGCAGCAGCGCGACGCGCGGCACCCGACACGGCTGCCCGCCCCCGCAAGCTCGCTCATCGAAGTTTCCCTCCACTGCGTCTGCCATCGCGGTAACCCCTGCGGCGCTATACTCATTGCCAACAGAAATTCACCCGGAGAAGAGACATGCAACGAGAAGTCGTGATCGTCAGCGGTGTGCGCACCGCGATTGGAGATTTTGGCGGCAGCCTGAAGGATTTCGCACCGACGCAGCTCGGTGCCATCGTCGCTCGCGAGGCCATGGCGCGCGCCAATGTTGGCGGTGAAGATGTCGGACACGTGGTGTTCGGCAATGTCATTCATTCCGAACCGAAGGATATGTACCTGGCGCGCGTGGCGTCCATCGAGGCGGGCGTTAGCCAGCACGCGCCCGCGATGACCGTGAATCGCCTGTGCGGCTCCGGTCTGCAGGCGGTCGTTTCCGCCGCGCAATCGATCCTGCTGGGCGACACCGATGTAGCGATGGCAGGCGGCGCCGAAAGCATGAGCCGCGCGCCGTATGTGATGCCGGGCGCCCGCTGGGGCACGCGCATGGGCGAATCGCGCCTCGTCGACATGATGCTGGGCGCGTTGCACGATCCCTTCGCCAACATTCATATGGGCGTGACGGCAGAGAACATCGCGAAGAAGTGGGGTATCACGCGTGAAGATCAGGACCGTCTCGCGGTCGACTCGCATCAGCGCGCCGCGCGCGCGATGGCGGCGGGGTACTTCAACGACCAGATCGTGCCCATCGCGATCAAGTCGAAGAAGGGCGAGGTGTCGTTCACGACCGATGAGCATGTGCGCGCCGAGGTGACCCTGGCCGATATGGCGAAGCTGCGCCCCGTGTTCGAGAAGGACGGCACCGTCACCGCCGGGAATGCCTCGGGGCTTAACGACGCGGCCGCCGCGCTTATCCTGATGGAGCGTGCCGAAGCCGAGCGCCGCGGCGCCAAGCCGCTGGCGCGCCTCGTGAGCTACGCCCACGCCGGGGTCGATCCGAACTATATGGGCATCGGTCCGGTGCCGGCGTCGCGCAAGGCGCTTGAGCGCGCCGGGCTCAAGGTTGGCGACATCGATGTGGTGGAAGCCAACGAAGCATTCGCAGCACAGGCGTGCGCGGTCACGCGCGATCTCGGGTTCGATCCAGCCAAGGTGAATCCCAACGGTTCCGGCATTTCGCTGGGCCACCCGATCGGCGCGACCGGTGCCCTGATCACGGTCAAGGCTTTGCACGAGTTGCAGCGTACCGGCGGGCGCTATGCGCTGGTGACGATGTGTATCGGTGGCGGCCAGGGCATTGCCGCCGTGTTCGAGCGCGTGTAAGTTACTCCCGGGGGCCGGTGTCGTTGCCGGCCCGAGTCTTTCCGGAGCCGTAATGACGCAAGACAACCGTAAGCCCCTCGACACGCCGGAAGCCAACGGCTGGCACTGGCAAACCAATATTCTGCATACCGACACCCACGTGCCGGCCGGTTTCGCCGCGATGCCGGTGCCCGTCGCCCGTGCCTCGACGGTGATCTTCCCCGATCTGGCCGCCATGCGCTCGCTCGACTGGAAGAACGACAGTCAGTGGCGCTATGGTCTGCATGCCACGCCCACATCGATGGAGTTGATGCGGCGATTGGCCGCGCTCGAAGGCGGCAAGCACTGCCTGCTGTTCCCGTCGGGACTTGCCGCGATCTCCAATGTGTACTTTGGCCTCGTCAAGAGCGGTGACGATGTCCTCATTCCAGACAACGCCTACGGTCCGAACCGAGAGCACGGCGACTGGCTCGCCGAGTCGTTCGGCATCACCGTGCGCTACTACGATCCAATGATCGGTGACGGCATCGGCGCGCTGATTCAGTCCAACACGAAGGTGATCTGGCTCGAGGCCCCGGGCTCGGTCACGATGGAAGTCCCCGACGTGCCGGCGCTCGCGCGCGTGGCGCGCGAGCGGGGTGTGCTCACCGCCATCGATAACACGTATTCGGCCGGCCTGGCGTTCCGTCCGTTCGATCACGGGGTGGACATCTCGGTGCAGGCCCTCACCAAGTACCAGTCGGGCGGCAGCGACGTGCTGATGGGCTCGGTCGTGACCGTCGCCGATAACGTGCACCACCCTCTGAAGCAGGCGCGCATGCGCATGGGCGTGGCCGTGTCGGCGGACGATTGCAGCCTCGTGTTGCGCAGTCTGCCGAACATGCAGCTACGCTTCGAGGCGCACGATCGTGCCGCGATGACGTTGGCGACGTGGCTGGGCACGCGTCATGAAATCGCGGCCGTGCTGCATCCGGCATTCGAGGATTGCCCCGGCCATGCGCATTTCCGTCGCGACTTCACGGGCGCGGGCGGTCTGTTTTCCGTGGTATTCGACGAGCGCTACACGCCGGCGCAAATCGACGCGTTCATCGAAGCGCTGCGCTTGTTCAAGATCGGTTTCAGTTGGGGCGGCGCGCACAGCCTGGTGGTGCCGTATCGCGTGCCGTCCATGCGCTCGGCAACGCCGTGGCCGCACAAGGGCGCGCTGGTGCGCTTCTACGTCGGTCTCGAAGACGTGCGCGATTTGCAGGCCGATATCGAAGCCAGTCTGACGGCGCACCTCGGCGCCTGAGGCGGGGGGGACGCGCGCCCACCAAGGGCGCGGCGCCGTCGGCGCATCGCGCCGGCGATGTCAGTCCTTGCGGAACAGCGAGAGCAGGGCGTCCAGACCCGCGTAATTCAACGCGACGGACGCCTTCTCCCGCACCACTGGTTTCGCGCGAAACGCCACCGACAGCCCGGCGATGGCCATCATCTGCAGGTCGTTCGAGCCATCGCCCATGACGATCGCCTGAGCGGCGCTGGCGCCGAGCTGTGTCGCCACCTCGGTCACGGTGCGCGCCTTGACCTCGGCGTTGACGATCTCGCCGACCACTCGGCCCGTGAGCTTGCCGTCGACGATCTCCAGCGTATTGGCGCGGGCGACATCCAGGTTCAGTCGCGCCTTCAGTCGCTCCGTGAAGAACGTGAAGCCGCCGGACACCAGCAGCGTGCGGATGCCGAGTGCCTGAACGCCGCGCAACATGGTTTCGGCGCCGGGCGAGAGTTGCAGACGCTCGTCGAAGACCTTTTCCAAGGCGCTCGCGTCAAGTCCCTTGAGCAGCGCCACGCGCCGCGTGAGGCTCTCGTTGAAGTCCTTGATCTCGCCGCGCATGGCGGCTTCCGTGATGGCCGAGACTTCCGCCTTCAGCCCACAGTAATCGGCAATCTCGTCGATGCACTCGATAGTGATGAGCGTCGAGTCCATGTCCATGGCCACGAGCTTGAAGTCCGTGAGGCGGCGATGGCTGTCGACGAGGACCGTGTCGACCTCGTGCTGCTGGGCAAATGCGCCCATCGCCGCGCGCAGGGCGGGCGTGTCGACGACGTCGGCAATGCGCGCCGCGCCCGGCGTGAACGTGACGTTGGCGCCGGGTACGAAAGCGCCGACGGCCGCTTGCAGATGAGGCGGGAATGTCGTGGTGGGTGCGACGGGCGTAGTGGCTGTGGTGGACTGGGTGGGCGGGGTGCCGCCCAGAATGACGAGATCGTTGGCCATCGTGAAGTCGAGAGTCTTGCGTTTTGCGTGCGATCGACATTCTACCGGGTTGCGGCGAGCCGACGCTGGTTTCCCGACGTTTCCCCACGGTGTCTTGGCATCCCGGGCGTCGGGCGTCTTCCGGACGCCATGCTTCAGCCGTCGTGCGCGATACGGCGTGCGCGGCTCGGCGGGAGCACATCGAACTTGTGCCAGACACGTCGCAGATGCCGGCTCGAACCGAAGCCGGTGCGCTCAGCGATATGTTCCAGGTCGAGCTGGCTGTTGCCGAGCATCTCGCGCGCCAGCGCGATGCGCAGTCGATGCAGATAATCGATGGGCGCGACGCCGGCGTGCTCGCGAAAGAGACGCGTCACGTGCCGTTCGCTGGCGCAGGCGATGTCCGCCATCGAGGCGAGTGTCCAGTCGTGCGCGGGGTCGGCGGCGATGGCATCCTGCACGCGATGCAAGGCCGGGTGCAGATGGTTGCGGCCTTCGAGCCACGGGGACAACTGCGGGTCGGCGCCTGCGCGCCGGGCGTAGACGACCATCTGCCGCGCGACGGCCGCCGCACACAACGGGCCGGTGGCGTCGGCGATGAGCGTCAGCATCAGATCCAGACCGGTCGTGACGCCGGCACTCGTCCACACATTTCCGTCATGCACGTAAAGTCGATTGTCGGCCACCCGGGCGCTGGGGGCCAGCGCGCGCAGGGCGTCGCAACTGCCGTGGTGCGTGGTGCAGGCGCGGGCGTCGAGCAGTCCTGCGCGCGCGGCCAGCAAGGCGCCCGTGCAGATGCAGGCCAATTGATGCGTGGGGCGCACGACACGCTGAAGCCACGCGATGGCAAGGGCTTCCGCATCTTCGGTGGGCGCCGCAGAAAGGTCAGGTGCCGTGCCGCCGTCTGCCGCCCGCACCGGCAGTGGCTTCTCGACGGTTCCCGTGACGACCAGCCAGGCGTCGTCGGGAACGTTGTCCGGCAAGATGTCGAGCGGCGAGACGTACAAGCCGATCGAGGTGGCGACTGAGCGCTGTGTGCCGACGTAGTGCAACACGAAGCGCACGTCGTCCTGCTGGTGATTGGCGATGCGCAGGGCTTCGGCGGGAGCCGCCACGTCGAGCAGCAGCGCGTCGGGCATGACCAGCAGGTAGACGGGTTGCAAACGCGGCATGGCGGCAGGCGTTCAGGTCAGATTCGGACAGCGGGGGCAGGGCGGGTTGATCACGACATTACACCGCGGCGAGCGCTTCCTCAACCGTCACGATGCGCGCGAAACGATCGACGAGCACCGTTTCCGTGCGCTCCTTCAGCTCGGCCACCGACAACTCGCGCCCGGTGCGCGGGTGCTGCATCGGGAACGTGAGGGTGGCTTCGGTGACGAAGTCCACGGCGTAACCCGCGTCGGACGCGGCGCGCGTGGTCGTCTCGCAGCATTGCTCGGTGCGGATGCCGGAGACGATCAGGCGCGTGATGCCATGCTCGACGAGCCACGCACCGAGGGTGGAACCGGCCAGGGCACTATGCTTGACCTTGTCCACCGTGAACGCCGGGGCGATACGGAGTTCTTCGAGCGTGCGAACGAAGCCGGAATCGCGCGAGAACGCGCCCGACCCGATGTGGAAGACTTGCACGACCGGCACGCCACGCGCCACGGCACCGTCGACGAGCGCCTGCTGACGGTCGAAATACGCGGCGAGATCGTCTTCACGCCAGTACGGGCGTTGGCGAAACGACTCCTGGGCGTCGATGACGAGCAGGGCGGTACGGGGCGTGTGGGCAGCTTGGCTTTGCGACATGAGGGAATCTCCGTGAGGTGGGCTAGCGATGACACCATCTTACGGCGTCTTCCAATGCCTCGACAGGCCGCCTCCAGACCGGAACCGGACGGATCCGGACATTGCATTCGGCGGCCCGTCGAACCCGTGGCCGCCGTTGCCACCGGCGCGTCGGACCTTCAGATCGCTACGCTTGTGCCAATGCCTGCGGCGTGTGCGCGTTGATACAGCGCGGCGGCAAGGGCAACGTCCTGCGCGCCCATGCCAAGCGACTTGAAGACCGTGACGGCTTCGGCATCGGTGCGCCCGGGATGTTTGCCAATGACCAACTCACCGAGTTCCGCGAGCAGATCTGCCGGTCCGATGCTGCCCTCGGCAGCGGCGGCGAGATAGTCGCCGGATTCGTTGATCGTCGACTCGCGCCGGTCGACGAACAATTGCGCGTGCGCCATGAGCGCCGTGTCGGCCTCGCGGTGGCGTGGGGTGCTGCTGCCCACCAGGTTGACGTGCGTGCCCGGCGCGATCCAGTCCGCTTGCAGCACCGGTTCCGTGGCGTTGGTCACCGTGACCACGATGTCGGCGTCGCGCACAGCCGCTTCGACGCTTTGAGTGGCTTCGAGGCGAAAGCCGTAGTTCGGCTGCTCCTTGTCGACAAATGCCTGTGCCGTAGCGAGCGAGCGGCTCGCCACGCGCACGTGATGCAGCTCGCGCGCTGCGGCGAGGGCCGCGAGATGCCAGTGCGCCTGATGGCCGGCGCCGATCAGCGCGAGACGGCTGGCGTTGTGGCGGGCGAGCTGCCGCGTCGCGAGCCCTGTCACGGCGGCAGTGCGAATGCCCGTGATCTCCGCCGCGTTCATGACCGCGAGGAGTTCCCCCGTCAGCCCGCTCATCAACAGGACGCACCCTTGATGCGGATCTTTGCCTTGGGCGCTATTGCCGGGAAAGAAAGTGCCGACCTTCGCGCCGTAGACCGGCATGCCGGACGCCGTACCGCCCAGGAACGCAGGCATCATGCCGAGCATGCCCTTGGCCCCGAGCGCTTCCGGTGGGCGAATGATCTGACGCAACGGCAGGTGAATCTGCTCGCGGGCCAGCGCGCCAAACATATCGGACATGACGGGAATCGCGTCGGCCACGGGCATAAGCGCGGCGATTTGCGTGGCGTTGAGCAGCAAGACGGGCGGCGTGGGGGAGGTGGCGGACATGCGAAATCCTGGTGACGTTGCTGGAAAATGCCGGAAGCGGCCGCAGGCCAAGCGACGACGCGACCGTCGTCGGGTCGCGTCGGGGAGCGGCGTGGCTTGACGTGAACGCTGGGCGAAGGCAGTGCGACGCCGCTCAGCCGTTCGCTTCCGCCGCGATGGCGGCTTCAATGTGCCGGTTGAACGTTGCCGTGTCAGTGTTGGTGCCGCATAGCAGCACGCCCACGCGCTTGCCCATGAGTTTGTCGCGCAGCGGCCCCATCAGCGCGGCGGTGGCTGCGGCACATGCCGGCTCCACGGCCAGCTTCAGTTGGCGGAACAGCGTGAGCATGCCCGCGCGCATCTCATCGTCGGTGACGGTGACCAGTTCGTCGATATGGCGTTGGCACAGCGTGTAGCTGTACAGCTCGGTGTGCGGCGCCATCAGGCTGTCGGCAATGCCGCTCATCGGCCCCATCTTGACTGGACCACCCGTGGCGAAGCTCTGTGCCATCGCATCGGCCCCCGCCGGCTCCACGCCATACACCTTCACGTGCGGGGCGAACAGCTTGAACGCTGTCGCCACCCCGGCAATCAGCCCGCCGCCGCCAATGGGCACGATCACGGCGTCGAGGTCGGGGGCTTGCTGCGCCCACTCGTAGCCGAGCGTGGCCGTGCCCAGCACGGTGCGGTAACCGTTGAAAGGATGCACGAAGTAACGGCCTTCCTCCTGCTCGACGCGCTTGACCACCTCGAACGCCTCATGCACGTTCTCCGCCAACATCAGATCCGCGCCGTATTCGCGGCACAGGGACGAGCGTGCCGGGCTGGCGGTCTTGAGCATGACCGTCTTGGCCCCGACACCCATCGCGCGTGCGGCGTAGGCGACCGCCACGGCATGATTGCCAGCGGATACGCATGTCACGCCCGCCTTGCGCTGCGCATTGTCGAGCGAGAGCAGGTTCGAGAACGCGCCGCGCGCCTTGAACGTACCCGACGCCTGCAGCAGTTCGTACTTGAAGGTCACCTGCGTGTCGCCCAGCGTCGGAAAGTCGCTGCGCGTGAACACTGGCGTGGTTCGCACATAGGGGCGCAGCTTTTCGTGGAGTGCGGCAATGGCGTCCCGGGTCGGAACGGGTTGCGTGTCGATGGTTTCGGCGTGCGGGGCAGGGGTCGGTTGCGTCACTTGGACAGGGTCTCCGTAGTCGTGGAATCCCCGGGGACGGGCGCACACCGGTAAACGCATGTGCGCCTCGGCGCCCGGGGGGCGCTGGGTCTTCGCTGAAATCAGCGCAGGCCGAGCTTACGGGTGCGCAGCAGCGCGGTAATGCTGATAAGGGCAGCGAAAATCAGATAAAAGCTCGGCGCGAGTTTGTTGCCGGTAGCGCCGATGAGCCACGTGATGATGAACGGGGCGAAACCGCCGAACACCGTTGCTGCGATGTTATACCCGAGCGAGAGGCCGGTGGTGCGCACCTGCACCGGAAACAGTTCCGTGAGCAGGGCGGGCAGGGCGCCGAAGTACGTTGTCATCAGCAGGCCGAGCACGATCTGGAACACCATCAGCGCGCCGAACGTCGGGTTCGCGTCGAGGAGGCTGAACATCGGGTAGACCAGTACCAGCAATGCCACGGCGGCCGCGAGCATCGGTTTGATCCGGCCATGCGTATCCGACCAGTGGCCGACGATGGGGGCCACGATCAGTTGCACCACGCCGGTGAGCAGTACCGCCGAGAACGCGGCCGACGACGGCAGTCCCAGTTGCTTCACGGCATACGTCGGCATGTAGAGCACCAGGTAGGTCGCCACGGTGGCCATCACGACCACGCCGATGGCGAGCAGCAGCCGCTCCTTCTGACTCGCGAACGTGTCGCGCAGCGGGCTTTGCGTGGGCTCGATGTCGAGGAACTCGGGCGTCTCGTCCAGACGGCGGCGAATGTAATACGCGACCGGGCCGATCAGCAGGCCGAAGAAGAACGGCACGCGCCAGCCCCACGACATCATGGCCTCCGGCGACAGATTGCCGGTCAGCAGCGCGCCGAACCCTGCGGCGAGCAGCGTGGTCAGCCCTTGCGAGGCGACCTGCCAGCTCGAGAAGAAACCGCGGCGTTTCGGCGCGTGCTCGGCGAGAAACGCAGTGGCGCTGCCGAATTCGCCGCCCGCCGAGAAGCCCTGCACCATGCGGGCGATGACGATCCCGATCGGTGCCAGCACGCCGATGGTGGCGTACGTCGGCATGAGCGCGATGAGCAGCGTGCCGACCATCATCATCAGAATCGACAGGGTGAGGGCCGCCTTGCGACCGGCGCGGTCGGCATAGGCGCCGACCACAATGGCGCCCAGCGGTCGCATGAAGAACGACACGCCGAACGTGCCGAGGGTGAGCAGCAGCGATACCGTGTCGTTACCGGTCGGGAAGAACAGTTTGGCGATGGTCACGGCGAAAAAACCGTACACCACGAGATCGAACCACTCGAGGGCGTTACCGATCGAGGCCGATACGATCACACGCCACGCGTGCGGGGAAGTGCGGGCGGCCGGGGCCGTCGCGTTGGGGGCTGCGCTTGCGCTCATGGGGCGAGATCTCCAATACCTGTCTGGCGTACGTGATTGTTATCTTGCGGAGGAATGTCCTGTGCGCCCTTGCGATAGGCGTCTGCTACTGCGTAAGGCATGTTGCAAGGCAACGGGCCGCATCCGGCAGTCGGAATACGGCCCGGTCAAACGTTTGTCGATGCGTCGGCCTGAGCGAGTCAGGCGTGGGTTCAGGCGCCGACGGTGTTGCTGCGGATCAGCTTGCGCAGGAACGACTCGCACTGCGCGATCTGTTCGAGCGACACGAACTCGTTGGGCTTGTGCGCTTGTTCGATATTGCCAGGGCCGCATACGATCGACGGCACGCCTGCGCGTTGGAACTGACCGGCTTCGGTGCCATAAGCGACTTTTCGCTTGTCGGTGTCCTTGGTCAGCGCGCGCACGAGTTGCGTGATGGCGTCCTGCTCCGACGCGTCCAGCGCCGGGGCCGCGGCAATCCGCTTGAACTCGATACCTGCGTTCGGGTGCTCTTTCTGCATCTTCGGGATCAACTCGTCCGTGGCGTATTGCTGAATGCGCTGGAAGATGCCGTCGGCATCCACGCCCGGCAGGTTGCGGTATTCGAAAACGAACTCGCACAGCGCCGGAATCGTGTTGAGGGCGATACCGCCCGAGATCGTGCCCGTCTGCGCCGTGGTGAACGGCACGTCGAACAACTCGTCGAACGGACCGTTCTGCTTGAAGTGATCGGCCAGATCGCGGATGTAGCAGATCAGGCGCGCGGCGTATTCGATCGCGTTCGAGCCCTTCGGCGTGAGCGACGAGTGCGCCGCATGACCGCGCACACAGCACTGGTAGGCGTTGATGCCCTTGTGAGCGACGATCACGCGCATGCTCGTCGGCTCGCCGACGATGCAGCCGTCCGGGCGAATGCCGCGCTCACGCAATGCGGCGAGCATGACCGGTGCGCCCACGCAACCGATTTCCTCATCGTAGGAGAACGCGAAATGGAACGGCGTCTTGAGTTTGGCGTCGCGCATTTCCGGCAGCAACGTCATGACCGAGCCGATGAAGCCCTTCATGTCGCACGTGCCGCGGCCGTACAGGTTGCCGTCGCGCACCACCGGCTTGAACGGATCGGTGTCCCATGGTTGACCGTCGACCGGCACCACGTCGGTGTGGCCCGAGAGCACGATGCCGCCCTGCGTGTTGCCATCCGCGGCCGGCAGCGTCACGAACAGATTGGCCTTGCGCTGGGTGGCGTCGTAAGACAACCACGGCTCGACGCCCGCGTGCTTGAGGCTGTCGCGCACGGTCTCGATCAGGCCGAGGTTCGATTCGCGGCTGGTGGTGTCGATGCTGACCAGCTTCGTGATCCAGTCGAGCGATGCCGGCTGGGCCTCGTTGGCGGCCTGCGGGGCGATGGCTTGGGGGGAAGCGCTTGTCATTCGAATCTCCGGGAATCTCCAGTCATACGTCGCTACGTACCGGTACTGGGGAAATATTACTCAAAAACAATTTAGACGTAAAAGATTGAGTGAACAACCATTCTCGCCTTGTGGGAAAAGACGCGCCGGGCTTGGGTTGACCCGGGCGTGCGAGTGTCAGGCAGCTTTGGCGTTCGGCGTGCCGAGCGCGCGCAGTGTCTCCTTGATCGCGCGTACGCGATCGGTCAGTTGCACGTGCTTTGCTTCGATGCGCAGCTTGTCCTGTCCTGCGAGCTTGATATGGCGATGCGTCTGCACCAGCGCGATGATGCGCATCGGGTCGACGGGCGGGGTCGGCTCGAATTGCAGGGCGATGGCGTCTTCGCTCGCGTCGATCTTGATGATACCCAGCGGCTTGGCAAGCAGTCGCAGGCGATGCGTCTCGATCAGCGCCTGCGCCTGTTGCGGCAGCTTGCCGAAGCGATCGACGAGTTCTTCCTGGATCGTGTCGATGGCGTCGGCGTGGGTGCCGTTGGCCAGGCGCTTGTAAAGCGAGAGGCGTTCCTGCACGTCGCCGCAGAAGTCGCTCGGCAAGATGGCCGGGACATGCAGATTGATCTCGGTGGTCGCCGAGAGCGGCGCGGTGAGATCCGGTTCGCGTCCGGCTTTCAGTGCGCTCACGGCGTCGGCCAGCATGTCGGTATATAGCTGGAACCCGATGTCGTGAATTTCCCCCGATTGCTTGTCGCCCAGCACTTCACCCGCGCCGCGAATCTCCAGATCGTGCATCGCGAGATAGAAGCCCGCGCCGAGTTCTTCCATCTGCTGAATCGCTTCGAGACGCCGCTGTGCCTGCTTGGTCAGCACCTTCGGATCATGAACGAGCAGATAGGCGTAGGCCTGGTGGTGCGAGCGCCCGACGCGGCCGCGCAACTGGTGCAATTGCGCCAGACCGAACTTGTCGGCGCGATGCATCAGGATCGTGTTGGCGGTCGGCACGTCGATGCCGGTCTCGATGATGGTGGTACACAGCAACACGTTGGCGCGCTGCGAGACGAAGTCGCGCATCACGCGTTCGAGATCGCGCTCGTGCATTTGTCCGTGCGCCACGACGATGCGGGCCTCGGGCACCAGGGCTTCCAACTGTGCCTTGCGGTTCTCGATGGTTTCGACTTCGTTGTGCAGGAAGTACACCTGCCCGCCGCGCTTGAGTTCGCGCAGCATGGCTTCGCGGATGACGCCATCCTCTTCGCGGCGCACGAAGGTCTTGATCGCCAGACGCTTCTGCGGTGCGGTCGCGATGACCGAGAAGTCGCGCAGGCCTTCGAGCGACATGCCGAGCGTACGGGGAATCGGGGTGGCGGTCAGGGTGAGCACGTCCACCTCGGCACGCAGCGCCTTGAGGGCTTCCTTCTGCCGCACGCCGAAACGGTGTTCTTCGTCGATGATGACGAGGCCCAGGCGCTGGAACTGGATGTCGTTCGACAGCAGCTTGTGCGTGCCGATCACGATATCGACTTGTCCCTCGTTGATGGCCTTCACGCTCGCGTTCACTTCCTTGGTCGTCTTGAAGCGCGAGAGTTCGGCGATGCGTACCGGCCAGTCGGCAAAACGATCGGAGAAGGTTTGCGCGTGCTGTTCGGCGAGCAGCGTGGTCGGGGCCAGCAGGGCGACCTGCTTGCCGTCGAGCACGGCAATGAAGGCGGCGCGTAACGCCACTTCGGTCTTGCCAAAGCCGACGTCGCCGCACACGAGGCGGTCCATCGGACGGCCGCTCGTCATGTCGCTCATCACGGCCGCAATGGCGGCCGCCTGATCCGGCGTTTCCTCAAAGCCGAAGCTATCGGCGAACTTCTCGTAGTCGCGCGGCGACAGTTCGAAAGCGTAGCCGGAACGCGCGGCACGACGGGCGTACAGGTTGAGCAGTTCGGCCGCGGTATCGCGAATCTGCTGCGCCGCCTTGCGCTTCGCCTTTTCCCATTGGCCCGAGCCCAGCGAGTGCAGTGGCGCGGTATCGGGATCGGCGCCGCTGTAGCGCGAGATCAGGTGCAACTGCGAAACCGGCACGTACAGCTTGCTGTCGCCCGAATATTCGAGATGCAGGAATTCGGTCTCGCCTTCGCCGAGATCCATGCTGACCAGGCCCTGATAGCGACCGATGCCGTGCTGGCTGTGAACGACTGGGTCGCCCACCTTGAGTTCGGCCAGATCTCGCACCATCGAGTCGACGGACGTCGCCTGCTCCTGGCGGCGCTTGCCGGCGCGGCGTGCGAGGCCTTCGTAAAGCTCGTTCTCCGTGATGAAGGCGAGATCTTCCGTCGGCAGCAGGAAGCCTGCGGCCAGCGGGGCGATGCCGATCGCAAAGCGAGCGTCGGACGTCAGGAAGTCTTCGAACGACTCGACGGACGATGGGCGCAGGTCATGGTCATGCAGCAGTTGCAGCAGCGTCTCGCGACGGCCGGCCGAATCGGCGCACAGCAGCACGCGGGCTGGCGTGCGGGCGAGGTAGGCGCGCAGGGCGGCCAGCGGGTCGTCGGCGCGGCGGTTGATGGCCAGTGGCGGCAACGCGATGGCCCAACTGCCGTCGCTCGGCGTGGGCAGCGTCAGGCGGGCGAACGGCTTGGCGAGCGTGAAGAAGTCCTGATCGAGCAGGAACAGTTGCTCGGGCGGCAGCACCGGCCGTTCGCGATCGTGCGACAGGAAGTTGTAGCGTTGACGCGTGTCGTTCCAGAAACGGTGGATGGCCGCGTCGAGATCGCCCACGAACACCAGTTGGGCGTCGGCGGGCAGATAGTGGAACAGGGTGGCCGTTTCCTCGAAGAACAGCGGCAGGTAATACTCGATGCCTGCCGACGGCACGCCGCTGCCGATGTCCTTGTAGATCGGGCTGCGGGTCGGGTCGCCCTCGAACACTTCGCGCCAGCGTCCGCGAAAGGCGGTGCGGGCAGCGTCGTCGAACGGGAATTCGCGCCCGGGCAGCAGGCGGACTTCCTTGACCGGATACAGGCTGCGCTGCGTATCGGGGTCGAACGCGCGAATGCTGTCGACGGTGTCGTCGAACAGATCGAGACGATAAGGCAGGGCCGAGCCCATGGGGTACAGGTCGATCAGTCCGCCGCGCACACAATACTCACCGGGCCGCATCACCTGGCTCACATGCTCGTAGCCTGCCAACGTCAGTTGCGACTTCAGGCGCGCTTCGTCGAGCCGCTCGCCCTGCGTGAAGAAGAACGTGTAGGCCGCCATGAAGCTCGCCGGGGCCATGCGGTAGAGCGCGGTGGTGGCGGGCACCAGGACGATGTCGCAGCGCTTCTCCCCGAGGTCGTGCAGGGTGGCGAGCCGCTCGGAGACCAGATCCTGGTGTGGCGAGAACGTGTCGTACGGCAGCGTTTCCCAGTCGGGCAGCAGCCGTACTCGGGCTTCGGGTGCGCACCACTTGAGTTCCTGCTGCAGGCGCAGGGCATCGGTGGCCTGGGCGCACACGACGGCGAGCAACGGCAGGCGCTCGCGGTTGTCGTTGAAATAGCGGGCGATGAGCAGGGCGTCGCTCGACGCGTGCGAGCCGGCAAAGGCGTAACGCTGTCCCGCTTTCACGAGCGGCACAGGCGCGGTATTACGGGATAGGGCGTTGGCGGCGGACATAGAGGAACGTTGCAGAAATGGCAAAGCACGGAGCTCCTTTCGCATGGGGCCCCGTGACAGTCAGCGTCTATTATAAAATCCCTGCTTTCCTCTTACCTGCGTTTTATTGTGAGCGACCGACTTTTTGCTGTCATCCCGTGTGCCGGGGCCGGTGTACGCGCCGGGGCCGACGTGCCCAAGCAATACCGAAGCGTGGGCGGACGCGCCATGCTGCACTATGCGCTCGCCGCGTTCGACGCCTGTTCCGAGTTCGCTCAGACCGTGCTGGTGCTGGCGCCCGACGACAATCATTTCGACGGCAGGCGCTTCGGCCCGCTGCGTTTTGCGGTGCGACGTTGCGGCGGGCCGTCGCGGCATGCGTCGGTGCTCGGCGGGCTGCAGGCGCTCACCGAGTTCGGGGCGCAGGACAGCGATTGGGTGCTGGTGCACGATGCGGCGCGTCCCGGCATTACGCCGGCGCTGATTCGCGCGCTGGTCGAGGCGCTGCGCGACGACCCGGTCGGCGGCATCCTGGCCTTGCCCGTGGCCGACACGCTCAAGCGCGAGCAGGCGCCGACGGCGAAGGGTGGGTTGGCGGCCGTGCAGGCGACCGAGTCGCGCGATGGCCTTTGGCAGGCGCAGACCCCGCAGATGTTTCGCCTCGGCATGCTGCGTCACGCGCTGGAAGACGCGCTCGCCTCGGGGGCCGAAGTGACCGACGAAGCCAGCGCCATCGAACGAATCGGTCACGCACCGAAGCTCGTTCGCGGCAGCCTGCGCAACTTCAAGGTGACCTATCCCGAAGATTTCGCGCTCGCCGAGGCCTTCCTCGGCGCGGCCAAGTCCGTTTGAGGGCTTGGCATGCGCCGCCGTCCCAAACCGACGCAACGCATTCTTTCGCATTTGGCGACTCTCCATGACTGAACAAGCTGTTTCTCAATCCCCGCTCGCGATGTTGTCGAAGCTGCGCATCGGCCAGGGCTACGACGTGCATGCCCTCGTGCCGGGACGCCCGCTCGTGATGGGGGGCGTGACCATCCCGTTCGATCGCGGCCTGCTCGGCCATTCGGACGCCGACGTGCTCCTGCACGCCATCACCGATGCCGTGCTGGGTGCGGCGGCGCTGGGTGACGTCGGACGCCACTTCCCCGACACCGATCCCACGTTCAAGGGCGCGAACAGCGTGGTTTTGCTCCAGGAGGCCATGCGGCGCGTGCGTGAGCATGGTTACGAGGTCATCAACATCGACTGCACGGTGATTGCGCAGGCGCCGAAGCTCGCGCCCCATATCGCCGCGATGACACAATCGATTGCCGACGCGCTGGGCGTCACCGTCGGCCAGGTGAACGTGAAGGCGAAGACGAACGAAAAGCTGGGCTATCTCGGCCGTCAGGAAGGGATTGAAGCGCAGGCGGCAGCCCTGCTCGTGGCACGCTGAGGTGACGACGGCGCCGCACGCAACGCCGTGACGCGCGCGCAGCACAATCCATCACGCACAACGGCGCTACCGGTTGAACCCGGTAGCGCCGTTGTCGCTTTGGCGGTTTGCGCCGGCCTCGGCGCGTGGGGGCTTCAGCGCTTGCGGACTCAGGCAGCCTCGGCGGCGATGACTTGGGCGGCGGCATTGACGACGGCGGCGATACGGCCGACGTCACGCAGTTGCGCGGTACTCATCCCGTGCTCGGCGGCGAGCAGGTGGGCGTGCGACTTCACACAGAAGTGGCACTTGCCGATGATGGATGCCGCCAGTGCATACATCTCGAAACGGCGTTGATCGACGCCCCCGCGCGTGGCGTAGCCGTTCATGCGAAGCTGGGCCTTCTCGTTCTTCAGTTCGGCGTTGTCGGCCATCTCGAGATACGGATACCACGTGTTGTTCATGCCCATGAGCGCGGCAGCGGTCAACGCGCCTTCCAGCTCTTCGGGAGCGAGTACGCCGGATTCGCGAATCGCCTTGATGATCGGCTGGCTTTTGGCCGCAAAGGCGGCGGCGAGGGCCGCACCGACGGCGTCGTTGCCTTCCAGCGAGGAGCGGGCGATGGTGCCGTCGAGGTTCAGGCGGATGTCCTTGGCGTAGTCAGGGATTAGCGCCTTAATCGCGGTGATGAATTCCATAAATTTCTCCTATTGCTTTGGGCTGAAAAAGCCCGCTTTCGCGGGCTTCGAGACGGCGCTTACAGCGTTGCACCGCCAACCGCGCGGTTGCACGGGCAGAGTTCGTCCGTTTGCAGACCGTCCAGAATACGCAGCACTTCTTCCGGGTTGCGGCCGACGTTCAGGTTGTTCACCGAAACGTGCTGGATGACGTTGTCCGGATCGACGATGAACGTGGCACGCAGGGCCACGCCGGCGGCCTTGTCGCGCACGCCGAGTTGGTCGATCAGGGCACCGGTCGTGTCGCCGAACGAGTAGTGATTCAACTTGTTCAGGTCTTTGTGCTCACGACGCCATGCCAGCTTCACGAATTCGTTGTCGCCCGAACCGCCGAGCAGGACAGCGTCACGCTCTGCGAAGTCGTTGGCCAGCTTGCCGAACTCAACGATTTCGGTCGGGCACACGAAGGTGAAGTCCTTCGGGTAGAAGTAAATGATCTTCCACTTGCCGGGGAACGAGGCTTCGGTGATCGTTTCGAAAGCCGAGACGCCGTTTTCTTCGTGGTTGTTGAAGCCAGGCTTGGCAGCTTCTACCGAGAACGCTTCGAGTTTGTCGCCGACAGTCTTCATCGATTGACTCCTAAATTAGTGCGGTTTAAGTCGAGATGTCGCTGGGACATCGCAACCAGCAACTGACCGAAATCTGCTGATCCCGGTCAACCCATACATCATACGCTATCGAATAATAGACAGCAATAGTTTATTTTTATTTTGGAGATAGTTAAAACAAATCCCGTCGATAGGATCGTGCTCAACAATGGGCGGGCAAGCCTTGAGCATAGACAAAATTCCGCAAACCGTTATTTAGCAAGCGGAAATGACACGGTGATTTCAAGGCCTGGACCCGGCCGTACATTGTGCAGCGAGGCGTGACCTTTGTAGCGTGTGGCGATGCGCTGAACGATCGCCATGCCGAGGCCGGTGCCGTCTGCCTTCGTGCGGGCGGTGTCCACCCGATAGAAGGGGCGGAAGACCAGGGTGAGCTGGTCCTCGGGAATGCCCGGGCCGGTGTCGCGCACGCGCATCTCGACGCGTTCGCCGAGAATGCGCGTCGTGATGTGGACGTTGGCGACATTGGTGTCGGCGTCGCGGCCATATTTACGCGCGTTCTCGATCAGGTTCGTGAGCAGACGCTTGAGGTCGGTGCGTTCGGCAAGTACGGGGGCGGCGTCGGCGAGTTCGGTGCTCAGGTGCAGGTCTTCGCGGCCCTCGAAGGCGAGTGCCGTGTCGCGGACGATTTCCGACAGATCGAGCGACTGCATCGTTCGCGATGCCGGACGGGCGTAATCGAGGAAGCGGCCGATGATGTCGTCCATCTGTTCGATGTCGCTGATCATGTCGCGCTTGACCGATTCGTCGGACGGACTCATCTCCGTCTCCAGTCGCAGCCGTGCCAGCGGAGTGCGCAGATCGTGCGAGATGCCCGCGAGCATCAGCGCCCGGTCTGCGTCGAGGCGCTCGAGTTCCTCCACCATCTGATTGAAGCTACGATTGGCCTCGGCGGCCTCGCCCATGCCGCGCTCGGGTAGCGGGTCGGGGCGCTGTCCTTCGCCGATGGCGCGCGCCGCGTGGGCGAGCCGGGCGAACGGTCGGTTCACGAGCGCGGTGATGAAAGCCGCGCCGATGAGCGAGAGCGCCAGCGCAAATGTTCCCCAACTGAAGAGCTGTAGGCCGGTGGCCGTGTCGATCCGGTCCTGTTCGATGGCGACCCAATAGTCGTCTTCATCGATCTTGAAGCTGATCCACATGGCCGGAATTTCGTTGACCGAGGCGGCGATGACGGTGTCTGTCCCCAGCCGGCGCTGCACGTCGCGCACGATCAGGTCCTGTACCACGCCGCCCGGCTGTCTCTCGATCTTGTCAGCCGGCTCGCGCGGGTACACGCGGATCCCTTCGTTGCTCTCGAGATCCTGCAGCAGGGCGCGGCGCAGATCAGGCTCCGAGTAGAGCAGCGCGGTGCGCGTCAGCTTGACGATCGATACGAGCTGCTGCGCGACACGTTGCGCGCGCGGCTCACGCTCGATCACGCGAAAGCTCTGGTACCAGGCGGCCAGGCTGACGCCGATGAGCAGTGCGATGAGGAAGAAGGTACGCCAGAACAGACCGCCGAACAGCCCGCGTACCATCCGGATCGGATGCATGGGGTTGCTCCGTCTAAAGCGTGACTTGCGCGAGTTGGCAGACCCGACGTGCTGGATGGCGAGCGTCCGGACGAGAGACGGGGTACGCCGTTGGATGCGGCGTGAGACGCGACGCAACGCCGGTGGGCGAGCGTGTCGCGACCGGCGTTGTTTTGCTGCTTGAGACGCAAAGGCGGACGATCACGCGCCGCCGTCCGGAATGAACACGTAGCCGAGGCCCCACACGGTCTGGATGAAACGTGGGCTGCCCGGATCCGGTTCGATCAGCTTGCGCAGACGCGAGATCTGCACGTCGAGGCTGCGATCGAACACTTCGTATTCGCGCCCGCGTGCCAACTCCATCAGCTTTTCGCGCGACAGCGGCTGACGCGGATGACGCGCGAATACCTTGAGCACCGAGAACTCGCCCGTCGTGAGCGCGATCTCCTGGCCGTTCTTGGTGAGTGTGCGCGTGGCGAGGTTCAGGGAGAAGTCGCCGAACTCGAACGTTTCCATGGTTTCGCTGGGCGCGCCGGGGAGTTCGGGCGGTGCCTGACGGCGCAGCACGGCGTGAATGCGCGCGACGAGTTCGCGCGGATTGAAGGGCTTGGGCAGGTAATCGTCTGCGCCCATCTCGAGGCCGACGATACGGTCGACATCCTCGCCTTTGGCCGTTAACATGATGATCGGCGTGCGGTCGTTGGCGCCACGCAGGCGGCGACAAATCGACAGACCGTCTTCACCGGGGAGCATCAGATCCAGCACGAGCAGATCGAAACGCTCGCGCACCCAAAGCTTGTTCATGGCCGTTGCATTTTCCGCCACGAAGACATTGAAACCCTGTTCCCCGAGGTAACGACGAAGCAGGTCGCGCAGTCGCGGATCGTCGTCGACAACCAGAATTTTGGGAGAGTTTTTGTTTTCCATGCCACGTATCTTAGCCCGAAATGTTACGAACTGATGGGGCCGCCAAAGCGGGTTACAAAGGGTTACACAATTTACCCTACAGCTTGCGCGCTGACCATAGGCTGTGGGTACACTTGCACCCCTGCCAGGGGGAAAACCTGTCGCACGGCATGAAGGACATACGCACAAGATGAGATGGGCTGCTGAGTGGACGCTACTGTTCGGGGGAATCATGCTCTGGGGGCACCTGGGCGTGACGTACGCCCGTCCCATCTCGCATTTCAGTGCGCAGATGCATCGGGTGAGTGCCCCGCGCTTCCACCACGCGGGGGCTGCGCCGTCGCCCCGCAATCCGACGAAGCGCGAGCCGTCGCAGAACGATTCCGGTGCTGCGCGCCGCAACGACGAGTTTCCCCCCGCGCCGCCGGACCGTCGTCCCAATGGTCATATGTCGCCGGAAGACCGGCGCCTGCTACGGCAACATATTCAGGACGCCGTGCGCGAGTTGTACACTCACTAACGATAAAGACGCGCGCCCTCATGGCTGATGGTTCATGGATCGAGAGGGCACCGCAGCGTCGCCAAACGCTTCCCCAAAACGCCAGTGATGTCGCGATGACGCGAGCGTCCCATGAAGCCCACCCCAAACTTGCCAGCCTGCGTCGACGCCGGCTTTTTTTGCGCTTGCCGAAAGGGCATTGAGGCGACGAACGGTGTCAGGGCGATGATCGCCGTGCTGCGTCGCCTGCCGTCGTCAATGTCGTGGATGCCTGGGCAGCTCACGTCTGGTGTGCTTGCCATCGTGTGGCTGGCGTGGCCGCTCGTCGGTCACGCGTTGCCGACGCGGCCTGCCGGCGCGGCGCATGCGGCGAGTGCGACGGCGCCACGCGCAACCGGGGCCGCCGGTGCTGCCGATGCCGTTGCCGATCGCGCGACGCGCCCGCTCACTGCCGACGACGCGCGCTACTTGCTCACGCGCATCGGCTACTCGCCTGACGCGCGCGAACTCGCCCCGTTCGTTGGACGCACGCGTGCGCAAGCCGTCGATCTTCTGTTGTCGCGAGCGCGCCGCATGGCCGTGACGCCGCCGCCCGCCTGGGTTGAAGATCCGCCGCTGTATGGCGCGCCGGTCAAGTCCATGACGGCCGAGCAGCGTCGCGAGCTGAACCAGCGGCGCAACCGTATGGCGGCGTCGCTGGCGGCATGGTGGGCACAGGAGATGGCAACGACGCCGTCACCGCTCACGGAGCGCATGACGATGTTCTGGCACAACCATTTCGTGTCGAGCGACGACAAGGTGCGCGAGCCCGTCATGCTTTATCGGCAGAACGTCTTGCTGCGCGCGAACGCGCTCGGCAACTTCGGGACGTTGCTGCATGCGGTGTCGAAGGACCCTGCCATGCTGGTTTATCTCGACGGCGCGGGCAGTCGGAAGGGGCGCCCGAACGAAAACTTCGCGCGTGAAGTCATGGAGCTGTTCACGCTCGGCGAAGGGCATTACACGGAGCAGGATGTGCGCGAGGCGGCGCGTGCCTACACCGGCTGGGGCATCGATCGGGCGACGATGACGTATGTCTGGCGCCCCAAACTTCACGATGCGGGCACGAAGACGGTGCTGAACCAGACCGGCGACTTCGATGGCGACCAGATGCTCGACATCCTGCTGGCGCGTCCGGAGACGGCGACGTTCATCATCGGCAAGTTGTGGCGCGAATTCGTGTCACCGACCCTGGATCCGGTGCAGGTGGAGCGTATCGCGAGCCGCTTCCGCGCGAGCGGCTACGACATTCGCGAGGCATTGCGTGCGTTGCTGCTGACCCCCGCCTTCTGGGACGCCCGAACCCGCGGGACGTTGGTCAAATCGCCGGCTGAATTCGTGACCGATACGGTGCGCGAGTTCGACATCGGCTACGACGATCCGCAGTTGCTGGCGCGACAGATGCGCGTTCTCGGGCAGGACCTGTTCCGTCCTCCCAATGTGAAGGGATGGCTGGGCGGCGACGCGTGGATTGACAGCACCACGTTGCTTGCGCGCAAACAGTTTGTCGAGCGCATGTTCCGCGCGACGGAGAACGCGAATGCGGGAGGGGCGTCGATGGTGTCGCCGACCCTGTCGATCTCGGCGCGAACGGGTGTACAGCGCACGGCGTTGGGAGCGGTGCCATCGATGCCGAGAACGGTAGCGGGGGTGCGCTTCGATCTGTCGCGCTGGCTGCAACCTTACGAGCTGGGGCCAGTCGACGTTCCGGACGCCGCGTTGCGCGAGGCGTTGCAGCGGGCCGTGCTCCCTCTCAAGCCTGCGGCGCCGCAGGCCGCTGGCGTGGACAGCACGGCCTACTTGCAAGGGTTGTTGATGGACCCCGCGTATCAGTTGAAGTGACGACGTGATAGCACGTGGTAGGGCGGGCGCGTCACTCAACGACCGCTTCGGAGGGTTGCGAAGCGGGCCGAGAGGGGTGACGAGTGGCGTGACAAGAGGCGTGACGAGCTGCGTGACGAGAGCCGTGACGAGTGGCGTGACGAGTGGCGTGACGAGTGGCGGGACGAGAGAGGTGTGAGATGCGTCGACGCAATTTTCTGACTTTTGCAGGGGGGCTTGGCGCGGCGTGGCTGGCGCCGATGCCCGTGTTGGGCGCTGCACGTAACTTGTCCGGGACACGGCCGGGCACCGGCGGTAACTACGGCAATCTGCTGATCCTTATCGAACTCAAAGGAGGAAACGACGGGTTGAACACGGTCGTTCCTTATGCCGATCCGCTTTATGCCACTTTGCGCCCCAGCATAGGGATTGCACGCGATCACGTCGTGCAACTTGATGAGCGAAGCGGTTTGCATCCGGCGATGGGGGTGTTGCTGCCGATGTGGCGGGCGAACGAGTTGGCGATCGTGCAGGGGGTGGGATATCCGCAGCCGAACCTGTCGCATTTCCGGTCAATCGAGATATGGAATACGGCGTCGCGTTCGGACGAATATTTGCGCGACGGCTGGTTGTCACGCGCCTTCGCGCAACGGGCAGTGCCCGCAGGGTTCGATGCCGATGGCGTGATCGTGGGCAGCGCCGAGCCAGGGCCGTTGGGCGGTGGCGCGCGTGCGGTGACGCTGACCAATCCGGCGCAATTCCTGCGGGAGTCCAATCTTGTGTCGGCGAATGCGGCACAGGTGAGCAATCCTGCGCTGGCGCATGTATTGCGGGTGGAGAACGATATTGTCAGGGCGGCGGACGGGTTGCGTCCGCGCCAGGGCCAGTATGTGTTGCGCACGCCGATGCCGGCGGGGGCGTTCGGCAATGGGGTGAAAACGGCGCTGCAGGTGGTTGCGGCTGCCGATTCGTCGGCGGGCGTGCCGCAGGCGGGGCGGGGGGTAGCGGTGGTGCGTTTGACGCTTACCGGGTTTGATACTCATCAGAATCAGCCGGGACAACAGGCGAATTTGTTGCGTCAGTTGGCGCAGGGAATGATGGCGTTGCGGGCCGGGTTGATCGAGCTGAACCGCTGGGAGTCGACGATGATCGTCACGTATGCGGAATTTGGTCGGCGCGCGCGACAGAACCAGAGTCAGGGGACGGATCACGGCACGGTGGCGCCGCACTTCATCGCAGGCGGTCGCGTGCGAGGGGGGCTTTACGGCGACGTGCCGCGTTTGGACCGGCTCGACGGCAACGGCAACCTGCCGTTCGCCGTCGAT
Source organism: Pandoraea soli (assembly GCF_902459595.1). Classification (NCBI taxonomy): domain Bacteria; kingdom Pseudomonadati; phylum Pseudomonadota; class Betaproteobacteria; order Burkholderiales; family Burkholderiaceae; genus Pandoraea; species Pandoraea soli. The sequence continues at coordinate 524,046 of NZ_CABPSG010000001.1, read as the reverse complement.
TTCCGCGAGGTATATGCGACGGTGCTGCAGCGCTGGTGGGGGCTTGACCCGCAGCCCGTGCTGGGTGGCCCGTTCAAGCCGCTGGACGTGTTGCGGGCATGATGCGCAGAGGCTGGCGGACTTGAGTGGCTGCGTGGCTGCGTGACTAAATTTTTTAATCGCTGTATTGCTCAGTCGCACTGTCGCTAAGTCACTCAGCGGCTCAGTCGTCCCGTCGCCCCGTCACCCCGTCACCCCGTCACCCCGTCACCCCGTCACCCCGTCACCCCGTCGCTGTGCTGCAGTGCCAATGTGCCAATGTGCCAATGTGCCAATGTGCCAATGTGCCAATGTGCCAATGTGCCGCTGCCGGGTGGGGCGAGGCGACGCCGAGAGCCGGGGCGAGGTGTCAGCCGGCGTGTGTCAGCGTGCGCGCCGGGCTCGCCAGAATTTGCGCAGCGGGGTGAGATCGATGCGTTGATGCAGCACTTGGTAATCGCCGGCGGCGACTTCGTCCATCAGTGCCAATTGCAGCGCAGCGAGGGCGAGCAGCGGCTTTTGTCGGCGGCGATCCGGCGCGGGGATGGCGGCGGCCGCCTCGGTAATGGCCTGACGGGCGCGCGCGTGCTGGAACTTCATGAGATCGACGAACGCGGGCGAGTACTTGCCGTTTTGCAGGTCGGCGGCAGTCACGCCGAATTGTTGCAGTTCGTTGATCGGGAAATAAACGTAACCGGCGCGCGCATCGACACCCGCATCGGTGATGCGTCGACCGAGGGTGATGGCGTGGCCTAGGGCGTGGGCGAGGGTTGGGGTTCGCGGGTCGTCGAAGCCGTAGACGTGGGACGCAAGCACGGCGGGGGCACCGCCGGCGGCGTCGCAATAATGGGAGAGGCCGGCGAAGTCGAGATAGCGCATCTGGGCGAGATCCATCTCTGCGCCGTGCAGGACGGCGTCGAACGTGGCGCGGGCGAGACCGCGCTGCTGGACGACGGGGGCAAGGGCGCGGGAGACAGGGTGGGCCGGCGCACCGGAGAAGAGGCGCGCGAGTTCCTGGCGCCACCAGTCGAGCTTTGCGTGGGCGACGCCGGGGTCATGCACGGCGGCGTGGATATCGGCGATTTCCTGACAGAACGCGTGGGCGGCGTAAGCGGCGTCGCGCTGGGACGGCGGTAGCTGGAGTAGTGCGTAATAGAGGGCGGAGCCGGGAGGGCCGGCTTTCTGGCGGCAATATGCGTTGGCCTGCGCGGGGCTGGCGGGGGTGCCGGAAGTATCGTCGGCGGTCTCGTGGGGTTGCATGCGAATGGGGTATCGGTTGGGTCAGGTGCCCGGGTGCCGGTGCGCGGGCGCGCCCGTGGGGCAGATGCCATGAATTGGGGCGAATTCTAGCATTGAGGGGTTGGCGGTGCCGGTGGCGTTGACGCGGGAAGGGCGGGGCGGCGTTGACGCGGCATGAGATTGCCGGTGAATATCACTTCGTGTAGAATTCTCGCCTGCTTTGACGCATGCGAGCGGGGCGGCGACGAGTCGCCCTTTTTCATGTCCGACAGGACGCATGCCGTCGACCCGATGCTGGGGTGTCGTGCCTGACCAGGGCGACCGACGCCCACGGGCTGCGAGGATGGCGAAATTGGTAGACGCACCAGGTTTAGGTCCTGACGCCCGCAAGGGTGTAGGGGTTCGAGTCCCCTTCCTCGCACCAACTCCCCGTTTTGGCATCGGTTACGTAGGTCTCACTTCTTCCCGGAAAATCTCGCAAACGCTCGCCGAATAAGGCGGGGCGGGGTTTTTGCGTGGATTCTGATTGTTCCCCACTTGCTCAAAATCTAACCTCTTCACACCTAAAATCGTGGCGGGTCCCCCATTTTTTACCCGAGGTTTCCCCACGAAATGGCATCGATTCAGAAGTTAGCAAAGGGTTGGCGTGCACAAGTGATGGTTGATGGTCAGCGCGACAGCCGGACGTTCGACACGAGAGCGGCGGCGCAGGCGTGGAGTGCGCAGCGAGAGACGGAGTTGCGGTCGATTGCTAGCGGCTCAGGTAGTAAGACGCTGACGGTTGGCGATGTGCTCAAGGAGTATGAGCTGAAGGTGAGTCCCACGAAGCGCGGCGCGAGATGGGAGAAGTTGCGGCTTCCACTGATTGGGAGTCGGGTGATCAACGGGCGGAAGTTTGCCGATATCCGGCTGGCGGATCTCCGGCCTAGTCATATTGCCGCTTGGCGGGACGCTCGGATGCGTGAGGTTTCGGGGGCGTCGACGTCGAGGGAAATGTCGCTGATGTCGCATGCGTTTCTGGTGGCCCGGAAGGAATGGGGCTGGCTGGTGACCAACCCAATGGCCGAGGTGCGACGGCCGCCGGAGCCGCCTGGTCGCGAACGGCTGATTTCGCAAGAGGAAATCGAGTCGCTACTTGCGAGCATGGGTTACGAAGATGGGCTTCCCATAAAAACACCGATGCAACGCGTGGCAGTCGCGTTTCTCGTGGCGATAGAGACGGCGATGCGTTCAAGTGAAATCCTGACGCTTACCGCATCGTCGGTGAACTACAAAGGCAAGTTTGCCCGCCTCCCGATGACAAAAAACGGGACTGCGCGAAATGTACCGCTCTCGTCGCGCGCAATCGAACTGTTGAAGATGCTTCCGGCGGTAACGAAAGGGGAACCGCTGTTCGCACTGTCGACGTCAAGCCGCGACGCACTCTTCCGAAAGGCACGGGACAGGTCACAGATTCCTGACGTGACGTTCCACGACACCCGCCACGAGGCCATTACCCGTTTGGCGAAGAAGTTGCAGCCGCTGGACCTAGCCAGGATGACGGGACACAGAAACATCTCGGAACTAATGACCTACTACAACGCCACCGCGACAGATATCGCGGGGAGACTTGGCTAATCGCGAAGGGACATTCCACCGAGGAGATTGAAGTGGCAGGTGGAGCATCAATCGAACTCACGATCAGAAAGACTACCCGTCAATCAATAGATTGGTGGGTATTTTATTCATTCGAGCTCCGGTCTTGATGGGCTGCATTCGACCCGTTTCGGCCTGTCACCGCATCGTAAACCTGTGTCCGATTTGCGACGCAGAGCGGACACACATCGACGGATCGTCGGCCTACACAGGCATTGAAAGTTTCGAGCGCCGGCGCAATCCGGTGGGCCGTACAAGGCGTGGCATGATTCTCATATTGCCACCTAATATCCGCGCCATGCGCCTAGACCCGGAATCACTATATATCCACTTAGGGCGCCTTGTTGAGACGATGCCTGACCTGAACCGTCCCGGCCCCATTACGGCGGAAACAAACCAGTGGCTTGGACGTGCAGCAGTGCTCGTTGAGGCGGTATTCGGGTGATCGGTAGACCTCATCTCCTTCACGGTTTCTGTAGACGGGTTGGATTCGGCGCTTCGCGGCATAAATGCGCAAACTATCGCGGCTACTGTCCATCGCGCATTAGCCAAGGCTGAAATAGCGGCGCCAGCTGCATCGCAAGGGGCATTCATTGCAGTGGGAGAGTCATTTTCTGCGCTCGCGGCCGTGTCGAAAGTTATGGCAGCGGCACGACGGAGCGTGCTGATTGTTGACCCATATGCGGATGCCAAAGCGCTTACGGACTTCGCGGTGCTGGCGCCGGAAGGAGTAATAGTCCACGTCCTTTCCGATGCCGGCACCGTAAAGCCGAGCCTCAAACCTGCGGCTGAAAGCTGGGCGAGGCAGTACAACGGCGCACGACCGCTCGAAGTCCGAGTGGCAAAGGCCAGAAGCTTGCACGATCGCCTCATCGCTGTGGACGACTCGCTGGCTTGGACGCTCACGCAATCGCTGAAGGACTTTGCAGCGCGTTCGCCGGCCACCATTGTCAAAGTGGATGCCGAGACGGCTGGAATGAAGATCGGAGCATATGCAGAGATCTGGCAGAACGCCGAACCACTATAGGTATCGCGGCGAGTCTCCATCGCGCGTCCGGACGGGCGTATCTTCGGATAAGTACTTTCTCTCGACTGCGAAGAAACTTACTTGTTCTGCTAGGCGGTGGCGCCACTTAGCAGGGGCACAGCACAATGCGCCACTAGGATTTTTTAAGTCTGGTTGAGCCACTGCTGAAAGGTCCCTTGATCAAACGCGCGCGTGCCATCCGCCGCCTCAATCATCCCTACACCTCTATCCGCAAGAAATACTGCCAGTTGCACCCCACCCCGAGCTATGATCCCCGCATCGCTCGCCAATCTCTCGGCGCCAGCAGTGATTGTGCCGGTCGTGAACAGGAGCGGAAGCAACGGATTAAATGGCTTCAACCGCAACGAGTCAAAGGCGGTAGTCTCACTAGAGAACGTTCCTGACCGAGCCAAGCTAATGGACCCAATTAGTTCGCGAACCGTCGCTGTACCCACGGATCTCGTCGGATAGTGTTTAGCTTGCCCAGCAAACCGCAGCTCAACATCATGGGTAAGCCGGAAAAATTGCATGGGAAAATTCTGTAGCCCGCCGAGGTTTAGCACACCAAAGAAATCAATGCCTTGATCGTTCGAGTGCGCAGTAACACTGACACTCTGTGCTCCCAGTTCCCGCAGCACACAAGCCCCAAAGCGCTCAAAGTCCTCAAATGACAACGTCTTCATTGCCGCAAGCAGAGGCTCCGCCTGCAGGCGGTTTAATTTCGCCGCAAGCACCGCCGCCCCGTCTCCTGGTGCCTCTCTGCACGAACCTACCACTACATTACCCGCCGAGCCAATGATACTCAACGTTGCGAACGTGCCCTGATGGTCCGCTGCGTTCTGCTTTGCAATAATAAGCTCTGCAACTCGTAGTTCAAATCTCTCCGCGGTCTCCGCCGCTTGAATCTCCAAAATCCCAAAATGCCAGCGAAGTTCGTATTCGATAACATCTCGCAGTCGGCGAGGAGCCCCTGCTGCACCGATTACGTCCTCCAAGCGGGTCAAAATATCCCTCGGCTTCACCGATCGCGCTCCATAATCGGACGCACTCTATCGACCAGTTGGACAAGTTCTCCCCATATCGTCACCGCACGCTCAGTAGGCGCCAGCCACGTATCAATACTAGGCTGCCGAAGCGCTTGCAATGCGACACCAAGCGAGTGTTCCAGCACGCCCGTCTCATCCTCTACTGTCTCCTCTTCGGCCGCTCGAACTGCCTCTTCGAACGAGCGCTCAGGGTCGAGCAAAGTCCTCAAGGGTATCGTTTTGTCCACGATTTCCTTAAGCTGGCGAACCTGTTTGTTTGCGTTTACAAGCTTGGCAGAAAGTGTTTCGCCATCAATCACCCGCGGACTTAGCAATTCATAAAACGCACGTCGTGCCTCTTCATTCTCAGCACGATACGTTTCATCCGAGAAATGTAGCCACTCGCGAACTTTCGGCTGCGAAACCGCCTCGTGAAAAAACGAGTACAACCGCGGCGATGCGAATTCGCCAAATTCGTCGTCGTCTTCCATCTGTTGTAGTGCCTTCGACGCGCGATACCGGCGTGCGACCTCTCGTGCAGAGATGCCGATTTGCTGCGCAACTGCGCCGAAAGATCCGGTTCGCTCATACAGTTCCACAACTAGTTTAGCTTGCTGGTACGGACCCCACTCCCGAATACCGGCGATATGGCGAATCGCCATCAAAGTTTGCTGGTACGCGGCCCTTTCTTCGTCCGTCCCAATGACCTCGATAACTGGTAAGCGATCTACCGTCGGCCTTATTGCTTCAGTGATATCAACTGCACCTGCGTCATGATCGGTCAACAATGTCTTCACAGCAGCGACACGACGATTACCTTCGATAACCAAATAAAGCGGGACGCCATCGTTGTCGCTGTACTTCTCGACGACAATTTGCTCGAGCGGAACAAACCCATTCGTCAAGATAGAATCTTTTAATGCTCCCAACTCGAATGATTCCGTGCTTTGCAACAACTGAAGTGCCCGATCTTGAACACCAGCTTCTGCATACCGTGCTCGGTTAGCGACTGCACGATATCCTGACAAATCGTGAAAACGGTAGTTGTTTGGGTCAAGCAAAAGCTGTGATACAGGTAGGCGATGTGACCATGCCTCGAAACGACGTACAGCAGAGAAGTTGGATAATCTGTTGAACGGAGGTCAATATGGGCGAAAAAGGCGTACCGAATCGTCGCTACACGGATGAGTTCCGAGTGGAAGCGGCGAGGCTGGCAAATTCTGTGGGACACAATGAGGCGGCACGCCGTCTCGGCGTGCCGGTGGCAACCATCGGCAACTGGGCGCGCAAGCTGCGCGAAGGGGTGGCGAGCACGTCTGACGCGGCAGCCTCTGTGAGCCGTGCCAAGCCCGGCGTATCAGAGCTGGAAGCCGAGGTCAGTCGGCTGCGCAAAGAGTTGGCCAGTGCGAAGCTTGATGTGGAAATCCTCTCAAAAGCGACGGCATACTTCGCGAAGGGGTCGCGGTGAAGTATGCGTGGATCGACGCTCACCGCGACCAATACGGTGTAAGCCGTCTGTGCCGAGTGCTGGCGGTCTCGAGAAGTGGCTACTGCCAATGGCGGGTGCGACGGCCGAGCGAGCGTCGGCAGCGGCAGGCTGCCTTCGATGACGAAGTGGCGCGCCTGCACGCGCAAAGTCGCGGCTGCTACGGACGCCCGAGACTGGTCAAGGCGCTGGCCGCACAGGGTACGAAGACGAGCGCAGAGCGTGTGCGCCGCAGCTTGATACGTCAAGGGTTACGGCCGGTGTACCGGCGAGCATGGCAGACAACCACAGACTCGGCGCACCGCTTGCCGGTGGCACCGAACCTGCTGGCGCGACGCTTTGATGGCTGGGCGCCGAACCAAGCGTGGGTGGCGGATATAACGTACCTGCCCACAGACGAAGGTTGGTTGTATCTGGCGGCCATTCTGGACTTGGGAAGTCGCCGCATCGTCGGGTGGTCAATGTCCGAGCGCATCGATGCGAAGCTCGTGTGTACGGCGCTGCGCTCGGCGTACCGGCAACGTCAGCCGCCTCGGGGCTTGATTGTGCATAGCGATCGCGGCGTGCAATACGCGAGCTGGGCACACCGCGAGCTTGCCCAGGGGTACGGCATGGTCATGTCGATGAGCCGGCGCGCCAATGCTTGGGACAACGCGCCGATGGAGAGCTTTTTTAAGACGCTAAAAGTCGAGCAAACGTCGCGATGCCACTACGAGACGCGAGCGCAAGCACGATTGGACGTGGTTGATTGGGTTGAAGGCTTTTACAATCGCCAACGCATTCATTCGTCGATCGGGTACCGCACGCCGTCCGATTACGAAGCGATGCAACAAGTGGCGTGAGTTGCTGTACGTGAAATCGAGGCAAGGTCAATGCGATTGAGTTTGCATGTCTTCTCCGTTCATCGAATTGGCACATTCGAAAAGAAACGCCGATGTTCTTAGCGGAATTTCGTCGTAGGCACATTATCGCTCATTTGCAGGCTCGAGCACGTCGAGTTCTCGAAGCTACTTAATGTCGCCGGCGGGTTTCGGTGCGAATTTGAGTAGCTCGTCCACCTCGCGGTCACGCGCATCGGTGGAAGCAGTGCTGCTGGTTCCGGCAATGAGAGTTGCGTCGATAGGCCTTTGCCGGCGTCGCGCTTCGGATGGATACCGCCAGTGCTCGACGATTAATTTGCTGATTGGCGTCAGCGATTGCGACCGATCATGCTTGTGGGCCTTCCAAGTAGACTAGATGAGTGACCGTTCTCTAGCAGCGAAGCAGCCGTTCGATCGCCCAATCGAGGGTGCGGGTGAACGTGGCCTCCTGGCCGACTTCAGCCTATCAAAAATTCTCTCCGCACTGCCTCGAAAGGGAGTAGGAGTGCCGGGGACCAGAACCCTATAACCAATCAGATCAATAACATCGCGCCAATCGGTGCACATTTGGTGCACCGACGCGAGAGTTTTCGCCGAGGGAAATTAGTCGTCGTGGATGAACGATTCCGACCCCAAGCTGCCGGTCGCGACGTCTCGCAGCAGACATTCCGGCCCAACTTCAATGAGGCTATTAGCGCCGGGAACTAGCCAGCGGGCTGCCAGCGATGCGTCCCCAATTGATCTGACCGAGTGCGGCACCCGTACCGATCCTGAACTCGATCTCGCGAGGGTCAGAACTTGAGGCTGCTGGGTGCGGCCGTGCCCGAGGTGCTGGCTTTGGCCTTTTGCTCGGCCTGCCATTTCCGGTGCTGTTGGATGCTTTTTTCTGCGTCAGCGATGCGCAATTCGTAGCCGATGACCGCGTCACCGTTGAGCACCACGCGCACCGCCACGTACTGGCCGCCGATGCGTTCGGCATCTTCGTACGACGCAAACGCCATTTTGAAATCCTTGGCCGGCAACGTCTTCCCGCCCCAGGCGTACGTCCGCTCGGTCAAGCCATCACGGTGGACATCTTGACCCGTCAGGTACACCGCGTCGGGCTTACCGTACGTGCCGGTTAGGCGCTCCAGAAACGCGGGCAATGCCACCGGCTTGCCAAAACTCTGATCTGCCGTAATTTGCAGCACCTGGATGCGATCGTCGACGAGCCGAAGGACCACCATCGCCTTCAGGCAATCGTCGCGCAAAGGACCTTTCGCAGAGATTGGGCAACGGTTGCGTGACATTCCGTCTTTGTCGCCAGCGTTGACCGACCAGAAGTCTCCCGGGAATTTCTCAATCGCCCTGACGAGGGGGAACTGTTCAGGCATCACTTTTTGGACGTGCTCCGGCGAGTCGCCCAAACCGATTCCGCGGAACTTGTACGGGTTGTCTTGTGCAAAGACCGGGCCAGCCAGCAGCAGGGCAAGAGCAGGGACGAGGACTTGAAAGGTGCGCATGTTGTTGAACTTTTTCAGGCTTTGGATTTATCAGCGCGTGCTGTTATTTAGCGAGGTTCTAACCGTTTCAGATTCATATTTTCTAGTGACAACCGGCTAGCCAAAAGCTTGACCAGTAGTGAATAGTGGCACTATCCCGTGAGCGGCAGCTTCTGGCCGAGATCTGCCTGATGCGGTTAGCCGAGATGAATTCGATAGTCAGGTACGCTGGACTTCGTGGTTGCGCTTGATGTCTGTTGCAAGCTCCCACGCCTTAGTTCTTAAGCCATCTATCTTATCGTTCAGTTCAACATAACCGAGTTTCCCGGTGGGCTGCCCGACTATAGCGCTCGGTGCCGCAACAAAGTCGTTAAACGAGCCCATACCTCCGTACGCTTGAAGCAAATATTCAATACCGTAGTAATCTGCGTTTTCTAAACGAGCTTTGGCACGAAGCAACCAAGCGCGCCAGTGCTGTCCGCCGTTAGTTTCAAGTAGGTCGGCGAGTTTGGCTAACACCTCAACCAGCTCTTGTTTTTTTGGTCCCATATTTGCCTCCATCCGTTCAGCGCCGCTCTTGATAAAGTCGAATTGTCGACGATCTGCGCGGGTCACGTCGACTGATCGAAATTGGCCGGAAACGGCCGTCACCCTGTTGGCCGCTTCCGACTGTGGATTCAACCGGAGAGAAGCCGGATGAGCGCGTGGAGCCAGTGCGTGATGCGCCGTAGGTTTGAGAAACACTCTCCCGAGGCTGCTTTGCCTCAGCTGCCGCGAAGATATTTGATTCTCAATGCGAACGCACGCTGGCGGAGACGCTGAGAGCAGCCCCGTCGATCCTCCGAAATGGTTAGTAGCAAGTCAGCGACCTCCGTGTCCAACGGCGCTCCCTGTTCAATCCAGCGTACGGCCAAGTCTCGCCAGTACTCACTTGGCCATCTCAGCCCAGCCAGGACAACTTCACGAGCGAATGATTCTCCAGGAGAGAATTCGCCGTATGGGCGTTCGAGCGGAAGAACCATCGATGGTGAACTCATATGCTAACTATCTCGACGAATCGCTTCGATCCTGAGTGCTGCGTTGGTCGAAGCGAGTTGATATGAAAATGGGCGGGCGAAGTCGTTTGCTTATGTATATGTATTCCGGGCTGGATCGATTGACGCATCACCCAAATCTTAGCTTAGGATGGGTGACTGCTTCTGGCTGTGGATTCAATTGGTCGTCGCGTCTGAATCAATCTCTCGCGCGCGGACGTCCAACGCATTTTCTGCGGTGTGAGTCGACCCAGTCTATTACCTCAGTCGCTTTCCATAGCGGTTGTCCCGTCGACTTGTCCGAATGTGGTTGCGCAATGCTCTTCGACGTCGATCGAGTGGAGGGAAGCCGAATCGGAGGTGGAAAGCCGGGAAGGGTGACGACGCGTTCCAGTACAACTGCTGGCGAGCGTTGCAAGTAGGCCGCGATTATCTTGGCGTTCCAGAGCTGGATCGACAGAGGTAGCGGCGGCGTCAGTCGCTCCGCGACTGCTTGAGCAATGAGTTCGACGAGATGGCGATCGTCGACCTCGGCTGATTGGCTTTCGGCATTATCCATTTTCGCTCTCCCGAGTTGCCAGCCAAAAGTAGCCAAGATCCTGGCTCCAAAACGTCTGGCAGCGGTCAAGCGTCGCGCCAGTCAGTTGTGCGGCTTCGAACGCAGTCACGATAGCTTTCACCGGGTCGTCGCTCAGGATGTGGTCGATTGGATGGCGCTCGGGGATCACGATCCCTCGGCTCGACCAATATCGCTTCTCGTTCATCTTGTGCTCGGCGAAGTCCTTTGTAAGGTACTTTCCGAGGTAAGCCGCCAGCTTGTGTTGCTGACCGCGCTGACGAAATGGATTGCGGACATTGACGTTGCCGTTATCTGCGCCAACGATGGATATCCAGATCGCACGAAGCACTCTGTAGTTTTGTCTCCCTCTAACCGCGATGTGCAGGTGCCACGCTCCCCGCTTCTGACGTTCGGGGACGGCGACGTATTGGAAATCCTGAATTTTGTTGAGGCGACGGCGTAATGCATCGAAATGGCGCTTCAGGCGATCCCGATCCTGCATGTTCTCCCGGTAGGTCAACGTAATCATGCGATCCGCGCCGATGGCCTTGCAACGCAATCGGACCTGTTGCTTCGCCCGTTTGGCCGCTGCCATTTGGTTATCTTCCGAGTTTTCAGATTCTCCGCGCTTGGCTTTTGGCAGCGTGTGAAGCTGCTGAGCTCCCATGTAGCGGTCGAATCGGGTGACTGTGACCTCCACCTGGCCATCTCCGAAATTCCGTCCTCTGATGATCCACTCGCGTCGGAACGGGGAATAGTTCATTAAGCTCGGTTCTTGCATGGCAGCTCCTGTCATGTTTGTCGTGAGAGGTAGGAGGTTGGCCCCGATGTCGTCCGCATCGGGGCACTTTTTTTTTTCGACGAAAGTGGTTCAGTCCTCGCTTGGGCGGCTTTGCCGTGTTCTCGTACGTTAAGTGTTACGGATATAAATTTAGGGCGCGCTTCGCGCGCCCCCGCCGTCCTCGACCCTGAGGGCGGCGGCGGTCGCGCGAAGCGTCGTTCCGTCTTCGATCCGCGTCACTTTGTCGGCGGGGCCGGAAAGGCGGTTTTCAGTGAGGGGAGGTGTGGCCAGCGGCGCTGCTACGACCGACGCCAGAGGTGCTACCCGCTGCTCGGTCGCGCGAGCCGCGCTGAGCCGCGCGTCAACGGCCCGGACGTTGCAGGTACGTCCGTGGGCATCCCTGGCTTCGGCATCGGCGCCGACACTCCCGACGCTAGACGGCCTGACGCGCTCAACCTGGAGAACGAGAAGGATCTCCGTGTTCGACGCCGTGTCGGAGTGGCTATCAAGGAACCTCGGAAGGAAAGACAGTCCCGTATTGTTGTCGGCCGCCTTATTGGTCGTCAGGCCGCCGATGAGGATGATGTCACGGTCCTGCAGGCTGATTTCGGTGCTCACTTCGCGTGTGTTGAGCGTTGGCGACTTGTTGACGCCTGTCGTTGTCTTCACGAAATCGCTGATTTGTTGCGAGACGTGTAGATCGATGACGCAATCCTTCACGGTCGGTCTCAACTCAAGAATCACGCCCGACGAGTGGTATTCCACCGATTGGACCGGGTCGCCGCCCCCACGGGGGTATGACACGGACTTGAGCACCGGAACCTTTTGACCCACGGTCAGCTTGCCTCGCGCACCGGATCGAATGCGCAGGTTGGGGCTGTTGATGACCTGAAATCGCGTGTCCTTCGATAGCGCTGAGAACACCGTGTCGAGGTCTCCCGCTTTGATGCGCACGCCGTTGCTCAGCCTCTCGCCGGTCATCTGTATAGATAGCCCCAAGCCCTTTGAGAGCAGATCAAGGGCAAGTTGAAAAGCGGAGCCGTGTTCCGTGCTTTGTGTCACCTCGTAAGCGGTTGCGCGCACCGCGACTTCGCCGACGGGCGTATCGACTTGAGAAAGGAGATCCTGGAGCGTCGAGATTTCAATTGGCGTCCCTCTGAATACAAGCGTGTCGCCCTTTTGATCTATGAGCGTCGCCGCAGACCCATCCGGAGCGTTGCCGCTTGCTCGGGCCTCCGGTGGCGCGGGCACCTCTCGGTTCACAGTGAACTGGCCCCGAAACACCGGTCTGACAAGATTCGCGAGATAGGCGGTGTCTCGGTACTGGGGGTGATAGACGTAGGTAGACGGCGGTTCCGGCGGGGCGCCAATGTTTGGTCGCTTGAAGACAAAGTCGACACCTTCGCGCCTTTCGATACCGAACCCGAGCGATTCCAGAAACGTCACCAAGAATGGACGTATGTCGCGGCGCTTCGTATCGAATCGCATCGAAACCATCCGTTGATCATCGAGCACTTCCGGGGAGATGACGTAGGACGTTTTGATGGCTTCGCCGTAGAGCAGTGAGACGAGCTGCGCGACATTGACGAACTGGAAGTCGAATTTCCCGGACGGTGTACGCCATTCTGATCGGTGTGTCGACATCCCATCTCCTCGCCAACCGGAGGAGTGGAGGCTTGCAATGTCGTCGCGTGGCGTTGGACCGTCATCGTGAAGCGCTGGCCCTCGGTAATCGATGGGTGCGGGCACGGTGCGTGGTTCGGCAGAAAATACCTGAGTCGAGGCAATCAGTAGCGCGGCGGTCATGACGCGTTTCATGGCGTCTCTCCGAACAACCGAGACGCAGGCTTTTGCCCCGACCACATGGTGACCTGCTGCCCGTCGACTTCACCGACGATTGCAAGGCCGTTATTGCTAAATGCCGATGGGGATTCGATGCGTAATCGGCCCGTGTTGTCACTTAGCACGACATAGCGCTTACCGGTAACCGAATACTGCCCCGCGACGCGCCATCTCTCGCTGAACGTTTGCAACCTCGGGGCGAGATCTGCCGCGGCATTCGCCGGAGCCGACAGGCGGCGAGACGATTCGACCGTGTTTGACGGGGATTCGACAGCCGCTTTCGGTTGAAAGAACCGCCAGAGGAACGCCCCAATGCCGATCCAGCAGGCAAGGAAGAATAGAGCCGTCATCCACAGTTTTGGGCTTCGCAGCAGGTTCTGCCTGGCATCAATGGCGCGTTCCTTACCTTTGCCGCCGGCATACGATTGATACAGGGGAAAAATTGCCTTGTCGTATGCCGTGGTGGTGGTTCCAAGACGTGCGGCCTTTGTGATCCTCCCGCCACCAAACATCTCGACGCGATAGCGATTGCCGAGTCCCAACTCCTTGAGCTTCTTCGTCACGAACGTGACCTCGATCACCGAGCGCAATTGCCGGTGTAGATCCGTGATCGATTGAATCATCAACGCGACGTCGCACGACAGGCCGGTCTCCGGATGCACGTAGTGTCGATGCATCCGAAAGAAGCGCATATGCTCGGGGCTAATCTTGTGCGAGACCGACCAGAATTCCCATGCCTCGTCGATTGCCACGAGATCGCCTGCCTTGACGAACGAATCGATGTCGGGCTTCGTTTCGTCGGGAAAGAAGCCGACTTTGAGCACGTCGGCGTTTGGGATGGGAATCACCGGGCCAAGTGTCATCGGATCTGCTTTCTTAATGTCAGTGCAGTACGCGTGAATGGCGTCCGCGTTGATGCCGTCAATGTTGGTCACCACACGCCGACCGGCCAGAACGGCGGGCACGATGACGCTGCTGACGACCTCATAACTCTTCCCGGAGCCCATCAAGCCGGTGTACGCGTTGATTGCCATGGTGCTTACCCAATGATCGGCAAGCGCCGGATCAGAAAGCGCGCTGCTATGGCGCTGATGATCATAGGAGCGCCCTGAGAGACGGCAAACAGGTCGAGCCAATACCAGACGCCGGTGGGGATGCCCGAGAACGCCTCGTTAAGCTTGGATACGTGCGGAAACAGGTTGCCTGATTTGATAGCGATGACGAACTCGGTGACGACGTACCAGAGTGCGAAGAACGTCGCCCACTTGACCACCGACGCGCGGAACATAAAGCCCAGCACGGAGTTGAGGACGCTCGCGATAATGGCAAACAGTGGCATAAAGACCTCACGCGGAAAGAACGATCAGAAGCGCCATTACCGCGAAGGCTGCGACCATGACCTGACGAAGTTGTGGCGCAATTCGCTCGGCAATCTCGCAGTGAGCTTCTATCGGAATAGCGTGATCGAAGACTTGGAGCGTTGTGCGCGGACAGGCAGCGCCGTGCGACGGCATCGTCCAGGAATTGAAGTCGGACGTCAGACCCAAAATCGGATCGATGATCATCTTCGCGGTAGGGGGCTCTTCCAATTTGGGCTGATCCACCTCGGGGGCCTTACCCAGGTCCACGTCAACCTTGACTCGATTCCCGATATCGACAACCGGGCGGTTGACGACATTCACGTCCTGGACACCCTCGGTGTTCCTGTTTCTGTTGGACCCCGATTCCGTCGCTTCGTCGGGATTGGGAGCGATGTCCGGCCCCGTCTCCGGAACAGGATTAGGTCCGGTGTTAGGGTCAGTTACCGGATCGGTCTGCGGATTCGGGACTTCTTTAGAGCGGATTCGAGGCGAAATCGGAACCTTGCGTTCGTCCGGCGGATTTGCTGGCTCAAGCACGTCACCGATGTACGGTATTTCCGTAGGATTCTCCACCATCCATATCACCACGTCTTCTTCGGTGATCGGCTCCGATTCGCGATATGGGAGCCCTGCGTAGTCGGGCTCTTCCGCTGCCAGCCACCAAGCTCCGTCGACAATATCGGCGAGTGTCTTGGGGGTAATAGGCATCTTCAGGAAGTCGCTGTTGATGGCCGCCCGTGCGGCATCTAGGTCCGGATACACCGTTGTCGTCTTAAGTCGATTCAGTCCGTGAAAAGCGTCGTGGCTGATCTCGGCCATATCAGGGATGAAATCGATCGTGCTCCACGCATGCGGAGCGGGACAACCGGGTGGGACATCCTTACTGCAGCCTTGATATTTGTTAGTCCAAATTCGTTCAGCAAATCCGTCGTGCACGCCTTCTTGATCAAACGTTTCGACAATTGTTAGTTTGGCTTCCGGATCTTCGGGATAAAGCAGCCAGCGCTTACGAAGATCCTCCAGTTCCGCAATCGACGTGAACAGGACGCGAATACCATCCTGGGGATATGTGAAGGCAATGCCCGTCGAAATCTGCGGTTCTAATGGAAATTGATGACACGCGACTCGGGTCCGCAAAGGTGAGCATCCGTCGGTCCGATAGACGTGCCCCCCGAGGCTCCTGAGCTTTTCGAATCTGTCATTCTCCGTGGGGTACGTCTTGAAGTCCGGGTAGGGCGGTAAGGTGACCGGCTCATTGCGAGGGATCTTGCTCACCACTGCCACGGAGCCCGCTTCTGTTTGTGCGATAGCGACCTCGGCGTCGCCCAATGCGGCGATCAAAGCGGTACCCGTGCCAAAGATTCCGAAGCCCGCGATAATCGTCATCCAAACAGGAGCGCCAAGAAGGGATAGGCCGATTCCTGCGCCGGTTGCGACGACGTTAAGCGCGGTGCTCGTCGACGAGATTGCTTCGAGTGTTGCGATGACTCGAGGACTGTTGGCGGCGAAACCTCGGGACGCCGCGACTCGTGTGATCACGCCTGCGATAGCGCGATTGATCGCGTAGTTCGCGACAGGGAGGGCTTGCGGGGTCGCAGGCTGTTGTGCGAGGAGCGCCAATAGAATTAACGTCGCCATCGTTCGCTTCATCGTTATCCCCTCAGACCTTGGACGACAGCCCATCCGCATGTGATTCCCCAGGCGAAGAAGGCCAAGTCCCACAGTTCTTGCGTTGGCATGATGTTCTCCAGCAGCGCTCGCGAATGATGCGACGCACTGTTCTTGATGGCCGAGCGCTCGTCACGCGCGATGGAGCGCTCGGCCAGGCCAAACGATTAGCCCTTGATGACCCCGAGCACGATCTTCGCGCCGCGAAGCGTGGCATACACGGTAGCCAGCGACAACGCGACCGCAAGGATTGCGGTGATCGTTGAGCCCATGCTGATGCCGTTGGTCAATGAGGACAGATCGGGGCCGCCACCGCTGTCTGCCGCCTTGGCCATGCAGGATGCCGTACCCACGGCGATACCGATGCTCGTTCGCGTGCCGATCGAGCGGAGTCGTTGAAATGCCTCTTTCATAGATGATTCCTCCGATTGAGATGCCGGGATGCGCCCGGCGCGCTGGCTCAACCTCGGCGGACAAAGCCGAGGAATGCGCCCACATGAGCGCTCACGAACCACAGTCCGACGACGGTTGTGAGTGCCAATGTCCAGAAGACGCCCGACTGGGCGTAGTCGAGCGGTTGCTGAGGCTCACCGTCTACGGCGACATAAGCCGGCGTCATTTCCAACTTGAAGCGCGCATTGCCAGAGCCGGGACACACTTGCGCGTCGACTGCGGAAATGGGCTCGCTGGGCGATTGCTGACGGCAGATAAGGATGCTTGTCACGGAGCGTAAGGGCGTCATGATTCGACACGTCTGACATCGGTGGCGCTGTCTGCGGTACTGCGCGCATGAGCCTTCTCGCAGGCGATCCCGATCTCTAAGATCCGTTCGACTAACCCCCTCAAGTCGTTGGCGGTCGCGATGACGGGTCTGCTTGCGCCAACGTATCGATGTGATCCCTCCAGCGAGTAGGCCTCGAAGACGCCGTGCTTCTCGTCGAGGGAAAACTCAGGTGGGGGATCACAGGCTTCAACGATGTGCCAGACGCAGGTCATCGGCCGGTCTCGGTGTTTTGTATCGTCCATGCCGTCACCACTCAACTTTCAACGTCAGCACGGGGCTGGACGGCGATCTGGCGGTAATCGATGATCGTGGAGGCGAGACCGTTGCGCGCGGTGGATGTGCCGATGAGTTGGGACGCGTGATTGCATCTGGGAGATCGGGCGCGGATTTTCCCCTGGACGACGACAGGTCCGATTGCGGCGTCGGTGGGATTGCGGCGGGAAATCAACTGCGGGATGGATCGAATCATTACAACCCCCATGTGCGCCGCTATGTGTGAGCGACGAAGTGAAAAACTGGCGGGGGGCCGGATGCTGGTTTGAAAGGCCGCTAGGACTATGCGGCTGATAACGCGGTGGGCGTCACTGAGACGCTTTCGACGTGATCGGTTTGGCAGAAGTGGGGAAAGGTAGGAGCGATACAATTCGAGGGACAAGCGAGCCGTCCATCGATTGCGACAGCGCGAACTCGGCGATGTAATCACCTTTTTCGGTGTCTTTCAGCGAATTGGGTAGCGTGACCGTGCCTACAACGGTTTGCTCACCCTCGCTGGTCGTTTGCCAAAGGATGCACTGTGCAGTCCGCATGTCGTATGGACGTCCCGTTTTGGAAGAAACGCCCTCACGGCGGATGACGTCTACGATCGTGAGCTTCTGCTTGCTGGTCATGTGAATCCTCCATTCCGTCGTAAGAAATTTACTGATTCGTAAAACCTGTACGAATCATATTGGGGATCCCTGCCTCGTGGTTTGGGAACGTTCCGACAATGCGCGAAAGAATCATGGAGATCATCGATGCGGTCGTCCCGACCCATCGCAGATTTAAGGCATTAGAAGAGTTGAGCGGGGTGCGCGCGCAGACCTGGCGCAGCATCTACGAGGGGCGTCAGCGTGCGACGGAGGACGCGATTCTCGCGCTCTGCAAACATTGGCCGCGATACGCGTATTGGCTTGGAACGGGAATGACGGATGAGGAACACGGGCACTCGTCGCCAGTGTTGGAGCGAGTGGAGCGTGATCGCAAGACGTTGCGGGATTCAGCGGCGCTTCGATTGAAGTGATTGCGCGGGGGAGGGCGGTACGAGGGGGCGCGTGGTGACTTGCCCGTTATATGCCGAGAGCTTCAGGTCGATTTGGCGTGCGGGGGGCCAATTGGGGGAAGAAAATTTACGACGCCAGCGCGGCCTGCGGCAGGAGATAACTCAGATCTTCATCGAGTCGATGGCACAGGTTGTACACCTCGCTGGAAAGGTCGCTCATCTGATCAAAATAGGCTTCGTTGAATTGCTCGGGGATGGCGGTGGGGCGCTGATTCGCTCCGACCATCGAGAGCGCGACGAGCCTTTCGGACAGCTCGTTCAGACGGTCTAGTGTGTCGCGAGAAGGGATAGGAAGGTGCGGATGGGGTGTCATGCGGGGTTCCTCGTGCTTACCGTTTGAATCCCACCACCCGCTGCACATAGCAGGGGTGGGCGGGCATTGGACTGGGTTAGCAGACCGCAGTGAACATGGTTTCACGGCACACCCGAAGGCGTCCCAATCCAAGCCCACCCGTAGTGGATGCACGTTG
Organism: Pandoraea soli; assembly: GCF_902459595.1. Lineage (NCBI taxonomy): Bacteria > Pseudomonadati > Pseudomonadota > Betaproteobacteria > Burkholderiales > Burkholderiaceae > Pandoraea > Pandoraea soli. The sequence goes on along the minus strand of NZ_CABPSG010000001.1, from coordinate 505,458 downwards.
GATGCCGCACACGAGGGCCGCAGTACTGCGCGGCCGTGTGCCCATGGAGATCGCTGTCGGGCTGCTAAACCCGGTCACGTTTGGGACGTGACGAGGGACAGCTTAGGAGAACTTGGCGAGTGCGGCAATGGGCGGCAGCCGTGATCCTACACGTATCCCCATAATTCGGAACGCACCCAAATCCAGTTTGGGACGTTGTGGCCTAAATTGCCCACCTTTCCTTGCGGCGAGCGGGAGCCGGCAGGATATTGTGAGAGATATTCGGCGCTGGTATCACGCGTGAATGGCTCGATCGGGGCCGCCATGCATGAGGCGCAGGGTCGTGGAGGAATGGGTCGCCAACATCAGCGCGCGTCAAGCGCTGGCGGGTCCGTTCGCATTTGATCGCGAACGAATGACGCATACGCCTCGGTGTCAATGAAACGTGCGAAGGAAATGTGGGCCGTCGCAAACAGTGCCGAGGTGGACCAGTCCGCCAGCGCTAGGGCGGGTGCCCCCTTTACGCGTCGAGACGGGTAAACAAAGCCGTCAGGACGATCTGTAACGTCGAGCATAAGCATTGCCTCACGAATCGCGTAGCCCAGCCATTGGCAGGCTTCGTGATCTTCGCTCGAAACAATGTCATGGATGCCCAATCGGCTGCTATTGTCCTCGGACAGACTCCAAAGATTCAGCGGGCGACGGAAGCGCACCGTTGCAATGAGACCATCTGATTCAGCCCTTCTTGTCACGTGAAAGCCGTTGCCAGCACCGCGGTTGTTCTTTACAAACTGGCTCTCCCAGGCAGCCACGTTTGCGGACAATCCAAGATAGACCCAATTGAACGCTAACTTACTGTCTTCCGTCAGAAATTGCGGCAATGGCGGCCCAAATCGGTGCGACACATACGGCGATGCGGATCCGACGAATGCCGGATTGTCCACCGCCCGCGTGAATGTCGTGTCAACACCATAGCTATACTGCTGGCGGCCAAGAGCACGATGAATTTGTTCCTTAGAGGGAACGAATTCCTTCAAGTAGCTCGGCAGCGATTTATTAACATCATGTCGTGTTGGCATCGGCGACCGTTTAAACCGGGTCTGCCACCTCCAGCTTTGCAAGAGCGAGCACTTTCTCTAGCCGAATTTCGGACGGCAGCGAAAGCATCCGTGCTTGAGGTGCCCCAAGAGCCCCTCTGTCTTCGAACGGCAATCCCGCGAGCACCTCTGCGGGGGACAATTCGTTCAAAGCATCTTGCTGAGAAACCAGAAAGGTGTTGACCTGCAATCTCGATTTCCTGTTCAGGACGCTCAGCACTTTCGGCAAATAATGTGGAACATCGCCCACGAACTGCCACGCAGGATAGGCGCGGCCGTTCTGCATCCCAGGGGGAATCACACTATAAAATTTCGTGTGATCTCCCCGATAGAGAGTGCTCTTGGACATGCCGGTATGCTTGAGTACCTCCTCAGGCTCCCATTTCCAAACAGGCAATGACGGGCTATTCGGACGTGGTGCGGACACGCGTCCCGAATCGGCCAACAGCACGGCAGCGAGCGAGCAAGCCAAAGCCTCTCGCGTATCACGACTCTTAAGCAGAACTGAGTCGTCACTGCGGTGCATCTTACGAAGCGTCGCGAGTGTGCGCTTGAGCAAGTCGACTGCAACTTGGTCAAGCAGTGCTTTCACATCCCCCGAATACTGCCCATTCATCAAGGCAGCAAGATCCGACGCTGGGGATTGCTTGATTCGCTTGGCGGTCAATTGCATGTTTCCTCCTTTATGCGTAGCACGTGGCGGGCGGAGCACAGACCGGTGCTATTTGACGGGTATGGGCGGCGCGGCTACGGGTTTGGACCTGTTTCACCTCGCCAGCAACGGAGATCTTCAGGCCGTTGAGGAGAGCCTTGAAACGTTGCATACCGGCCAAGGAGCGCAAAAAGGCGTGGCCGCAGAACACGCGCGCCTCGCCTTCAAGACATGAGAGCCAGAAGTCCGCGAACCGCGATGTAGCGGAGCTGAAGGACGAAAACAACGCGTCCAGTCTTGCCCGGATCTGTGCTGAATCGAGCACCGCATTTCGATGTAGCCGCTGGGAAAGTTGGTCGAGTCGCTCTTGGCGCAAAGCCAGTGCGGACTGTTGCGCGTGAATGACCTGGGCAAGGAGTTCGGCGCGTGAGGGTGAATCGACCGGCAGCGCTTCAAGGGTCGAGCGCGTCTGCGCAAGAAGCGCGAGAGTACGATCAATCGCGTTGGTCGCAATCTCACTGACCCTAAGCGTCTCGGCCGCAGAGAGTATCAAATCGTCTTCCCAATTGAGCATCGCACCCTCAGAGATCTGAAGTAATGGGGGCAGTTTATCATGTTTTCCCATTTCTCCCATTTGTTTCATTTTTCCCGGATCGTGCTCGATCGTCATTGGTTGCCAGTCGCAGCGCCGCAAAGGCAGTCGACCCGCAGCGTATCGGGAGCTTGGGCTCGTGGACCCTCGTCGCGGTGTGGCAAATCGCCATCCCCAAATACCCATCTGAAATCCCCCTGACTTCTTTGATTTCATGGGAATCGTGCTTCCCATGCCGCGCAGCGCGACAGGGGGCACGTGAGGCAATCATCCGGTGTCGTGGCTGAAGTTGCGTGATGTCCCTGTCTGCGGCGGGAATCTAGAACGAATCCGGCGGCAAGTCGACGGGGGCGCAACCTTCGTGGTCGATAGGGCAAACGCATTTGTCGCGCGCCAGCGTGGGGTGTTGGGGCCGGCGAACGAGAAGCATGTCATCGATGGACGAGCGATCCTTGCGAGGCAGTCAGCAGGACGCTCCGATATCGATTGATTGCGGCGCTGGCAAACCGGACATGTGCGCGACAGCCGGTTTTAACCATTAGATTTATGTGCAAGGGTTCGGGTGCCTCCCAAGGACTCGAACCGCCGCACTTTGCGGCCAATCCCCCGTCCCCATCTGCTCCCCAAAACTCTGCAACTATATTGATTGCAAAGGGAAAACGTTTCCCCTTCCTCGCACCAACTCCCCGTTTTGGCATCGGTTACGTAGGTCTCACTTCTTCCCGGAAAATCTCGCAAACGCTCGCCGAATAAGGCGGGGCGGGGTTTTTCGTGGATTCTGATTGTTCGTTGTCGGCGAAGAATCTCACCTCTTCAAACTTAAAATCGATGCGTCGGCCCAATCGGGGCCCGTGGTGACTTGCGCGCTATATGCCGAGTGCTTCAGATCGATTTGGCGTGCGGGGGGCCAATTGGGGGAAGAAAATTTATGACGCCAGCGCGGCTTGCGGCAGGAGATAACTTAGATCTTCATCGAGTCGATGGCACAGGTTGTACACCTCGCTGGAAAGGTCGCTTATCTGATCAAAATAGGCTTCGTTGAATTGCTCGGGGATAGCGGTGGGGCGCTGATTCGCTCCCACCATCGAGAGCGCGACGAGCCTTTCGGACAGCTCGTTCAGACGATCCAATGTGTCACGTGAAGGGATGGGAAAATGTTGGGGCGTAATCATGCGGATTTCCTCGTGCTTGCCGGTTGAGTCCCAGCCACCCGCTGCTAATCGCAGGGGTGGGTGGGCATTGAACTGGGTTAGCAGACCGCGACGGGTATGGTTCAGCGGCACGCCCGAAGGCGTCCCAATCCAAGCCCACCCATAGTATGGATGCACGAAGGGTGTTGCACACGAAGACCGCGATGCAACGCGGCCGTGTGCCCATAAACTCGTCATCAGGCTGCTAAACCCGGTCACGTTTGGGACGTGACGAGGAACAGCTTAGGAGAACTTGGCGAGTGCGGCAATGGGCGGCAGCCGTGATCCTACACGTATCCCCATAATTCGGAACGCGCCCAAATCCAGTTTGGGACGTTGCGGCCGAGATTGCCTATCTTTCCTTGCGGCCAACGGCATCCGGCAGGATATTGTGAGGGATATTCGGCGCTGGTATCACGCGTGAATAGCTCGATCCGGGATCGTCGACAGCTTGATGCCCAGCGCATGCATGACTCGCAGTATCGTGGAGAAACGAGGCTGTGCGTTTGGGGCTAGCGCCTTGTAGAGACTCTCTCTGCCAAGCCCTGCCGCGGTTGCGACTTGCGTCATGCCTTTCGCTTTGGCAACGTCTGCAATCGCGGACAGAAAGATCGCTGGGTCATTCTCTTCGAGCGCGGCGTTGAGGTATTCGGCGATCATTTCGTCGCTGTCCAAATACTCGGAAGCATCAAAGCGTGTGATGTCGGCTTTACTCATTTCGATCACTCCTTCGTGATGGTTTCCCACAGTGCCCTGGCCCGCGCGATATCGCCTTGCTGAGTCGACTTATTCCCTCCGCACAAAAGCAGGTAAGTGATCTCACCCGCTTGCCCGTAATACACGCGGTATCCCGGACCAAAGTCGATTCTCATTTCCCAAAGCCCAGCCCCAAGCGACTTCGAATCACCAAAGTTGCGGAGCACTGCGCGCTTTAATCCCGATGCAAGACCACACGCTTAAGAAGTGCCAACGCCGCTGAGGATACACGCGAGCAAATGGTAGCGGGTCTGGCGCCCGCTTCGTTCCCGTGCCATGGGGCTGGCTCAGGCGATGACCTGCTGCTCTACAGTAGTCTGTTCGCGCATCCGACGGGCTTCGTCGCGCAGGAACTGCTGGTAATCGTCCAGATCGCCGTCGAAGGGCTCGACGCCGCCCTTGGTGACCAGCCAGAACTCGTCACAGACGGCGCGCAGGAGCGCCCGGTCGTGACTGACCAGCATCACCGTGCCTTCGAATTCGTTGAGCGCCACGGCGAGCGCTTCGCGTGTGGCCAAGTCGAGGTGGTTGGTCGGCTCGTCCAGTAGCAGCAGGTTGGGGCGCTGCCACACGATCATGCACAACACAAGCCGCGCCTTTTCGCCACCGCTCATCGTGCTGACCACCTGGTGGACCATGTCACCACTGAAGTTGAAGGTGCCGAGGAAGGTGCGAAGCGACTGTTCGGTGCCACTCTGGCCCGGGGCCCGCATATGCGTCGGTGTGTCCCTGGCAAGGCGAATCATGTGTTCCATCGGCGTGTCGAGCGGGCGCAGCACGTCGAGTTCCTGCTGTGCGAAGTAGCCGATGTTCAGGCCCTTGCCTTCGCTGATCTCTCCGTCGATCGGCGCCAGCGCGTGCGCCACCGTCTTCACCAACGTGGACTTGCCTTGGCCATTGGCGCCAAGAATTCCGATGCGCTGCCCCGCCAGCACGGAACGGTTGATGCCCCGCACGATGACCGTGGGCGGCGTGCCCGGCAGTGCGCCGGTCGGCGCGGGGTAGCCAAAGCTTGCGTCCAGCATCGACAACAGTGGGTTCGGGACGTTGAGAGGTTCCTTGAATTCGAAGTTGAACTCGGCATCGGCGAGCACCGGTGCGATCTTCTCCATCCGTTCGAGCGCCTTGACCCGGCTCTGCGCCTGTTTCGCCTTCGAGGCCTGCGCCTTGAAACGGTCGATGAATTTCTGCAGGTGGGCCATCTTCTCCACCTGCTTGGCCATCGCGGCCTGCTGCAACACGAGCTGCTCGGCGCGCATGTCTTCAAACTTGCTGTAGTTGCCGCCATAACGCACGAGCTTGGCGTTGTCGACGTGCACCGTCACCTGCGTCACTGCATCGAGGAATTCGCGGTCGTGGCTGATCACGACCAGGGTTCCCTGATAGCGCTTGAGCCACGCTTCCAGCCAGACCAGTGCGTCGAGGTCGAGGTGATTGGTCGGCTCGTCGAGCAGCAGAAGGTCAGACGGGCACATGAGCGCGCGCGCCAACTGCAGTCGCATGCGCCAGCCGCCGGAGAAACTGTTGACCGGCTGGCTAAGCTGCGCCGCACTGAAGCCCAGACCCAGGATCAGCGCTTGCGCACGTGCGGAGGCATCGTGAGCGCCGGCGTCGTGCAGGCTCATGTAGGCGTGCGCCATGCGCATGCCGTCGTCGCTGGCCTCGGCGGCGGCTACTTCTGCCTGCGCGGCCAGCAGCACGGTGTCACCCTCGACAACGAAGTCGGTCGCGCCCTGCTCGGTCTCCGGCATCTCCTGCGCGACCTGGCCCATCTTCCACGTAGTGGGAATCGAGAACTCCCCGCTGTCTTCATGCAGCGTGCCGTTGAGAAGACCGAAGAAGGAGGACTTGCCGGCACCATTGCGGCCAACGAGACCAATCTTTTCGCCGGGGGCGAAGGTGACGGACGCGCGGTCGAGTACGACATTGGCGCCGCGGCGCAGCGTGAGATTACGAACGGAAATCATAAGGGGCTACTTCAGGGAGGACTGGCATGATAGCCGACCGGACGTGCAGGGCGTCGATTTTCTGATCCGCTTGCGCTTTGCTGAGCGAGCGAAATTGTGGGGAATGACAGCGCTTGGCCGAACCCGGAAGGTCGTCATCAGAATCTCCCAGGCATTTAAGGGGGCTCCATTCGCTCAAGTGTTTAGGTCCGGTCAAATCCCGAGGTGGTTCGCGTTCGACGCCCCTCGCGCCGCAACAACGCTGCTTCCGCGCCGCGTTTGCGGGCCGCCCGGGTCTTGCTGGGGGAAGTCCCGCCGGCACCGTCAAGTGATGCTCCGGACACCCTGCCAAGCATCGGGAATCTGCGTTTGTGCTATTCTTGAACTATTCATGAATTATTTAATTTGCCGTGAAATGGGGGGCATATGGCCGATGAGCTGCTTCGTGTGGACGAGATGCGTCGTCTGCTGCGGCATGAGCCACGGACGGCACAAGACATCATGTCGGCGTTGTCCATCAGCCAACCGACGCTATCGCGAACGATTCGGGGAGCCTCCGAAGTATTCACGAGCTTCAGGGTTTCCGGTGAAAGAACGCCAAAGTATGGCCTGTTAAGGCCGCTTCCAGGGGGGCTCAATCCGCGACAAACGGTATATCGCGTGTTGGCCGACGGGGCGATCGAGCCGTTTGCTGGCGTCGAGTTTTTCAGCGGTGGCACCACCCTGGAAGTCTCCGGTCACGCAAACACGCTCTACGACGGTTTGCCGCCATACATGGCGTTTGTTTCCCCCTCGGGATTTCTCGGTAGAGAAGTCGCTCGGACGGCGGCGCTGGAGATGCACTTTCCAGAGAGCCTTAGAGACTGGCGCGACGAACATCGCATCGCCTACCTTTTTACGCGAGGACTAAACCTGCCCGGGAATCTGGTGTACGGCGACACGTCCTTGCAGAAGGAGATGGAGTTTCGTCAGCTTCTGCCAATCCCGTCCGAGCAAAAAACAGAGCAGTACGACGGCATGGCCAACCAGCTCAAAGACGCCGCGTTTGGGTCGAGTGCTGGCGGAGAACAGCCAAAGTTTCTCGCGCTCACCGAAGACGCAGGGCATGTGATCGTTAAGTTTGCCAGGCGGGGGAGTCGCATGGCCGACCTCCTTTCGTTGGAGCATCTAGCGTCGCAATCGCTTCGCGTCGCCTCGGTGCCGGCAGCGGAGTCGACGATCATCGCTTCGGATGATTATGTTTTTCTGGAGGTGCGGCGCTTTGATCGTGTGGGGCGCCATGGTCGTATCGGGATGCTGTCCGCAGGGGCCGTCGACGACGAGTATTTCGGGAAGCGCGACACATGGTCGGAATTTGCGGTGCGCTGCGAGCAGGCGCGATACCTCTCCGAGAACGATGCATCGACGATTCACGTCATGGCAGCGTTCAGCGAACTTATCGGGAACGGAGATAGGCACTTCGAGAATATTTCAGTGCTCTTGGACGAGCGCGGGAGGTTCGATCGCGTGGCCCCAGCGTATGACATTCTGCCAATGCGTTATGCGTCATTGGGGGGAGGCGTGGATCCCGATCTTTTGCCGATCACCCCGAAAGTCGGCACTATCGGCGCAAGGCCGTTCGTGTGGGGCAGGGCGATCGAGGCGGCGAACGCATTTTGGGCAAGCGTTGCGCAAAGCGATTCCCCGTTGATTTCTCGCGAGTTCAAAGCGCTTGCGCTAATCAATCTGCAGGTGGCGCAGGACTTCATCGCGCCATTGGTGCCTAGCGGACGCAATGCCAACAGGTAGCGTCGCTTTGAATCCCCTAGGGGAAAGGGGGCAGTTACGTGTCAGATTCTCGTTGCCACCGCGCGATTCATGTATCGCCACTTGTGGCCGCGGGCGACAACCGGGCACAAGTCTGGCAATATACGTTTCGTATTCATTTCGTATATAAAAGGTCCCCAACATGGGTATCGTCAAGATATCGGAGCAAATGCACGCGGCGTTGCGCAACACCAGCGGCGCGCTCAGCCGCTCGATCAACGCGCAAGCCGAGCACTGGCTGCGCGTCGGCATGCTCGCCGAACTCAATCCCACGCTGAGCTACGGCGACATCTGCCGCAAGCTCATCGAATCCGATGGCGTCCAAACCGGTGAGGTCGAGGTCGCCGCTCCCCCAACATCCGGTGCCCCCGTCACCGCATTCAATAAGGTGGCGTAATGGTGCGCGAACGCGTTGTCATCCGATCCAAAGAAGAAATTGCCCTGTCGCGTCGCGCAGGCGACATGGCCGCGCAGGTGCTTGCGATGATTGCCGAGCACGTCAAGCCCGGCGTCACGACCGATGCGCTCGATCGCCTCTGTCATGACTTCATCGTGGACGAGCTGAAGGCGATTCCCGCCAATATCGGCTATCACGGCTATCCGAAGACTGTGTGTGCGTCAGTGAATCACGTCGTCTGTCATGGCATTCCCGGCGAAAAGACACTGCATGACGGCGATATCGTAAACATCGACGTCGCCCTCATCAAGGACGGCTGGTTCGGCGACACGAGCCGCATGTATTACGCCGGCAAGCCGAGCATTCTTGCCAAGCGTCTGGTCGACACCACCTTCGAGGCGATGCTCGCAGGCATCAGGGCCGTGCGCCCGGGCGCAACGCTGGGTGACGTCGGCTACGCGATCCAGACGGTGGCGCATCGCGAAGGCTTCAGCATCGTGCGCGACTACTGCGGGCACGGCATCGGCACGACCTATCACGACGATCCGCAGGTGCTGCACTACGGGCGCCCGGGCACGGGACTCACGCTGCGCCCCGGGATGATCTTCACCATCGAACCGATGGTCAATGCCGGCAAGCCGGACACGAAGCAACTGGCGGATGGCTGGACAGTCGTCACGCGCGACCGCTCGTTATCTGCCCAGTGGGAGCACATGGTGGCCGTGACGGAGACTGGCTTCGAGGTGCTTACGCAATGGCCCGACGGCCTGGGCGAGTATGCCCGCTTCGGCACGCTCGACAGCAGCGCGGCAACCGCCAACGCTGCCTGACAGTGGATGGCAGCGGCTGGGGCGCACGGCGCGCGCCTCAGACGTCGTCCGGTGCGTCGTCGAGCGTCAGCAGTTGATTGGCGAAGCGGCGGTACAGCCATGCGGCGCTCCCCGTGGAGACCGCGATCCATGCCACCGACATCACCGTTTGAAGCACTAGCGTGCCAAGCGCTACCGACTTTGCGGCCGGCGCGACGCGCAGCAATGCGGTGAACAGGGCCGTCGCGACAATGCCCGCAATCATCAACGGCAACACCGTCCCTATCGTTGTGCCGAACATCGTCCAGAAGTGCCCGCGCGAATCCTGCCAAGCGGCGCGCCAGCGCTTACTGCGTCCCGCGCCAATCTGCGCAAAGATCAGCGATACGCGCGTCAGCACGTAGAGCACCATACAAATCAACAGCACGCAAAACGTGGCAAGCCCGGCATACGAATTGCCGTGTCCCGTCGCCCGCAGCGCCAGCACCGCACCGACGCCGACGATCAGCCACACCGTAGCGAAGCCGACGAAGACTTGGGTCGATGTCCAGAGATAGCGCCAGAGATCGCGCCCATACCACCGGCCTTGCCGTGCGGCGTCGGGGCCGAGAATCGTGTAGCGAAAGACATGGATGACGAGCACGGAGAACGCGACCAGGTTCGCGAAAAAGACGCCGAACGACATGAGCGCAATGCGCAGACGGTAGAGGGCGGGTTCGCCGACTTGCGATGCGGTGCGTGCGAGCTGATCGAGCGAAACGCTAAGTCCAGACGTCACGAGGAACACGACGGAAATCGCCAGGCATAGCCATGGCCGTTGGCGCAACGCGTTGAAGCCGTCGCGCCATGCCCCCTTGAAACACTGTTTGAACGTGATCGGTTCCATGCTCTCCCTTGAGCGAATTTCGCTTCGTTAAACGAAGCACTACGGCGTCGGTGCGTCATGCTGCCGCCATTCTTGCAGATCGGCTCAGGACTGACAATTGCACGCAGGGAGGGGCGGTGTCCGGCGTCGACAGCACCACGACGGGCGTCGGATCAGGGTGGGGTGGGGCGGAGGAAACTACGCCTGCGCTGCTTGATGCGCATCGCAGGCGTTTGACGCTCAGTGCTCAGTACCTGGCGCCTGGCGTTTCATGCGGCCATGACCTTGCGAAGCACTTCGGCGTGCGTGACAACGCCCACGAGCCGGGCGGCTTCGTCGAGCACGGGCAAGGTGCCGTGACGTTGCGTCATCAGCAGCGGCACCAACTCCGAGAGCGGCATGCCGGCCGTGGCCGACTGCGGCTGCGCTTGCATGACGTCGCGAACCGCCGGGCGCTGCCCCGTGCCGATCGACATGCCAAAGCGCGGCCAACGCTGACGGCGCGCACGGCGCGTGTGAAGGTCGTGACGCGTGATCAATCCAATGACGCGTGCGTCGCCGTCGACGACCGGCAGGGCCTCCAGTCCGTGGCGCTGCAACAGACGCCACGCCGCCGGCGCTTCGTCGTGCGCCTGAACCTTCGCCAGCGGCGGCGTCATGACATCGGCACAGGTCAACTCGCGGGCGCGGCGCGCATAGGCCTCGCGCTGGGTGTCGCGGAGCAGGCTGGCGAGATCGTCAGCGGAAATGTCGAGCAGTTCGCTACGGCGAGCAAGCGCCTTCTCGGCGTCGGCCGTCGTGACCGGTATGGCGGACGCGTTGACCGGACGCACCGTGGTCTGCGCACGCATGGCATGCGGGTAGCGATGGCCGGTGAGCGCGTGATAGCCGATGGCCGCGCCGAGCAGGACCACCGACTGGACGGCAATCGGCTCGAGGACGAAACCGTATCCAAGGGCGTGGACAGCCGGGCCGCCGAGCACGGCTGTGAGCGCAACGGCACCCGACGGCGGGTGCACACAGCGAAGTGTAAACATCAACGCGATAGACACGCCGACCGCCGTGGCCGCCGCGGCGATCGGCGACGGAATGTATATTGCGCACGTCACCCCGACGATGGCGGCGACCAGATTGCCGCCGAGTATCGACCAGGGCTGGGCCAGAGGACTGGCCGGAACCCCGAAGAGCAACACGGCGGACGCGCCCATCGGCGCAACGAGCCAGGGGATATACGTCGCGGGGCCGAGCATCCACAGCATCAGGCCGCCGGTCAGTGCAATCCCGCACAGCGCACCAAAGCCCGCGCGAAGCCGTTCGCGCCAGTGAACGGCCACCACGGCAGGCAGGAAACCTGCCAGCCAATCCCTCACGTCGCGTCGTGTCATTGCCATGTCGTCCCGCTCCACCATCTGCACCCGTTTAGGGCGGTGTGTTGATATTTTGTGCATGATATATCGTATATCGATGGATTGGGAGAGTGTGAGCGCGAGATTTTAATGCTGCGCCGCAGCGAAATCTCGGACAGGAACCGGTTGACACTGAAGCGGCGCACCAAAATCAGGAAAACGAGACGCGAAAGGCGTGAACCTTGCAGGCAGGGGAAGCGGGGGCACTTTCCGGCGGATGGGCAGACGCGAGACGTGTGCGTTCATCCGGTGTGCGCCCGTAAAAAAAGCCCGGGCACGCCGAACGTCGATTGACGCAGGGCAGGCACCGGGCAAGCAGGGACGCAGGGAAGAAACTTTGACGCAGATGAAATCTATCGGGCGGCTACCGTGGCGTTGGCAGCGGAAGTCGCCGCCGTCGGGCCGTTGGCCGGCCCGTTGGGCGCCCCCGGCGTTGTCGACGTCGCTGGGGCATCGGCCACCGGCGCGTCACCCCAGCCACCGCCGAGGGCGCGGATCAGGTTGACGGTCGAGACCGCGTTCGCGCCGGCGAGTTGGACCGCACTGCGCCGCGCCTGGAGCACCGTACGTTCCGCATCGATGACATCGAGATAGGCAATCGAGCCTTCCTGATACTGCATGCGCGAGAGTTGTGCGGCACGGTTCGACGCTGTCACCGCCTCGTTCTGCGCCCGCGTCTGCGCGGCAAGCAAGCGCAGGTTGGACAGGTTGTCCTCGACTTCCTGGAACGCGACGAGGACTTGCTGGCGATAGTTCGCGACGTCTTCCTCGTAGCGCGCCCGCGCCCGCGACAGATTGCCGCTGCGCGCGCCGCCATCGAAGATCGGCATCGAGAGCAGTCCGCCCACCAACGGTCCGAGCAGGAAGGTACGGCTCGACCAGTTGAACAGGTCGCCCAGCGTGGCCGCTTCGAAGCCACCCGCGCCAGTCAGTGACAGCGACGGGAAGAACGCGGCTTTCGCCACCCCGATGCGCGCATTGGCGGCTGCCATGGCACGTTCGGCCGCCGCGATATCCGGACGCCGTTCGAGCAAGGCAGACGGCAGACCCGCCGGGATGTGCACGGCGACCGGCGTGAGCGGCGACGGCGCGAACGTGAATTGCGCAGGCGCCTTGCCGAGCAGAATCGCGAGGCTGTGTTCCGAGGCTGCCCGCAGACGCGCGACCGCCAGCGCGTCGGATTGCGCCGTGGCCAGCTCGGCCTTGGCGCGCGCCACGTCCAGCTCGTCGATATCGCCTTCGGCAAAGCGTCGCTGTACCAGCTTGAGCGCTGCTTCGCGCAACGTCACCGTTTGCGTGTAGAGCGCCTGTTCGGCGTCGAGTTCGCGCAGGCTGAAGTAGTTCTGCGCGACATCGGCTTGCAGCGCAAGCTGCACCGAGCGGTAGAGCGCTTCGCTCTGCTCGGCGTCCGCGCGGGCCGCGGCCACGTTATCCGACACGCGTCCGAACAAATCGACTTCGTAGCCCACACTTGCTTGTGCGCGCCACAGGGTGTAGGGCGCGATGTTCGTGCCGTCCGGCTGCATCTGCGAGGCGGGCGAGAGCTTCTGCCGCGTGGGGCCGAACCCGGCGTCGAGCGTCGGGAACAGCGCCGCACGGGCCTGACGCTGCACCCCTCGGGCTTCCTGCACGCGGGCGGCGGCCGCCTTCAGGTTCTGGTTGGCCGCCAGCGCATCATCCTCGAGCGTGTTCAGGGTGGCGTCGCCAAACACCTTCCACCATTGGCCGCGCGCCATTGCTTCGGCGGGCTCGGCAGGCTTCCACGTCCCGGCTTCACCAGCCGGGAGCGACGCTTCCTTGAATGCCGTCGGCGTCCCCTTGTCGGTCACCGTCGGCACTTCGTACGTGGGGGCCATCGAGCAGCCCGCCACCACCAGCAGGGCCCCGAGCAGGCTCGAGACACCCAGACTTCGTTTGATCCATTGCGATTGCATGATTGGCATCCTTCAGACTTCGGCCTTGACGTTGGCGGGCATGGTCGATGCGTGAGCGCTGTGCAGCGGCTTCTTGCCCGCCAGCGTGCGCAGCAACACGTAGAACACCGGCGTCATCATCAGACCGAAGCCGGTCACGCCGATCATGCCGAAGAACACGGCAACTCCCATCGCGTGACGCATTTCCGAACCGGCGCCGGTCGATGTCACCAACGGCACCACCCCCATGATGAACGCGATCGACGTCATCAGAATCGGGCGCAGACGCAGGCGGCTTGCCTCGATCGCGGCGGCCACGGGGCTGCGGCCTTGCATTTCCAGCTCTCGTGCGAACTCCACGATCAGGATCGCGTTCTTCGCGGAGAGCCCCACCAGCACCATCAGACCGATCTGCGTGAAGATGTTGTTATCTCCTCCGGTCAGCCACACGCCGAACAGCGCGGACAGAATGCTCATCGGCACGATCATGATGACGGCGAGCGGCAGCGTCAGGCTTTCGTACTGTGCGGCGAGCACCAGGAACACCAGCAGCACCGAGATCGGGAACACCCACAGCGCCGAGTTGCCCGCGAGAATCTGCTGATACGTCAGGTCCGTCCATTCGAACTTCACCCCGCGCGGCAGCGTCTCGGCGGCAATGCGCTCCACGGCAGCCTGCGCCTGACCCGACGAATACCCGGGGGCCGGACCGCCGTTCACGTCGGCGGCGGTGTAGCCGTTGTAACGCACCACCATTTCCGGGCCGAACGTTGGCGACACTTTCACCAGTGACGAGAGCGGCACCATGTCGCCATGGCTGTTGCGCGTCTTGAGCAGTCCGATGTCATCGGCATGGGCGCGGAACGGCGCATCGGCCTGGACACGCACCTGATACACGCGCCCGAACTTGTTGAAGTCGTTCACGTACAGCGAGCCGAGGTAGATCTGCATGGTGTCGAACACGTCGGTGATCGGCACACCCAACTGCTTGGCTTTCACGCGGTCGAGATCCACGTTCAACTGCGGCACATTGATCTGGTACGACGAGAACGTCGGGCCCAGTTCCTTCGTCTGCGAGGCCTTCTTGATGAACGCCTGCGTGGCGTCGTTCAAGGCGGCGTAGCCGAGCGCGCCGCGATCTTCGATTTGCAGCTTGAAGCCGCCGAGCGTTCCCAGACCCAGCACCGGCGGGGGCGGGAAGACGGCGATAAACGAGTCCTTCATCTTCGAATACGCGCCGTTGAGCTGCCCGGCGATGGCTGCCGCCGAGAGCGTCTTGTCGTGACGCTCGGCGAACGGCTTGAGCGTGACGAACACGATGCCGGCCGACGACGAGTTGGTGAATCCATTGACCGACAACCCGGGGAAGGCCACGGCGCTCTGCACGCCCGGCGTTTTCAGGGCAACGTCGGTCATGTCGCGAATCACCTTCTCGGTACGATCGAGCGACGCGCCGTTCGGCAACTGGGCGAACGCGACCAGATACTCCTTGTCCTGCGCAGGCACGAAGCCGCTCGGCACGACCTTGCTCATCAGCATCGTGGCGCCGAGCAGGACGGCGAAGATCGCCATCATGATCGCCTTGCGCCCGATCACGCGCGTCACACCTTGACCGTACTTCTCCGAGCCGCGATGGAACACGCGGTTGAACGCGTTGAAGAAGCCCCCCAGGTATCGGTTCATCTGCCGCGTAAGCCAGTCGGGCTTGGCGTGATGGTCCTTGAGCAGCAGCGCGGCCATGGCCGGCGACAGCGTGAGGGAGTTGAAGGCCGAGATCACCGTCGAGATGGCGATGGTCATCGCAAACTGCTTGTAGAACTGCCCCGTGAGACCCGACATGAAGGCGAGCGGCACGAACACGGCCACCAGCGTGAGCGCGATCGCGATAATCGGACCGCTCACTTCGCGCATGGCCTGATACGTCGCTTCCTTGGGCGAGAGCCCGGCCGCGATGTTGCGCTCCACGTTCTCGACCACCACGATGGCGTCGTCCACCACGATACCGATGGCGAGCACCATCCCGAACAGCGACAACGCGTTGATCGAATAGCCGAAGCCGAGCAGCAGGGCGAACGTCCCCACAATCGATACCGGCACGGCGAGCAGCGGAATGATCGACGCGCGCCACGTCTGCAGGAACACGATCACCACCAGCACCACGAGGGCGATGGCTTCGAGCAGCGTGTGCACCACGGCCTTGATCGACGAACGCACGAACTGCGTCGGGTCATACACGATGCGGTATTCGACGCCCGGAGGCATGTCCTTTTGCAGTTCCGCCATCGCTTCGCGCACTTGATCGGAGATCTCCAGCGAGTTCGCGCCCGGCGACTGGTTGATCGCCAACGCCACCGCCGGCTGGTTGTCGAGCAACGAGCGCAGGCTGTATTGCGAAGCGTCGAGCTGCACGCGGGCCACATCGCCCAGGTGCGTGACGGCACCGTCCGGCGAGGTCTTCAGGATGATGTCGCGGAACTCGTCTTCCGTATTCAACCGGCCACGCGCGTTGACATTGAGCTGCAACGGCGTGTCCGGACCGGCCGGCGATGCGCCGATGACACCGGCCGCGACCTGCACGTTCTGTTCGCGAATGGCCTTCACCACATCAGAGGCGGTCAGGCCCCGTTGGGCAACCTTCGCCGGATCGAGCCACACCCGCATCGAGTAATCGCCCGCGCCCCATAACTGCACTTCCCCCACGCCCTTGATGCGCGAGAGGCGATCCTTGACGTTGATGAGCGCGTAGTTGCGCAGATAGGTCATGTCGTAGCGCTGGTTCGGCGAGAGCAAGTGCACCACCATCGTGAGCGTGGGCGAGGACTTGATCGTCGTCACACCCAAACGCTGCACGTCGTCCGGCAGACGCGGCAGCGCTTGCGAGACACGGTTCTGCACGAGCTGCTGGGCCTTGTCCGGGTCGGTGCCCAGGCGGAAGGTCACGGTCGTGGTGAGATTGCCGTCGCTGTTGGCCTGCGACTGCATGTACAGCATGTTCTCCACGCCGTTGATCTGCTCTTCGAGCGGCGCGGCAACGGTCTCGGCGATCACCTTCGGGTTGGCGCCGGGGTATTGGGCATGCACCACGACCGACGGCGGAACCACTTCCGGGTACTCCGAGATCGGCAACTGGAACACGGCGATCAGGCCGGCCAGCAGCGTGATGACCGAGAGCACCCCCGCGAAGATGGGCCGGTCGATAAAGAATTTTGAGATGTTCATGACGTGACTCTTGGGGGTCGTTCAGGACGCGGTTCGTGCGTGCGCAGGCGTGCCTGGGCGCATTTCACGAACGCGTCGCCGTGGTGGCCGTGGCGACCGATCGGGTCGTGCCCGGCTTGGCGCTTGCGCTGTCCTTGGGAGGGGTCTGAGGGGGCCGGCTGGCGGTGCCGGTATCAGCGGCGTTGGTGGCCATGGCCGGCGCGACGATGTCGTGCCCGTCGCCCGTATCGCCCGCCATCTTCACGGCTTTCGGCGTGACGGGATCGCCCGGACGCACGCGCTGCAGACCGTTGACCACGATGCGCTCGCCGTCCTTCAAGCCACCGGCAATCTCGATGAGGCCGCCGTGTCGCTCGCCCAACTGGACTTCGCGATACTGCACCTTGTTCTGCGGGTCGACGACGAGCACGAACTTCTTGCTCTGGTCGGTGCCGATGGCCGCCTCGTCGACGAGCAGTGCCGGATGCGGCTCGCCGCCGCCCACGCGAATGCGGGCATACAGGCCCGGCAAGAGCGCGCCGTCGGTGTTATCGAAGCGCGCACGCACGCGGATCGTGCCCGAGGTCGTATCAAAACGGTTATCGACCGAATACACGGTGCCCTTGCGCGAATAGCCGGACTCGTTGGCCAGGCCCAGGTCGACCGGGACGCCGTTCGTCTTCGCGGTATCGCGTGCGAGATAGCGCAGATAGGTCTGCTCATCGACGTCGAACGCCGCGTAGATCGGCGAAACGGAGACCACGGTGGTCAGCGCAGGCGATTGTGCGCCGGCCGATACCGTATTGCCCACCGTGATTTCCGCGCGCGAGACGCGACCTGCGATCGGCGCCACGATGTGCGTATAGCCGAGGTTGATGCGTGCGGTTTCGAGCGCGGCGCGCGCCGCTTTCACGTTGGCGGCGGCCTCGCGCGCGGCGTTTTCCTTCTGGTCGAAGTCCTTCTTCGCGATGGCGTTATCCGCGATCAGCCGCTGCGCGCGGGCGAGGTCGGTGCTGGTGAAGACGTCGCGCGCCTGCGCCGACGCGAGTTGTGCCGCCGTGCGGTCGACTTCGGCCGCATACGGACGCGGATCGATCGTGAAGAGCGCATCGCCCTTTTTCACGAGCTGTCCGTCCCTGAAATGCACGGCGGTGATGGTGCCCGACACGAGCGGCTTGATGTCGACGCGATCCACCGCGTCGAGGCGGCCGGAATAACTTTGCCAATCGGTCACGGTGCGTGAGATCACGTTGGCTACGTCGACTTCCACTGTCGGCATGACTTGCGCGCTGGGAGGCGTGCTGGCGTCGACGCGCACGACCGTGAGCGTGCCCAGGGCCACGAGCGCCACCGTAACGGCGGCGGCAATAAGAACGGGTTTGCGAGCGAGGGTGGTCATTTTTTTAAGATCTCCGGAATCGGATGGACTCACTGGGTGGCACCGGTGGCGGGTGGCGCCAGCCGGCGTGTCAGGAACGCGGCCACTTCCCGCAGTGCGGCGGGCAGGGCGGCCAGGCCGTGATGGGACGCGCTGCGATGGCGCGTGACCTGTGTCGGCACGCCGGCGGCGATGAGCTCCGCCGCGTATTTTTCGGCTTCGACGTGCAGCAGGTCATGTTCGGCAGAAGCGATCAGCGTGGGCGGAAGGCCCGCGAGACGGCGCGATTCGAGCGGCGCGGCATACGGATGCAGACGCTGCGTTGCGTGCGGCAAATAGGCGCGATAGCAGCGGGCGCACTCGCTGGCTTCGATATCGCTTGGTGTGCGCCCGTCGGCCAGGCGCGTCATGCTGGGGTCGAGCAGCGGGGCGAGCAGTACCTGTGCCGAGATGGCAATTTCACCGCGATCGCGAGCGATCATCGTCAGCGCAGCGGCAATGTTGCCGCCGGCGTCGTGCCCGGCCACGGCAAGACGGCGCGGACTGGCACCGTAGCGCCGGGCGTTGCGGTGCAGCCAGCGCGCGGCGCACCACGCATCTTCCGGCGCGGCGGGGAATGGATGTGCCGGGGCGAGCGAATACCCCACCGAGACCACCAGCGCGGGGATGTGCAGGGCAAGATAGCGGGCCGCGGCGTCGCCGTCGTCGAGCGAGCCGTGGCAGAAGCCGCCGCCGTGGAAGTACAGCACCACCGGCAAATGCGCTTCGAGCGGCACCACGACGCCCGCCGCCCCGGCGCGCGCGGCGTCGGCGCCGGCGTGGCCGGTCGGCCGATACAGACGCAGGGTGACCGGGCCGGCATGACCGGCGATGCTCACCTCTTCGATGCGCAGTCCGTCGTCGGTACGGTGCGTTTGGCCCGGACGTCCCGAGGGCGACTTGGCGTTGGCTGACATAGGGCGTTGGGCTCGCGAGCGCGATACCCCTCTGATGACATTCGATGGATCGAAGTCTAGAGGCGACGGACATCGGGATAAACGCCTATAATTTGGCAACACTATTCGGTCAGATCGACTAATCGATGTCGGCCTTGCCGGTATTGGCTTATGCCGCCGACCAATTTGCTTATGCACTTACGAAGCGCGTGAAATAAGCCGGATTGGCTGATGCAACCACGTTTTCGAATGGGGAAATGTCATGGATCGCTTGCAAGCGATGCAGGTATTTACGCGAGTCGTCGAGGCAAACAGCTTTTCACGCGCGGCCGACAATCTCGGTTTGCCGCGCACCTCGGTGACCACGATTATTCAGAACCTCGAGGCGCATCTGGGGACGCGGCTGTTGCAGCGTACGACCCGGCGGCTCAACCTGACGCCTGACGGGGCCGCGTATTACGAGCGATGTCTGCGCATCCTCGCGGATATCGAAGAAACCGAATCGTCGTTCCGGGAGAGCAGCCAGCGCGTGCGCGGCAAGCTGCGCATCGACATGCCGGGCTCGCTCGGTAAGCTGGTGGTGCTGCCGGCGCTGTGCGAATTCCACGAACGCTACCCGGAAGTAGAACTCATGGTCGGCATGGGCGACAAGCCGGTCGACCTGATTCAGGAGGGCGTCGATTGTGTGTTGCGCGTTGGCACGCTTCAAGATTCGAGCCTGGTCGCGCGACGCGTGGGCCTGTTCCAAAGCCTGACGTGCGCGTCACCGGCTTATCTCGAGCGCATGGGCATGCCGCATTCGCTCGACGACCTGCAACGGCACACAGCGGTGCACTACTTTTCGAGCCGAACGGGGCGCGTCGTCGAGGACCAGTTCCTGGTGGACGGCAAGGAAGTCGAGATCCCCATGCCGGGGGCGGTCGCGGTCAACGACGCCGAGGCGTATCTGCAACTGGGACTCGCGGGGTTCGGGACGGTGCAGCTCGCGCGCTTCATGGCGCTGCCGTATCTGCAATCGGGCCAATTGGTCGAGATTCTGCACCAGTGGAAGCCGCCCCCCATGCCGATATCGGCCGTGTATCCGCATAACCGGCATCTATCGCCGAAGGTTCGCGTGTTTGTCGACTTCATCGCCGAACTCTTCGAACGTTGCCCGTTGCTGCAAGGGCTCGACGAAACCGCGGGCACATGCAAGCCGACCGTGGCCGCCGACGACGCCGACGGTCACTGGGCCTCGTACGGCACGCAAATGGCGCCGCAAGACGTCGTGGTTTGACGGATTGGCCGGCAGTGCCGGTCCACTTCGCAACGCCGGAAGACGCGCCCGCGCAGCCGCCCATCAAGCGCCGCGCGGGCGCTTCGTTTTGGGCATGCCGGCGCGGGGGGGGCGGCCCACGGTGATGGGATGCCGCTGTCACGGTGATTGGCAATGCGGGCATGGTCGCATTCAACTCGCCAACTGTCGCTATCTTCGCGGCGACGCAAAGCGCACCGCGCTTGGGATAATTCTTAATCGAAAAAACCCAAACGTGCCTCGGCCGGATTAATTGCGTGTCGCGCTTGCCGCCCGGCGCCGTGTGCCGCGATGCAGTAAGGCGCCAGCGCTGCTGCGGGTGAGCGACAGTATCTCGTCCCTCTATTGCGTCTCCTTCCCGACTTGAATCGATGGCTCTCGCGGCGCGTTTGCGAGACGACACGCCGTTTGGGTCTGTCGGAATTCATCAGAATCGCTTTCGCAGGTGTCCGATGTTTAATTGATTCAAGGAGCGAAGCACCATGAACGAGAACGATCTGGAACTGCAACTCAACGAAGACCAAATCCGACACATTCAAGCGATCACCGGGCAGCGCGTCGGCGCGATCCGAGTCGTGTCGAGTTTCCCCGAACTGCGCGGCGTATACGGTGGACAAGGGGCCGGGGAGCAAGGCCATCTGAACGGTCAGGGTTTGCAAGGCGCGCAGGGCGTACAAGGTGTACAGGGCGTACAGGGGCCGCAAGGCCCTCAGGGGTATCAGCACGCCCAGGGCGTTCAGGGCATGCAGGGCCCGCAAGGTATGCAAGGTGTCCAGGGCATGCAAGGCCCGCAAGGGGCTCAGGGCGTGCAAGGCCCTCAGGGATATCAGCACGCCCAGGGCGTTCAGGGCATGCAGGGCCCGCAAGGGGCTCAGGGCGTGCAAGGTCCTCAGGGGTATCAGCACGCTCAAGGCATTCAGGGCATGCAGGGCCCACAAGGTATGCAAGGTGCTCAAGGCATGCAGGGCCCGCAAGGAATGCAAGGTGTCCAAGGCATGCAGGGTCCACAAGGTATGCAAGGTGCTCAGGGCATGCAGGGTCCACAAGGTATGCAAGGTGCTCAAGGCATGCAGGGCCCGCAAGGTATGCAAGGTGTCCAGGGCATGCAAGGCCCGCAGGGTATGCAAGGTGCTCAGGGCATGCAGGGCCCACAGGGTATGCAAGGTGTCCAGGGCATGCAGGGACCGCAGGGTATGCAAGGCGTCCAGGGCATGCAGGGTCCGCAAGGCCCGCAAGGCGTGCAAGGCGTGCAAGGCGTGCAAGGCGCTCAGGGCATACAAGGTCCGCAAGGACTCCACTGATTCGACGTGACACCTTGGTCGGACACGGGCGCGAAACCGCAGGGGTTATCGGCGGCTTGTGTCTATTGCGTGTGATGCGGCTCGAACCGGTAGTGCGTCGAGCCGCGAATTCCGGGTGCCCCGGCGGGCACCCGGCATGGGAGCCGCCGTCATGTCGTCAACGCTCTTACCTTTGTCAGCAGAACAGCGCTCGCGGTTGTTCAACGCGACCGGCGCGCCGTTACGCAGACTCCGTGTGGAACCTTCCACTGGCATCGGCGTTGCCGTCGATCGCTACTGTGCCCGGTGCCTGCTCACCGAAGACTTGCCGGGTGTGTATATCGAAGCCGACGGCATTTGTCAGGCCTGTCACGCGTTCGCGGCAGAAGCGGCTCGTGGCGACTACACGCAGCGCCGTCTCCTGGACGTTGTGCAATCCTGTCGCGGCGAAGGCACGCCTGACGCCGTAGTGGCCTATTCCGGGGGCAAGGACAGCGCGCTCACGCTGCTCCTTGCCGTAAAGGAGTTGCATTTGCGCCCCATCGCCGTGCTCGTCGACAACGGCTTCATTCCCGATGAGGTCAAGGACAACGCGAGGACATTCTGCGCGCGCTTTGGCGTTGAGCTGGTGATCGAGACGATCGACATTCGCCAGGTGGCCCGCGAATCGCTGGCGTCCAGTTCCGGCAAGATTCCGTGTACCTCATGCATCGGCGGCGTGTTTGCAGCGATGGCAAAGACGTGCAGAACCTACGGTATCCGACTCATTCTCAGTGGACACCGATTTCCGCCGCTGGCGTATCCGGTGAGCGGATTCACGAAGCGTGACGCCGACAACGGCTTCTTCTGTGCCTCGCCTTTGCTCGCGCGAGGGCTGAGCGAGGCCGAGCAGATGCAGTGGATCCGGGACGCCGGTTGGCAACCCACGGCCATGGCGGGCAACACATCGAACTGCAAGCTGATCGGTGTGGTGGAGCAGCATCTCTATGACGTGCAAGGATTCAATCCCCACATCTACGAGGTGTCGAAGGAGATTCGCGCCGGCTTCTACGATCGACGCACGGGGTTTGGCAAAGTCGATCGTCCGGAGATATCCGCCGAGCACCTGCAATGGGTGCGTGAGCGAATGCTGCCGGATGCGCCCGAGACGGCGACCTCACGCGATGCCGACAATGTCCCTGGGGAGGCCGCTGTGCTAGGGCGCCAGCGTGACGAACCGGCTACGCCAAAGTGAGCGCCATGCACGACTCCATCATCGTGACCGACAGTTTCTATCGCGATCCCGCCGACGTGCGCGATTTCGCGTTGAAGCAGACCTTCGCGGTCAAGGGAAACTATCCCGGTGCGCGTACCGAGGCGTTTCTTCACGACGGCGTCACGTCGGCAATCCAGGACATCGTGAAGTCTCCCATCACCTATTGGCCGGTCGACACCTACAACGGTGCGTTTCAATACAGCGTGCAGCGCGATATCACGTGGGTGCATGCCGACCACACCACGGTGTGGTCCGGCGTCGTCTATCTCACGCCCGACGCACCACCGACGGCAGGAACGGCCTTCTTCCAGCATATCGAAACCGGCTTCGACCTCTACCCCGAAGACGACGACCAGCGGCAACGTTGCGACGCCGATGCCGCCGCATGGGAGCGCTGGGAGATGACC
The DNA here is from genome assembly GCF_902459595.1 of Pandoraea soli. NCBI lineage: Bacteria > Pseudomonadati > Pseudomonadota > Betaproteobacteria > Burkholderiales > Burkholderiaceae > Pandoraea > Pandoraea soli. The sequence goes on along the minus strand of NZ_CABPSG010000001.1, from coordinate 482,303 downwards.
GACCGCATCGCGAATCGCTTCAATCGCCTCATCCTGTTTCGCGGTAGACGGTTTCACGCGAGCCAGGGGCATTTCGGCGACTGCAAGGAGAACGGGCGCCTGTTTCAAACGTTCTTTTTCAACACGCAGTATTGACGTTCCCCTTCTTTTCGATCGGAGGTACTTTCATGACGGCTTCGGAACTCTTCTTCCCGGTGGGTTCGCTCGACCTGAGCGAGGCGCAATCAGCAGAGATCAAATCGGCGTTCGGGCATGAGATGGCGGCCGTGCCGCTCTTTCGTGTAGTGCCTGTGTCGTCAAGTGACCGGTACGTTGCGTTGGAGGGCGTGCCGGGTTTGCCGGGAATTCTGGTGCACTATCGCGACGAAGATCCTGCCCAAGGCGGAAAGATCATCGCGTCGGTCAGGGCGGAAATGGCGCGCGGACCGGACGACTCCGCTGTATTCGCGGCACACACGAAGCTGATGGCGCCGCGAGCCGAGAGCGAGTCCGCCAAAAGCGGGCCGCCGGCGGCCGGCAAGCGCAAGTGAGCGGCGCCGCGCGTCGTCCCGCACCATGCTGACCTCACCCGGCGCGACGGCGCAGGGCAACGCTAACGGCGATCTGTTGGTGATGGTCAAGGTCGCCGAGCGTTGCAATATCGACTGTAGCTATTGCTACATGTATCACGGTGTCGATCAGGGCTGGCGCGAGCGGCCGAAGCGGTTGCACGCGTCCCACCTCGATGCGCTGGTAACGCGTCTCGCTGACCATCGCAGCGCGTTTCCCTCCGCGCGCATGACGCTGGAGGTTCACGGGGGGGAGCCGCTGCTGCTCGGCAAATCCCATACCGAGCGCTTCTTCTCGAACTTGCGACGGCGCCTGCCGGCGTCGGACCTGGCCATCATCACGCAGAGCAACGGCGTGTTGATCGACGATGACTGGCTGGATCTTTACGCGCGGTACGACGCGAGCCTGGGCATCAGCTGCGATGGGCCGCCCGACATGCATGACCGGCATCGGTACGACTTAGCGCGACAAGGGACGGGCGAGCGCGTCGAGCAGGCGATTCTGCGATGTCTTGCGCATCGCGCATCGCAGCGGGTCTTCAATGGGGTGCTGGCCGTGATCGATCCGAATCATGATCCGGTGCGCATGCTCGATTACTTTCGGTCGCTCGGACTGACGGCCATCGACTTCCTGCTCCCCGATGCCAATTTCGCAGCACCGCCCCGTCACATCCAGGCCTACACGCACGCTCGGCTGCTCAGCTTCCTGTGTCGAGGGTTCGATGCCTGGCTTGCCATCGACGATCCGGGCTTCAGCGTACGCATCTTCGAAACGTTCATTCGCGGCGTGCTCGGTCGTCGCTCGGAACTCGATGCCTTTGGCGGGGCGCTTGCGCCGATCGTCGTCGTGGAGAGCGATGGCAGTTATCGCTTGCTCGACGTGCTCGCCATCTGCGAGGAGGGGGCAACCCACACCGGGTTCAACCTCACGTCTCACCCGTTGCAGGCCTGCAGCGATTATGCGCGCACTCGCTACCCCGCGCCCCATGCGGCTTGCCTGCAATGCGAGGCATTTGCGGCGTGCGGCGGGGGATACGTTGCCCACCGATTCGACGGGCGCAGTTACGACAATCCCAGTTTTTATTGTCACGCGCTGCTGGGCTTTTATCGCCACGTCAGGGCGCGGGTGCAGGGAGTGACGCCTCCGATCTCGCTCACGGCAAACCAAAAGGGCTGAGTCCGTGACACCTCGAACTCAGCCCTGCCAGGCTCAACGGTGCAAAAGCGTGTTCAGGAACTCGCCTGCGCCACACGTTGCGAGAGATGCGCGAGGGCGTCGTCGACCTGATCGATGAGAATCAGGCAGAGATCGCCGGGTTGCAGGCGCGCGAGCGCCGTGTCGATGGCCACGAACTCGCCGTGAATCTCGTCGATGTGGCTGGCGCGTCGCGCGCCGACCAGACCTTCGCGCAACAGACCCAGCACTTCGCCGTCTTCGCGGCCGCGCTGGCACTGATCCTGGTAGAGCAGCACGTCGTCGAACGCGTCGCCAAGGATCTGCGTCTGACGGCGGATATCCTCGTCACGACGGTCGCCCGCGCCGGAAATCACGACTGAACGGCGTCGCGCCGGCATCGTCTCGACCGCCTGCGCAAGCGCGGCAATGGCGTCCGGATTGTGGCCGTAGTCGGCAATCACGGTCGCGCCGTGGTAGTCGAACACGTTGAAGCGTCCCGGCGCGGTGCCAGCGTCGTTCACGAAGGTGGCCAGCCCGGCCCGGATTGTCGCCGGATCGAGATTCAGCGCCCAGGCCGCACCAATGGCCGCCATCGTGTTCTCGACCTGGAAGCCGATGCTGCCGCCGCGCGTAAGCGGAATCGCGGCGAGCGCGTAGCGAGTCTCGTTGCCGCCGTGACACGTCACGATATTGCCGCCGTCGACATAGACCACGCGTTTGCCCTTCGCGCGATGCGTGGCCAGAACCGGATGTGCAATGTCCATGGCGAAGAAGGTCACGTCTCCCGGACAGGCGTCGGCCATGCGCGCCACCATCGGATCGGCGGCATTGAGCACGGCCATGCCGCGCGGTGCCACGTTGCGCACGATCACACTCTTGAGCACGGCGAGATCTTCCACCGTGTTGATGTACGACAGGCCCAAGTGGTCGCCCATGCCGATATTGGTCACCACGGCCACATCGCAGCGGTCGTAGGCCAGGCCTTCGCGCAGCAGGCCGCCACGCGCGGTTTCGAATACGGCGGCATCCACGTCCGGATGCATCAGTACGTTGCGCGCGCTGCGCGGGCCGCTGCAATCGCCCGTGTCGATGCGCTGGCCGCTGATATAGATGCCGTCGGTGCCGGTCATGCCCACGCGCAGGCCTTGCTGGCCGATGAGGTGGGCAATCAGGCGCACCGTGGTGGTCTTGCCGTTCGTGCCGGAGACGGCCACTAGCGGAATGCGGCCATCGTCACCGTCGTCGAACATCGTCGAGACGATGGCTTCGCCGACCGCGCGGCCCTTGCCGTAAGACGGCTGCAAGTGCATGCGCAGGCCCGGCGCGGCGTTGACTTCCACGATGCCGCCCGCCTGATCTTCGAACGGCTTGATGACGGTCTCGCACACGGCATCGACGCCGGCGATGTCCAGCCCCACCTGCTGCGCAGCGGCGATGGCGCGCGCGGCGATTTCGGGATGGACGTCGTCGGTCACATCGGTGGCCGTGCCGCCGGTGGACAGGTTGGCGTTGTTGCGCAGCACGATTCGCGCACCGGCCGCTGGCACGGAGTCGGCGCTCAACCCCTGCTTGGCAAGCGTGGCGAGTGCGATGTCGTCGAAACGAATCTTGGTGAGCGAGGTCGCATGGCCTTCGCCACGGCGTGGATCGGCATTGACCGTCTCGACCAACTGGCGCACGGTATGCACGCCGTCGCCGGTCACTTGCGGCGGATCGCGGCGAGCAGCCGCGACCAGCCTGTTGCCGATCACGAGCAAACGGAAATCGTGCCCCGGAATATAGCGCTCGATGATGACGTCGCGGCTGATGTCCTGCGCGGCTTCGAACGCTTTCTCGATCTCCTCGCGCGTGCGCAGACGCACGGCCACGCCCTTGCCCTGGTTGCCGTCGCGCGGTTTGACGACGACCGGCGCGTCGATTTCCTGCACCAGCTTCCACGCGGCTTCGATGTCGCGCACGGTGCCGCCCAGCGGGACCGGCACGCCGGCGGCGTGCAGCAACGTCTTGGTCAGATCCTTGTCTTGCGCAATCGACTCGGCCACGGCCGAGGTGCGGTCGGTCTCCGCCGCCTGAATGCGGCGTTGCTTGCTGCCCCAGCCGAACTGCACCATCGAGCCTTCGGTCAGGCGACGATACGGAATGCCGCGTGCGACGGCGGCATCCACGATCGAGCCGGTCGACGGGCCGAGGCGCACGTCTTCATCGAGATCGCGCAGGCGATAGAGCGCATCGGCCAGGTCGAACGGGCCGTCGTCGAGGGCAGCGTGGATCAATTGCTGCGCCAGTTCGAAGGCAAGACGTCCGACAGGTTCTTCGCTGTACTGCACCACCACCTGAAACGTACCGGGTTCGATGGTCTGCGTCGTTTGGCTGAACGTGACCGGGCACCCCGCAGCGGCCTGCAGATGCAGGGCCGTCGTGGCGAGGGCGTCTGCCAGGGACACCGGACGCTCTTCGGCGTCAGGCGTCAGCGCCGGCAGTTCGGGAAAGCGTGCACGCAGGCGAGCCTCGAAACCGGCCAGATTGCCGATCGAGTATTCCAGATCGGTGCACGTCACGATCGCCTCGATGGCGGTGTGACGGCTCCAGAGGTTGGGCCCGCGCAATGCGCGGATACGGGAGACTTCCATAAATTGCAATCCCTGTCTGTCCACTTCGCGTCCCTGTATGGCGGTGGGTTGGCGAGAAAAACGACTGTGGCTTGGGTATTCGGTAACGGGCTAAATACGCGAGGGGACGGCGGCAGATAACCCTGCACGCCGCCACTCGCGGTTCACGTTGGTCAGGCCGCCAGCGCACGCATCGGCTGCCCCATCCACTGATGCACCAGATCGAGCATCGCGGCCGCGCCGCCTTCGTCGGCTTGCAACACGAGCAGGTCACCGCTCACGAGCTGGGCGAGCGCCGCTTCGGCAGCGGCACGTCGCTCGCCGGCGTCGATCACCTGCACCTTGCGCTCGGCATCGATGCCCGCGCGCAGTTGGGCCCGCGCCGCCGCCAGCGGGCGTTTGCGCTCGACGCTCAGGTCGTCGCACAGGACTACGCGCTCAAACGTCTGCGCCAGCAGTTTGCCCTCGGCTTGCAGGTCGTCGTCCATCCGGTCGACGCCGGGGCCGTACACCACCATGCGCCGCTCGGCTGGCAGGGTCGCCAGCGCCGCGGCCAGCGCCGTCAGCGCCGGGGCGTTATGGGCGTCGTCGACGATGACCGTCGCGCCTTGCTTTTCAAACAGCGTGAAGCGGCCCGGGGCATCGACCTGACCCACGTCGAACGTGGTCACGCCGGTGCGCATGACGTCGAGCGTCACGCCCATCGACCAGGCGGCCGCGACGGCCGCGAGTACGTTTTCGATCTGGAAGCCGACACGACCGGCATAGGTCAGCGGCATGGTGGCCGTCGCGCCGAGCGTGGTTTCCTCGGTACCGTTGGCCAGCATGACGTCGCCGTTGCGCACGAACACCGCGCGCTTGCCCGCCGCGCGATGCGCCACGATGGCCGGCAGGTGTTCATCCAGCCCGAAGAAGATCACGTCGCCATCGCACAGCTCGGCCATTTCCACGACGAGCGGGTCGCGCGCGTTGAGCACGGCCACGCCGTCGGGCAGTACCACGTCGATCTGGGTGCGCAACACGCTGAACATCCGGTCGACGTCTTCGACGAAGTACTGACCCAGATGATCCGGCCGGTCGATGTTGGTCACAATGCCGACCTGGCAGCGGTCGTACGCGAGGCCTTCGGAGAGGATGGCGGTGTTGTCGTTCTCGAAGACGGCTGCCGTCACGCTGGCATTCATCAGGACACGGTGCGCGGCGTCCCAGTTGGCACGGTCGCCGGCTTGCACCAGGCGCTTGTCGAGGAACAGGCCGTCGCTGCATGCGAGGCCGGTACGCTCGCCCGCGAGTTGCAGCAGGTGCGTGAGCAGGCGCGCGGTCACGGTCTTGCCGTTCGTGCCGGTAATGCCGACGACCGGAATGCGCCCGGCGTCGCCATCGGGGAACAGATGGTCGACGATGGCGCGGCCGACTGGGCGCGGCGCACCATCGGCCGGCTTCAGATGCATGAGCAGGCCCGGGCCGGCGTTGACTTCGACGATGGCGCCACGCTGTTCGACCAGCGGGCGCGAAATGTCTTCCGCCACCAGATCGACGCCGGCGATGTCCAGACCCACGATACGCGCGGCCAGCGACGCATGCGCCGCCACACTCGGGTGCACGCGGTCGGTCACGTCGAACGCGACGTTGCCGTTGCGCTGGATCAGCACGTTCTTGCCCTCGGGCGGCACGGCATCGGCGTCGAAACCCTGGCGCTTGAGTTCGAGCCGGGCCGACGAATCGATGCGCACGCGGTTGAGCGGCTGGTCTTCGGCGCTGCCGCGGCGCGGGTCGCTGTTGATCTGCAACTCGATGAGTTCCGAGACGGTGTGCTGGCCGTCGCCGACCACCGAGGCCAGTTCCCCCATGGCGGCGGCCACGACACGCCCGCCGACGACCAGCAGACGGTGTTCCAGACCCGGCACGAAGCGCTCGACGATCACGCCGTTGCCTTCTTCAAGGGCGACTTCGAATGCCGTGGTGACTTCGTCTCGCGTGGTGAGATTGATGAACACGCCGCGGCCGTGGTTACCGTCGTATGGCTTCACGACAACCGGCAGGCCGATGTCTTCGGCGGCTTCCCACGCATCGTCGGCGTTCTCGACGAGACGGCCTTCCGGCACGGGCACGCCGCACGATTCGAGCAGTTGCTTCGTGAGGTCCTTGTCGCGTGAGATGCTCTCGGCGATCGCGGGGGTACGGTCCGTTTCGGCGGTCCAGATGCGACGGGCGGCGGCGCCGTAGCCCAGTTGCACCAGATTGCCGTCGGACAGGCGGATATGGGGGATGTCGCGGTCGTCGGCGGCGTCGACGATGCACGCCGTGCTTGGGCCGAGGCAGTGTTTGTCGACCAGACCGCGCAACGTTTCCACCGCGGCATCGACATCATAGGGGCGGTCTTCGATGGCCGCCATGACCAGATCGCGGGCCGCGAACAGCGCGGCGCGGGTCACCTCTTCGTGCCAGGCCCGCACGATCACTTTATAGACGCCTGAGATCGGCGTTTCACGCGCCTTGCCGAAGCCCCCGGGCATGCCGGCGAGGTTTTGCAGCTCCAGCGTGACGTGCTCGAGAATATGGCCGGGCCAGGTGCCCTCACGCAGGCGCTGAAGGAAGCCGCCGCGCTCGCCGATGCTGCAACGGTGCTCGACAAGGGACGGCAGCCATGCCGCCAGCCGCTCGGGGAATCCAGGGATCTTATTGGACGGAAACTCTTCGAGTTCGCCGATATCGACCCATGCCTCAAGCACCGGCCGATATGTCCACATATTCGGGCCGCGCAGCGACAGGACATCGAAAATCTCAATGTCTTTCTTTTTCATACTCAAGGCAAATTCACGCGTCAGGGCTGGGTTCGGAGAAGCTGGCGAGGCCGCTTTCAGGCGGCACGGCCGCTTGCGCTCGTGCAGTTAACTGGTTACTTAACGTAAGAATCCGTAAACGGTTGACCGTCGCAACAATATTTCCATGCTGCACTGTGTCATCGCGGAACTCCACGCCGCAAAAGGCGTCGCTGTGGTTATACTTGCGGCAATTTCGCGGACTGACAGGGAAAGTCCGCCTCGCTATTTCCTCGTTTGCCTCGATGTCCGCCCCTTGAGGACACGTCTGCCGCAGCAATGACCGACACCCCCACACCGACAGCGCCCTCCGCGGCGGCCCCGACTGCCCTTTCCGAGGGTGGCCCCTCCGGCGCGGCTGCCGAGTCCTGGTATCCCGATGTCGCGGCACAACTGGCCGACGACGAAACCGTACTGGCCTGGCTGACAGTCGATCTCGACGCACAACTGCATTTCGCGCATGGCGTGGTCGTTGCGACCGAGCGCCGGATCCTGGCGCTCGACGCGCGTCGCGACGCGCATGCGCAACCGGGCGGCCAACCGGGTTGGCAGTCGTGGCCGTATCGCGCCGACCTGTCGCTGACGCATTCCGATCATGCGGGCGTTGGGGCGCTGGAGTTGTGCGACGCGCGCGAAAAGCTGGCGAGCTGGCGCTATACCCTGGGCCATAATCCGGCCGCGTTGATGCTGTTGGACACGGTTCTGCGACAACGCGACGCGCGGGTGGCGGGCTACGCCGCCAGCGCGGTACCCGACGAGCGGGGTACCTGCCCGATCTGTCAGGCGGAACTGCCGCCGGGGACCGACGAGTGTCCGCAATGCAACCCGGAAGTCGAACCCCCACCGTCGACGTGGGCATTGCTGCGCCTGTGGCGGTTCGCGCGGCCGTACCGCTTCCAGTTGCTGGCCGGCTTCCTGCTCACGCTCTGCGCCACGGGTGCCACGTTGATCCCGCCGTATCTGACGATGCCGCTCATGGACAACGTGCTGATCCCGTTCCAGAACGGCAAGCCGATCGATTACCACCTGGTGGGAATTTATTTGTCGGGCCTGATGGGGGCGGGCGTGGTCGCCTGGATATTGGGCTGGGCGCGTACGTATCTGCTGGCCAAGGTGTCGGAGCGCATCGGTGCCGATCTGCGCACCGCGACGTACTCGCATCTGCTGCGCCTCTCGCTGGAGTATTTCGGCGGCAAACGCACGGGCGACCTGATGGCGCGTATCGGCTCGGAAAGCGACCGCATCTGCGTGTTCCTCTCGCTGCACCTGCTCGACTTCGCCACCGACGTGCTGATGATCGTCATGACGTCGGTGATCCTGGTGTCGATCAATCCCTGGCTGGCTGCCGTCACGCTGTTGCCGCTGCCGTTCATCGCCTGGCTGATCCATCTGGTGCGCGACCGATTGCGTCACGGCTTCGAGAAGGTCGACCGGATCTGGTCGGAGATCACCAACGTGCTGGCCGATACCATTCCGGGCATTCGCGTGGTGAAGGCGTTTGCCCAGGAAAACCGCGAGGTCGCGCGCTTCAAGGAAGCCAATCGTCACAACCTGGTGGTCAACGACCGTGTGAACAAGGTGTGGTCGCTGTTCTCGCCGACGGTCACGTTCCTCACCGAGGTGGGGCTGCTCGTCGTATGGATCTTCGGCATTTGGCAGGTCTCGAAGCACGAGATCACCGTCGGGGTGCTCACCGCGTTCCTCACCTATATCAGCCGCTTCTACACGCGTCTCGATTCGATGAGCCGTATCGTGTCGGTCACGCAGAAGGCCGCGGCCGGTGCGAAGCGAATCTTCGATATTCTCGATCACGTCTCGAACGTTCCCGAGCCGGTCAACCCGGTGCACCTGAAGGAAGTGAAGGGCGCCATCGACCTGCGCGACATCGGTTTCCGCTACGGCAACCGAGCGGTGATCCGGGGCATGGACCTGCGCATCGCGCCGGGCGAGATGATCGGTCTGGTGGGACATAGCGGTTCGGGCAAGAGCACGCTGGTCAACCTGATCTGCCGCTTTTACGATGTGTCCGAAGGCTCGATCCAGATCGACGGGGTGGACATTCGCGCGTTGCCGGTATCGGATTTCCGCCGCAACGTCGGCCTGGTGTTGCAGGAGCCGTTTCTGTTCTTCGGCACGATTGCCGAGAATATCGCTTACGGCAAGCCGGAGGCGACGCGCGCCGAGATCGTGGCAGCCGCGCGCGCGGCACACGCGCACGAGTTCATCCTGCGTCTGCCGCACGGTTATGATTCGCTCGTCGGCGAGCGCGGGCAGGCGCTGTCGGGCGGCGAGCGTCAACGCATCTCTATCGCTCGCGCCCTGCTGATCGACCCGCGTATCCTGATTCTCGACGAGGCGACGTCGTCGGTCGATACGGCGACGGAGAAGGAAATTCAGAAGGCGCTGGACAACCTCGTCAAGGGCCGTACGACGATCGCCATTGCGCACCGGTTGTCGACGCTGCGCAAGGCCGACCGGCTGGTGGTGCTCGATCGCGGCAAGATCGTCGAAGTGGGCAACCACGACGCACTGATGGCCCGCGAAGGCGCTTACTACACGCTGTACCAGGCCCAGCAGCGCAACGTCGACACGGATATCGACGCGGCACTCGAGACGGTCGAGGCCGCCGCCGTGCTGGCGGCCGTGACCGCGGCACCCGCCCAGCCGCTTTCCGCCAACTGATCGTTCGCGAAGACACTCATGCAGATTGATTTCACCTTGTCTCGTAACGCGTTCGGCCGCCTGGTGCTGACCGACGCGGCTGGCGTTTCCCATGAAGGCGTGGTGCCCGTGCGCGCGTTTCCGATCGCGGCGCCGCAGGACGGCCTCGCGCTCGTGAGTCAGGAGGGGCGCGAACTGGTCTGGCTCGACTCGCTCGACGGACTGCCCGCCGCGATGCGCGCGCTGTTGCAAGACGAACTCGCCGCACGCGAATTCATGCCGGAGGTGTTGCGCATCAAGAGCGTTTCGACCTACGCGACGCCCAGCACATGGACTGTCGAGACGAACCGCGGCGAGGCGGCGTTCGTGTTGCGCGGCGAAGAGGACATTCGGCGCCTGGGCGGCCAGACGTTGCTCATCACCGATAACCACGGCATTCACTTCCTGATTCGGGACACCGGCACGCTCGACAAGCCGAGCCGGAAGATCCTCGATCGCTTTCTCTGACACGATTCGCGTTGCCGAATTTCGCCGTGCCGCCCGGCACTGGTAAAATCTCGGCTTTTGCTTTTTGCGGTGATGCCGATGTGGTTCAAGAATCTTCAGTTGCACCGAATTCCTGCCGGTTGGTCCATGAGCGTCGCGCAAATGGAAACGGCATTGGAGAAGCACGCCTTCTGCGAAGGCGGTAGCCTCGAAATGCAAGTGCAGGGCTGGGCGCCGCCACGTGAGGGGGGCGAACTAGTGCACAGCATCAACCGTCAGTTTCTGCTCGCCTATCGTGCCGAGAAGAAGCTGCTGCCGTCCACCGTCGTGAATCAGGTCACGCGCGCCAAGGCGGTCGAGTTGGAAGAGCAGCAAGGCTTCAAGCCGGGCCGCAAGCAGATGCGTGAGATCAAGGAGCAGGTCACCGACGAACTGCTGCCGCGTGCGTTCGGCATTCGTCGCGACACGCGCGTGTGGATCGACCCGGCCAATCGCTGGCTCGTGATCGACGCCGCGTCGCCCGCCAAGGCCGACGAAGTGCGCAGCCTGCTCCTCAAGACGCTCGACATCACGCTTGAGAACGTGGAACTCAACGAGGCGCCCGTGGCAACCATGACCTCGTGGCTTGCGGGCAATGACGCGCCGGGCGGCTTCACCGTCGACCAGGACGTGGAATTGCGCTCGAACATCGACGAGAAGGCCGCCGTGCGCTATGTGCGCCACCCCCTCGACGGGGCGGACGTGCGCCAGCATATCGAGGCTGGCAAACGCTGCACCAGGCTGGCGATGACGTGGAACGACCGCATCTCCTTTGTGCTGACCGATGCTTTCGTCATCAAGCGTGTGACGCCGCTCGACATCATCAAGGATGCCGCCGATCCGACGGCTGAAGGTGAAGCCGAGAAGTTCGACGCCGACGTCGCGCTCATGACCGGCGAACTTGCCCGCATGCTCGACGATCTGGTCGAGGCGCTGGGCGGCGAGCGTCAGATGGACAAGGCCGCCTGACGCGCAGTCGTCGCTCGGCGCAGGACGACGAACGCCGCGAGGCCCCTGAGGGTGTCGCGGCGTTTTTCCGTAGCGTGCCGGATTGGGCGTTGGTGGCTACGCCGCTGGCGCTTGAAGGTAGACGCCCAGCGACAGGGCCTGCTTGACCTGTCGCGTACCTTCGTCGACGCAGACCTCCTCTTCGCCTGCTTCGATGGCGTCGTAAGCCTGACGCACCACGTCCGCCGGGTCGAGCTTGTCGGCGTCGAACCCCCGGGTCAGGTCGGTATCGATGTAACCCGCGTGCAAACCGACCACCTGCGTATTTTGGGCGCGCAACGCATTGCGCAAGCCATTGGTCAGCGACCACGCGGCCGACTTCGTGATCGAGTATTCAGGCAGCGCGTCTGAACTGATCCAACTCACGATCGACAGGACATTGAGCAGTGCGCCACCGCCGTTGCGTCCCAAGGCCGGGGCGAACGCCTGCGTCATGCCGAGTACGCCGAACAGGTTCGTCTCCAGCGTCTCGCGCAGCAGCTCGGTAGCGCCCGGGCCGGTCAGCCCTTCGGTGAGGCGTGCAATCCCCGCGTTGTTGATGAGCAGCGTGACGTCACCCGCCAGGCTTGCCGCGGCCGCCACCGCCTCCGGGTTGTTGACGTCGAGCTTGACCGGGATGACACCCGGCAGCGTGACCTTCGACGGATCGCGCGACCCGGCGTACACCTTTTTCGCGCCGCGTTCGAGCGCCTGTTTCGCAAACGCCAATCCCAGGCCACGGTTGGCGCCGGTCACGAACACGACGGCATCTTTGATCTTCATTTCAGTACTCCAGCAGGGTAATCGAGTCACGTCGACCCTGTGGAAGACGTGAGCGTTGGGTTATACTTCATGACGATGGTGATCACAATCGTCATCGTTGACGCATTGTGCCGAGTCTGGCATCGATATGTCAATGGTGATCGTAATTGTCTTTATCGATGATGACGATAGTTCGATGGTGTGGACGAGTCTGGACGAGCGTCGCGAGTCCTGAGGAGCGTGGGATGGGAATTTCAAGAGAGCAGGCTGCGGAAAACCGCGAGGCGATCGTCGCGGCGGCGGAGCGGCTGTTTCGTGAGCACGGCGTTGACGCCGTGGGGCTGACGGCGTTGATGAAGGCCGCGGGCTTCACGCAGGGGGGCTTCTACAATCACTTCAAGTCGAAAGACGCGCTGGTTGCGGCCGTGATGTCGCGCGCGGTGGCGTCGAGCAACGGGCTGCTGGCGGGCGGCGACGCGGCGGCGGAGGCGATGCTGTCGCCGGCGGCGCGCGTCGAGCGGTATCTGTCGACGGCGCACCGCGATGACGTGGCGTGTGGCTGCCCGATGGCCGGATTTGCGGGGGATGCCCCGCGCATCGGCGACGAAGCGCAAGCATGTTATGCGAAGGGGCTGGCCGACATGATCGACCGAATGACCGCGACCGGTATCGAGCGAGGCCTGAGTCAGACGCGGGCGAATCGGGCGGCGATGGCACGCTTTGCGCAGATGGTGGGCACGCTCGTGCTGTCGCGTGCGGTCGTCAGTGCGGATCCGGCGCTCTCGGAGGCATTGCTGGCCGCTGGACGTGAGGCGCTCAACGGGCGCGATTCCGACGGCGACAAGTGAAAGCCGCGAGGCAGCGCGCCGTGGGGGAGACACGCCAGACGCTGCGCAAGGCGTGAATCCCTAGTGCTGGGGCCAGCGCCATGTGGCGCGCAATCCGTCCCGCAGAAAGTCAACGAAGGCGCGTGTGCGCGGCGCGAGATGCCGGTTGTGCGGATACACGGCATGCAGCGGCGACGCCGGCATTTGCAGCGAGGGCAATACGCGCGCAAGTCGTCCCGCCTGGATATCGTCACCCACGTCCCAGATGGATTTCTGTGTGATGCCCGCACCGTGCAGCGCCAATTCGTGCGCGGTATCTCCATCGTCGACGACGTAGGTATCCGGGACCTGGACGCGCAACGTTTCGGATTGCCACACGAATCGCCAGTCGCCGTGCGGCGCGTGGCCGAACAGAATGCAGTCGTGCTGTTGCAGGTCGCCAGCGTCCTGCGGCGTGCCACGCCGCGCCAGATAGGTCGGAGACGCGACCAGCACGCGGTAGTTTGGGGCGAGTTCCTGCGCAACGAGACTGGAATCGGGCAGGGTGCCGACGCGGATCGCCACGTCGATGCCGTGCGCGACCAGATCGACCCATAGGTCGCTGAGTTCGAGATGCACTTTCAGGGCGGGATGCCGTTCGCGAAACGCGACCAGCAGCGGGGCCAGGTGACGACGCCCGAAGGCGCGCGGCGCGCTGATGCGAAGCACACCACCGACGGTGCCCGCCTGTCGCGTCATCAACCGCTCGGTCTCGGCAATCTCCGCGAGGATTCGCTGGCAGCACGTATGAAAGACCTGCCCTTCGTCGGTGAGCGCCTGTTTGCGGGTGGTGCGATTGAGCAGGCGAACGCCAAGGCGCTGCTCGAGCAGCCCGAGCCGCTTGCTCACGACGGCAAGCGACAGCCCCATCTCCCGCGCGGCGGCCGACATGCTGCCCGTGGTAACGACACGGTCGAATAAGGTGAGATCCAGCGTCTGGTCGATCATCTCGGGCAAATTCTCAATGAATTGTAGAGAGTCATTCAGTTTTTAACGGGATTATCGTTCCTTGGGATGAGTATCACAATAGCGCCGTGACATCGCGTGCCAGGGCTGGACCGTCAATCTCACCGGCGGCCACCGGCAGGTCGCGCGATTCCTCCCTCGTTCCAATCGTTTTCAGGAGTCTCATCATGTTCAATTTCGAAGGTCAGCGCGTGTTGGTCATCGGCGGCAGCTCCGGCATTGGTCGCGCCGCCGCCCAGGCGTTCGCCAAGGCAGGCGCCGCCGTGACGATTGCCTCGCGCAGTCAGGCGAAGCTCGACGACGCGCTTGCCACGCTAGGCCCGCCCGCCCGCGCTCTGGTACTGGACACGGAAGACGCGGCTGCCGTCGAACGGTGCTTCGCCGACCATGCCCCCTGGCAACACGTGGTCGTCTCGGCCGCGCAAACCCCGACCGGACAGGTGCGCAAGCTCTCGCTGGAGGACGCGCATGCCGCCGTCGACAGCAAGTTCTGGGGCAGTTACCACGTAGCGCGCTACGCGCGCATTGAAGACGGCGGCTCGCTCACCCTGACGTCGGGCTTTCTGAGCGTGCGCCCGAATACCTCATCGGTCGTTCAAGGGGCCATCAACGCCGCTATCGAGGCACTGGCGCGCGGACTGGCGCTGGAGTTGTCGCCGGTGCGGGTGAATACGGTCTCGCCGGGGCTCACCGTCACGCCGCTGTGGGACAAGCTGTCAGTTGCCGATCGCGAGGCGATGTATCGCAACGCGGCGGAGCGTTTGCCCGCGCGCCGTGTGGTCGCTGCGGAGGACGTGGCCAACACGATTCTTTATCTGGCGGGCACGCCGAGTGCCACGGGCTCGACCGTGCTGATCGACGCGGGCGGTGCGATCGCCTGACGGCGAGCGTCTCGACGATGCAGCGCTTGCGTCTCGATATCAAAAACACCGTTGAATAGTCAATGGTGTGCTGCGTCGCAGCATGCGCGCAAGACGAAGATGAGAGGCGTTTGATGTCGCGCAAACGCGGTATACCCGGATCACATTCGGGTACCTATTTCGATAGGGATTGCCTAGAATGAAAACGTGCCATCCCGCCATGTCGAAGTTAGGAGGCCGCTATGCTGACAGGGAGCTTGATTGCCATGTTGATCATCGTGCTGGTCGTCGGCGCGGCGGTTGCGTGGCTCGTCGATCGCAACTGGTGTCGGGAGCATCCGGGGGCGCGCCATACGTGGCGGCGTCACTCTCGGGGCATTCGGCACGGTTGAATTGCGCCGGTATCGAGGGGGTATCCCCCCGCCCAATGAAAAGCCCGCCTTCCGGCGGGCTTTTGCATCTTACGGACACCTCAACAGCAGGCTGGGCGCTCAGGCAACGGCCTGAAGGACATACTTGCCCTGGACGGTCAGTCGCGGGGACTTCTCACCCGACGCCAACTCTTCCCATTCGATCAATTTGCTTTCAAGCAATGACTCGAGGTCCAGGCGATCATGCTCCACTTGCTCAGGAGCGTCCTTGACCAGCATCAGGGTGGCAAATTCATGATGACTCAGCATCGTCGTCTCCCGGTTTGCGGTTCCACAGGGGGTCCCTCGTCAGGGAATTTAAGGATAGGTCACGAATATGGCACTTGCGCGACAAAATTCGCATTTTCGATGCTGCTTCGCAGCACGTCTCCTGCGACACTTTCCCACAGCCAGCATAGACGTTCCCCGTGTCATTGGCGTGTCGGCGGCGCGTGTTCTTTACCGTCGAAAACGTGGGTTGACGGCGCGTAATGTTGCAATGCGCCAATGGGGATTTTTCAGTCGATGACGGCGGTGAAACATTGATTTGCGGTTGGCGTCTCGCCAAGGGACGGTAGAATGGCCCAATTTGCCAGCAATTCGCGCACAACAACCTGACATGCCGCAAAAGAAAACCCCGTACTTCGAGTTACGCAGCGGTGCCATCGATACCCTGCATTTCGTAGTCAAGACGCCGCAACTGGAGACGCTGCGCACCGAACTGTCGCAACGTTTCGAAGCGACCCCGGAGTTCTTTGCCGGCGATACGGTCGCCATCGACGTTCGGCGCCTGACCGGCGACGAGCGCGTTGCCGTGCCCGCCTTGGTCGACATGCTGGCCGAATTCCGCATGAAGCCGATCGGGGTGGTCGCCAACGCCGAGCAAGCCGAGTGGGCGGTGGTGGACGGACTGCCGCGGCTCGACAGCCACGAGCGGCGCCTGTCGCGTCCGACCCGGGAGAGCGAGGCGCCAGCCGAGACGGCTGCCGCGCCAGCCCAGGCGGTATCGGAACCGGCGGTGCCTGACGCCGTTGCCGTCCCTTCGACCATCATCGACAAGCCGTTGCGTTCGGGCCAGCAGGTCTACGCGAAGGGCGATCTGATCATCCTCGATTTGGTCAGTTATGGGGCCGAGGTGATCGCGGAAGGTAATATCCACATTTACGCACCGCTGCGGGGGCGGGCGCTGGCAGGCGTGAAGGGCAAGCTCGATGCTCGCATCTTCTGTACCTGTCTCGAGCCCGAGCTGATTTCCATCGCCGGTATCTACCGGACCGGTGAGCATGCATTGCCGCCTGATGTGCAGGGGCGTTCGGTGCAGGTGCGGCTGGTAGACGACAAACTGATTTTCGAGCCCCTCGGGCTCAAATGATTCGTAGCTAAATTCATCCTCAAGTTTGGGAAGGCATCGACAGATGGCAAAAGTGATTGTGGTGACCTCTGGCAAGGGTGGCGTCGGCAAGACGACGACCAGCGCCAGCTTTTCCGCCGGCCTCGCCTTGCAGGGGCACAAGACGGCAGTCATCGATTTCGACGTCGGCCTGCGCAATCTCGACCTCATCATGGGTTGCGAGCGCCGCGTCGTGTACGACCTGATCAACGTGATTCAAGGCGAAGCGAACCTCAATCAGGCGCTCATCAAGGACAAGGCCTGCGAGAACCTGTTCATCCTGCCCGCGTCGCAAACGCGCGACAAGGACGCCCTCACGCAAGCCGGCGTCGAGAAGGTCATCAAGGATCTGGCCGACATGGGATTCGAATACATCGTGTGCGATTCGCCGGCCGGTATCGAATCGGGCGCGCTGCTCGCCATGCATTTCGCCGACGAGGCCCTCGTGGTGACGAACCCCGAAGTGTCGTCTGTGCGCGATTCGGACCGCATTCTGGGCATTCTCTCGTCGAAGACGAAGCGTGCCATCGAAGGCGGCGAGCCGATCAAGGAGCACCTGCTCATCACGCGTTACAACCCGAAGCGGGTCAACGACGGCCAGATGCTGTCGCTCGACGACATTCAGGAAATCCTGCGAATCAAGCTCATCGGCGTGATTCCGGAGTCGGAGTCCGTGCTGCATGCCTCGAACCAGGGCACGCCGGCCATTCATCTCGACGGCACCGACGTGGCTGACGCGTATCGCGACGTGGTGAGCCGGTTCAAGGGCGAAGACAAGCCAATGCGCTTTACCGACTATCAAAAGCCGGGACTGTTGCAGCGTATTTTCGGCTCGAAGTAAGGAGTGCCCATGTCATTCCTGTCTTTCCTCCTGGGGGAGAAGAAAAAGACCGCTTCCGTCGCCAAAGAGCGCCTGCAGATTATTCTGGCGCACGAACGCGCGGGCTCGTCGCCGCCGGCGGACTACTTGCCGGCGTTGCAACGTGAGCTGGTCGCCGTCATCTCCAAGTACGTCAAGATCGCACAAGACGACATCAAGGTCAGCGTTGAGCACCAGGACAACCTGGAAGTGCTCGAAGTGAAGATCGAACTGCCGCAGACCTGATCGATTCCGGCACGCTGGCGTTATGGCGGGTTCGCGACCTCGAGGATGCCGGCATCCGATGTGCGTATGGACGAAAGCCCGCCACCTCCGTTCAGAGGTGGCGGGCTTTCGTCGTCCATTTATCGTGCGTCGTCACACAGATGCGATCCACCGGTGCCGGTCGTCGCCGACATCAAGTGGGCAATCAGAACTTATAGTCGGGATTTTTCGGATCGAACGTTGCGTCGGTCCACGAGGCCTTGTGCACCTTCTCGAAGCGCATTTCCTCGACCTTCTGTCCCGACGCATCCCACGCTTCGATGCCGCGCGGACGGCCGGTCTTCAGGTCGAGCAGCACGCGTGACTTGTATGCGTAATGTTGCGGCGGACCGGCGGGGGCGTCCCATTCCAGGGCGAGCATGCGCATGCCATTCGATTCGGATACCGAAATTCTTGCGGGCGTCGCGGGGAGTCCCTCGGCGCGGAAGCTGCGGCCGTCGTGCGCAATTCGCTCGGCAATGAACGCGAAGCCCAGATCGCGCACGGTGTGGTTGGACTGCGAGCGCGCGAGCGGGCCGTCGATACTGCTCCAGATCGATGCGAAGCCGAAAATGCCACCGAGATGGCCGTACATCTCCTTGGAATTCTTCGTCTCGTCATAAATGATTTCCTGACCCGCGTGGGCGCCGCCCGGCAGCCATTTCGCATAGATCTGTAACGGCGTCTCGCGAATCTTCACGAGCATGCGGTCGGGCGTGGTTTGCCACTGGTTGTTGATGCGTTCGTGACGCGTTAGCTCGTACTGGTATTCGGGCAGCGCGGCCGACTCCGTCTTCAGGAACCGCACGAGCGCATCGGCGTGGATCGCCTGCATGCGAGCGACGATCCGGTCGTCGCTCAGCTTCGCCAACTCGCCGGCCTTGATCGTGCGGGACAGCCATTGGGCTTGCGCTGCGACAGGCATGGCGGCCAGCGTGGCGACCTCGGCATCCGCGGTGGCGGGGTCTCCCGTTGCGTGGGTGGCCGTCGGGGCGGCAGGGGCGGCGGACGTGGCGGCGGATGTCCCCGCATCCGCCGAAACGCGGGTCTGGGCGAGTGCGTTCGACGCACTCAGCGCGCTGGCAAAGAGCGCCGTTGGTGTCAAGGCGATGGCCAGTGCGACGCGACCGAAGCGGGCGGGGTGAAACACATGGTGCTTGGACATGTTGATTCTCTCCCTCATGCTTGACCGAGCGGCGCGCGCAGTTCACGCCGCAGGATCTTGCCGACGGTCGTCTTGGGCAATTCGCCGTTACGGAATTCGACGATGCGCGGCACCTTGTACGCGGTCAGGTGTTCGCGGCAGTGGGCGAGCAAAATCTCGGTGGTCACCCCGGGGTCTTTTGCGACGACCACGAGCTTCACGCGCTCGCCGGCAACCGGATCGGGCACGCCGACCACCGCCGCTTCCCGAACCCCTGGGTGAAGCATCACAACGTCTTCGATTTCATTCGGGTAGACGTTGAAACCGGACACGAGAATCATGTCTTTTTTGCGGTCGATGAGCCGTACGTAACCACGCGCGTCCATGACACCGACGTCACCCGTCATCAGCCAGCCGTCGGCGTCGAACGTGTTGGCGGTGTCCTCCGGGCGCTGCCAATAGCCCCGCATGACTTGCGGCCCCCGCACGCATAGCTCCCCCGGCTCGCCGAGATCGGCCCACGTGCCGTCATCGCGTTTGAAGCGCACCTCGGTCGACGGGGCGGGCAGACCGATGGAGCCGGTGAAATCGACGTCGTCCATATGCGAGAGGTCGACCGGGTTCATCGTGACGATGGGCGAGCATTCGGTGAGGCCGTAGCCCTCGATGATCGGCTTGCCGGTGACCTGTTTCCATCGCTCGGCAATGGCACGCTGCGTTGCCATGCCGCCGGCAAGCGAGAGCTTCAGCCGGGAGAAGTCGCGAGCACAGAAGTCCGGGTTCTCGATCAGACCGTTGAACAGCGTGTTCACGCCCGTGACGCCGGTGAATGTCTCGTTGCGGATGATGTAGACGACTTTCTTCACATCGCGCGGATTTGCAATCAGGATGTTGCGCCCGCCCAGGCTCATGAACACCAGGCAGTTCACCGTGAGCGACAGGATGTGATACATGGGCAGCAGCGACAGATTCACCTCGATGTCGCCGTCGAGCTGGCCGGCGGCCCATGCCTCGGTTTGCAACAGGTTGGCCAGCACGTTCCCGTGCGACAGCATCGCGCCCTTGGCCACGCCGGTCGTGCCCCCCGTGTATTGAAGGAAGGCGAGGTCGTCGCGCGCGAGGGGCACCGGCGCAGGCGTGTGCTTTGCGCCCTCGGCGAGCGCTCGGCGCAGCGGGATCGCCTGCGGCAGATCGTACGGCGGCACCTGCTTCGCGATTCGCCGCATGAGGAAGTTGACGAGGCGTCCCTTGACGTTCAAGCCGGTACCGAGCAAGTCGCCGATCTGCGTGACGAGCACGTGGCGCACCTCGGTGCCAGGGATCGCGTCCTGCACGGTTTTCGCGAAGTTCTCAAACGCGACGATCGTGCGTGCGCCGCTGTCCTGCAATTGATGTTTGAGTTCGCGAACGGTGTACAGGGGATTGACGTTGACGACCACGGCCCCGGCGATCAGCGTGCCGAACAGGCCGATCGGGTACTGGAAGCAATTGGGCATCATGAGCGCTACGCGCTCTCCCTTCTGCACGCCGTGGGCTTGCAGCCACGCGGCAAAGGCATACGCCTGGCGGGCGACCTCGCCATAGGTGATTTCGCTCCCCAGACTCACGAACGCAATGCGTTCCCGGTACTTGTCGATCCATTCGTCGAACGCCTGCACCAGCGACGTGTAGCGTGTCGTATCGATGTCGGCGGGAACGCCAGGCGGGTAAGCATCTAGCCACACGCGTTCGTGCTGAACAGCTGAGTCCATCGTTGTCTCCCTTGAGGTCTTTTGGCACGGGCACCCGAGATCAGGCGGTGGCTCTGTTGGCAACTCGCCTCTTGCGGCGGGGCCGTGCTTGTGACTGCCCCTGTAACGTCGTCTCCCTTATCGTTCCAGCATGGCGACCACGCCTTGTCCGCCGGCCGCGCAAATCGAGATGAGGCCACGCCCGCCGCCACGCTCGGCGAGCTGTTTGGCGAGGGTGGCAAGCAGGCGTGCGCCGGTGGCCGCGAACGGGTGCCCACAGGCAAGCGAACTGCCGTTCACGTTCAGCCGCTGCCGCTCGATGCTGCCCAGCGGCGCGGCGAGCCCCAGCCTGTCGCGGCAGTATTGCGGGTCTTCCCACGCTTTCAATGTGCAAAGCACCTGCGCCGCGAATGCCTCGTGAATTTCGTAGAAGTCGAAGTCCTGCAGCGTGAGGCCGGCCTGGGCGAGCATGCGTGGCGCGGCATACGCCGGCGCCATGAGCAGGCCTTCGCGTCGCGTCTCATCGGGATGAAAGAAGTCGACCGCTGCGGTTTGCGAGTACGTCAGATAAGCGAGCACCGGAATATCGTGCGCGCGTGCCCAGTCTTCGCTCGCGAGCAGCACGCACGAGGCGCCGTCCGTCAGTGGGGTCGAGTTACCCGCCGTGAGCGTGCCCGTGGCGCTGCGATCGAACACCGGTTTGAGTGCGCTCAACGTCTCCAGCGTGACGTCGGCGCGCAGGTTGTTGTCGCGTTGCAGGCCGCGAAACGGCGTCATCAGATCGAGGAAGAACCCGCGTTCATAGGCGGCGGCCAGATGTCGATGGCTCGCGAGCGTGAGTTCGTCCTGTGCGGCGCGCTCGATTTGCCAGCGCTTGGCCATCTGCTCGCAATGCTCACCCATCGACAACCCGGTGCGCGGTTCGCCGTTACGGGGTAACGCCGGCTTGAACAACATGCCGGGACGCGCCTTCGCGAGCGCACCGAGCTTGCCCCCCGCGCTGCGCTGCCGGTTGGCCTCCAGCAAAATCTTGCGCAGCGTCTCGTTCACGGCGATGGGGGCGTCCGAGGCTGTGTCGACCCCGCCGGCGATCGCCACGTCGATCTGGCCGAGCGCAATCTTGTTGCCGGTCAGGATGGCGGCTTCGAGGCCCGTGCCGCACGCCTGCTGAACATCGTAGGCGGGCGTTTGCGGGGCGAGCGTCGTCGACAGGACGGATTCGCGCGTCAGGTTGAAATCGCGCGCGTGTTTGAGCACGGCCCCCGCAGCGACTTCCCCCAGGCGCTGATCGTGCAGCGCAAACCGGTCGACGAGACCCTGAATCGCTGCGGTGAGCATGTCCTGATTCGACGCGGTGGCGTATGCCGTGTTGGCGCGTGCAAACGGGATGCGGTTGCCGCCGAGAATGGCAACGCGGCGCAAGGCGGGGGCGGGCGCGGTAGGGGTGAAGGCGCTCATGAAAGGTCCGGGTCGAGGAGAGAAGACGACACGGTCGGCGCGTGTTGCCACCGTCCGCGCAGATGGGGCACCGTGCCTGCCGCGTCGCGCAACTCGAAGGCGCCGCCGCGAGCATCGCGCCAGAGCGTGACATCCCCCGGCAGCGGCAGCGGCCTTTTGAACTCCACGAGCAGATCGAGGAACGGCACGTCGGCCGGTAACACGGCCGCGAGGCTTCGGGCGAAGCTCCACATGCCGTGAATGATGGGGTGCGGGAAGCCGAACAGTCGGGCCGTGACGGGCCAGAGATGGATCGGATTGTAATCGCCGGACACGCGCGCGTACAGGCGGCCAAGGTCGCCCGGCACATGCCATGCGGCGGTCTTCGCGAGCGACGGGTCGGCGCTCAACGCGGCGCGATACGGTGGGCCGAGCGGGTCGTGCACACCGGTGCGCAGGTATCCGCTCTCTCCCGACCATACGACCATCCCATCGCGTCGCGCCGTGGTGAGGACCGTGAAGACCTGTCCCTTGTCGTGGGCGAACAGCGAGCCGCACCGGACATCGAGATCGAGCCGCTCGCCGGGCGTGAGCGATGCGTGCTGACGAATGCGATTGTCCAGATGCACCATGCCGAGCATGGCGAACGGAAATGCGCGGTCGGTCATCAGCAACATATGCAGCGGGAAGGCAAGCAGATGCGGCCACGTTGGCGGCACCCCGTGCGCGGCGGTGAAGCCGCACAAGCGCGCGTAACGGGCGATGTCGTCTGCGTCGAGCGTGACGTTGCGTCGCGCGAACGCCAATGGCGGGAGCGGTTGCGCGCGCGCTGGTTTGCGGGACGACAGCAGTGCCCGCAGAAACAGCGGGAGCGGAGAGGGCAGGCGCGTGACGTCGATCGGGGCGAGCCCGGCGTCCGACGGCAACGCCTTGCCAAGCGGATCGCGAGGGCGGTCGTTGGGCATGGTCATGCGCCTAGCAGGCTCTGGCCGCACACGCGCACCACCTGTCCGGTCAATGCGCCCGATGCGGGGTGCGCCAGCCAGGCAATGGCCTGCGCCACGTCGACCGGCTGGCCGCCCTGGCCGAGGGAGTTCATCCGGCGCCCGGCTTCGCGAATGGCGAACGGCACGGCGGCGGTCATCTGCGTCTCAATGAAGCCCGGCGCGACGGCATTGATGCTGATGTGGCGCTCGGCGAGCACCGGCGACCAGGCTTCGATCATGCCAATCACCGCCGCCTTCGACGCCGCGTAGTTGGTCTGCCCCCGATTTCCCGCAATGCCACTGATCGACGCCACACCGACGATCCGGCTGTTGGCGCGCAGCACCCCGGCATCGAGCAGCGCCTGATTGAGGCGTTGCGGCGCACCGACATTGATGTCGAGCACGCTCTGCCATTGCGCTTCGCTCATGCGCACGAGCGTCTTGTCGCGCGTGATGCCGGCGTTGTGCACGAGGATGTCGAGGCCGCGTGGCGCGTGCGTGGCCAGATGGGCGAGCAGCGTCGCCCCCGCTTCGGGAGCCGCAATGTCGCATGTGAGCGCGCTGCCGTCGAGACGCGTCGCCACGGCCTCGAGCGCGCCTTGTGCTTGCGCGATGTCGACGCACACGACATGCGCGCCGTCGTGTGCCAGCACGGTGGCGATCGCTTCGCCGATACCGCGCGCCGCGCCGGTCACAACGGCGACCTGTCCGGCGAGCGGACGATCGTCGTGAGTCGGCGGCGTTGGGAATACCGGCGCTTGCAGGGTAATGGCCTGACCGCTCACGTAGGCGGCGCGCGGCGAGAGAAAGAAGCGCAGCGTGGAGTGCAGGGCATCCCGAGCGTGTGGCGAGACGTAGAGCAACTGCGCCGTGGCGCCGCGCTTGAGTTCCTTGGCGAGCGATCGCACAAAGCCTTCCAGCGCGCGCTGCGCCATGCTGGCCTGGGGTGTTGGCGCCAGTGTGGGCGGCAAGCCCAGCACGAGTACGCGGGCGCATTTGTCGAGGCAGGCGAGGGTGTCGTGAAAGAACATGTAGAGCGCGCTCAGGCCGTCGGTGCTGGCGATGGCGCTCGCATCGAACAACAACGCCTTGGCACGTACGCCTTCGCTGGGATTGAATCGTCCGCTCATCGTGCCCGCCTGGTTGGCGTGCGAGATCCAGTCAAGCCGCTCGGCGTGCGCAAGGCTGGGCATGCCGAGCCGATGCAGCTCGCGTGCGAGGTCCGGCAACAGCGGGGCGTCGCCCGCGCCGCCCACGACCGCGGGCCGTATGGGCATTGCGCGTGGCGACGCATCGGTGTCTGCGTCAGCGCGGCTGTCGTCGCGTGACGGCATCCGTTCGAGCGGCACGGGGCGCGGCAGCCCCAGCGCATTGGCCAGGCGGCTGCCCACGGCGGAGTTGGCGAAAGCCAGATATCGGTCGGACGTCGTCACGGCGCGGAAATCCTCAGAGTGATAGACATCAGTAGGCGGGCGGACTCACGGCGTGAGCGCTTCGTCGGCCGCTTCGTTTTGCTGGGCGTGCTGCATGTCGGCAAGGCGACCGAAGTCGGGCGGGAAGTCGTCGACGGCCACGGCCCGCGTCGCATAGTCGGCGTACTGCGCCAGCACCTGACGCTCGTCGTCGCTCACGAGATGCAGGTGCGCGGCGAGTTCCACCCACTCGGAGAATTCGGGCAGGCTTTGGGGCATCGTCGGCAGGCGGCCCTCCTTGACCGCCGTGCGCAAACGCTGTTCGATGGCGGTGACCTGCGGCGTCATCTGGAAAACGATCTCCCCGTATGCCAGACCGTCGATTTCGGGGCGCGGCGAATAGCTGCCGGTGACGAGGCGCTCGCGCGCGTCGCCCGGCGTTTGCATCAACTCGGCGACCTGGGTGGCCAACGCATCGGACGGTTTGGCATAGGGCAGGCCGAGCGGCATGAGTTTCCAGCGCATCCACCAGGCGATCGCGCGCGACGGATAGTTTGCGAGCACGCCCTCGAACGCCTCGCGTGCCTGCCAAAGCGCATCTTGCGCGGCCCAGTGCACCAGTGGCAGATCGGCGGTGGGGCGGCCTTCGTCTTCGTAACGCTTGAGCGTCGCCGTCAACAGGAACAATTGCGAGAGGATGTCGCCGAGCCGGCCCGTGAGGCGCTCGCGGCGCTTGAGCGAGCCGCCGAGTACCGCCATCGAGACGTCGGATGCGACGGCGAGCAGCGTCGATAGACGGTTCGCGGCGCGGTAGTACCCATGCAACTCCGGCGCGGCGTTCGACGGCACCGCGGAGAAGCGCGCATGCGTGATGCCGTGCAGGGCACCGCGCACGATGTTGCTCGTGACGAAGCTCAGATGGCCGAAGAGGGCGTCGTCGAAGGCGCGCACGGCCGCTGCTCGATCCGCCGTTTGCGCGGCGCTCAGCTCCTTGAGCACGTACGGATGGCAGCGGATCGCGCCCTGACCGAAGATCATCAGGCAGCGCGTCATGATGTTGGCGCCCTCCACCGTGATCGATACCGGGATCTGCTGGTAGGCGCGGGCAAGGAAGTTGTTCGGGCCCATGCAGATGCCTTTGCCCGCGACGACATCCATGCCGTCGTTCACCACTTTGCGGGCGCGTTCGGTCACGTGGTATTTCGCGATGGCGGAGATCACCGAGGGCTTCTCCCCAAGATCGACGGCGAGCGCTGCCATACGGCGTGCGGCGTCCATCGCGTAGAGGTTGCCGGCCATGCGCGCCAGCGCCTCTTGCACGCCTTCGAACCTCCCGATCGGTGTGCGGAATTGACGCCGCACCGCCGCGTAAGCCCCCGTGGCCCGCACGGCGAGCTTCGAGTAACCGACGTTCGAGGAGGGCAACGAAATCGCACGACCCGCCGCGAGACACTCCATCAGCATGCGCCAGCCTTTGCCGACCTGTGCTTGCCCGCCGATTACCCAGTCGAGCGGAATGAAGACATCCTTGCCGGCATTCGGGCCGTTCTGGAAGACGGCGTTCAGCGGCCAGTGGCGACGACCGATCACCACGCCCGGATGGTGCGTGGGAATCAGTGCGCAGGTGATGCCTGGAGCGTCGTCGTCACCGAGCAGATGGTCGGGATCGAGGGCTCGGAAGGCGAGGCCGAGCACCGTCGCGATCGGCCCCAGGGTGATGTAGCGCTTGCTCCACGTGACACGGAACCCAAGCGTTTCGCGGCCCTCGTGAACGCCTCGGCAGACGATGCCGACGTCGGGGATGGCGGCGGCGTCCGAGCCCGCGTATGGGCTCGTGAGTGCGAAGCAGGGGACTTCGTCCCCCTTCGCCAGACGCGGCAGATAGTAGTTCTTCTGGGCTTCGGTGCCGTAGTGAAGCAGCAGTTCGGCGGGGCCGAGCGAGTTCGGCACCATGACCGACACGGCGGCCGCCGAGCAACGCGAAGCCAGCTTCATCACCACTTGGGAGTGCGCATACGCGGAGAATTCGAGGCCGCCGTAGCGCTTGGGGATGATCATTCCCAGAAAGCCGGCATCCTTTGCGTATTGCCATGCCTTTGGCGGTAGGTCCTGCCAGACCTGGGTGCTTTCCCAGTCGTTGGACAGGTCGCACAGGTGCTCGACCTCGGTGTCCAGGAACGCCTGTTCTTCGGCGGACAAGGTGGGCGCGGGCAGCGCCATGAATTTTTTCCAGTCGGGGCGGCCTGAGAACAGATCGGCATCCCACCAGACGGTGCCTGCTTCGATCGCGTCTTTCTCCGTTTCGGACATCTCCGGCATGATCGTGCGGAATTTGGCGAGCAACGGTGCGGTCATCCACGCGCGACGCAGTGGGCCGATGCTCAGGACCAGTGCCGGCAAGATGAAGATGACAGCGAGTACGGCGGTCGCAACGGTCCCCGTCAGCCCGCTCGCCGCGCCTGCGCCCACCCACACCACGGCCGCCGACAACCACTGCCAGGCGTGCGCACGGTAAAAGAGCAGGGCGCTCACGCCCGCAACCCACGCAAGAATCCATAGAGCCATCATGCTGTCCTCCCTTTCGGTTCACCCTCCCGGTCCGAAGTGCCATGGCACCGGTCGGGGGCGCCTCAGCGCCGAATTGGCCTCGCCTCCCGGTCGGTTGTCGGGAGTCTGTTCAGGTTTGGGCTTCGTGTCCGATCGTCGTCGACCGGCTCGGACCTTCTCCGGCTTACGGTGATCTGTGTTCAGGCATTCGCGAGCGAGCGGTCGTCGGCGCCGGGCATTCGAGGCGTGGCATTCGCTTGCGCTGTTGACGTGAGCGGAGCGGCGACTTGTCCGGCTTCGCGTGGCGGCGTAATGTCCGCGGCCTTCGCCAGCGCGAAGACGTCGGCGAAGCTCGCCAGTTGTTCCTCGCCCGGCATCGGCGCCCTGAGCGCCGCGACCATGAGGGCGGTGAGTCGTGCCACGACCTGCAGGTCGCCCATCGCCTGGCCTTGGGCGAACGTGTCGATCAGTCGAGAGGTGTCGCTGCTTGCGAGCACGCCCGACAATGCCTGAAGCGCGAAGTGCAGACGCCAGCCCAATTCCTGGCGCGGCAACTGCGGCAACGCGCGGGCGAAGGCGTCGAAGAAACGCTCGAAGACGGGGGCGTAATGCTGCTGCAAATAGTCCCGGATGAACGGTGACGGATCGGCGTACACCCGCCCGAGCAGGCGCAGGAACGCGGGGCCGCCGATATCGCGATGATGCGAGATGGCAAGGGCGGGGATGAACATCGCCCCCAGCACGTGTTCGCACGTGAGCTGCGTTGCTGGCCACTCGGCTTCGGCGCGCGTCAGCAGCGCGAGCCGCTCGTCGTTGAGCCGGTCGAGCCGACGCGCCAGCATGGCCTGGAGCAGGGTCTCCTTGCTGCCGAAGTGATAGTTGACGGCGGCCAGGTTGACGTCGGCGCGCGACGTGATCTGGCGCAAGGACATCGCTTCGTAGCCGTATTCGATGAAAAGTTCTTCCGCGGCATCGAGGATGCGCAGCTTGGTGTCGCCGGCTTGCCGGCCGACGGAAAGGCGTGGGCTCACGAAGCACCTCCAGTGTGATGCGGCGCGAGGCCGCGCCATCGGATTGAACCGATGTTTCATTCAAACGTACGAATGAATCCTAAGCCGTAAGCGGGCTTCCCCCAAGATCTTTTTCTGGACGCGATCCTCTAAAGCGTAATGCCGGCCTGTACCGACCCGTTGCGACATGCCCGGCAGGGCGGGCGGGCGTTGGGAAGGCCCGTGAAGGCAAAATGGCCCTATTTCCCTGATATCGGGGCGGAAAGTCTGGAGGCGGGGCAATAGTTTGCTAAAATGTTCCGCTTTGTGTTCAAAACCGTTTTGGCGCTACCCCGCATGTCGGGGGCGGAGGGAAGCCGGCGTCGCAACGTCGGTTCCGGCCCAAGGTTGATTAACTGACAGGGTCCGCTTGTGGCATTCCCTCGCCGCAACACAGAACGACCCTCTGGAAGGACGAATATCCTCATGACTATCGCTGTTGAAAACCTCGGCAAGCTCGAGCGTCGCTTTACCATCGCCCTGCCCAAGCAGGAAGTCGAAAAAGAAGTTGCGGCACGTATTCAGAAGCTGTCGAAGACGGTGCGTATGCCGGGTTTCCGCCCGGGCAAGGTGCCCCTGAAGATGGTCACCCAGCAGTACGGTGGTCAGGTCGAAGCCGAAGTCGTGAGCGACAAGGTCGGCCAGCAATTCTTCGACATCAGCAAGGAACAGGATCTGCGCGTCGCGGGTCAGCCGCGCTTCGCGCCGAAGGTCGACGCTAGCGACGCCGAGTACGCATTCGACGCCACGTTCGAGATCTACCCGGAAGTCAAGATCGGTGATCTGGCCACGGCCGAGGTGAGCCGTACCACGACGGACGTCTCGGAAGCCGAGATCGACCGCACCATCGACATCCTGCGCAAGCAGCGTGTGCACTACCACGTGCGCGGCGAAGTCGGCGCCCACGGCGACGGCGGCTCGGTCGAAGCCAAGGACGGCGACCGCGTGACGGTGGACTTCGTTGGCAAGATCGACGGCGAAGCGTTCGCCGGCGGTAGCGCCGAAGACTTCGTGTTCGTGCTGGGCGAAGGCCGCATGCTGCCTGAGTTCGAGACGGCTACGCTGGGCCTGAAGGTGGGCGAGTCGAAGGACTTCGAACTCAAGTTCCCCGACGAGTATCACGGCAAGGAAGTGGCCGGTAAGACCGCCACATTCACCGTGACGCTGAAGAAGGTCGAGTGGGCGCATCTGCCTGAAGTCGACGAGGAGTTCGCCAAGTCGCTCGGTATCGCCGACGGCAGCATGGAAAAGATGCGCGCCGACATCAAGGAAAATCTGTCGCGCGAAGTGAAGCGTCGTACGCAGGCCTTGCTCAAGGATCAGGTGATGAACGCGCTGATCTCGGTGTCGGAGCTCGACGTGCCGAACGCATTGGTCGCTCAGGACCAGGAGCGCCTGGTGGCGATGGCCCGTCAGGACTTGACGCAGCGCGGCGTGCCGAACGCAGGCAACGTGCCGATCCCGGCGGAGATGTTCAAGGAGCAAGCTGAGCGTCGCGTGAAGCTGGGTCTGATTCTGGCCGAGCTGGTCAAGCAAAATGACCTGCAAGCCAAGCCGGAGCAGATCAAGGCCGAAGTCGAGGAGTTCGCGAAGAGCTACGAAGACCCGCAAGAAGTCGTCCGCTGGTACTATGGAGATCAGCAGCGCATGGCGGAAATGGAAGGTTTCGTCGTCGAGAACAACGTGGTCGAATTCGTCCTGGGTAAGGCCAAGGTGACCGACAAGCAGGTCAGTTTCGAAGAGCTGGCCGGCAACTCGCAAGCCTGATCGAACGCGACACGACCGATTGAACCGCCGCGGCCGCAAGGCCGTGGCGGTTCTTTTCCAAATGGCCCCCGGGCCTCCTCCCTGCGGCGCGCAAAACCATCTCGATAGAAGGGTCGAACCGATATGATTACCCGTTCCGAATTGCTCGCCCAACTCGCCTCCCCGACGCACAACTCCGCCCTCGAGACGCAAGGCCTTGGCCTCGTGCCGATGGTCGTCGAGCAAAGTGGTCGTGGCGAGCGCGCTTACGATATTTACTCGCGACTCCTCAAGGAGCGCATCATTTTCCTGGTGGGCGAGGTCAACGACCAGAGCGCTAACCTCGTCGTCGCCCAGTTGTTGTTCCTCGAGAGTGAAAATCCGGACAAGGAAATCTCGATGTACATCAACTCGCCGGGCGGTTCCGTCTCGGCGGGCCTGGCGATTTACGACACGATGAAGTTCGTCAAGCCGGCAGTCTCGACGCTGTGCCTGGGCATGGCGGCGAGCATGGGCGCATTCCTGCTGGCGGCCGGTGAGAAGGGCAAGCGCTTCGCGCTGCCAAACGCGCGCATCATGATTCACCAACCGCTGGGCGGCGCCCGCGGCCAGGCCTCGGACATCGAGATCCACGCCAGGGAAATCCTGCTGCTCAAGGATCGGTTGAATCGATTGTTGGCCGACAACACCGGCCAGTCGCTCGACGTCATCGCGCGCGATACCGATCGCGACAACTTCAAGTCGGCGGCCGATGCCGTCGAGTATGGGTTGATCGACCGCGTGCTCGAAAAGCGTCCCTGATTCGGTTTCGAATTCGAGGGCGCCCGACGACAAAAGGTTGGCGCGACACCCGGCGGTTTCATTGTTCAGGGCCGGGTAATCGCGCCAAGCCTTTGTCGTAAAAGGGAATTTATTGCCGATGCGGCTGGGTTACACGCTCGCGCGGCATGGCGTTACAATGGGATTCACGTATGCCGCGTTTGCCGCCCCCGGCGGGGGACGACCGGGGCGCAAATTGCTAGCAGGCTGACACACATATGGTGGATAAAAAAAGCACTTCCAACGGCGAAAAGCTGCTCTACTGCTCGTTCTGCGGAAAGAGTCAGCACGAGGTCAAGAAGCTCATCGCGGGGCCGTCGGTCTTCATCTGCGACGAGTGCATCGATCTGTGCAATGAGATTATCCGCGACGAGGCCGCTGCGGCCGAAGACGAGAGCGGCAGCGGCGGCAAGTCCGATCTGCCGTCGCCGCTGGAAATCCGCGAGAGTCTCGATCAGTATGTGATCGGTCAGGACCGCGCCAAGAAGATTCTGGCCGTGGCGGTCTACAACCATTACAAGCGACTGAAGCACCTCGGCGACAAGCGCGACGAGGTCGAACTCGCCAAGAGCAACATCCTGCTCATCGGGCCGACCGGTTCGGGCAAGACGTTGCTCGCGCAGACACTCGCCCGTCTGCTCAACGTGCCCTTCGTGATTGCCGACGCCACCACGCTGACCGAAGCCGGTTACGTGGGGGAAGACGTCGAGAACATCATTCAGAAGCTGCTGCAAAACTGCAATTACGAGATCGAGCAGGCGCAGAAGGGCATCGTCTATATTGATGAAATCGACAAGATCAGCCGCAAGTCGGACAATCCGTCGATTACGCGCGACGTGTCGGGCGAGGGCGTGCAGCAGGCGCTGCTCAAGCTGGTCGAAGGCACGATGGCGTCGGTGCCGCCGCAAGGCGGTCGCAAGCACCCGAACCAGGATTTCATCCAGGTCGACACGACGAACATCCTGTTCATCTGCGGCGGTGCGTTCGATGGTCTCGAGAAGATCATCATGAACCGTACCGAGAAGACGGGCATCGGGTTCGGCGCAACGGTCAAGACCGGTGAGGAGCGTGACGCCAGCGAGTTGCTGCGTGACGTCGAGCCGGAAGATCTGATCAAGTTTGGCCTGATTCCGGAGCTGATCGGTCGTCTGCCGGTGGTTGCCACGCTGGGCAAGCTCGATGAAGACGCGCTGGTGACCATCCTCGTCGAACCCAAGAACGCGCTGGTCAAGCAATATCAGCGCCTGTTCCTGATGGAGGGCGTGGAGCTGGAGATTCGTCCGGCCGCGATGCACGCGGTGGCGCGCAAGGCCATCAAGCGCAAGACGGGCGCGCGCGGGTTGCGCTCGATCATCGAGCAGGCGTTGCTCGAAGTGATGTACGAACTACCGTCGCTCAAGGGCGTCACCAAGGTGATCCTCGACGAAAACGCCATCAGCGGCGACGGGAAACCGCTTTTGATTTACCAGGAGTCGCCCAAGGTTGCCGGCTCCAATTGAACGGTCAACTCAGCGCTACCCGAAGCCGTTCATGGAAACATGGACGGCTTTTTTTCCTTCATACTAGTGCCGCGGGCAATGAAACCCCGAGCGGTGCAACTTACCGGCGAAAGGGCTGTTCCACTCCCCTTGTAATTCCCGTCGGCGGCCTCAATTAGCTGGAACACAACGGTATCGTTAAATATGGGGAACGAGATGTCAGGCACCCAAATCCTCCCGCCCGAAGCGATTCAACTGCCCCTGTTGCCTTTGCGCGACGTGGTCGTGTTTCCGCACATGGTGATTCCCCTTTTCGTGGGGCGTCCGAAATCGATTAAAGCGCTTGAAACCGCCATGGAAGGCGGCAAGCACATCATGCTCGTCGCCCAGAAGGCGGCGGCCAAGGATGAGCCCACGTCCAAGGATCTCTATGAGATCGGCTGCGTGGCGAACATCCTGCAAATGCTCAAATTGCCCGATGGCACCGTCAAGGTGCTCGTCGAAGGGATTCAGCGCGCCCGCACCCTGAGTGTGGACGAAGAGGAAACCCAGTTCACGTCGGAAGTGATGCCGCTCGAACCGGACGACGGCAACTCTCCGGAATCCGAGGCGCTGCGCCGCGCGATCGTGGCCCAGTTCGATCAGTATGTGAAGCTCAACAAGAAGATTCCGCCGGAGATTCTGACGTCGCTCTCAGGTATCGACGAGGCGGGTCGTCTGGCGGACACCATCGCGGCCCACCTGCCGCTCAAGCTGGAGCAGAAGCAGAACATCCTGGAAATGTTCCCGGTCATCGAGCGTCTCGAGCACCTGCTCGCGCAGCTCGAGAGCGAGATCGATATCCTTCAGGTGGAAAAGCGCATCCGTGGCCGCGTGAAGCGCCAGATGGAGAAGAGCCAGCGCGAGTACTACCTGAACGAACAGGTCAAGGCGATCCAGAAGGAGTTGGGCGAGGGTGAAGAAGGCGCGGATCTCGAAGAGCTCGAGAAGCGGATCAAGGCCGCGCATCTGCCCAAGGAAGCCAAGAAGAAGGCTGACGCCGAACTCAAGAAGCTCAAGCTGATGTCGCCGATGTCGGCCGAAGCGACCGTCGTGCGTAACTATATCGACACGCTGGTCGGTCTGCCGTGGCGCAAGAAGAGCAAGGTCAACAACGACCTGTCGAACGCCGAGAAGGTGCTCGACGAGGATCACTTCGGTCTTGAGAAGGTCAAGGAACGCATCCTTGAGTATCTTGCCGTGCAACAGCGCGTCGAGAAGGTCAAGGCACCGATCCTGTGCCTGGTGGGGCCCCCGGGTGTGGGCAAGACATCGCTCGGTCAGTCGATCGCACGTGCGACGAACCGCAAGTTCGTGCGCATGGCGTTGGGCGGCGTGCGTGATGAGGCCGAGATTCGCGGCCACCGTCGCACGTATATCGGGTCGATGCCGGGGAAAATCCTGCAGAGTCTGTCGAAGGTCGCCGTGCGCAATCCGCTGTTTCTGCTCGACGAAGTGGACAAGATGGGCATGGACTTCCGCGGGGATCCGAGTTCGGCGCTGCTCGAAGTGCTCGACCCCGAGCAGAACCACACGTTCTCGGATCACTACGTCGAGGTCGACTTCGATCTGTCGGATGTGATGTTCGTGGCCACGTCGAACTCGCTGAACATTCCGGCGCCGCTGCTCGACCGTATGGAAGTGATTCGCCTGTCGGGCTACACGGAAGACGAGAAGGTCAATATTGCCCAGCGTTATCTGCTGCCGAAGCAGAAGAAGAACAACGGGCTGAAGGAAGGCGAGATCGATCTGGCCGAAGCTGCGATTCGCGACATCATCCGCTACTACACGCGCGAAGCCGGTGTGCGTTCGCTCGAGCGCGAGATCTCGAAGATCTGCCGCAAGGTCGTGAAGATGCTGTTGCTCAAGAAGGTTGACGGTGCCTCGATCAAGGTCGACGCGGGCAATCTCGACAACTTCCTGGGCGTGCGCAAATTTGACTTCGGTCTGGCCATGAAGGAAAACCAGATCGGTCAGGTCACGGGTCTGGCGTGGACGGAGGTGGGCGGCGATCTGCTGACCATCGAAGCCGCGTTGATGCCGGGCAAGGGCAACATCATTCGTACGGGTTCGCTCGGCGACGTGATGAAGGAGTCGGTCGAAGCCGCGCGCTCCGTCGTGCGTTCGCGTGCGCGTCGCCTCGGTGTGACGGATGAGCAGTTCGAGAAGAAGGACATCCACATTCACGTGCCGGAAGGTGCGACGCCGAAGGATGGTCCGTCTGCCGGTATCGCCATGACGACGGCGCTGGTCTCGGTGCTCACTGGCATTCCGGTGCGTGCAAATGTGGCAATGACCGGTGAGATCACGCTGCGCGGTGAAGTGCTGCCGATCGGTGGTCTCAAGGAGAAGTTGCTGGCGGCTCACCGTGGCGGCATCAAGCTTGTGTTGATTCCAGAGGAGAACGTGAAGGATCTCGCAGAGATTCCCGACACGGTCAAGAACGCGCTGGAAATCATGCCGGTGCGCTGGATCGACAAGGTACTTGAGCTGGCGCTGGAGCATGCACCGACGCCGCTGCCCGAGGAAGAGGCGAAGGCCGCGCCTGTCACGCCGAATACGGATGCAAGCGGCAAGCAGGAGGTCATCAAGCACTGACGGTCATTTGTCGCGTGGCGTGCAACGGGTGATTTCGCCGTAGCACGTTTTGCGGGAAGGTGCGCAAAAAGCCCGGGGGGTTTCCCCGGGCTTTTTTTATTCAGGCGAAGGGCTCGAAAATGACGCTTGGGAAGCGCAGATTCAGGAGTGCTTCCTAAGCCGCCCAAAGGGCGCAAAACGGCTTGACATCAGGGTTTCCGGCTTGTCTAATGGCAAAGCCGACGGACCTAGCGGATCAAAGACAAGGCGCGCAAAGAGCGCCTCCGCGGCTCAATCGCCTACTATCCTTGCAAGGGGGTTACAGTGAACAAGACGGAACTGATCGATCATATCGCGGGTGAAGCAGACATCTCGAAAGCGGCTGCCGGTCGGGCACTTGAAGCATTGGTGGGTGCGGTAAAGAAATCGCTGAAGAAGGGAGACAGCGTGACGTTGGTCGGCTTCGGCACGTTCCACGTGGCCAAGCGTGCAGCCCGTACCGGACGCAATCCGCGCACGGGCGCCGCGATCAAGATCAAGGCAGCGAAGGTTCCGAAATTTCGCCCTGGCAAAGTGTTGAAAGATACGTTAAACTGATTGGCTTCCCTGTTTCGGCGGGGAGTTGCAGCAAGAACAACACTTGAATCGGGAACGGGTGCTTAGCTCAGTTGGTAGAGCGGCGCCCTTACAAGGCGTAGGTCGGGGGTTCGAGCCCCTCAGCACCCACCAGTTCCAGATCTTGGGGAGCGGTAGTTCAGTTGGTTAGAATACCGGCCTGTCACGCCGGGGGTCGCGGGTTCGAGCCCCGTCCGCTCCGCCAAATTGTGAAAAGGCGAACTTCGGTTCGCCTTTTTTGCCATATGGCGTCTTAAGACGCATCCAGACGACTATTCCGATTTCGTATGTTCGACTTCATCCGCCGTCATCAACGATTGGTTCTCATCTTCCTGACGGTGTTGATCGTGCCGTCGTTCGTGGTATTTGGCGTTCATGGCTGGCAGGAATACGCCGCAGACGCCAGCACCATCGCCAAGGTCGGCGACCAGACCGTGACGCGCCAGGAATACGACAGTGTGCTTCGCGCGCAGACCGAGCGCATGCAACAGATGTTTGGCGGCGCGGTCGATGCCAACCAGATCAACACCCCCGAAATGCGCGCCGCGGTGCTCGATAACCTGATCCAGCAGAAGCTGCTCACGCAGGAAACGCTGAAGAAGAATCTTTCGGTGCCCGATGCCCAGGTGCGTGAGGCGCTGCTCGCCATTCCGGCGATTGCCCAGTTGCGCCGTCCGGATGGTTCCATCGATGAAGCGAAGTACGCGCAATTGCTTTCCGCGCAAAACCTCACGCCACAGCGCCTTGAAGCGCAAATTCGCTTCGAGCTGGCGTCGAACCAATTGCCGTCGAGTGTGCAAGCAAGCGCCATGCTGCCAAAAACGGTGCTCGAACGCTTCGCGCAACTGCGTGCTCAACAGCGCGAGGTCTCGGTACTGACCTTCCCGGTCACCGACTACGCCGGCAAGATCGTTCCGACGCAGCCGCAGATTCAGGCGTATTACGATGCGCACAAGGCGGCCTTCCAGACGCCCGAATCGGCCGAGATCCAGTATGTCGTGCTCGACCCGAAGGCCATGCCGGCTTCGGCACAGACGCCCGCGAGCGATGACGTGCTGCGCAAGATGTACCAGGACAACCTGAAGCAATACACCACGCCTGAACAGCGCCGCGCATCGCACATCCTGATCGCGTCGCCCGCCGACGCATCGCCGGCCGATCACGCCAAGGCGAAGGCCAAGGCCGACGCTTTGCTTGCCGAGATCAAGAAGCATCCGGACGACTTTGCCAAGCTGGCCAGCGCCGATTCGGAAGACCCGGGCTCGAAGGCCAACGGCGGTGATCTGGGCTTCTTCGCACGCGACGCAATGGTCAAGCCGTTTGCCGATGCCACGTTCGCACTGAAGCACGAGGGTGACGTCAGCGATGTCGTGAAGAGCGATTTCGGTTATCACATCATCAAGCTGACCGGCATCAAGCCGGAGCAGACCAAATCGTTCGATGAAGTGAAAGCGCAGCTTGCCGATCAGTATCGACAGCAGGAATCGGCAAAGGCCTATGCGAAGTTGGCCGACCAGTTCACCAACGCCGTGTACGAACAGCCCGACAGCGTGCAGCCGGCGGCCGACAAGCTCAACCTGAAGGTGCAGACGGCCACGGTCACGCGGACGCCGAATCCGTCGCAGGCGAAGCTCCCGATCGGCAACGAGAAGCTGCTCAAGGCCGTGTTTGGCGACGAGGCGCTCAAGAACAAGCGCAATACCGAAGCGGTCGATGTCGGTCAGGGCGTACTGGTGTCGGCGCACGTGGTGAATTACCACCCGGCCGCCACGCCGCCGCTCGCGCAGATCGAGGCGCAAGTCAAAGAGAAGGTCGTGGCCGATCTGGCCGAGCAGGCCGCGAAGACGGCCGGCCAGGCCAAGCTCGAAGCGCTCAAGAAGGGGGGCGACGCCGCATTCGGCGCTGCGCAAACCGTTTCGCGAGACAACCCGGGCAAGCTGCCGGCGACGGCACTGGGCGCAATCTTCAGCGCCGATACGACCCGGTTGCCGGCGTATGTTGGTGTCGCTTTGGGCGAAGGTCAGGGCTACGCGGTGTATCGCATCGGCAAGGTCACGCAGCCGGCCGAGCAGGACGCACAGCATCTTGCCGCCGAGGCGCAGCAACTCAACCAACTGGCGGCGCAGGCCGAATGGAATGCCTGGCTGGGCGACCTGCGTGCGCGCTCGAAGGTGAAGATCGTGAACGATGTCACCAAGTCGGGTGCCTGATCCGGCGTCCGATGCCATCGCTGAATGAAACTGGAAACGCGGCCAAACGGCCGCGTTTTTTATGCGCCGGACTTCTTCGGCGTTCGTGCTTGCGCGGGGGGCGAGGGCGACTTTCCGGCGGGCTTGAGTAGCGGTTTGACCGTTGGCCAGACGTTCTGCAGGATTTGCGGGTGTGCCTTGGCCAGCGGGTGAATCTGATCCTGCTGGAACCAGTCGGGGTGTTCGATAACACCCGCCAAGAGGAACGGCACGTAGCCGGTTTTTTCCTGCTTCGCCACGAGCGAAAACATCGTGAAGAACTGCTCGCTGTAGTCGAGCCCGTAATTCGGCGGAATGCGCATGCCGACGACGATCACACGGCTGCCTGCCTTGCGTGCCGCGCCGATCATCTCGCGCAGATTGCTGCGCGTGAGATCGAGTGGAATGCCGCGCAGCGCGTCGTTGCCGCCGAGTTCCAGGATCGTGATGGCGGGATGATAGCGTTCGAGCAGCGGCGCGAGGCGCGCGCGTCCACCGCTCGTCGTGTCGCCGCTGATGCTCGCGTTCACGACGTTATAATCAAACCCGCTTTGCGTGATCGTCTGTTGCATCAGATTGACCCAGCCGGTACCGCGCGCGATGCCGTATTCGGCCGAAAGGCTGTCGCCGACGACCAAAATCGTTGGCGTCCCAGAACTTGCCGCGTTCGCCGCGGTCCCTGACAGGATGCACCCGCCTACGAGGGCGGAGGCGGCCATTTTCAAGAACTCTCTTCTAGCCATGTCGTTTTCCGAAAACGTGATTGAGGTGCGGGGGCTGGGCAAACGGTTGCGCGACGCGACCGGCGAGCTGGTCATTTTGCAGGATATCGATGTCAGTGTCGCCAAAGGTCAGAGCGTGGCCATCGTCGGCGCGTCGGGATCGGGGAAGTCTACGTTGCTAGGCCTGATGGCGGGGCTCGACACGGCAAGCGACGGCAGTATCACGCTGCTGGGCAAGTCGCTCGGCGATCTCGACGAAGAGGGCCGGGCCGCGTTGCGACGCGGTGCCGTCGGTTTCGTCTTTCAATCGTTTCAACTAATGCCGCACCTGACCGCGCTCGAGAACGTGATGCTGCCGCTCGAGCTGCTGGGTGAGACACGCGACGTGCACGATCGTGCCATCAAGTTGCTTGAGCAAGTGGGGCTGGGATCGCGCCTGGCGCATTATCCGAAGCAGCTCTCCGGCGGCGAACAGCAGCGCGTAGCGCTGGCGCGGGCTTTCGTCACCGAGCCCGCCGTGCTGTTTGCCGACGAACCGACGGGCAGTCTCGATACGGCGACGGGGGAGCGTGTCATCGACCTGATGTTCTCGCTCAACAAGGCCAGTGGTGCAACGTTGGTGCTCGTGACGCATGATCAGGCGATCGCGCAGCGTTGCGACGCAACGGTG
This sequence comes from Pandoraea soli, assembly GCF_902459595.1. Taxonomy (NCBI): domain Bacteria; kingdom Pseudomonadati; phylum Pseudomonadota; class Betaproteobacteria; order Burkholderiales; family Burkholderiaceae; genus Pandoraea; species Pandoraea soli. The sequence continues at coordinate 443,398 of NZ_CABPSG010000001.1, read as the reverse complement.
CAACTCGCCGGTGGACGACGCATCGATGGTCCGTTAGACGCACGAGACGCGGGGTCGAAAAGGCCGCAGTGATGTCGCTGCGGCGATCGCGCGCTTCAGTGCTTGCGTGTTAGGGCGTCGCCCGCGAGGCGAATCAACGAGGTCGTCGAGGCGTCGTGCGCGTCGGGCGTGAGCAAATCCGGATCGGCGAGTTCGGGCTCGATGGCACGGCTCAGCGTCTTGCCCAGTTCAACCCCCCATTGGTCGAACGGATTGATATTCCAGATGGCGGCCTGCACGAACACCTTGTGCTCGTAGAGCGCGATCAGCGCACCCAGGCGCTCGGGCGACAGTTGGTCGATGACGAGCGTGTTGCTGGGGCGATTGCCGTTGAAACGGCGTTGTGCGCCCAGCGGTCCGCCGGCTTGTTCCGCCGTGGCCATCGAACCGCCTTGCAGCAACGCTTCGCTTTGCGCGAAGCAATTGGCGAGCAGCTTGCGGTGATGATCGAGATAGGCCGGCGCATCGTATTGCGGATTCAGGACGGCGATAAAGTCCACGGGCACCAGCGTAGTGCCCTGGTGCAACATCTGAAAGTAGGCGTGCTGACCGTTCGTGCCCGGCTCGCCCCAGAGGATCGGCGCGGTTTGCCACGCGACGGGCGCCCCGTCGATCTGCACCGACTTGCCATTGCTCTCCATGTCCAGCTGCTGCAGATACGGCGGCAGTTTCTGCAAGGCGTCGGTATACGGCGCGATGGAAATCGTCTGGGCGTCGAAGAAATTCCGGTACCAGATGCCGAGCAGGCCAAGCAGTACCGGCATGTTGGACTCGAGCGGCGCGCTGCGGAAGTGTTCATCCATGGCATGCGCACCGGCGAGCAACGCGTCGAAATGCTGCGGCCCGAGATAGAGCATGATGATGAGTCCGATCGACGACCACAGCGAATACCGCCCGCCGACCCACTCGCCAAACTCGAACACGTTCTCGCGATGAATGCCGAAGCGCATTGCTTCCTCTGCATTCGTCGAGACCGCTACGAAGTGCTTGCCGAGGGCGCTCTCAGGAATGCCCTGCGCGACAAACCAGGCGCGAATCGTGCGCGCGTTGGTCATGGTTTCGAGCGTGGTGAAGGTCTTCGAGCACACCACGACGAGTGTGGTTTCGGGGTCGAGCGAGGGCAGTGTACGCGCCAGTTCGGTGGGATCGATGTTGGCAATGAAGTGCGCGCTCAAATCTCGCCGTCCATAGACGGCAAGCGCGTCGCACACCATGCGCGGACCCAGGTCCGATCCGCCGATCCCGACATTGATGAGGTGTCGAATGGGCTTGCCCGTCGCACCGACCCAGCGCCCATCGCGTACGCTTTCACTGAACGCACGCATGCGCGAGAGGGTCTCGCGCACCCCGCGGCTGATGTCGCCGGCCGCATCGCGAAAGGTCATATCCTTCGGTGCGCGCAGCGCAACGTGCAACGCCGCGCGGTTTTCCGTGATGTTGACCGCTTCGCCGGCCCACATTGCATCGCGCTTGGCCGGCAGGCCGCATTCGCGCGCGAGTTGTGCGAGCAACGTGCGTGTTGTGCCGGTAATGCGGTTCTTCGAGTAATCGAGATACAGACCGGCCGCACGCAATGAAAATTGTTCGACGCGTGCATGGGCGCCGGTGCTCGCGAACCAGTCGCGCATGTGCTGCGCGGCAATGTCGTCGCGGTGCGTGAGCAGGGTACGCCAGGCAGGGAGTTGATCCAGACGAGTGGAAGGCGCGGATGGCTTGTACGGCATGTGCGATAAGGACATTTCGATTAAGCGGAGTATAACGGGAGTCGTCGCGAAATCACGCAGAAATGCGACGGTGGACGACCGTCTCGTGGCCCCACGTCCTGGTGAAGCGAGATGTCAGGGCGAGCCGGCCGGCGTCGTGCGCAGCGTTCGCGTGCTTCGCTTCGCGCACCCCGCCTCGTTCAGCAAGTCAGCCAGTTCGGCGCGCATGGCGGGCAAAAGTTCACTTGCCGTCAGTCCAGCGGGGCCGGCCCCTGCGGCGACGCACCGTTCCGCGGCCCGGCCGTGCAGCCAAACTGCGGCCAGTGCGGCTTGTGGCGCTGGCATGCCCTGCGCGAGCAGCGCACCGATCGCGCCCGTGAGTACGTCGCCCGTGCCCGCCGTCGCCAGCCCGGCATTGCCCGTCGTATTGATCCAGGCGTGCGTTCCGTCGTCGATGACGCTGCCTGAGCCCTTGAGCACGACCGTTGCGCCGAAGCGTTGCGCGAGCGCCCGTGCGCAAGCCAGCCGATCCGATTGAACGTGTGCGACGTCGTCACCTGCCAGGCGCGCCGCTTCGAGCGGATGCGGTGTCAGCACGGTGGGGCCGGCGCGACGGCGCACGCGCTCTGCGAGCGCGGGCGCGGCGGCCAGCAGATTGAGGGCGTCGGCATCGATGACCAGGGGCGTGTCGTCCAGGGCGAGCGCGCGCGACAGGCACGCGGCCGATGCGGCGGAGGTGCCGAGCCCGGGGCCGACGGAGACGGCCTGCATCGTCGCGAGATCGAGGTTTTCCGCAGGACGCAGCATCAGTTCGGGGTGCTGCGGATCCCAGGCGGGTGCATCGTGCGCGACGAAGCCGACATAGACACGTCCCGCGCCCGTCATCAATCCGGCACGCGCGCAAAGCAGCGGCGCTCCGATCATGCCTTCATGGCCGCCCAGCACCGCCAGCGATCCATAGCTTCCCTTGTGCGACGCATGGTGACGCTGCGGCAAATGCGCAAGGAACGCGGCCGGCGCGCTCGTCGCGATGGCCTGGCCGTCGGGGCGTGCGGACCGCACCGCGGCCAGCACCTCGTCCGTTCCCAGTGTGGCAATGAGTACCTCCCCGGCAACGTCGCGCCCCATCCCGGTGAGCAGCCCGGGGCTGGCGCCCAGCATTGCCACCGTGACGTCGGCGTGAATGACCGGTCCGTCGACGACCCCGGTGGCTGCCGCCAGCCCGCTGGGAATGTCGATGGCGAGCACCGGCGTGCCCTGTGCGTGGGCCTCGACGATGCGCTCGACGAGCGCCGCGGCGGGGCCTTCGAGAGGGCGCTTCAAGCCGATGCCGAAGAGGCCGTCGACAATCCAGGCGTACCCCGACGGGGGCGTCCGGATGGCCGGTGCAGGCTGAACGGGCACGCCGGCGGCGAGGGCGTCGGTGTGCGCCCAACGGGCGTCGTCGGTCGAAGGTCCCCCAAGTTGCCACACATCGACGAGCACGCCGCGCCGATGCAATTCGCGCGCCGCAACGTAAGCATCGCCCCCGTTGTTGCCGGGCCCGGCGAGCAACAACACCGGTTGACGGCCCACGCTCGCGAGGGCGGGCAAGCGACCGATGAGCCACTCGGCGACGGCAGCCCCGGCGCGGGCCATGAGCGTGTGGGCAGGGAGTTGGGCGGCAGCGGCCCGCTCGACGTCGCGCAACGCGTCGGGAAGCCATAAGTCGAGGGTGTCCCGCGTGCCTGCGGCAGTGGGAGACGTTGCGCACACGCTTGACGTCCCTATGGAACGGTGCAGGGAATCCGCGCTGGCAGGGGGGGCGGCAACGGCCGGAGCAGCAGGGACATCGGCGGGCAATGAATCGGACATGACAGGCAAAGCTCCCGGTTTCGAGGGGCGGCGAACGCTGCACATCGCCGCATGCCGGCATCGACAGCTTGGGCGCGGTGTGTTCTGCGGGCCATTCAGAGATTATGCCCTCAACGCAACGTTCTGCCTGCCGGTGGGAATCTGGATGCAATGTCGGCTTTCACCGACAGTGTGCCGCCGGACCGAGGCTCGCTGGTGACCGTGCGACGTTGCCACGGCCAGGCCGGACGCGGGCGGCCGCCGTCATCGGGCGTTTCGTCGCAAACTGCGCGAGTACGCCGTGACCCATTGCGTATATCAGTGCGCGTAACGAGCGAGTGTCAGACCGTTCAGATCGATTTCCGGCGTTTGTCCTGAAATGACGTCGGCGAGCACGCGACCGGAACCGCAGGCCATCGCCCAGCCGGTCGAACCATGGCCGACGTTCAGGAAGATGCCGGGCAGCGGCGTCGCGCCGAGCACGGGCGGGCCGTCGGGGAGCATCGGACGTGCGCCGACCCAGGCGCGCGCCTCCCGGTACTTGCCTGCGCCGGGGAACCAGTCCGTCGCCACTTTGTAGAGCGTGGCGATCGCACGTTCGCGCAGCACGAGTTCCGTATCGCCCAGTTCGGCCGTGCCGGCAATGCGCAGACGGTTGCCTTGCGGGGTGATGGCGGTCTTGAACGACTCGTCCATGACGGCGATGCGAGGGCTGAACAGTTCGGTCTTGACTGGCACTGTGATTGAATACCCCTTGATCGGCCAGAGCGGCAAGTCAATGCCCAGCGGACGCAGCAGCGCCGTACTGGCCACGCCGGCCGCGATCACGACGGCATCGGCTTCGAGTGTCGTGCGCTGCGCAAGCTGCGCGGTGCTGGCCGTCTCGACGGTGACCCCCGATCGGCCCACGTTCGGGCGCACCGACAGCACCGTCGTCTCGGTAGCGAGCGTGACGCCCATCTCGCGGGCGATCTGGGCGAGGCGTTTGGTAAAGAGAGGGCAGTTGCCGGTCTCGTCACGCGGCAGGTGCAGGCCACCCGCCAGTTGGGCGTCGATCGAAATCGCCGGTTCGAGCTTGCGGCACTCGTCGGCCGTGAGCAAGCGATGCGGCACTTCGTTCTCGGCGAGCATGGCGCGCGCCGGTTCGTTCATCTTGACGTCGCGTTCGGTGCGGAACAGTTGCAGATAGCCCTGCGTGTGCTCGTACTCGAAGACATGGGTCTCGCGCAGTGCATGCAGGCAGCGCTGGCTATAGAACGCGAGACGCTGCATCCGCTCGCGGTTGGCGCGGTAGCGTTCGAGTTTGCATTCGCGCAGCCAACGGGCGGCCCAGCGCCAGGTGCCGGCCGACAGGCCCGGCCGGAAGACGAGCGGACTGGCCGAGCTGAACAGGTAGCCGAGCAGTTTGCGCGGCATGCCCGGCGCTGCCCATGGCGTGACGTAGCCGGGCGCGATGACGCCGGCGTTGCCGAAGCTGCTCTCTTGCGCCACCGTGCTGTTGCGCTCGACAAGCGTGACCGTATGCCCCGCGGCGGCCAGATAGTAGGCGGTACACGTACCAATGACCCCGCCGCCGATAACGATGACCTTCATTCCCAACCGTCTGGTGTGTGGCGAACGCCCGTACGCTCGCTTGTTAGTGTCGTTTTATGCCGTGCCGCACCCGAATGCCGGTTTCGCGGCCCGTGTTGATGACGGGCGCATAGGTTACCAGAGAGACGCCCTCGCAGGGCGGGAGGCTCCCCATAATGCGTGTGGCGCACTCGGGTCTAACCCGGGGTAAGCAGGGTATAATCTCGCTTTGTCGTTCCCCCGCGTTTTGAACGCCTCGCCTTCCGTCCTTCCATGACTCACATTGCCTGCTTCGCCGGCGCCTTGGCGCTCTCCGAATTCCGCCAGCAACGTCTTCTGCAGACCCTGCAAGCCATCGACAGTTCGATCGTGCGTGTCGACGCCCGCTACGTGCATCTCGTGGCCAGCGCCGAACCGCTGTCGAGCGAAGACGTGGCCCGCGTCGCCGGTCTGCTCACCTACGGTGAGCCGGTGCGTGAAGAGCCGGTGGGCGACCAGTTGCTCGTGATCCCGCGTCTGGGCACGATTTCGCCCTGGGCGAGCAAGGCGACGGATATCGCCCGCAACTGCGGCATCGATCACGTGCGTCGTATCGAGCGCGCCGTTGAATACACGATCGGTGTGAAGTCGGGCCTGCTCGGCGGCAAGAAGTCGCTGGCGGCCGATGTCCTGGCGCGCGTCGCCGGCGTGCTGCACGACCGCATGACCGAGACGGTCGTGGCCTCGCGCCACGACGCCGAGGCGCTCTTCGTCGAGTTGCCGGCCAAGCCGCTGCAGACGATCGACGTCATCGGCGTGGGCCGCAGCGCCCTCGAAACCGCCAACCGGGATCTGGGTCTCGCGCTGGCCGACGACGAAATCGATTATCTGGTCGACGCGTTCACGAGCCTGAAGCGCAATCCGACCGATGTGGAACTGATGATGTTCGCGCAAGCCAACAGCGAGCATTGCCGTCACAAGATCTTCAATGCGCAATGGACCGTCGACGGTCAGGCGCAGGACAAGTCGCTGTTCCAGATGATCAAGAACACGCACCAACTGCACCCGCAGGGGACGGTGGTGGCGTATTCGGACAATGCTTCGGTGATGGAAGGCGCCGAAGTCGAGCGCTGGTATCCGCGTGGCGCCGACGGCCAGTATGGCCGCAGCGTTGAACTTACGCACACGCTGATGAAGGTGGAGACGCACAACCACCCGACGGCCATTTCGCCGTTCCCGGGGGCGTCGACGGGCGCGGGCGGCGAGATTCGCGACGAGGGCGCGACCGGCCGCGGCTCCACGCCGAAGTCGGGCCTGACCGGCTTCACTGTATCGAATCTGGTGCTGCCTGACGCGCGCGAATCATGGGAGAACGATCTCGACGTGGCGGTGCCGCCGTCGCTGCGCAAGCCCGACGACACCGGTGCCGACTACGGCCGCCCGGACCGCATTGCGTCGCCGTTGCAGATCATGGTCGACGGCCCGCTGGGCGGCGCCGCGTTCAACAACGAATTCGGCCGCCCGATTCTCGGCGGCTATTTCCGTACGTACGAGCAGAACGTGGCCGGCCGCGTGCGCGGCTATCACAAGCCGATCATGATCGCGGGCGGCATGGGCAACATCGCCGCGCAGCACACCCACAAACACAATCTGCCGGCCGGCACGCTGCTCATTCAGATCGGCGGACCGGGCATGCGTATCGGCATGGGCGGCGGTGCCGCCAGCTCGATGGCCACCGGCACGAACACGGCCGAGCTCGACTTCGACTCGGTGCAGCGCGGCAATCCGGAAATCGAGCGTCGTGCGCAGGAAGTGATCAATGCGTGCTGGCGTCAGGGTGAGGCCAACCCGATCCTGTCGATTCACGATGTAGGCGCGGGCGGTCTGTCGAATGCGTTCCCGGAACTGGTCGACGGCGCCGACAAGGGCGCGCGCTTCGATTTGCGTCAGGTGCAGCTCGAAGAGTCGGGCATGTCCCCGGCGGAAATCTGGAGTAACGAAGCGCAGGAGCGTTATGTCCTGGCGATCGCGCCGGACAGCTTCCCGGCCTTCCAGGCGATCTGCCAACGCGAGCGTTGCCCGGTCGCCGTGGTCGGTATCGCTACCGATGAGCGTCAACTGAAGCTGGTCGATGCGATGCATCCGGAGTCGCCGGACCCGGTCGACATGCCGATGGACGTGCTGCTCGGCAAGCCGCCGCGCATGCATCGCGACGTCACGCGCGTGGCGACGACACTCCCGCCGGTGGACGTGACGGGTCTGTCGCTCGACGACGTGGCACGTGCCGTACTGCGTCACCCGACGGTGGCCAGCAAGTCGTTCCTCATCACGATTGGCGACCGTACCGTGGGCGGCTTGACGGCGCGCGACCAGATGGTCGGCCCGTGGCAGGTGCCGGTGGCCGATTGCGCCATTTCGCTGATGGACTACACGGGCTATCGTGGCGAAGCCATGACGATGGGCGAGCGTACCCCGCTGGCCGTGATCGACGCGCCGGCGTCCGGCCGCATGGCGGTCGGCGAAGCCATCACCAACATTGCGGCGGCGCCGATTGCGTCGCTCGACCAGATCAAGCTGTCGGCTAACTGGATGGCGGCGTGCGGCACCGAAGGGGAAGACGCTGCGCTGTTCGATACGGTCAAGGCGGTCGGCATGGAACTGTGCCCGGCGCTGGGCCTCTCGATTCCCGTCGGCAAGGATTCGCTGTCGATGCGCACCAAGTGGGAAGACGCCGGCCGCAGCAAGGACGTGGTTGCGCCGGTATCGCTGATCGTCTCGGCCTTCGCGCCGATCGAGGATGTGCGCGGTCATCTCACGCCGCAACTGCGCTCGGTCGCGCAAGTGGGCGAGACGGTGCTGATCGCCATCGATCTGGGTCGCAACAAGAACCGTCTGGGCGGCAGTATCCTCGCGCAGGTCACGCAGCAGATCGGTGACGTGGCGCCGGACCTGGACGATCCGGCCGATCTCCAACGCTTCTTCGACGCCATCCAGACACTGAACCGCGACGGCAAGCTCCTGGCGTATCACGATCGTTCGGACGGCGGCCTCTTCGCGACCGTGGCGGAAATGGCTTTTGCGGGGCACGTTGGTGTGTCGCTCAATGTCGATATGCTCACGCTCGACGACGGCTTCGAATCCGATTACGGCGATGCCAAGGATTGGGCCAAGCAGACGGTGGGCCGTCGCGAAGACAAGACGCTGCGCGCGCTTTTCTCGGAAGAACTTGGCGGGGTGATCCAGGTGCGCGCCTCGGAGCGCGATGCGGTGTTGCAAATGCTGCGTGAAGCCGGATTGTCCGCCTGCTCGCACGTGATCGGCAAGCCGAACACGAATGACGTCATCGAAATCTATCGCGATGCAAAGAAAGTGTTTGGCGCGCCGCGCTCGGCGTTGCAACGCGAGTGGTCGGAAGTGAGCTGGCGCATCGCGCGTCTGCGCGATAACCCGGCCGCTGCCGATGCGGAATACGAAACCCTCAACGACACGAGCGACCCCGGTCTCTCGCCGAAGCTCACGTTCGATGCCAGCGAAGATGTTGCGGCCCCGTTCATCGCGACGGGCGTGCGTCCGAAGATGGCCATCCTGCGCGAGCAGGGCGTGAATTCGCACCTGGAAATGGCCTACGTGCTGGACAAGGCCGGCTTCGACACCTACGACGTGCACATGAGCGATCTGCTCGCCGGCCGTCACTCGCTCGAAGCGTTCAAGGGCTTCATCGCCTGCGGTGGATTCTCGTACGGCGATACGCTCGGGGCGGGCGAAGGTTGGGCCAAGACGATTCTGTTCAATCCGGCGCTGGCTGAACAGTTCGCCGGCTTTTTCAACCGTGCCGACACGTTCGCACTGGGCGTGTGCAATGGTTGCCAGATGATGAGCAACTTGTCGAACCTGATCCCGGGTGCGGCGGCTTGGCCTAAGTTCACGTACAACCAGTCGAAGTACGAGGCGCGTCTTACGCAGGTGGAAGTGCTGGATTCGCCGTCGCTGTTCTTCAAGGACATGGCCGGCTCGCAACTGCCCATCGTGATCGCGCACGGCGAGGGCTATGCCAACTTTGGTCAGCAAGGAAACATCGATCAGGCGATTGCCGCCGTGCGTTTCGTGGACCATCGGGGACAGCCGACCGAGCAGTATCCGTTCAACCCGAACGGTTCGCCGCGCGGCCTGACCGCAGTGACCACGGGCGACGGCCGCTTTACGGTCATGATGCCGCATCCGGAGCGTGTGTTCCGCACGGTGCAGATGAGCTGGGCGCCCGAGCAGTGGGGCGAAGACAGCCCGTGGATGCGCATGTTCCGCAACGCGCGTCGCTGGGTAGCTTAAGCGGCGATATTTCGCACGTCAGCGCGTGCGGAATATCACGCTGGAAACAAAAATCCCGCCGGAAGGCGGGATTTTTGTTTCAAAGCCGAACCGGTAGCCGGTAACGCTTACTGGATCTTGGCCTTTTTCTCGAGGCCGTCGATGAAGCCTTGCAGCTTCTCTTCCTGCATTTGCTGCACAAGCTGCGGCTTGACGTCGTTCAGCGCCGGGATCTGCGCGTCGCGAACGTCGTCCAGTTCGATCACGTGATAGCCGAACTGCGTTTTGACTGGCGTCTGCGAGTACTGACCCTTTTGCAGTTTTTGCAGGGCGTCGGAGAACTCGGGCACGTAGGCGTTGGCCGGTGACCAGTCGAGATCACCGCCGTTCTGTGCCGAACCCGGGTCCTTCGAGTACTGCTTGGCGAGGTCGGCGAACTTCGCGCCGCCCTTGAGCTTCGCGATGATGTCCTTGGCGGTATCTTCGCTCGGCACCAGGATGTGACGGGCGTGATATTCCTTGTCGCCGAACTGCTTCTTGAGCTTGTCATAACGCGCCTGAACTTCGGCGTCGGTGACCGGCGAGGCCTTCTGGAAGTCAGCGATCAGGGCGCGAATCAGCACGCCTTGCTCGGCCAGCTTGAGCTGCGCCTTGACGTCCGGCTTGGCGGCCAGTCCGTTGCTGACGGCCGCTTGCGCGAGGATCTCGCGCTTGACCAGCTCTTCGCGCACTTGCTGTTGCAGTTGCGGCGAGTTCGGCTGACCCTGTCGGACCATTTCGCGCACCATGGCGTCGGCACGGGCCACGGGCACCGGCGTGCCATTCACGACGGCGACGTTCTGAGCGAGAGCGGGGAGCGAGACGGCGGTCAGCGACACGGCGGCGCCGAGCGCCAGTGCCGTGCGGGCGAGTTTCAATGCCATGCTGTTTTTCCTAACGAATGACGAAGGCAAGATTAATCGACGGGGGGATACGTCGCACGGTCGCATGGTCGCATGCGAGTTACGCTTCGCCGGGGGCGAGCGCAACGATGGCGAGGGCGTGAATGCCGTTTTGCATCAAATCGGCTAGCGCATCATACACCAGGCGGTGCCGCGCCACGCGGTTACGTCCGGCAAACGCTGCAGACACGATTCTGACGTTGTAATGCCCGCCAGACGCCGCGCCGGCATGACCGGCGTGACGGGCGCTGTCGTTCTCGAGGGCGAGTTCCAGTGGGGCAAGCGCCGCGGTGAGGCGCGCTTCGATTTGCTGTTCCATGGTCATGGCAGTGACTTCCTGACGGACGTTATTCGTCCTGCTTGATGTACTTCGAGAGCCACAGGCTCTGCACGACAATGAACACGACCATCAGGCCCATGCCGCCGAAGAGCTTGAAGTTGACCCATGTATCGGTCGAGTAATGGTAGGCGATGACCAGATTCAGCGCGCCCATTGCGAGGAAGAACAGCGCCCAGCTGAAATTCACCGCCCGCCACAAGGGGTCGGGCAATGCCATCTGCTTTTCCATCATGGCGCGAATCAGATTCTTGTCGAAGATGAGTTCGGCGACGAACAGGGTGATCGAGAAGAGCCAGTAAAGCGCCGTGGGCTTCCACTTGATGAAGGTCTCGTCGTGCAGCAGCATGGTCGCGCCGCCGAACACCACGATGATGGCCAGACTCACCCACTGCATGGGCTCGACCTTGCGGTGGCGCAGCCACATCCAGAGGACCTGCGCAATCGTCGTTGCGATCGCGATGCCGGTGGCGACATAGATGCCGGCGAACTTGAAGGCGACGAAAAACAAGATGACCGGTAACAGGTCGAAAAAGAATTTCATGAAATCTCGACTTGGGGGCTTCGGGGGAATCGCCCCCGGGGCGACAGTTGCCGGGGAGCAAACCCGCATTATATTTCAAAGGCCCGTCGCGGGACGTGGTGAATCGCCAACGGCGCGGCACGCGGGCCGCCACACCGCAAGCGCTTTTCGCGGTGGGGTCGGCCGCCCGCCTTACGGCAGGATGTCGATGCGCTTGACGTCGATATCGTTGGCGCGAAGGTGATGGCGGTCGACTTCGCCGGTGATGCGTACGCGCGTCGTGTCGTTGATCTGGCGACCGGGCGGCAGGTATTTATCGTCGAGTTCAATGACGATGGTCCGGCCCGTGTCGTCGCGGAACGTATAGTGCTCATGCCGGAGCCGGTTGACGATGTAGCCCTCGATGACGGTCATGGCATCGTCGGGGGCGGCCAGTGCCTGACCGACGGTTGCGACATGCGGCATGGCCGAAGGCACGACCACGCTGCCGGTCGTCGCAGCACCGGCGGACGGACCCATGTACTGTGCGATGGCCGGTGTGGCGCTCAGGGTACCGAAGCCTGCCGCCGCCGAGATGAGCAGGGATGCGAAGCGAATATTCTGGCCGGTCATGAGCGGCGTTTCCTGTGTTCCGTTGAGGGAACGCCAGCTTAGCAGACAGGGGAATCGCGCCGGGCCGCCCGGCCGCGAGGGATGTCCCAAAGCGTTCGGCGCCCGATGCGAAATGATCGAATTCACTGGTCGGGCGCACTGGCGGGGCGCCGGCGCCATGCTTCGCTCAGTCGTCGACCGGCTTGTCGGATGGGCCACCCTTGTCCTCGAAGTCGAGCGACGCCGAGTTGATGCAATAGCGCAGTCCGGTCGGCTGCGGACCGTCTTCGAACACGTGCCCGAGGTGGGCGTCGCAATTATGGCAACGCACTTCCACGCGCACCATGCCGTGGCTGTAATCCATCACCTCGTCGATGCCGGATTTGTCGATGGGCTGTGCGTAGCTCGGCCAGCCGCAACCGGCATCGAACTTCTCCGTCGATTCGAACAGCGCCGCGCCGCAACAGATACAGCGGTAGGTGCCGTCTTGCCAATGATCCCAATAACGTCCGGTGAAGGCGCGTTCGGTCGCGGCGTGACGCGTGACCTGGTATTCAACGTCGTCGAGTTGAGCACGCCAGTCGGCGTCGCTTTTTTCCACTTTGCTCATGCGTGAGAGTCTCCTGAGGGGGGCGGCGTGAATGTTGCCGCCGCGCGTCGTCTATCGTCGGATGTGGCACAGATGGGGGCGTCGCACCGTTTTGCAATGTGTGACGACGCGTTGTCGCCCGCTGTTCACCCGTGCCGATGTCGTGCCTCGATCAAGACGAGCAACTGACCTCGAGCTGCCCGGCCCAGTCGGGCGGCAGCGCGGCGTAACGCTCGAATTCGGGCTGTTCGTCATAGGGGTGCGAGAGCACTTTGAGCAACGTGTCGACTTCCGAAAAGTCCTTTTCATTCGCCCGCCGGATCGCGACTTCGGCCAGGTGATTGCGCAGGATGTACTTCGGATTGACGAGCCGCATCGCGATTGCGCGTTTCGCATCGGCGCTCGCCTCGTGGCGCAGCCGCGCGCGGTAATCCACGGCCCAGGCATCGAAGCCGGCCCGATCGATGAACATGTCGCGCAGCGGCGTGTCGGCGGCCGGGTTCTCCAGTTCAAGCCCCGCCAGCGTGCGGAACAGGTGTGTGAAGTCGACCCGTCCCTCGTGCATCAGCTTGAACAGACGGTTGATGAGCGCTTCGTCGTCGGCGTGCGACTCGCGCAAGCCGAGCTTCGCACGCATGCGCAGATCGATTTCCTCGGCGAAACGGGTCTTGAACACGGGCAGCACCGACTGCGCCTGCTCGATCGCTGTCTCGCCCTCGCCGAACAGCGGCAACAGGGCCTGGGCGAGACAGAAAAGGTTCCAGTAAGCCACGTTCGGCTGGGCCTGATAGGCGTAGCGTCCCTGCGCGTCGGAGTGATTGCAGATGTGATGCGCGTTGAAGCCGTCGAGGAAGCCGAACGGGCCGTAATCGATCGTCAGGCCGAGAATCGACATGTTGTCGGTGTTCATCACGCCGTGACAGAAGCCCACGGCCTGCCAGTGCGCGACGAGTTCGGCCGTCGCATCGCACACGGCACTGAGCAGGGCGAGGTACGGATTGGCCTCGTCGCGGCAGTGCGGGTAGTGATGATCGATCGTGAAATCTGCCAGTTGACGCAGCGCGCCATGCTGATCGCCTGCCCAGAAATGCTCGAAATGTCCGAATCGCACGAAGCTGGGCGACAGTCGCGTGACCACGGCCGCCGTCTCGATGGTTTCGCGACGCACCGGGGCATCGGAGCCGATCACGCATAGGGCGCGCGTGGTCGGCACGCCAAGATGGAACATGGCCTCCGAGCCGAGGAACTCGCGAATCGATGAACGCAGCACGGCGCGTCCGTCGCCCATGCGCGAATAGGGCGTGAGTCCGCCGCCTTTGATCTGGATTTCCCAGCGCCCGCCGGGGCCGTCCGACTCGCCCAGCAGCAGTGCCCGGCCGTCGCCCAGTTGGCCGGCCCACACGCCGAACTGGTGGCCCGAATACACGCTGGCGAGCGGATCGCCGCCGGGCAGTGGCGTATTGCCAGCGAATGTGGCCACGAACTCGGGATCGCGTGCGACGTCGGGCGACCAGCCGAGCAGGCGCGCCGCGTCGGCGGAAAAGCCGACCAGGTAGGGCGCGGGCAACGCCTGTGGCGCGAGGCGCGTGTAGAAGTCGGGGCCGAGTGCGGCAAAACGGTTCGACAACGACAGCGGTCCGTAGGGCTTGAGTGAAGCGGAAACAGCGGCGGAGCGGTCGGTGGCCGGCATTGGAGACGTTCCTGAAGGTGAACAAACATTCTACTTGAGGTGTCCGTCGCGTGCTGTCGGCTTGCGCCCGCGCCCGCCCGCGTGCCTCTGCTGCGCCGCACAAGCGATGGACGTTGACCCGGTGCGCGCGCGCGTCAAGAATGAATCCGCGCGATTCGGTGAAGCGCGCCCAACGACGTGCTTCAGACGTGTCGACTGGCGAAGCACGAAATCACGACCGTCGTCCCCCGACGTACTCCGTCATACCGGCTGTCCCGACTTTTCTGGAGATTCGACGCATGGCAACACCGCTTCTCGGCCAGATGATGGCTGCGCCGCTCCTGATTTCCACATTGCTCACCCATGCCGCGCGTCATCACGGCGATACCGAAATCGTGTCACGTCGGATCGAAGGCGACATCCACCGTTATACCTGGCGTGACGTCGAGCACCGTTCCCGCCAGCTCGCGCAGGCGCTGCGCCGGCTGGGCGTGGGCGACGGCGAGCGCGTGGGCACCTTGGCGTGGAACGGCTATCGCCACCTCGAGCTGTACTACGCCGTTTCCGGCATGGGCAGCGTGGTGCATACGGTGAACCCGCGCCTGTTTCCGGAGCAGATCGCCTACATCGTCAATCACGCCGAAGATCGGTATGTGGCCTTCGACATCAACTTTCTTGGGCTGATCGAGACCATTGCGCCACAGTGCCCCGGCGTGCAGGGCTGGATTGCGATGACCGATCGCGCGCATCTGCCGGCATCGAGTTTGCCCCTGCTGTGCTACGAGGATCTCATTGGCGTTGAAGACGGCGGCTTCCCGTGGCCGTCGATGGACGAGAACACGGCGTCGGGGCTTTGCTATACATCGGGCACGACGGGCCACCCGAAAGGGGTGCTCTACAGTCATCGCTCGACGGTGTTGCATGCCTTCGGTGCAGCGCTCCCCGACGCGATGGCCATGTCGGCGCGTGACGCCGTGTTGCCCGTGGTGCCGATGTTTCATGTCAACGCGTGGGGGCTGCCGTATTCGAGCGCGTTGGTCGGCGCGAAGCTGGTGTTTCCCGGCAAGGATCTCGACGGCAAGTCGCTCTACGAACTCTTCGAAGCGGAGGGCGTTACGTTTTCCGCCGGCGTGCCGACGGTCTGGCTGGGATTGCTCGCGCATGTGAAATCGATCGGCGCGCGCTTCTCGACGCTCGAGCGCACGGTGATCGGGGGTTCGGCGTGCCCGCCGGCCATGTTGCACACGTTCGAGACGGACTATGGGGTGCGCGTCATCCATGCATGGGGTATGAGCGAGATGTCGCCGCTGGGCACGCTGTGCCATCTGCGCAAGCATCATCGCGACCTGCCGGCCGAGGCGCAGCAGCATATTCTCGAGAAACAGGGGACGGCGATCTACGGCGTCGACCTGAAAATCGTGGGCCCCGACGGCGAAGAACTGCCGTGGGACGGCAAGGCGTTCGGCGATCTGTACGCGCGCGGGCCGTGGGTACTGGATCGCTACTTCCGCTCGGATACCTCGCCGCTGGTCGACGGCTGGTTCCCCACGGGCGACGTGGCCACGATCGACCCCGAGGGATACGTGCAGATCACGGATCGCAGCAAGGATGTGATCAAGTCGGGGGGCGAGTGGATCAGTTCCATCGACGTGGAGAACGTCGCGATGGCGCATCCCGAGATCCACGAGGCGGCCTGCATCGCGATTCGTCACCCGAAATGGGAGGAGCGGCCGCTGCTGGTGGTCGTTCGCAAGCCCGGCTCGACGCTCACACGCGAGGACGTGCTGGCGTTCTACCAAGGCCGGGTCGTGAAATGGTGGATCCCTGACGATGTGGTCTTTGTCGACGAGATTCCCCACACGGCAACCGGCAAGATGCTCAAGCTCAAATTGCGAGAGGCGTTCCGCGATTATCAGGCGGCATCCTAGGCGCCGTGTTGCCGTCTCCGGGAGGGGGTGCGTCGGCCGAGAACCCGCTCGGAAACGTCTCACCTGGCGCGCGGATGGCGCCCGAAATCCAGCATTGACGCCGTTTTTCGGGCGATCCCGCGCCGCCGTGGTCGCTCGTCCCCTCTATAATGTCAGCCTGAATTTCCCCAGGCTGCGGCAGTCTCTGCCGCGTCGTTCGTTGGTCTTCCCGAAGGAGATGCAGTGCATCTGCTGAGTGCCACCGCCGGCCTCGTGCTTGTGAACGGCGTGAGCTATGGCTTGCTGCTGTTCATGCTGTCGAGCGGGCTCACGCTGATTTTCAGCATGCTGGGCGTGCTGAACTTCGCGCATGCCAGCTTCTACATGCTCGGGGCGTACTTTGCCTACACGTTCTCGGCAGCGGTCGGGTTCTGGCCGGCGCTGTTCGCGGCGCCGGTGATCGTTGGCCTGATCGGGGCTGCGTTCGAGCGCGGCGTGTTGCGGCGATTGCGTGCGCGCGGTGCGTTGGCGGAGTTGCTGGCGACGTTCGGGCTCGCGTATATCGTGGTGGAGCTGGTCCAACTCGCATGGGGCCGCGGTCCGGTCGATTACGGCGTACCGACGGTCTTCGAAGGCGTGCTCGTCCATGTGGCGGGCGTCGCGGTGCCCGCGTACCGGCTGTTTCTGATGGGGCTCGCGTGCGGCATTGCCCTGCTCGTGTGGGGCGTGTTTCGCGCGACGCGGGCGGGGTGGATACTGCAGGCCGCCCTATCGCAGCCAGCGATGACACAGGCCCTCGGTTACGACGTGCCTGCGCTTTACACAGGCGTTTTCGCCTGTGGCGCGGCTCTGGCGGCGCTTGCGGGGGCGGCGGGGGGCAATGTGCTGGTGACCGAGCCGGGCATGGCGGCCACGGTCGGCAGCGTGGTGTTTGTCGTGGTCGTGGTCGGCGGGCTGGGTTCGCTGGGCGGGGCGTTTGCGGCGTCGTTGCTGATCGGCCTGCTCCAGACATGGGCCGTGACGAGCGATGCGAGCCTCGCACGATGGTTGGCGCAGCGCCCTGGGGGAACCGACGGCACCGCTGGTGCTGCGGGTGCCGTCATGCAAGCGCTGGCGCCCATTTCGCAGCTCACCGTGGCGCAGCTCGCGCCAGCGGTGCCGTATCTGCTGATGGTGGCCGTGCTGTTATGGCGTCCGCGCGGGCTTTTCGGCGTGCGGGAGGGGTAATGGACAACGTGATCGCCAGTTCGCCGGCGGCGCCGCCCGTATCCTGGCGCCGCCACTTGGGCGCGTGGTCGGCCTTTGCCGCCATCCTCGGCCTGGCGCCGTGGTGCTTTCCTTCCGATGTGGCGCTTACCCTGATGACGCAGATGGGGACCGCCGCCATTTTGGCGCTGTCGTTCAATCTGCTGCTCGGTTCGACCGGCCTGTTGAGCTTTTGTCATGCGATGTATGCGGGCATTGGGGCGTATGCGGGCGTGTGGTGCATGAATCGTATCGGCGCGCACGGGCTGCCGGTGTCGATGGCCCTGGTGCCATTCGCCGGCGCGCTCGCGGCAGGCGTGGCGGGCGCTACGCTCGGTTACGTCACGACACGACGCGCGGGAATGACGTTCGCGATGATTACGCTGGGCGTGGCGGAGCTTGTCTGGGTCATGGCCGCGATGTTGCCCGAGTGGTTTGGCGGCGAGCGCGGCATTCCGGCCGACCGCACGCTCGGTGCAGCGTGGTTCGGCGTGACGTTCGCAACGCAGCGCGAGATCTACGGGCTGGTTGCCCTGTGGTTGTTCGTCTGCGCGGCCTTGATGTACGGCATCACGCGCACACCGCTGGGGTTCCTGGCGCGCGCCGTGCGCGACAACGCGGCGCGGGTCGCTTTCCTCGGGCCATCGGCATCGGCGGTGCGCTACCGCATGCAGATCCTGGCGGCGGCTTTCGCGGGGGTGGCGGGCGCGCTGGGGGCATTGAATTTCGAACTGGTCAGCGCCGACGCCTTCAGTCTTGAGCGCTCCGGCGTCGTACTCGTCTTCACGGTGCTTGGCGGCACGATGTACTTCGCGGGGCCGATATTGGGCGCCGTCGTCGGTGTGTTCGCGACGGTAATGCTGGCAACGCTGACACGCGCCTGGCAGCTCTATCTCGGGTTGGGATTCCTCGCCGTCGTGCTGTTCGCGCCGGGCGGCATCGCTGGATTGATCGCGGTACACGGGCGCGTCTGGCGCACCGGCATGGCGCGTGCGTTGTGGCGGCCCTACGCGGCGGTTTGTGTCGGTCTGTCGATGTGCGCCGGCGGGCTGATCGGCATCGTCGAAATGACTTACGGCGCGCGCCTTGCGAGCGACGCCGGGCGGGAGGCGGTGGGGGCCTTCGGCGCGTACGCCGGGCCGGAGGCTTGGGCGCTGGCAACCGTGGCGGTCGTGGCGGGGGCGGTCGTCGTCGCGCGCGCCGGGCGTTGGTTGCGCCACACGGCGGCGGGCGCCCAACGCTCGGTGGAGGACCGGCAATGACGCAAGCGGCGAGGCCAGCGGCGAGGCCAGCCCCTCCGTCTGGCGCGGCACTCAGCGTGCGAGGCGTGCGCAAATCGTTCGGGCCCACATCGGTGCTGTGCGGCGTCGATCTGACGCTCATGCCCGGCGAGCGGCTTGCCATCATCGGGCCCAACGGCGCCGGCAAGAGCACGCTGTTCGACGTCATCACGGGCAGGACACGGCCCGACGACGGGCGTGTTCTGATGAACACACGCGATGTCACCGGTCGGGCATCCCATGTCATCAGCCGGCTTGGCCTGTCGCGCAGTTTCCAGACGTCGCAGTTGTTCGGGCAAATGAGCGTCATCGATCATTTGCGTTGCGCCGGGCTCTGGCCGGAAGGTCATCGCTACACGTTCTGGCGGCGGATGCAGGGGCTGAGCGACGTCACACGGCGTAGCGAGCAGTGGTTGACGCGTCTCGGGCTGTCGGCGCGGCGCGACGTGCCGGCGGCGGCCCTGAGCTACGCGGAGCAGCGCGTGCTGGAAATCGGGCTGTGCGCCGCGTCGGCGGGCAGCGTCATGTTGCTCGACGAGCCGACGGCGGGGATGAGCCAGTCCGAGTCGGCACGGATGGTCGCGTTGATCGCCGACCTCAGCCGGGGGCGCTCGCTGTTGATGATCGAACACGACATGCAAGTGGTCTTCTCGCTGGCCGATCGGATCGCGGTGCTGGTGCGCGGTGCGATCATCGCGTGCGATACGCCCGAGCGGATTCGTGCGCATCCCGACGTGCGTACGGCGTATCTCGGGGAATTTGCGGATGCCATCGATGAGACCGCCCGTGCCGGGGAGGCGCGCGATGCTTGAGTTGATGGACGTGAGGGCCGGTTATGGCGGCAGCCGGGTGCTGCACGGGGTGACGATGCGCGTTGCGCCGGGCGAAATTGTGGCAGTGCTCGGGCGTAATGGGGCGGGGCGTTCCACGCTGGCGCGCGCGATCATGGGGCAGTTGCCGCGCGAGGGGGACATTCGCTGGCAGGGTCGATCGCTCGCGTCGCTGGCGCCGCATCAGATCGCGCGCCTCGGCATTGGCTATGTGCCGGAGACGCGTGATGTGTTCGGGCCGCTGACCGTCACGCAGAATCTATGGCTCGGGCAGCGGGCCGGGAACGGGCGTACGGTGCGACCAACGTCCGGCAACCATCGCGCACTTACGCTGGCCCAGGCGTTCGAGCGCTTCGAAGAACTGGCACCGCGACGCGATGCGCCAGCCGCATCGCTGTCCGGCGGCGAGCAGCAACTGCTTTCCCTGTGCCGGGCAATGATGGCCGGCCCCGATCTGCTGATCGTCGATGAGCCGACGGAAGGCCTCGCACCGCGCGTGGTTGCACGTATCGGCCGGATTCTGACCGATTTACGGGCAACCGGGGTCGCCATTCTGCTCATCGAGCAGAAGCTATCGCTCGCGCTCAGTTGCGCGCAGCGTGTCGCCGTGATGGGCCGGGGCGCACTTGTCTTCGAGGGCACGCCCGATATGCTGGCGCAGGCTTGCGCGATACGCCGTGAATGGCTCGAGGTGTAGCGCCTGCGCTAGAATCCACGGATCGTCTTGCCGCCGCTTGCCCATCCGCAGCGCTCCCCATGACGCACCGCGTCACCGCACATAGCCCCCAAGAATATAAGGAACGAGACAACGATGAGCACGGTTTATGAGGTTCGTGACGGCGTGGCCGTCATCACGCTGGACAATCCCCCGGTGAATGGCTTGGGACACGCCACGCGCTCCGGCATCGCCGACGGGCTCGCGAAAGCCCAGGCCGACGCTCAGGTGCGCGCTGTAGTACTGATCGGCGGTGGCAAGGCATTTTCCGGCGGGGCCGACATCCGCGAATTCAATACGCCGAAGGCAACGCAGAGCCCGCTGCTGGTCGAGGTGATCGCCGCGCTCGATGCCTGCGCGAAACCCGTTGTGGCGGCCGTGCATGCGGTGGCGATGGGGGGCGGACTCGAATTGGCGCTCGCCTGCCACTATCGCGTGGGGTTGCCCGGCGCGCAGATCGCGCTGCCCGAGGTCAAACTGGGCCTGCTGCCTGGCGCGGGAGGGACGCAGCGCCTGCCGCGTGCCATCGGTGTGGCGCGTGCGCTCGACATGGTGGTGACGGGGCGTGTGGTGAAGTCGGAATCGCTCGTCGGTACGCTCTTCTCGACAATGTTCGAAGGCAACCGCGACGACCTGCTTGCGGGCGCCATCGCCTTCGCCGGCAACATCGCCTCGCAAGGCGGCGCGTTGCCGCGATTGCGTGACGTGGCGCTCGATGACGCCGACGGCTCGGCGCAGGCCGCGATCGATGCCGCACGTGAAAAGGTGCAACGTGAGCAACCGCATTTCCCCGCGCCGCAAAAATGCGTGGCTGCCGTCGAGGCGGCGCTGCAACGCCCGTTCGATGACGGTGTGAAGTTCGAGCGCGAGTGTTTTGTGGCGTTGGTGGGTTCGCCGGAGTCGAAGGCGCTGCGTCATGCGTTTCTCGGCGAGCGCGCGGCCGGCAAGATTGCGGACGTACCGGACGACACGCCCGTGCGCAACATCGAGCGCGTGGCCGTCATTGGGGCTGGGACGATGGGCAGCGGCATCGCCATGACCTTTGCCAACGCGGGGATTCCGGTGACGCTGGTCGACACGACCGACGCGGCGCTTGCCCGCGGTATCGAAGCGATACGAGGCAACTATGCGCGTGCAGTCACGCGTGGAAAACTCACGGCGGACGACGCGCAGATGCGCCAGGCACGTATTCACGGCAGTACCGATTTCGCCTCGGTGGCCGATGCCGACCTGATTGTCGAAGCGGTGTTCGAGGAGATGGCCATCAAGCAGATCGTGTTCCGTGAGCTCGACAAAGTGGCCAAGCCGGGGGCAATCCTGGCGTCGAACACGTCGACGCTCGATCTCGATGCCCTGGCCGCGACCACGTCGCGGGCGCAGGACGTCGTCGGCATGCACTTTTTCAGCCCGGCGAACGTCATGCGCTTGCTCGAGGTCGTGCGCGGTGCGCAGACCGGCAAGGACGTGCTGGCAACGGTCATGAAGCTGGCCAAACGCATTGGGAAGCTTGCCGTGGTGGCACGCGTCTGCGACGGCTTTATCGGCAATCGCATGCTCGAGCCGTATTTCAAGCAGTCTCAGTGGATGGTCGAGCAGGGCGCGACGCCCGCGCAGATCGACGCCGCCATAGAGCGCTTCGGCTTCGCGATGGGGCCGTTCCGTACCAGCGATCTGGCCGGAAACGACGTTAGCTGGGCCATTCGCAAGCGCCGACATGCCGAACATCCCGGCATCGTCTATCCCAAGATTGCCGACGTCGTATGCGAAGCCGGACGCTTCGGCCAGAAAACGCACGCCGGTTGGTACGATTACGCCGAGGGCGATCGCTCGCCTCGTGAATCGGCCAAGGTCGGGCAGATGATCGACGACTATCGCAAGGCGAACGATATCGCGCCGCGCCCGTTCTCGGAAGACGAGATCGTCGATCGCCTCGTCTACGCGCTGGTGAACGAAGGTGCGAAGGTGTTGGCCGACGGTACGGCGGCACGCGCGTCGGACATCGACATGGTGTATCTGAACGGCTATGGCTTCCCGTTGTGGCGTGGCGGGCCGATGCACTATGCCGATGCGGTGGGGCTCGACAAGGTGCTCGCACGGGTGCGCGAGTTTGCGCAAGACGCGCACGGCGAAGATTGGATGCCGGCCGCGCGGCTTGTTGAACTGGCCGACGCCGGCAAGCGCTTCAACGGATAAGCGGGACGCGCGCGATGGGGCCGGAATGGGGCGGTCGCTGCGACGAATGAGGGGCAAACCCATGAAACCGATGGACGAAGTGCTGCTCGTGATCGACGTGCAGAACGATTTCATGCCGGGCGGCGCGTTGGCGGTTCCCCAGGGCGACGCCGTGGTGCCCGCGATCAACGCCTTGGCGGGCAAGTTCGCGCGAGTGGTGTTGACGCAGGACTGGCATCCCGCGGGGCATGTGTCGTTTGCCGAGAATCACGCGGGGCGTCGGCCGTTCGAGACGATGGTTCTGCCGTATGGCGAACAGGTCTTGTGGCCGACGCATTGCGTTCAGGACACGCCTGGCGCCGCATTGCATGCCGGGCTACGAATTCCGCATGCACAGGCGGTGGTGCGCAAGGGGTATCACGCGCACGTCGATAGTTATTCGGCGTTTCTGGAGGCGGATCGCAAGACGCCGACCGGCCTGGCGGGGTATCTGCGCGACAAGGGCGTGAGACGGGTGCATTGCGTAGGATTGGCGACGGACTTCTGCGTGGCATGGAGCGCGCTCGACGCGAAGGCGGCGGGCTTCGATGTCTGTGTGATCGAGCACGCCTGTCGTGCCATCGATCTCAATGGCTCGCTCGCCAACGCTTGGGCTTCGCTGAGCGCGGCCGGCGTGTCGCGCGAGTGAGTCGAAGGCGACTGATTGAATACCAGGCGCCGCGTATGATGCGCGGCGTCGCAAGCTGATGAAATGACGATGAACAAGCTTTACCGTAATGGCCGGTGCGGCCGGAGTGCCCGATGAGTACGCTATCGATTCGGTCTGGGTTTACCGACCATCTCGGCATCGAACTGCTGCGCGCTGAAGGAGGCGAGTCGGAACTGCGTCTCCCGCTGGCGCCTCACCATCTCAATAGCTGGGAGGTCGTGCATGGCGGCGTGACGATGGCGTTGCTCGACATTGCAATGAGCACCGCCTGTCGGAGCGTGGCGCCAGAAGGCACGGGCGTCGTGACGATCGAAATGAAGACGAGCTTCATGCAGCCTGGCGCCGGTGAGATGCGGGCGTTCGGTTGCCTGCTGCACCGCACGACGACGATGGCTTACTGCGAGGGCGAGGTGCGCGACGCCGATGGCAAGCTCGTCGCCAAGGCGATGGGCACCTTCAAGTATTTGCGTCGACTCGCGCTGGGGCGCGCCGTGCGCGAGCAGCGACGTCCGGACGAAGTGCGCGGCGACTGACGGCCGTCGACGCTTTGCGTCGCTGCCCGGCGGACCATCAATGATGTCACCGCGAGACAACGCGACTTCGAGATGTCGGGGCGTCTTGCTAACGTGGAGGAAATGCCATGACGATCAATCGTCAGATTCTGCTGGTTTCACGCCCGAAGGGCGAAGCCACGCTCGACAATTTTCACCTGGCGGCGCCCGAATTGCCGGAGATCGGTGAAGGGCAGTTGCTGGTGCGCAACTTCTATCTTTCCCTCGACCCGTACATGCGAGGGAGGATGAACGACACCAAGTCGTACGCGCCGCCGCAACCCCTCGACACGGTCATGATCGGGGCGACCGTGGGTGAGGTGATCGAGTCGCGCCATCCAGACTGGCAGCCGGGCGACGCCGTTGCCGCCATGTTCGGCTGGCAGGAATATGGCATTTCGGACGGCAGCAACCTGCGCCGTATCGACGATGCGCGCATTCCGATGAGCGCCTATCTTGGCGCAGCGGGCATGCCGGGCGTGACGGCCTGGTATGGCCTGAATCGGATCATCGCGCCGAAGGCAGGAGAGACAGTCGCGGTTAGCGCGGCCTCGGGCGCCGTGGGCAGCGTGGTCGGTCAACTGGCGAAGCGCGCCGGTTGTCGCGTGGTCGGGATTGCGGGGGGCGCCCAGAAGTGCGCCTACGTCGTGGAGACGCTTGGCTTCGATGCGTGCGTCGATTACAAGGCGGGTCATCTCGACGAAGCACTGCGCGCTGCTGCGCCGGATGGCATCGACGGCTATTTCGAGAACGTCGGCGGCGACGTGTTCGACGCGGTCATGCGCAACCTCAATGCCCACTCGCGTATTGCGCTGTGCGGCATGATCTCCGGCTACAACGGCGAGCCCATTCCGCTGAAGTACCCGGGGCTTCTGTTGACGAACCGGGTGCGGCTCGAGGGCTTCATCGTGACCGAGCATCTGGACGTCTGGCCACAGGCACTGAAGGAGCTGACCGACGCCATCGCCGCAGGTGAGTTGCGCTATCGCGAAACGATGGCGCAAGGGATCGAGAACGCGCCTGCCGCATTCCTCGGTCTGCTCAAGGGCGAGAACTTCGGCAAGCAGATCGTGAGGCTCGTGTGATAAGCGCATTGTGTATCATTTAGAAAGCACTCCTGAATTTCTTGGATGTTGTGTCTGACGTGCTTTGCACGGATCTCTGCGCCTGGCGCAATGACGGCCGCCGCTTGACGGGGCACCGTCGATGCACCGCATTATCGAGCGAGTGCGCCCTGGACGGTGAAGGTGAAATCGCGACGGCCGGACAAGTCCGTGGGCGACTGACCAGGCGTCACGGTGACTTCCGTCATGTCGACGGTGCCGTCACGATGGTAGCGAAGCAGAGTGGTGCATCGGGTCCCGTACGCGGGCGACGCGATGAATGCCGCCGATAGCGAGCGTTCCCACGCGCGTGAGACCCCCGTCTCCGGCAACGCGCTGTCGGGCGCTTCGCTGGCGTCGCGCATGATCCGCAGCAGGCTGGCGTCGTCGGCATGGTGCGTCAGTGCATGGGCGAATGCCTCGCGACGGCTGACCAGCTTGGGCCAGGGGGTGTCGAGCACGGCGTTGGACAGACCGTGGACGCCGGGCGCGATGGCCTGAGCGAGTGGCATGGCGAAGGCGGCCGGTGCCGTGCCGCCAACGTGGTGGGCGCGATTTCCCAACCAGAACAGCTTGCCCGCCGGCAAGTCTCCCGCGAGAAGATTGAAGCCGGTGTACTCGTGCGCGTGCCGTTCGATGCGCACCAGATCGTCGTCGAACGAAGTTGCATCGAGCATGGCCGAGACGAGCAGGCCGCGTGATGGCGAGTCTTTCGGCGCCATTGGCGCGCGCCCGTCGCGAAAATTCGTCAGTGCGCTGAAGCGTCCCGCACGATTGACGCCCATCCACGTTCCACCGCCGCGCAGATCTCGGCCGGCAAGGACGTCCGGGCGATCGCGCCACCAGTGCAACGGTTCGGCGGGACGCTCGAAGAACTCATCGCGATTGGCGAGCAGGACCAACGGCGTGGCGGCCTCGGGCTGCCAGGAGAAGACGATCAGGCACATGGCGGCTCGGCGTCGACAAAGCACTCGGCGTGACGCTCGCCGTCGATGCGCGCCGTCAAGCCGGCCTCGGCGGCCAACGGCGTCAGCGCCGCGACGAACGCGTCGCTGACGCCGTCGTAGCGCTCCATCCACGTTGTGGTGCCGGCGGCGGTGTCGTGGGCGGAGGCGTCGGGCCGCCATTGCAGCCGCCCCGTGACGCCGAAGCGCGCTGCCGTCAGCGCGAAAAGTTGCGCGACGGCCAGACGAGCCGCGCCGGCGTTGTGCGATGAAACGCGGTAGTAGACGTAGCAGTCCATTCTCGGGCGCCGCGGCGGCCGGGTCAGGACGCTGCCGCAGACGACGCGGGCGACTCCGTCGGGTCCACGATGTCGTACGGCAATTCGGCGAAGGTCAGCGCGGGGCCATCGGCGGCACCAAGGCGCACATCGTCGGCTTCGCGCGCGGCGAGCTTCACTTCGACGAGCGCGTCGAAGCCGCCGTTCGGTGCCGGTGCCGCGTGCACGACCATGCCGCATGGCTGGTCCGGATCGCTTGTCTCGACGAGTTCCTGACCCGGTGCGGGTTGCGTGGCATCGACGTGCGCCAGATGCAGACGCCGTTTGATGGTGCCGCGATACTGGCTGCGCGCGACAACCTCTTGGCCCGGATAGCAGCCCTTGCGGAAGTTCACGCCACCCACGACCTCCCAGTTCACCATCTGCGGAACGAACTGCTCCTGCGTCGCGCTCGTGACGCGCGCAACGCCGCTATGCACATCGAGCCATGCCGCGAGGGCCGGGGCAACGGCGACCACCCCGGGGGCTTGCGTCAGCGAGGCCCAGACCTCGGCGACACACGCCACCGGCACGCTCCAGAGGAAGCGCGAGAGCGAGCGCGCCGTGCCGGCCGCCGGCAGACGGATCAGGTGGGTCGCGTCGCCGCCGAGGGTTGCCTGGGCAACGGCCAGCGATTCTGCGGGCAGTGCGGCGAACGTGTTCGCGAGGACGGCCTCCGCCGCCGGGCCACCGACCTGCAGCAACACGTGCGTGGCAGCACCGTCAGTCAGTTTGACCTTGGCCCGCAGGACGAACATCGACAGTCGTTTCTGTACGGCAGCCTGCACCGTGGCGTCGCACGCCAGATAGATCGTGGCGTCGGCGGACGCGTCGCGCCACATCAGGAAGGTGGCGAGCAGGCGCCCCTTTGCCGAGCAGTAGCCGGCCAGGCGCGCCTGTGCGGGCGCCAGGCGTTCGACGTCGTTGGTCAGTTGGCCGTGCAGAAAGCTCGCGGCATCGGCGCCGCTCACGGCGATCAGGCCGGTGTCGCTCGCGAGCGAGACGAAGCTGCCGGTTTTCAAGGCGTCGAACTGGGCGGCGCGTGCGCTCGCGTCGGACAAGATATCGGGGGAATTCACGTCTGCCGCTTGCGGCAGGAGATCACGCCATTGGGTGGTCATAAACGAAGGTGGCTGTCAATCTGTGAGGGTTCGGCAAGTCAAAGTATTATATTGGGTCTTCCGCCAGAACGTGCGAGCTCGGTTCGACGCGCAAAACGCGTCGCTCGACGCCGTCGGCGCCACGCTGTCTGACCGAGTCCCCCGAACCCGCTGCCGTCGCTGGATGGCTTACCCTGCAATTCATGTCTTTCATCAAACGCCTGTTCGTACTGTTGATTGTCGCTGCGCTCGCGGCGGGCGGCGCATTCTATTATTGGGCGCAAGCCCCCTTGCAGTTGGGCAAGCCAACGCTCGACGTCACGATCAAACCCTACAGCTCGGTGCGCAGCGTGGCGACGCAATTGCGTACCGGCGGCGTGCCGGTACAACCGCTGTTGTTCAATCTGCTGGCTCGCGTCATGGACGTGGGGACCAAGCTCAAGTCGGGCAACTACGAGTTTGCGACCGGTATCACGCCATTCGAGGTGATGGAAAAGCTCGCGCGTGGTGATGTCAACCAGTATGTCGTGACCATCATCGAAGGTTGGACCTTCAAGAAGATGCGCGCCGAACTGGACGCGAACCCGGCGTTGCGGCACGACACGGCCGGGCTTCCCGACGCGGATCTCATGCAGCTCGTGGGCGCCGATCGTGCGGAAGCCGAGGGCATGTTCTTTCCCGATACCTACCTGTTTCCGAAAGGCACGAGCGACGTCGATATCTACAAGCGGGCCTATCGCCTGATGCAGAAGCGCCTGGACGAGGCGTGGGCCGCGCGTGCGCCGGGACTGCCCTACACGACACCTTACGAGGCGCTTATCATGGCGTCGCTCATCGAGAAGGAAACCGGGCAGGCGGTGGAGCGCGGCCAGGTCGCGGCCGTGTTCGTCAATCGGCTGCGCAAGCGTATGTTGCTGCAGACCGATCCCACGGTGATCTACGGCATGGGGGATCTGTATACGGGGCGTCTGCGCAAGCGCGACTTGCAGACGGACACGCCCTACAACACCTACACCCGCGCTGGGCTGCCGCCGACGCCGATCGCGCTACCGGGCATGGCGTCGCTTGCGGCGGCGTTGAATCCCGCGTCGACCGACGCGCTGTACTTCGTGGCGCGCGGCGACGGCACGAGCCATTTCTCGGCGAACCTCCAGGAGCACAATCGCGCCGTGGACAAATTTCAGCGAGGTGAGCAATGACGCATTCCCCCGAGGCCACGGTCGCGATGCCGGGCAAGTTCGTTACGTTCGAAGGTATCGACGGCGCCGGCAAGAGCACGCACGTCAACGCCTTTGTCGACACGCTGCGTCAGGGCCTCGCCAGTGTGGGGCGCAGCGTCGTCGCTACGCGCGAGCCGGGGGGCACCCCCTTGGGCGAAGCGTTGCGCAAGCTCGTGCTCGATGAGCCGATGGATCTCGAGACCGAGGCGCTGCTGATGTTCGCCGGACGCCGCGAGCATCTGGCCAAGGTGATCGAACCGGCGCTCGCGCGCGGCGACTGGGTCGTCTCCGATCGCTTCACCGATGCGACGTTTGCCTATCAGGGCGGCGGGCGCGGCCTGTCACGCGACAAGCTGGCGATCCTCGAACAATGGGTACAGGGCACGCGTCAACCCGATCTGACGATTCTGTTCGATCTCGATCCGGCAATTGCCGCCGCACGGCTGGCGGGCGCCCGGGCGCCGGACAAGTTCGAGCGCGAATCGGCGGCGTTTTTCACACGGGTGCGAGGCGAATACCTGCGTCGTGCCAAGGCCGCGCCAGAGCGATTCATCGTGATTGACGCCGCGCAAAGCATCGACGCGATTGCCGGGCAACTCGCGGGCGTATTCGCCCGTCTCGGGGTGCCCGGGCACGGAACGCGCTGACGCGCGATAATCCGCTGGTTCGACCGACTCGCTGCGTTGGCATTTCGCGGTCTCGCCATGTAGTTATTTCGCTGTCTCGCCCGACGCATTTATCGGCCAAGGAGCCCATATGCTGTATCCCTGGCAGTCACAGGACTGGACACGCCTGAACGACCTGCGCGCCCAGATGCCGCACGCGCTGCTGTTGCAGGCCGTGCCCGGCATCGGCGAGCTGGCGCTTGCCCGCACGTTCGCGCAGGGCCTGCTGTGCGAATCGCCGCGCGCCGACCATCTGCCATGCGGCACGTGCGGTGCGTGTCAGTGGTTCGCCAGCGGCAATCACCCGGATTTTCGTGCCATCTGCCCTGAGATATTGGCCGATAGCCTGCCCGGTGCCGACGCCCGCGCCGAAGCCGACGGCGACAAGAAAACCAAGACACCGAGCAAGGAAATCAAGATCGAACAGGTGCGCGAAGTCATCGACTTCGCGAGCCTGGGTTCGCACCGTCAGGGGCGACGCGTGGTGCTGCTCTATCCGGCGGAGGCGCTCAACGTGCATGCGGCGAACGCCCTGCTCAAGACACTCGAAGAGCCGCCCGAGGGCGTGGTCTTCCTGCTGGTGACGACGCAGCCGGACCGTCTGCTGCCGACGATTCTGTCGCGTTGCCGTCGTATGGTGTTGACCCGGCCGGACCACGCGCAGGCAACGCAATGGTTGATGAGCGACGCGCGACTCGACGCCGCCACCGCCGCCGCGGTACTGGCCGAGACCGGCGGGGCGCCGCTCGCCGCCCGCACCCTCGCCGAGCCGGACGAGCGCGCCTGGCGCGACTGGCTGATCGGTCAGCTTGCACAGGGCGCCGCGATCGACGGCTTTGCCTGTGCTGAACAACTGCACAAGGGCAATCTGCCGGGCATTCTGGAGACGCTGCAACGGTGGTGTTTCGACGTGCTCGCGCAGCGCATGGCGGGCACTGTGCGCTTTTTCCCGAGTCATGCCCAGGCGTTGCGCCGTTGCGGTGATGCGACGGACGACGTGCGCCTGCTCGGCTTCCTGCGTGAGCTGGCGCAGCAGCGTCAGGTGCAGAATCACCCGCTCAATACCCGCGTGCTGCTCGAAGCCCTTTTCCTGCAATATCAACAGTTGTTCGGTGGGCCGGCGTCGCTTTGACGCAGGGCACCGGACACCGATCGCACATCATGTTCATCGATTCGCACTGTCATATCAATTTTCCGGAACTGGCCGAGCAGATGCCCGACTTGCTCGCCCGCATGCGTGAGAACAAGGTGAGCCACGCCTTGTGTGTCTCGGTCGACCTGCCGACGCTGCCGCAAGTGCTGGACATCGCCGCACAGCACGACAACGTGTACGCCTCGGTCGGTGTCCATCCCGATTACGAGGACACGCCCGAGCCGAGCGTCGACGACCTTGTGCGTCTGGCCGCCCACCCGAAAGTCGTGGCCATTGGCGAAACCGGGCTCGACTACTACCGGCTCGAAGGCCGCAGCATCGAGGACATGGCGTGGCAGCGCGAGCGCTTTCGCACGCATATTCGAGCCGCGCGCGTCACCGGCAAGCCGCTCATCATTCACACGCGCGCGGCCGCCGAGGATACGCTGCGCCTCATGCGCGAAGAGCAGGCGGGCGAGCCCGCCGGGGTGATGCACTGCTTCACCGAGAGCTGGGAGGTCGCACAAGGCGCGCTCGATCAGAACTTCTATATCTCGTTCTCCGGCATCGTCACGTTCAAGAGCGCCCGCGATTTGCAGGACGTGGCGCGGCGCGTGCCGCTCGAGCGCATGCTGATCGAGACCGATTCGCCGTACCTCGCGCCCGTGCCCTATCGCGGCAAGCTCAATCAGCCGGGCTACGTCCGGCATGTAGCCGAATTTATCGCCGATCTGCGCGGCGAGCCGCTGCAGAAGATCGCCGATGTCACGACGGAGAATTTCTTCCGTTTGTTCGCCACGGCGAAGCGCTGAACGCTGCGACCCGTACGCCCAATTGACCGAATTGCTTTTCCGTTACTCACCGGACTACCGACAGGAGCCCCCAATGCGCAAATTTTCGATGATCCGAGCCTGGATGTTGCTCAGTGTGTTTTGTCTGACAGCGTGCGCCACGGCGGCCACGTCCAATAGCGCCCTGGTCAAGGCGGTTGTCTTCAATGACACGAAATCCATCGCCCAAGCGCTCAAGGCGGGTGTCGACCCGAATTCGACAGACGAGAAGGGTAACCCGCTGCTGGTGATCGCGATGCGCGAAAAGTCGATGGACGTTGCGCGTCTGCTCATCGACGATAAGCGCACGGATCTCGATGCGACCAATGCAGCAGGCGAGAACGCGATGATGATCGCCTCGCTGCAAGGTCTCACGCCGATGGTCAAGCTGCTCATCGACAAGGATGCCGAAGTCAACAAGAAGGGCTGGGCGCCGCTGCATTACGCCGCGACCAACGGGCACGATGACATCGTGCAGATGCTGCTGGACGCGTCGGCTTACGTCGACGCCGAGTCGCCCAACGGGACCACGCCGCTCATGATGGCCGCGCGCGGGGGGCACATCACCACGTGCAAGGTGTTGCTCGATGGCGGTGCGGATGTCCGTCTGAAGAACCAGATCGGCATGACGGCCATCGACTTTGCCAATCAAACCCACCAGAAGGAAATCGCCGACGGCTTGCAAAAACGTCTGGCGCAGGTGCAGCAGTCGCGTCCGGCGGGTAAGTAAGACCATCAGGCCGTCGCGACCTTATCGGGGCAGATCATAGCGGCGCGTCGCACGGCGCGGCGCGCCTTCTGGTGACTTTTCCCCGTCGACTCAGGCCGCTAAGGCCGCTAAGGTCGCTCAGGCCGCGGCCGGTTGCGTACGCAGTAAGGCTGGTTTAGCGGCGTTCGTCGGGGGGCGCAGGTCGGCGATGAAGCGGTTGCGCCACGTCGACAGATTGTGCTCGCGCAGTGTCGCCATCATGCTGGCGTGGCGCGTCTGGCGCTCGGAAAGTGACATGTTCAGCGCCGTGCGCAACGCTTCGGCCATGCCGTCGATGTCGTAAGGATTCACGATCAGCGCGCCGTCCAGTTCCTGCGCGGCACCCGCGAAGCACGACAGCACCAGCACGCCGGGATCCGCCGGATCCTGCGACGCCACGTATTCCTTCGCCACGAGATTCATGCCGTCGCGCAGCGGCGTGACGTAACCTACCTGCGACGCCCGGAAGAACGACATCAGAACTTCATGAGCGTAGCGTTTGTTGATATAGCGAAGCGGCGTCCAGGCCAGATCCGAGAAGCGCCCGTTGATATGCCCCGCCTCGGTTTCCAACTGTTGGCGAATTTCCCCATAGCCCGCCACGTCCGAGCGGCTGGGCGGCGCGACCTGAACGAAACTCACGGTTCCTTGCTGGTTCGGCCACAGCTCGAGCAGGCGCTCGAACGCACGAAATCTTTCGACCATCCCCTTCGAATAGTCGAGGCGATCCACGCTCATGATGAGCTTGCGGTCCTGCAGTCCCTGCTTCAGATCGAGGATGTGCTTGACCGTCGCTCGCGCGGTCGCCTGCTGCGCAATCTCGTCCGGATAGACGCCGATCGGGTAGACGCCCGTGCGCAGCGTGCGACCGAAGGCCGTGACGGTGCCGTCGTCGTGCAGGGTGGCGCCGGCGTGGCGTACCAGATAGTCGGTAAATGCCGTGCGGTCGGTTTCGGTCTGGAAGCCGACGAGGTCGTACTCGCACATCGCGCGCACCAGCGCTTCGTGTGGGGGCACGGTCATGAGGACCTGCGGAGCGGGGAACGGAATGTGTAGAAAGAAGCCGAGTCGCTGCTGAACGCCGATCTGGCGACACGCCTGCGCGAACGGCAGCAGATGGTAGTCGTGCACCCAGATCAGGTCGTCGGGCTCAAGCAGCGGCGCGAGCAGCGCGGCAAAGCGCGCATTGACGTGGCGGTAGCCGTTGTAATCGTCGCGCTGGTAGCGCGTGAGGTCGTCGCGGTAGTGGAACGTCGGCCACAGGGTCGCGTTCGAGAAGCCACGATAGTACGTGTTGTAGTCGCGTCGCGTGAGCGGCACGGTCGCGAACGTGACGTTGTTGCGGTGGGCGATCTCGGGCGTCGTGGCCGGCGCGGCGTCGATTTCCCCATTCCAGCCGAACCACATGCCGCCGGTGTCCTTGAGGGCTTCGTACACGCCGATCGCCAGTCCGCCAGCGGTTGGTTTGCCTTCGGTGATGGGGGCTACCCGATTCGATACGATGACCAGGCGACTCATGTTCCGTTCTCCGTTGAGGGTTGGCGCTGGCCGGCGGGGTGCAATGTCAGCAGCCAGGCCGTGAGGGCCTCGGGCGACGGCAGACGGTGGCGGGCACACGTCTCGCCGTCGCCGATCTTGATCGTGATGCCGCCCAGCGCATTCACCTCGGCAAACCCGGC
This sequence comes from Pandoraea soli, assembly GCF_902459595.1. Classification (NCBI taxonomy): domain Bacteria; kingdom Pseudomonadati; phylum Pseudomonadota; class Betaproteobacteria; order Burkholderiales; family Burkholderiaceae; genus Pandoraea; species Pandoraea soli. The sequence goes on along the minus strand of NZ_CABPSG010000001.1, from coordinate 410,170 downwards.
CTCGTCGGTCAGGTCGTCGCCCGCGAAGAGCGGCGTTCGACCGGCGAACGGCGCCTCTTGCAGCAAGGTGGTGATGGCGCGGCCTTTGCTGACGTGGCGCGGACGCAGCTCGAAGACCAGCTTGCCGGGTTGCAGCACGAAGCGCTCGGCATGCAGTTCGGTCAGGGCGCGCATGGTGTCGCGCGCCACGCTCGCCAGTTCAGGGGCCCCACGGTAGTGCAGGGCCAGCGCGCTGCCCTTGTTCTCCAATAATAGGCCGGGGTGCTGGGCGACAAGCGCCTGCAGCGGCGCGATCATCGACGCAATTCGCTCCGCGTCGACGGCATAGCCCTCGGCGCGAACGCGTTCGCCGTCGGCATGGCGGATTTCCGCGCCGTGCAGGCCGGCGGCGGGCACGCGTAACGGGGCGAGCAGGCCGTCGATATCGTCGATGGCGCGCCCCGAGACGACGGCGATGGCGCCGCACGCGCGGTGGAACAGACTGGCGAGCACATTGGCCGTGTCGAGCGGCAGTCTGACCGCGTCGGGACGCGGTGCGAGCGGGGCCAACGTGCCGTCGAGGTCGAAAAAGAAGGCGACCGTGGTGACATCGACGTGGCAAGTGTCGGCCGGTGTCGTGTGGCCTGTGGCGGGCGGGGAAAACGCTAGGGGTTGCATGGCACTCCGTCGCTATCGTGCCGCAGGTCGATAGGTCATCGCCGGGGCCGAGCGGCGGGCGCAGGGGAGGGCAGACGAGACGTGACGTGCGGCGGTTCGGTGGGCGGGAGCGCGGACATCCGCGCGGAAGACATCATCCTACCCCGTCAAAAACCGACAGGAAGTCGTCCATTCAATGAAACGCTTGTCGGATGAGGCCTACAAGGTTTGGAAAGTTAAATTGGTATTGAATATGAGAATCGTTTGCAATAACATTCCACAATTGCCGTAAAGTGGACCATCGGGGACGGCGGCACGGCACACCTGCCGCGCATGCGCCGATTCCGGCGCTCGAATGTGCGCCGGACGATAACGATGATGAAAAGACTCTGGTTTCAGTTGCATTGGGGCTTTGGCATTACCGCCGGGCTGGTGTTGGCCGTCGTTGGCCTGACCGGCACGCTGCTTTCTTATGACGACGCCCTGACTCGGGCCTTCAGTCCGGGCGTGATGACCGTCGCGGTGCGCGACACGGCGCCGCTGCCCATTCCCGAGCTGCTCGCGCGCGTGCATGAGGCGGCGCCCGACCGGCGCGTTCTGCTCATGACGATGACGCACGCGCCGCAAGACGCGGTCGGCGTGCGGCTGTCCGTGGGCGATGGGCCGCGCGGCGAGACCTATTTCGTCGACCCCTACACCGGGCAGATGCTTGGCCGGTCGCAGGCCGATGCCGTCTTCCGGTTCATCATGGATATTCATCGTTTCCTCACGGTGGACGGGATCGGCAAGCAGATTACGGCGGTGGCCACGTTGCTGCTGTTCGTGCTCGCGCTGAGTGGCCTGTATCTGCGTTGGCCGCGACGGATTGGTCACTGGCGAGCCTGGTTTCATATCGATCTCAAGAAGCGCGGTCGTCCGTTCCTCTGGAACCTGCATGCGGTGATCGGCACGGTGGTGCTGGTGCCGTATCTGCTCTCCGCCACGACCGGCCTGTATTGGTCATACGATTGGTGGCGCGGCATGCTGTTCTCAATCGCGGGCGTGTCGCAACCGGTGCGCAATAAGCCGGCTACCTCGCCGAAGCGGGCCGCGCACGGTGCTGGCAAGCCGGCGGCGCTGCCGGATCTGGCCGCGACGACAAACGAAATGAGCACGGCGTGGCGCAGCTTCACCGGGCATGTGCCGGACTACACCAAGGTGTACCTGCGCCCGGCGCAGAAATCCGGTGGTCCGCTGCAGGTGACGTGGCTCGACACGTCGGCGCCGCACGAGCGGGCGTTCAACCGTCTGGAGATCGATGCGCGGTCCGGCGCGATTCGCAACGAAGACCGGTACGCCCAGAGGACGACGGGCGGCCAATGGATGACGAGCATCTACGCGTTGCATCGCGGCAGCTTTTTCGGACCGGCGGGCGTCGTTGTCATGATGCTCTCGAGCCTGATGATGCCGGTGTTTTTCGTCACCGGCTGGATGCTGTATCTCGACCGTCGCAAGAAAAAGCGTGCGCTGGCGGCATTGCGCCCGGGCGTGGCGGGGTCTGGCTCGCCGATCGCCGCGGGGGGCACGTTCGCGGACGATAGGGTGCTGATCGGCTATGCAAGTCAGAGTGGCGTGGCGGAAGATCTTGCGTGGCAGACGGCCGGCATGCTCGAAGGCGCGGGCGTCCGGGCCCAGATCCAGCCGCTGGCGCGCATCGGTCAGGCGCAACTCGGTTCGGCCCGGCGGGCGCTGTTCATCGTCAGCACGTTCGGCGATGGCGAGCCGCCCGACAGCGCGCGCCGCTTTGCGCAGCAATGGATGAATCGGGCGATGGCCCTGCCGACGTTGCGCTTCGCGATGCTCTCGTTGGGGGACAGCCATTACGACCGATTCTGCGGATTTGGCCGCAAACTCGATCGTTGGCTGCGTGCACAGGGCGGCGTGGCGGCGTTCGAGCCCATCGAAGTCGACCGCGGCGATCCGGGCGCGTGGGCGCGCTGGCAGGAACGGCTTGGCGAATGGCTCGGCCATCCTCTGGCGGCGGCGACGCCACACGGCGGCGCCCGCTTTCAGCCTTGGACGTTGGACGAGCGCGACCTGCTCAATCCCGGCAGCGCCGGTTTGCCGGCCTATCACCTGGCGTTCACCCCGCCAGCGGGCGTGCAATGGATGGCGGGCGATTGGGTCGAGGTGCAGCCGCGCCATTCGGTTGCGCGCGTGGACACCTTCCTCACGAGGAGTGTCTGGGCACGCGATGTGCGGGTGAGTGTCGCTGGACGCGAGACGACGCTGGGCGACGCGTTGCGCGAACGCCTGTTGCCCGACGCCGCGCCGCCCGCTGGCATCGATCTGCAGGATTGGCTGGCGCGTCTGGCGCCGTTGCCCGTGCGGGAGTATTCGATTGCGTCGACCTGCGACGAGGGGCGACTGTTGTTGCTCGTGCGCCAGGTTCGCCATCCCGATGGCTCGCTGGGACTGGGGTCCGGTTGGCTCACCGAGGGCGTGGCGTTGGGCGAGTCTGTTTGGATGCGCGTGCGCCCGAATCCCGGCTTTCACGGCCCGGCGGCGGGGCACGGCATGATCCTGATCGGTAACGGCACGGGATTGGCCGGACTGCGCGCGCACCTTGCCGAACGTATCGCTAACGGACAGCGGCGCAACTGGCTGATTTTCGGTGAGCGTCACGCGGCGCACGATGATTTCCACGACGCGACGTTGTGTGCGTGGCAGGCGCAGGGCGGCATTGCGCGCCTCGACCGCGTGTATTCGCGCGATCAGGCGCAACGCCGCTACGTCCAGGATCGGGTGCGCGAAGCCGCGCAGGACATCGCGGCCTGGGTGGCGCGCGGGGCGTCGATTTATGTGTGCGGCAGCCTCTCCGGCATGGCGCCCGCGGTGGATGCCGCGCTGGCCGACGCCATCGGAACGGACGTGCTGCTCGACCTGTCGGCGCAGGGGCGCTATCGCCGCGACGTCTATTAGATGTGCCGCATTTGATGTGCCCCGGCGGTGTGCTAACGTAGTGACAGGGCTCGATCTCGATCGGGCCCTTCGTCCGTTTTTTCGTTGGTTTCGCGTTGGCTTGCCCATCGTCCATCACCGTAGGAGGGGCCATGACGGCAACGTGGCAGATCGTAGTGCATGGGCTGGTGCAGGGCGTCGGCTATCGCGCCGCGTGCGTGGACGAGGCGCGCCGGATCGGACTCAACGGTTGGGTGCGCAACCGGCGCGACGGCACGGTCGAGGCCATCGCGCAGGGGGAGGCCGATCAGCTACTCGCGTTGTGCGAATGGATGCGCGAGGGGCCGCAGCACGCGCAGGTCTCGTCGTGCGACGTCGACAAGGCCTGGGTCGCGGACTCACCGATCAAAGGCTTCGAGCAGCGCGCGAGCATTTGATCGACCCGCGCGAGCCTCAGGCCGCGAGCGCCAGTCTGCCCGGGGGCGTGTCGAGCGGCGCGTCGCCCTCGCTGAGCGAGGGGGGGCGCGCGGCTTCGTGAGCCGACAGTCGGAACAGTGCGACCGACTCGCTCAGGCGCATGGCCTGCGTTTCCAGCGCCGAAGCCGCGGCGGAGGCCTCTTCCACGAGCGCAGCGTTCTGCTGCGTCATCTCGTCCATTTGCGTCACGGCCCGGTTGACCTGCTCGATGCCGCTCGACTGCTCCACACTGGCCGCCGAGATCTCGCCCATGATGTCGGTCACGCGTTTGACCGACTGAACGACGTCCACCATCGTCTCGCCCGCGCGCTCGACGAGGCGGGTGCCTGTCTCGACCCGGTTGCCCGAAGCCTCGATCAATCCCTTGATTTCCTTTGCCGCCGACGCGCTGCGTTGCGCGAGCGTGCGGACCTCGCCTGCCACCACGGCAAAGCCGCGGCCCTGCTCGCCAGCGCGGGCGGCTTCGACCGCCGCGTTGAGCGCCAGGATGTTCGTCTGAAAGGCGATGCCGTCGATGACCGTCAGGATGTCGCTGACCTTTTGCGACGCCGCGGCGATGTCGCGCATCGTCGTCACGACCTCCTGCACCACGTCGCCACCGCGCGATGCGGTCTCCGAAGCAGTGACAGCGAGTTGGCTGGCGGCTCGGGCGTTTTCGGCATTTTGTTTGACCACGGCGGTCAGCTCTTCCATGCTCGCCGCCGTTTGCTCCAGCGACGACGCTTGCGCTTCCGTACGCTGCGAGAGGTTGGCGTTGCCTTCAGCAATCTCGTGGGCGTTCGCGTATATCGCTTCCGTACTCTCTCGCACCGTGCCGACCGTGCCCGCGAGACCGTCGCGCATCCGGCCGAGGGCCCCGAACAGTTGGCCCATCTCGTTACGCGTGTGTTGCTCGACGCGCTGGCTCAGATCGCCGGCGGCCATCCGCTCGAAATGCGAGATGGCGTCGCGGATCGGACGCAGCACGGCGCGCGCGAGCATGGCGCGGCCCCACAGCGCAAGGAGCAATGCGATAGCCAGGGTTGCCCCCAAGGCGATGCGCATGACGTTGTAGCGGTGCTGCGCTGCGTCGAAGCGAGCCTGTTGCCGCGCGATCTGAATCTCCTGCAACTCGCGCATGGCCGCATCGAGCGCGGCATACGCCGGCGGGGCGACGCGCGCTTGAATCTGGTGGAATCCGGCCACATCGCCTTGTTTCAGGGCGTTGAGCGCAGGCGTGACGACCTGATCGAAAAAAGCGCGGCGCTTGGCGTCGGTTGACTTGGCCAACTCCGCTTCGTGCGCATCTTCTTTGGGACGTTTCAGATAATCGCTCCACAGAGCGTCCGACGCGGCGATGTATTGGGTGCCTCGCTTGAGGACTTTTTCCGACTCGTCCGGGTTGGCGCCCAGGCTGACGTATGACGCATAGGTGGCCATTGAGAGGCGAGTCCGCAGAATCTGTTCCCCGGTGCCCTTGAGTTCGGCCAGCGCGGGCGTGTCTTGCGTTGCCATCCTGCTTAGGGAGTCATTGCTGGATCCGAGCGCCTGAAGGCCCAGACCGCTGACGAGGACAAGTAGTGCGCCAAGCAAACCAAGGACCAGCGTCAGACTGGTCCGAATCGTAGCGTTCTTATACATAGGGATCGATAGTTTGAATGCCTGGGCCGCAGAGCGCGCGCGGCCTCCCCGCCCGTCGGCGTCTTCAGAACGGGTCATAGGGATTATCGGCAGATGAGAGGCAGAACTTGAACCGTACGGCCCGGGCGATTCCGAAAGTGCGGCGTCCGCAAGAGAAGATCGGAATTTGCGCAGTCGCAAACGCCTTGCAAAAGGCCAGACTTGAAGACTCTTACGGTTTCTTCAGTACGCCAAAACGCGCGAATCGTGATGCGGCGTCAACGACGCGATGAATCTCGACAAATTCAATTTCCCGCGCGGCGGCCGCGATGTCGGCGGGTACGCCTCTGACGAGTCAAACGCGGCAACCCCAAGCGGGCCAGAGGGATGGGGCAGGGACGGCCCATGGGCCGGCAGTACCTTTCGATTGGCACTGGTGCATGAGTTGCGCGCCCCGTTGCAGGTACTGCAAGGGCATCTGGATGCGCTTTGGGGCGAGGGCGGCAGCCTGGAGGACAGGCGCGACCTCGGTGACCCGCCCGTCGAAGCGGGCGGAATGGCGCCCAGGGAACGACTTGGCGCCATGCGCAATATGCTCGATGTCGTTGCGAGCGCGGTGGACGACGTGCTGCAACTGGGGCAGGACGCCTTCACGGAACTCCCGCTTCGCGAGGCCGCTTTCGAGGTGCGCGCGTGCCTCGACGCGGAGGTCGACGGGTTTGCTGGGGCGGCGCACACCAAAGGGCTCATGCTCGAGTGCCATATTCCCACCGAGGTGCCCGTCATGATTCAGGGGGACGCCGCCCGCTTGCGCCAGGTCCTGCGAACGCTGCTCGACAATGCGCTGAAATACACCGTCTGTGGCGGTGTGGCGGTCAAGGCGTCGTGGCGCGCCGCTGCTGCGCACGACGCTGCGTTGCCCGGGAAGCGGCGCGACGCCGGTACGGGACAACTGACGATTCACGTCAGCGACACCGGGCCGGGTATTCCGGCGGGCATGGAAAACGCCGTGTTCGCGGCATTTGCCCGTGCCGACCGCTCGGTGCCCGGCTCCGGGCTGGGATTGTGGATCGCCCAGCAATGGGCGCGGCGCATGGGGGGCGCACTCAGCGTTGAGCCGTCGACGACCGGCGCCCGCTTTCGGTTATCGGTACCCTTCGCTACACCCGATGCCGCGCCTTCCTCCGGCGTAGCTCGCGCTGACGCGTGCGAGTCGCCCGCGTCGCCCGCGCCGCCAATGGCTTCGCCGCCCGCATCGACGCCGGCGGTGCCTGTCGCGCAAGTTGACGTGCGTCCCGGGTTGCGTGCGCTGGTGGTAGACGACCACGTCATGAATCGCAAGATCCTCGGCGATCAGTTGTCCTCGCTCGGCTGCGCTGTCGCGCGTGCGGGCGATCTGAGCGAGGCGTTGCTCCAATGGGCATCGCAAGAGGTCGATGTCGTGCTCACCGATGTGCAACTCGGCGGCGCATGCGGCCTGACGCTGGCGAAGACGCTTCGCGCGCTGGCCCCGGTGCTCGGTCGCTCATCGCCCGTGGTGTTCGCGGTGACGGGGTCGGTCGTCGGCGCGCGGGCCGCACGAGACGCCGGTATCGACGGTGTGTTGACGAAGCCGGTATCGCGCCAACGGCTGGCACAGACGCTGGCGGTGCGGTGGCCTTGCGAGGCGAGCGGGGTGAGCGAATGCGTTGCGCCGTCCGGTGCGGGCGCGCGCCCTAAGACATCACGGCCGCCGCTGCATGACGATCCTTACGCACGCCGCTTGATGCGCGAGGAAATGGCGAAGGATCTTGCGCGCTTTCGCCGCTTGATCGCCTCGCGTCGCGCCGAGGACATCGACGCGGCTCAGGCGCTGCTGCATCGCATGCGCGGGGCGTGCCGGATGTTCGGCGATCCGGCGTTGACGGCGCGATGCGACCGGCTATCCGAGAAGCTCACGGACTGCCGGATCGCGCCGGACGATCAGACGTAGCGGTAGACGGCGAGAAAGTGACAGGCCGTGCCGCCGATGGCAAATAAATGCCAAACCAGATGGCCGAATTTGATATGGCCGTCGAGCGAGTAGAAAAGGGCGCCGATGGTGTAGGCAACGCCGCCGGCGTACAGCCAGTCGGCGCCAGCGCCGGGGATGGCGGCAAGCACCGGGCCGGCGACCAGTACGGCGATCCAGCCTAGGCCAACGTAGAGCAGGGTGGAAACGAGCGGCCGGTCGAGCAGGCCGAGTCCCTTCGCGACCAGCCCGGCAATGGCCATCGCCCACACGCCGGTCAGCAGCGGCCAGCCCCACGGGTCGTGAAGGATCTTGACGGTAAAGGGGGTGTACGTCCCGGCAATGAAGAGAAAGATCGCGCAATGGTCGACGCGCATGAACAGCTGTTTCGCACGGCCATCGGGCAAGCCGTGATACAGCGCGGACGCCAGATAAACGACCACCATCGTGATGGCGAACACGCCAATGCCGATCTGCTGTCCTGTACTTGGCAACGGCGGGCGAACCGCAGTGAACAGGGCGGGCGTGGCGGCAAGGGCTGCCATGCAGGCAATGCCGTGGCTCGCGCTATTGGCGAGTTCTTCGCCGCGTGTCTGTGCGCGTCCGGTCGCTTTCATGCCGCCTCCTCCTGTGTGGATGTCGCGATCACGACGGATGCGCGTCACGCCACTTGCGAACGGCTTCCATCGTATTGGTGACGTGTTTGTCCGGATCGAGGCTCACATAGCTGTAGATCACCTTGCCGTCGGGGGCAATGACATACGAGACGCGATTGGCGTAGTCGGGTTTGAGCGAAAGCACGGCGTCGTAGGCGCGCATGATGCGCTGGTCGGTGTCGGCCGCCACGGCAAATTTGCTGCGGCACTCGGACACGGAGAACTTGTTGAGTGTTGCGATGTTGTCGTGCGAAACGCCGATGACCGTCGCGCCCATCGCCTTGAACTTGTCAGTGGCTTCTGCGAAGTCGTGCGCTTCGATCGTGCATCCTTCGGTGAACGCGGCCGGGTAGAAGTACAAGACGACGGGGCCCTTCTTCAGGGCGTCGGCCAGCGAGAACGTGAAGACCTTGCCGCCGAGCGACGCTTGGGCCGAGAAATTGGGGGCGGGCGTGCCGTTCTTCAGCGCGGCGTGAGCCGGGATGAAGCACCAGGCCGTCACGCCGACAATGGCGGCTGCGGCAACGATTCCGAACCAACGTTTCATGCAGGACTCCTGGAGTGAATGCTTAAGCATAAAGGCTCGTGACGGCGGTGTCCAACGGGGCGATGTCCTTCGCGGATGGCGCTATGCCGCAGCCATCGGGGCAGGTCAGCCCGCAGTCTACTGCGGAATTCGTGACAGGATTCGGTCACCGTAGTGTCATGAAGCGCGCGAGGCCGGGCCGGAATGCTCGCCGAGATGCCGGCCGCACTGCCTTACGGTTCTCTACGGGTTCTCCACGGCGCATTAACGATCCTCACCGCTCCTTACCCTTGCCGATCGGCAGAACTGTCGTCGACTTGATCTGCGAGAGCGCGATCATCGAGTTGACCTCCTGCACCATCGGCAATTGCGAAAGGCGTTCGAAGAAGAATCGCTCATAAGCCTCGACATCGCGTGTGACGATGCGCAGCAAAAAGTCGACATTGCCCATGAGCACGTGGCATTCGAGCACTTCCGGAAAATCCTGGATGGCCTTCGAGAACTCGGGCAGCGCGTTGCGATTGTGGCCGGCCAGTTTTACGTGAGCGAACAGCATCACGTTCAATCCGACCTTCTTGCGGTCGATGAGGGCAACGCGTCGCTCGATGATGCCTTCGGCATCGAGCCGGTCGATGCGACGCCAGCACTGCGATTGCGACAAACCGATGCGCTCGCCGATTTGTGCGGCCGAGAGCGAAGCGTCTTCCTGAAGCAGTGCGAGAATTTTCTCGTCGAATTCGTCAATTTGCATGATTAATTCTTATTGGCATTGATATTTGAATGAATCATGTGAAATCAATGGCGTTTTGTCAACGATACGCGAAGCATTTGCTGGCCGATCCCGGTAAGCTGGGTTCTCATTGGGCCTAATGGCCGCCACAATGCCTCCCGATTCGATGGATCCCGCAGGAATACACGTACCCATGAAACTTGATCTGACGCTCCCCGCTGCCGAAACCGCGACCGGCGCCGTCGCCCAGCCTGTCGCCCCGTTGTCTGCGAAGGGGGCAGAGCTGATTGCGCGGACCTTGGTCGAGATCGGCGTGGATACCGTGTTCTGCTACCCCGGTGGCGCCAACCTCGAAATGCTCGACGCACTCTCGCGCGTGGCCATCACGCTGGTACGAACCGAGCACGAACAAGGTTCGGTCTTCGGTGCGCAAGGCTATGCGCGTGCCACGGGTAAGCTCGGCGTGTGTCTGGCGACGTCCGGCCCCGGCGCGACGAATCTCGTCACGGGCATTGCAGACGCCGCAAGCGATTCCGTGCCGATTCTCGCTATCACAGGCAATGTCGCCACGCATTGGCTCGGCAAGAACGCGTTCCAGGAAGTCGACATCGTCGCTATCACCAAGCCGGTGACAAAGCTCGCCCGGCAGGTCCGAGAGGCGCGGGACATTCCTGCCGCGTTGCGCGAAGCGGCCGCCTGCGCCATGGCGGGGCGCCCGGGTCCCGTCTTGCTCGATTTTCCGAAGGATATTCAGCAGGCGCGTCCCGATCAGCCGACCGACAAGCGTTTCACGGCGCCGGTGCCGGCGGGCATGAGCGACGAGACCGCCCAACGGATCGCCGCCTTGCTTGCCCGAAGCGAACGCCCGGTGATCTACGCCGGGGGCGGCGTCATCGCCTCGGGGACCGGGGCGCAGCTCGTGGCACTGGCCGAAGCGCTCCACTGCCCGGTGGCGCTCACGATGATGGGTCTGGGTGCGATGCCCGACGACCATCCGTTGTTGCTCGGCCCCCTCGGCATGCATGGCGCCTACGTGGCCAACGTCGCGGTCAATGAAGCCGACCTCGTGCTGGCGCTCGGCGTGCGTTTCGACGACCGGGTGATCGGTGATCCGGCCTCGTTCGCACGGCATGCCACGATCATCCATATCGATGTCGACGCCGCCGAAATCGGTAAGAACAAGCCCGTCGCGCTCGGCGTGCACGCGGATCTGCGCGACGCCTTCGCCGGTCTGCTGGCGCACGCGTCGCGCCGCAACGTGCCGGACTGGCACGCCTACCTGCGCGATCGGTGCGAGGCGCATCCGCTGCGGGCGCCGCGCCAGGCGGCTGTTGTCGCGGACGCGGCGGATGCGGCGGATGTGCCCGACCGTGCGGGGACGCTGACGGGCATCGATGTCATCGCGGCGCTCGCGGCGCTTCTGCCGCCGCAAGCGGTCGTGACCACGGGCGTTGGACAGCATCAGATGTGGGCGATGCAGCACCTGCGACTTCGCCAGCCGCGCACGTTCCTGTCGAGCGCGGGGTTCGGCACGATGGGTTTCGGCTTGCCGGCAGCGATCGGTGCCAAAGTGGCGTTGCCGGACGTCCCGGTCATCGACATCGACGGCGACGGCAGTCTGAACATGTCTGTCAATGAACTGTCGACCTGCCGCCGCTATGGGCTGGGGGTCAAGGTGCTGGTCATCAACAACCAGTGGCTGGGCATGGTCCGCCAATGGCAGGACATGATCTACGCACGCAATCGCGTCGCGTCATCGCTTATCGACCCGAACGCGCCGGACGGCGCCAGCGACGGGCGCCCGTATCCGGACTTCGTCACGATAGCGGCGGGATATGGGGTGGCCGGCGCTCGTGTGACCCGGGCCGGCGACTTGCCCGCCGCGCTCGCCCGCATGCTCGAAGACGCGAGCGAGCCGTATCTACTGGACGTCCTCGTTGCCCGAGAGGACGACGTGTATCCGATGATCCCCGCGGGCAAGTCGTATCGCGATATGGTCTTCGGTCCCGGCCAGACGGCAGGCCCCATCGCGGCGGGGGCGTTCTGACGCATGGGCCCGGCGCGAGAGGCGCGACAGTGCGGGCGGGGACGGACGCGTCCTGACGCTACAATTCATTCTCATGCGGTGGGAATAATGTCGTGCGTCGCGAGATCGCAACGACCTAAACCGAGGCGGCGGATTTTTTCATTTCGGTGACGACGCGGAGTATCATTGCGCTCTTTCAAGAATTCTCGCCAAGGAAATCAACATGTTGACGAAGCGCCTCGTGCTGGCCGCCGCCTGTTTTCTGACGACCTTCGCCGCATTGCCGGCAGCGCAGGCCGCCGATCCCACGTACACGGTGGGCGCAGGCGGTACGTATCGCCCGTTCGAGTTCGAAACGCCGCAGAAGGAACTGGCCGGGTTCGACGTCGACATCATCAAGGCGATCGGCAAGGCCGGCGGGTTCAACGTGAAGCTGGTCAGCACGCCGTGGGAAGGCATCTTCGCCACGCTCGACCAGGGCGATCGCGACATCATCATTTCGGGCATCACCATTACCGACAAGCGTCGTGAAATGGTGGACTTCTCGGCCCCGTACTTCCCGGCCGATCAGGTCATCATCACCGCGCCGGGCGCCAAGGTCGCGGGTCTGGCCGATCTGAAGAAGCTTCAGGTGGGGGTGGTCAACTCGAGCACCGGCGACATTTCCGTGTCGGAAGAACTGGGCCGCACGAGCACCGCGATCCGCCGCTTCGACAATACGCCGCTGATGCTCGAAGAGTTGTATCGCGGGGGCGTTGACGCCGCCGTGGGCGACGTGGGCGTCATCAAGTTCTACATCAAGAGCCATCCGGAAAAGCCGTTCAAGCTGGTCTACGACAGCAAGTTCAAGCGCCAGTACTTCGGCATTGCCGTGAAGAAGGGCAATAAGGTCGCGCTCGACAAGATCAACACCGGCCTGAAGAAGATCGTGGCCGACGGCACCTACGCCAAGATCTACAAGCAGTGGTTCGATGCCGACGTGCCGTCGCTGCCGCAACAGTAAGCAACGCGTGTAAGATTCGCGCCACGCTCGCCAGAGACCTGGCCACTCGCGGCCCGTGAGCTGATCGTCGACTTCCGACGTCAACCCCCGGGCCGCGAGCGTTTTTCTGCCGGCCCGCCGGTTCGTTTCATTTTGTGAGAAAGGTGCTTCATGGGTGGGTTCCAGTGGAACATCATCAGCGAATACATGCCCCTGTTCGTCGAGGGCACGCTGATGACGCTCAAGTGCACGGTGATCTGCGTGATCGCCGGCACGTTACTTGGGCTCGTGCTGGGCGTCGGCCGACTGGCCGAAGCGCGTCACGGCTTCTATAAGTATTTTCTGCGCTACGCGGTGCAATACCCGGTGCGCTTCTACGTCAGTTTTTTCCGCGGCACGCCGCTGTTCGTGCAGATTCTGCTGATTCACTTCGCGCTGATGCCGGTGCTGATCAACCCCTCGGAAGGGTTGCTCGTGAGTGGCGACCTCGCGCGGGAAATCCGCTCGCAATACGGCGCCTTCATGTCGGCGGTGCTGGCCATCTCGCTGAACGCGGGGGCCTACGTGTCCGAAATCTTCCGCGCCGGGATTCAGTCGATCGATCGCGGTCAAGCGGAAGCGGCGCGCTCGCTGGGCATGACCTATATGCAGACGCTGCGCAAGGTCGTGCTGCCGCAGGCCTTTCGCCGCATGCTGCCGCCGCTGGGCAACAACGCCATTGCGATCGTGAAGGATTCGTCGCTGGCGTCGGCCATCGGTCTGGCGGAACTGGCGTATGCCGCGCGCACGGTGTCGGGGGCATACGCTCGCTACTGGGAGCCGTATCTGACGATTTCGCTCATCTACTGGGTGATCACGCTGGTGCTGTCGGCATTTGTTCAACATCTGGAATCGAGGTACGGCAAAGGTGATCGTCGTCAATAACCTGCAGAAGCAGTACGGCGAGGCGCACGTACTGCGCGGCATGTCGTGCCGCATCGAAGAGAGCGAAGTCGTGTGTGTGATCGGGCCGTCGGGCTCGGGCAAGAGCACGTTTCTGCGCTGCCTGAATGGCCTGGAAGACGTGAGCGGCGGTGAAGTGCTCGTCAACGGTTTTCACGTGGAAGACCCGAAGACCGACATGAACGCCATGCGCGCGAGCGTGGGCATGGTGTTTCAGCGCTTCAACCTGTTCCCCCACATGACGGTGCTCGAGAACCTGATTCTCGCGCCGATGCAGGTCAACGGCATCAAGCGTGGCGAGGCCGTGACCATTGCCGAGCAACTGCTGCGCAAGGTCGGCCTGATCGACAAGATCGATGCCTTCCCAAACCAGCTCTCCGGCGGTCAGCAGCAGCGCGTGGCGATTGCCCGCGCGCTCGCGATGCAGCCCAAGGTCATGCTCTTCGACGAGCCGACCTCGGCGCTCGATCCGGAGCTGGTGGGCGAAGTGCTCGAAGTCATGAAGTCGCTGGCCGACGAAGGCATGACGATGGTCGTTGTGACCCACGAGATGGGGTTTGCCCGTGAAGTCTCCGACCGCGTTCTGTTCATCGATCAGGGCGTGATCATGGAAGAAGGCAAGCCGGAGCAGATTTTCTCGGCCCCGAAGCACGAGCGCACCCGCGAATTCTTGCGCAAAGTCCTGTAATTCTCACGATGGCGAGGCCCGCGGAGGTATATCCGAGGGCCGCATCTGATTACAATGCGAAGGTACGCGCGCCAAGTACCATTGTCGTCCGGCTTCGGCGCGCCGCCGGCCCCCCTGAGCCCCCAGCCAGGTTCTTTTCACAGGGCAGTGACCTTTGTCCAGGCCTGCCCCGCAATCGACGATTGCACTCCGATTTCACGAGGTAGTCATGAGCCAGCCAATCGCTGTGACCCGCCAGACGTTCGACGACGTGATGGTGCCCAATTACGCTCCTGCCCAGATGGTGCCCGTGCGCGGCGAAGGCTCGCGCATGTGGGACCAGCAGGGTCGCGAGTATGTCGATTTCACCGGCGGCATCGCGGTCAATGCGCTTGGCCACGCCAACCCCGAACTGGTGAAGGTCATCGAAGCGCAGGCGCGCAAGGTCTGGCACATCGGCAACGGCTACACCAACGAGCCGGTGCTGCGTCTGGCCACGGCCCTGACCGATGCCACGTTCGCCGACAAGGCGTTCTTCTGCAATTCGGGCCTCGAAGCCAACGAAGCGGCACTCAAGCTCGCGCGCCGCTACGCTTACGACCATGCGGCCGAGCGCGGCGGCAAGGAAAAGAGCGAGATCATTTCGTTCTACAACTCGTTCCACGGCCGCTCGCTCTTTACCGTGAGCGTTGGCGGTCAGGCGAAATACACGGAAGGGTTCGGCCCGATCCCGGCCGGCATCATGCACTTGCCGTACAACGACCTGGCGACCGTCGAGGCGACCATTTCGGACGCCACGGCGGCGGTCATCGTCGAGCCGGTGCAAGGCGAGGGCGGCGTGCTGCCCGCCGATCCGGAATTCCTGCAGGGCCTGCGCGCCCTGTGCGACAAGCACAACGCCTTGCTGATTTTCGACGAAGTGCAGACGGGCGTCGGCCGCACCGGCACGCTGTACGCGTATGAGCAATACGGCGTGACGCCGGACATTCTGACCACCGCCAAGGCACTGGGCAATGGGTATCCGATTGGCGGCATGCTCACCACGAACAAGATCGCCGCGAGCTTCTCACCGGGCACGCACGGTTGCACTTACGGCGGTAATCCGCTTGCCACGGCCATTGCCGGGCGTGTGCTGGAACTGATCAACACGGCGGAGACGCTCAACGGCGTGAAGGCCCGTCACGATCATTTCATCAAAGGCATCGAGGCGATCAACGCGCGTCATGGCGTGTTCGACCACGTGCGCGGCATGGGGCTGTTGATCGGTGCGGTTCTCAAGCCGGCATTCGCTGGCCGCGCGAAGGACATCGTGGCGGAATCCGAAAAGCACGGGCTGATGGTGCTCGTGGCCGGGGGCGACGTGGTGCGCTTTGCGCCGTCGCTGAACATTCCGTTTGCCGATATCGACGCCGGTCTCGCGTCGCTGGAGAAGGCGGTCGCGGTCGTGGCCGCGACGGTGAAGGCGATCTGATCGCGCCGGCCGACGTCACGACCTGACGGTATGCAGGACTTCGGGCCGGACCGACGGATGACGTCGCTCCGGCCCTTGTTTTACTCAATTCGCCGAAGGTGCCCATGACCCGTCAATCGAAAATGGCGACGCCCCCGGCCGCCGACCCGGACTCGCCCGACGCGGCAGCGACGACCTCGCTGCGCGTCGTGCGCCTGGCGCGTCGCGGCGATCTTCCCGCGCTGTTGAAGCTGGCGGCGCAGGCCGGCCCCGGCATGACGTCGTTCAAGCCCGATGAGGCGGCGCTCGAGGCGCGTTTGGCCCGAGTTGCCGCCACGTTGGCGGGGCAAGCCCCCACGGCGGAGCAAGGGTATCTGTTCGTGATGGAAGACGTCACCACCGGCGAGATCGCCGGCGTGTGCGGCCTGGAAGCCGCAGTCGGGCTGGAGCAGCCGTTCTATACGTATCGCAAGGATACGATCGTGCATGCGAGTCGCGAGCTGAACGTCTGGTCGCGGATGCTCACGCTCTCGCTCTCGAACGACCTCACCGGTTATAGCGAACTGTGCTCGCTGCTGCTCGATCCTTCGTGGCGCGGACATGGCAATGGCGCACTGCTCTCGAAGGCGCGTTTTCTGTTCATGGCGCAGTTCCCCGAGCGTTTCGGTCCGCATGTGTGTGCCGAGCTGCGCGGTTTTTTCGACGACAACGGGCAGAGTCCGTTCTGGCAGTCGCTCGGGCAGCATTTCTTCAAGATCGATTTCGATCAGGCGGATTACCTCACCTCGATCGGCAAGAAGTCGTTTGTGGCCGAACTGATGCCGAAGTACCCCATCTACGTCGACTTTCTCTCCCCGCAGGCGCAGGCCGCCATCGGGGTCACGCATCGCGATACGCTTCCGGCGCGCCGGTTGCTGGAGCAGGAGGGCATGCGCTCCGGGGCACACGTCGACATCTTCGACAGCGGCCCGGTACTCGAAGCGCGCGTGGCCGACTTGCGTGCCGCACGCGACAGCCGTTATCTCAGCGTGACCCTCGCGGCCACGGCCGGCCAGGATGAGGGGGCGGCGCCGGCCGTCGCTAACGCGGAGCCCTACCTCGTGGCGTGCCTCGGGCTGGACGGCTTTCGCGCCACGCTCGTTACAGGGCGTCCCGAGCGACGCGCGTTCGCGCTCAGCCCGCTCGCGGCGCAGGCGCTTGGCGTGAAGCAGGGCGACCGCATTCAGGTGCTGCCGCTCAAGCCGCCACGCGCCGACGCGATCTGACCGTGCGCCGACGGCGGTTCGACGTCGCCGTCTCAGAATTGAATCGTTGCTGTCACCGTGTCCGTGTAGACGCCGGGGACCGGTGTCGATTGCGACGGCATGCGTGCGTAGATCGGAATGAACTGAACGAGGCCCGTGCCGATGCCGGTCAGTGGCGACGTGCCCGATGAGCCATCCCCCCAGATCGTGGCGTAACCCCTGTCCAAGTAGAGTTGATAGGCGACGTTGGCGCCGGTTTCGCCAGCCATCAGGCGCGACGTGACCGTGCCCAGCAGCCCGCCGGACAGGCTGACGCGATACGCGTCGTTTTGCGTGCATTGCACCATGAGCTGGCCCACACCGGTCACCGGGCGGTCGAGCGCCGTTTGCGTGGCGAACGTGATGTTCGTCGCGGCGATCGTGCAGTTGTTGATGACGCTCACGTTCACGGTGAACGGCGTGCCCGGCACGGCGGTCATGGCGCTGCCGCAGTCGGGGACGGGCGACAGCGGGCCGTAGGGCGCATAGTGCAGGCTCGTGTCGGCCGACGTAAATGTCCGCGTGTAGACCGTGTTGCCGTTGCCGGACGTCGGCACCGTGGTCTGCGCCGCTGCGATTCTCCCGTAGACATTGACGTTCTGTGTCACCGTCCCGCCCAGGAGGTTGCGGGTCATCGTGAACGCGATCGCCTGACTCGGACCGCTTCCCCATGGGTTGGCGAATGAGGGATCGCCATAGAGACCGAAACTGATGGCATCGCCCGCGTTCGTCAGCGCAAGGGGCTGACTCGCATTCAGCGCGAGGCACACCTTGACGTTGGCGCTGCCGCCGAGCAACGGCCACGTGCACGAAATGGGCACCGTGCCCGTTGCCGAGAGAGCGGCGCCGGAGATCGGACTGAAGGCCGCGAACGCGAGCGTCGGCGCCCCGACCGAACAAATCTGCGCCTGCGCGTACGCGCACAGGAATGCGACACCGACGGCGGCGATAGGGCGCCGCCGTCTCTGCAGGGTCCCGATGAGGGGTGTCATGACGGGTCCTCCTGTCCCCAGCGGACGGGGACGGGCGCGGGGCCAAAGGGCGCCGGGCGCTCATTGGCGAGCGTGCCGAATGCGACGCAGGCCAGCGGACCGATGCGGGCGATGCGGCCTTCGGCGGGCGCGGCCCATTCGAACGAGACTCGGCAGCGCTGCCCAGCGTCTCGGGACTCCAGGGTGTTGCTCGGCGCAAGGGCGCCGACAAAAACTTCCCCGTCATAGCCGATCACCGTCTCGACGCCGCTTTGCACATGGCGCACCGCCGTCCCGGGACGCAGCGGCTGCCCCGTGGCGCCTATGAGGGTGACGAGCGCCGCACGGTAGCGCCGCACCGGGAAACGCACCAGCACGCCGCTTCCCGCCTGAGGCGCAATGCGGCGCTCGGTCGTCAGCACTTCCATATCGACCGGCAACTGCATGGGGTCGATGCCGATGCGCGCGGCTTCGAAGCCATTCAGATCCGGCACGAAATAGTAGCCGCGCGAATCGGTGCGGCCGATGGGCACCGATTCGCGCAGCACCGGCACGTCGACCTGCCGATCGGCACTCACGAGGGCGAACGCATCGTAGGTGCGCCGTGTCGCGTGCACGCTGTTGTCCATGACGACCAGCGCGCCGGTCATGCCGAGGGCGGTGCCGGTACGTCGCCCCACCTGTTGCGCGAGGGCGGAGATCTGGCCGTGTCGCCCGAGATACTGCAATTCGCCTTGCACAGTGCGTTGCGAGAAGGCACGTCCGCCAATGACCTGCCAACCCCAGCCACCGCTGTAGTCCGGGGCGCGGCTGGCGCCCACCGATGCCTGCGTCTGCCCGTCTTGCTGGTTGAACGACGCGCTACCCAGCGCGCCGCCGCCGAGCAACACGCTCAGCATGGCAAACACCCCATGGGCGCGATGACGAGCGAAGTCGTGAAATCCGCCGACGGAGAACATGCCGCGCGTGCCCGCCGGCAGTGTGAGGCTGGCCGACAGCACGCGGGTGGCCGGCTGGCCCGACACGCGCTGTGAAAACCAGGCAAGCGAGGCCGTGCGGCTGCGTCCGAACGGCACGGACACACTCACACGGTCACTGGCGCGAGGTGCGGGCGCACCGTCGAGCGACGCGATATCGCGATAACGTCCGGTGGCCCGAATCAGTTGCATGTGGACGCCGATCCGTCGCGACAGGTATTGGTATCCCGCGCTCCACTGTGTGCCGGTGCCCCGGCCGCCCGAGATCGCGGCGGACGCGCTGACGACACCCATCTGGCCGAGCGCCATCAGGGCGCCTGCGCCGCCCAGCGCGAGTCGGCGGCCGGCTTGTGCCTGGGCTTCCACCGTGACGGCGTCGGTCGCGCCATAGCGCGCGGTCACCGACGCCACAGGGTGGCGTCGATACGAGAATGAGCGCACGCCGTAATCGTCGCGCGGCAGGCCCGCTTCCACTGAAAAGCTCGACAAGCCGCTGGCCAGCCGCCGAGGGTCGATGTAGAGCGGGACGGTGGTGACCCGCTCGCGTCCGAGCGCGTCGCGCGTCACGACACTCGCCTGCAGGTCGCCGGTCAGACCGGGGGCATCCTGAATGACGAACGGTCCGGGCGGCACGTGTCCGCTCATGCGGCGCACACCATCGAGATAGACGTCGACCGACGACGGCACCACGGCGCTGCCGTGCAGCGTCGGTATCGGGAAGGTCACGAGATCCGGACGCAGGCTGAAGTTGCGCCGCCATTGCAGGCCGGCAATGCGCAGCGAGCGCGTCCACGCGAGCGAGCCGGTGATGAGATCACCGGCCACCCAGGTCGTCACGCGGGCCGGGTCGTCGTGCTGCCACCATGTGTCGTAGCGGCGATAGCCATGGCGCCAGACGGAGTGTTCCACCAGCCCTGTCTGACGCACGGTGCCGCCGGGCCAGAAGCCACGAACTTCGCTCCAGACGGACGCCCGCGTGAAGCGATCCCGCTGCACATACCCGTCGTAATTGATCAGCACGCCCGTGCCGGACGTCGCGGCCATGACGACCGGGGGCGGACGGCCTAACGCATAGGGCGTGAGCCACGCGTCGCCGACCTGCAGGGCGAGCGTCTGGTGTGCGGCGTCGTACGTCGCACGCACGCCGTCGAGCGAATCGAGCGCGACTTCGGTGCCGTCGCGTGGCGGCAGTTGGGGCGAGGTCAAGCCGAGCAAGCGCAGATCGCCGGCACGCACGAACCATCGTCCCTTCCGACGCAAAAACGGCGCGATCCGGCCGGTCGACTCGCCATTGACGATGACCTCAAGCACATAAGTTCCGTCAAGGCGGGACACGCTGCCGGCGCACGGCGCAGACGGTGTGACCGTGTCAGACACCGCGGCATTGTCGAACTGCGCGGTGCCTGCGACGTCCGGGGCAGAGGTTGCGGCCGTTCCATCCTCCGACATCGTCGCGGCAGCGGCTGCGTGTGCATCGCCGGCCTTGCCGAAGGCGGCCGCGCCGAGCGCCATCGACGTGGCGAGCGCCGTGGCCACCGCTCCGGACGTGGCGCCGCTCCATCCCTGCGCCCCGGACGTTCGCGAGTGGCCGACCCGGGGAGTCGAGATGGTAGCGGCACGGCCCCGGCGGACACGCTTAGCGCTTGCCATCCGACGCGGTGCCCGCGGCAAAGCGCATCGGTACGGCGTCGACGCGCGACTCGACCGTGAACGGCGCAACTGGCGGGGCGCCAGCGGGCCAACGCACGGCGAAGCGGCGCGTCTGCCCCGCGAGGACATAACCGAGCAGGCCGCGCGTCAACTGGACGCTGCGCCCGGAGGCGTCCAGCACGCGCGTGGCGCCGAGTTGCGCATGCCGTTCGCCATCGTTGTGTACCTCCAGTTCGCCTTGCGAGAGGCGCACGTCGAAGCGCAACGACGGCGCTCGCGCATCGCTTGCCTGCACGAAAACCGGCAAGGAGTAACGCAGGCGGATCGAGATACCCTCGACCGGCGTGGCACCGGTGGAGGGCAGTTCGTCGACGAGTAGCCGGTAGCTCTGCTCTTGCGGCTCGGCGACCTGCGCCATGCGCACGAGCCGCACGATCTGACGCTCGCCGGGTTCGATGCGCAGGATCGGCGGGCTGGCGACGAGCGCGTCGCTCGGGGTGAGCACATTGTCGCCATGGCGCTGCGTCCACGCAAACAGCCGGAGCTGACCGTGAATCGGCACGTCGCCGGAGTTGCCCAGCGTCAGCGTGGTTGCGGGCTGCGTGGGCAGGAAATTGACGATGACCGGCGAGACTTGCAGCGTGGCACCGTTACCGTCGGTCACGTACAGCGTCAACAGCGCGACGAACGCGCCGCCGCAGGCGTAGGCCGTTGGGCGGCGAACGGCGGGGCGCATGGGGCTTCTTGGGCGCATGATCGATCCCGTCTCTCAGAAGTACACCGTGGCGGTGACCGTCGACGAATAGACGTCCGGGGCCGGCATCGTGGCCGAGAGCGTCGCTTGTCCGTAGACCGTATGCACCTTCACCGCGCCGGTGCCCGAATCGCTCAAGGTATTCGCCCCCTGCGTGTTGCCCCACGGCGTCGCGTAGCCGGCGTCCTGATAGAGACCGAACGGAATGGTGGTGGTATTGCCGGAGAGAGTGCCCGCCAGCAGACGATCCACCTCCGTCGAGTTCGGCACCGTACCGGCATTCAGCCCGATGTTGTACCCCGTCGTCGCCGTGCAGGTCACGCTCAGCGACGACGTACTTGCCACCGGTCCGGTCGCGGATCCCTGCACCGCGTTGAACGTCATCGGTGTGGCGGCAATGGTGCAGCCAGGGAGAATCGTCAATTGCACGCGCATTTGCGCCGTCGCCGACCCGTTGGTATAGACGGCGGCGCGTGCCGGCGCGCCGTGCGCCAGCAGGTAGACGATTCCTGAAAGGGCCAGGCACAGTAGAGATCGATGCATCGTCATTCTCCTTTGGAGTCCTACGGGAGGTTGCGGAAGTGAGACTCGGGAACTACGCAAATCGCGTCTGTTCTAACGTCCTTCGTGGCCGCTTTTTACGTAGTCTATGAAGGTATTTGCCTGATTTCGGCGTTGACGAAAGGCTTTCGGAATCATCCCATCGTCGCGGCGGGACGCCGCACATCACGTATCGACCGAATACGCGCAAAGCGCATGTTTCGGCATGACGCAGTGCGCACGGCGCTGTCCCCGTCGACATCGTCTGGGGGAACGCAATGGCGCAAGTTTCATCACATGGATGAGCGGTTGCCTCGTTGCTGGCGGGGTTGGCAAGGCGAAATTCCCGCGGAGGCGAGTGCTGGCGCGACGAGAAAATGGCGGCGCGATGATGTCAATCAAAGCGCGTGAGGATGGCACTCGACGACGCGCATATTTCACTTGATCTCGAAAGTAAGCAGTCTCTAGAATGACTTGGTGCTATGCATCGGACATCTTTTGCGCGAACGGTGTGATATAGGCCATCGCGCTGCGGCCCATGTGCTTGTAGGTGTCGTCGGTGATGGCAGGCTTCACGTTGCGGGGCGTCACGCACGGCGCGTCGCAATCCCGCTCGGACATCGGCTGACGTGGTCACGCCGAGGTGCCGAGTCTTGCGCGGTTCCCTTCGTCCGCATGGGGTGGTCTGCGACGCCCCAATGCCGACGCCTTTCCCGGCAGCCCCCGGGCTGCCAGTCGTCAGGAGTGTGAAATGGCTCTGAATCATACGCGTAACACCCTCGGTGAAAAGATTCGTATCGAATCGGTCAACCTGCTAAGTCGCGGACTGGTCAACGGCATTGACGTGCAGCGGCAGGCCAAGCAGGCGCACTGGAACGTGCACGGTCCGGGCTTCATCGAGCTGCACTTGCTGTTCGACGATGTCTACAACGCGGCCCTCGAATGGGCCGACCTGTGTGCGGAACGCCTGGTCGCCCTTGGCGGTGTGGCCGACGGGCGCGTGAAGACCGTCGCCGAGAAAACCGAGCTGCCGGTCTACAAGAACGAGTTCAAACGCGGACTCGATCACGCGGCCGCGCTGGCCGAAGCGCTGGCGGCCTACGGCGAGATCGTTCGCGGCCTGATCGACGCCTCGGCAGCGATCGGCGATGCCACGACGTCGGACGTCTTCACGGAAATCTCGCGTGGGGTGGACGACCACCTCTGGAAGGTCGAAGCGCATCTGCGCGGCGATTGAGGGAGATGTCGACGGGCGCCCTTGCGGGAGCCCGGTCGCAGCCCCCGCTAGACCGCCCGCCAGCGAAGTGACAACGAACGCGCGCCCCGGCCATGCCCGGTGCGCGCGTTCGCATGCGTTCCTCTCGATCCACCCGGAGTCCCTATGACCACTCGTAATCTGAGCCAGATGTTTGCGCCGAAGTCGGTTGCCGTGATCGGTGCGTCGCTGCGCGAGCGGCGCGTGGGCACGACGGTGCTGAAAAACGTCATCGACGGAGGCTTCAGGGGCGACATCTATCCGGTCAATCCCAAGTACTCGACGCTCGCGAATCTCAAGTGCTATCGCGACATCGGCGAATTGCCGCAAGCCCCGGATCTGGCGGTGATCTGTACGCCACCGGCGACGGTGCCCGATCTGATTCGCGAACTCGGCGATCGCGGCACGCGCGCCGTTGTGGTGCTGACATCGGGGCTCGCGCGCGACCGCGATCGCCATGGTGTGACACTGCAGGAGCGCATGCTCAAGCACGCGAAGCCGCACCTGCTGCGCATCCTTGGACCCAACTGCATCGGGCTGCTCAGTCCAGGCATCGGGCTCAACGCCAGCTTCTCGCACATGGGCGCGCGCGAGGGCAAGCTCGCCTTCCTGTCGCAATCGGGCGCGCTCACCACGGCGGTGCTCGACTGGGCCGATGCGCGCGAGATCGGCTTCTCGCATTTCGTCTCGCTGGGCGACAGTGCCGATGTGGACTTCGGCGACATGCTCGACTATCTGGCGAGCGATCCCGGCACGGACGCCATCCTGATGTACATGGAATCGATTCGGCACGCGCGCAAGTTCATGTCCGCCGCACGTGCCGCGGCCCGCAACAAGCCGGTGGTCGTCATCAAGTCGGGGCGGGTGCCGGAAGGGGCGCAAGCTGCGGCGTCGCACACGGGGGCGCTGGCGGGCTCGGACGATGTCTACGACGCGGCGATCCGGCGGGCGGGCATGTTGCGCGTCGACACGACCGACGACCTGTTTGCGGCGGTGGAAACGCTGGCGCGACTGCGTCCGTTCTACGGAGACAAGCTGTCGATCATGACCAACGGCGGTGGCGCCGGGGTGATGGCCACCGACGCCCTCGTGCTCGATGGCGGCAAGCTGGCGCATCTGACCGACAAGACGCGCGCCGCCCTCGACGCCGTGCTGCCGACAACGCTCGGCCGTGTGAATCCGGTGGACATCGGCGGCGATGCCGATCTGGCGCGCTATACGGCCACCTTGGAAGCGTTGTGCGAAGACTCCGACACGGCGGCCGTGCTGTTTATTCAGGCACCCACGGCGGTCATGCCGAGCCTAGACGTGGCGAACGGCCTTGCCGCGCTGCCGAAGCCGTCGAAGAACGTGTTCACGTGCTGGCTAGGCGGCGAGACGGCCGAGCGTGCGCGGCGCATTTGCCGCGAAGCCGGATGGCCGACGTACGACACGCCGGAGAACGCCGCCCGCGCGTTTCTGGAATCCGTCAACTATCGCCGCAACCAGTCGCTGTTGATGGAAACGCCGCCGTCGATCCCGCCGGGTTTCGCGCCCGACGTGGCCCGCGTGCGCGCAATGGTGGAGCGCGCCATGGGCGAGGGCCGGGCATTGCTCACCGAGCCCGAAGCGAAGGACGTGTTGGCCGCGTACGGCATTCCGGTTGTGGAGACGCTCGTCGCCACGACCCCCGAGCAAGCGGGCGAACTGGCGCGAGGGATCGGTTTCCCGGTCGCGGTCAAACTGATTTCGCCGGACATCACGCACAAGTCGGACGTTGGCGGCGTGGTGCTCAATATCGAATCGGCCGAGCAGGCACGCGAGGCGGCGTGCCAGGTTCGCAAGCGCGCGCTCGCGGCCAAGCCGGAGGCGCGCGTAACGGGCTATTCCGTGCAACGCATGGCCAACGGCGCGGAGGCGTTCGAATTGATCGTCGGGGTGGCGACCGACAACGTGTTCGGGCCGGTGCTGCTCTTCGGGCAGGGCGGCACGGCGGTGGAAGTGATCGCCGATCGTACGATCGGTCTGCCGCCGCTCAACCTCAATCTCGCGCGCGACATGGTGGCGCGCGCGCGCGTGGCGAAGCTGCTCGCCGGCTATCGCAACCGACCGGCTGCCGATCACGAAGCCATCTACCTCACGCTCGTGAAGCTCTCGCAACTCGTGTGCGACGTGCCCGAGATCGCGGAGCTCGACATCAATCCGTTGTTCGCCGACGCGCACGGCGTGCTCGCGCTCGACGCACGTATCGTGGTGCGGCCGCCCGCCTTGCCGGGGCACGGGCGCCTGGCGATCCGGCCCTATCCGCAGGAACTGGAGTCTACCGTGGATGCGGGAGGCAGGCCGGTGCGGGTGCGTCCGATCCGGCCGGAGGACGAGCCTGCCTATAAAGCGTTCTTCCACACGCTCACGCCACAGGACGTGCAGTTCCGTTACTTCGGCCTGATCAAGGAACTGTCGCATTCGCAGATGGCACGTGTGACGCAGATCGACTACGACCGTGCGATGACGTTCGTCGCCACGGAAAAGGACGAAGCGGGCACTGTGTGTCTGCTCGGCGTGGTGCAGGCGCTCGCCGATCCGGATAACACGGTGGCCGAGTTTTCCGTGACGGTGAGCCCTCAGGCGCAAGGGCGCGGACTCGGGCGGGCGCTCATGGAGCATATCGTCGACTACAGCCGCAAGCGCGGCACCGGGGAACTGATCGGCTATGTGCTCTCGGCAAATACGCGTATGCTGACCCTCGCCCGTCATCTCGGCTTTGTCGAGGACAAGGAAATGGAGGCGGGCGTCCTTCATATCCGGCTGCCGCTGCAACGCACGGCGCAGGCGCAGGACACCCGCGGGGCGTAACGGTCGAGGCCGGCCCGCTCGCGGTGTCCCGGGCTCGCGCCGGGGGCAGGGCGGTCGCCTAGACCAGGAAGACGAATGCTAGTGAATTGCGTGGCCTATGAGGATGGCCGCAAGATTGCCGATCTGCATCCCGATGAAATCTCGGACTATCTACAGCGCCCGCACTGCTTCGTGTGGGTGGCGCTCAAGGACCCCGGGCCCGGCGAATTGTCGCAGATGCAACATGAGTTCGGTCTGCACGACCTGGCCGTCGAAGACGCGCAGCACGGTCACCAGCGACCCAAAATCGAGCAGTACGGCGACTCGCTGTTCGCCGTGCTGCACGTGCTGAACAAGGATGCCGACGGGGATTTTTCGACGGGCGAGGTGGCGATTTTCGCCGGGCACAACTACGTGCTTTCGGTGCGCTCGAACGCCACGCAGGGGCTCGGCATCGTGCGGGCCCGCGCGGAGAAGGAGCCGAATCTGCTGCGTCAGGGCTCGATCTTCGTGCTCTACGCGCTCATGGATGCCATCGTCGATAGCTACTTCCCGGTACTCAACGAACTCGAGGCACGGCTCGAAGCGATCGAGGAGCAGATATTCACGCCGAATGCCCCCGCGAAGGGACGCGCGATCATCGAAGACCTGTATCAACTCAAGCGCCGGCTCATTACACTGCAGCACGCTTGCGTGCCGCTGATGGAGGCGGTCAGCAAGCTGTTCGGGGCGATGGCGCCCAAGCTCTGTGGCGGCATGCAAGAGTATTTTCGCGACGTCTTCGACCATCTTCAGCGCATCACGAAGAACATCGATCTGCTGCGCGAAATGGTCACGACCGCGCTGTCGGTCAATCTCGGCATGATCTCGCTCTCTGAGAACGAGACAACCAAGCGCTTGGGTTCATTTGCGGCGCTCTTCGCCGTGCCCACGATGATCGCGGGAATCTACGGCATGAACTTCGCCGATATCCCCGAGCTGAAGTTCCAGTACGGCTACCCCCTGTGCATTGCCGTGATGATCGCCATCGATGCGCTGCTGTTCGTCAAGTTCCGCAAGGCCGGCTGGCTGTGAACGACGAGGCCGAGCGGGCGTCGAGATGACGCTTCCTCATGCGCGGCCATGCACGGCGTCTATGTCAGGCGCGTGTTGCGAGGCCCCGCTCGGCAGCCCTGTTGCCCCGTGGCAACGCGGCTTGTTGATGTCGCATTTTCTGCCGTGACCGGCGTGGAGTAATTGCTCTAGAATGCGTCAACGCCGCGTCAGACGGTTGCCAAGGGTTGAGAACTACAAGAAACGCCAGGCAAATAGGGGTCAGATATTGAACGCACCACTCTCGGGGATCCGCGTCATCGAATTCTGTCGTGGCGCGGCCGCTGCTTACTGCGGCTTGCTGCTGGCCGACATGGGCGCAGACGTCATCTTGGTCGACGATCCGGTCGACGACAATGCCAACGACAACTCGAGTCCGCTCGGTGCATCGGCCCAGGTCGGCCTGCGGCGCAATAAGCGCTCCGTCGCACTCGATTTGCTCACGCTCGACGGCCGCAACCTTGCCCATTCCCTGGTGCGTGGGGCGGACGTCGTCATCGAATGCTTGCCGCCGGGAACGCTCGCGCGCGCCGGGCTTGGGTATGACGCGTTGTCGGCCGTACAGCCGCACCTGGTCTACGTGTCGATCTCCGCGTTTGGTCAGGACGGCCCGCGCGCCGCGCCGCAGTCTGGCGTGCCAGCGCTCGACGCGTTGCGAGGCATGCTGGGGGCATCGCCGGGTGGCCTGGAGCCGCCCCGCGACTTGCCGGTCGCCGATCTGGCCGCAGGGCTCTATGCGGCGTTCTCCGTGTCGTCGGCGCTGGTCGCCGCCAAACAGCAAGGCCGCGGTGTTCACATCGACGTGCCGATGCTCGGGACAACACTGGCTATCGCGTCACTCCATGCGGGGGAGGAAGGCGCGCTCGCCGCGCAGCGCGCCGGGTTGGTGCCGGGCGGGGTGTTCGCCGCTGCCTCCGATGTCGCGCAGGGCGCGGGAGAGTATCGGTACGGCGCGACAGCGGCCGCCGCACGCAGCAAGCGGTCGCCGCTGGCCATTGACGACGAGGCCGCGCGCTTCGGCGGGCCGTCGGCACCGTGGCCCACGTTCCGGGCCAGAGACGGCTATTTCGGCATGGATCTCGATGGACAGGCGTATTGGCGGGCGATTTGCGCGCTGATGCATCGCGTTGACCTGCTCGACGATTCGCGGTTCGTCAACGCGCGCGAGCGAGCGCGCCATCAAGCGGCACTGCGCGACGTGCTGGAAGCCGTTTTCGTGCAGGAGGATCGTAGCGAATGGCTCGCCCGGCTGGTCGCTGTGGGCGTGCCGTGTACGGAGATCAGCACCTATTCGCGTGTTCTGGCCGATCCGCAGGTGGCCCATATGGGCTGGGTGCGGCCGATGGTGCTACCCAACGGCGAGACAACTCACACCATCGTTTCGCCCGTCCGGCTCAATGGCCAGCGCCCGGTCACCTATCAGGATCCGCCTGCGCCAGGGGCACATACGGGGGATATCCTCGCCGAACTCGATGCCGCGGATGGGCCTTCGGCCCAGCGCGATGAGCCGCCGCAAGGCAGGTAACTAGGACTTTTCCGTTGTTCGCGGATTCTATATAATCCGGAGTCATAAGCATATGACTAATAGTGATTTGGGGCACCCAAGTCGCTTCCCGCTGGATTCCCTCCCATGCCCGTAGAACTCTTGAGTGCGTCCCCGATGGCTGCTTTGCTGGGGGCTGCGGTCGGCCTCGTGCTGGGTTTGACCGGTGCCGGAGGCGGCATTTTTGCCGTGCCCGCGCTGGTCTTCGGGCTGGGGTGGGGCGTGCCGCAAGCCGGGCCGGTGGCCCTGCTCGCTGTAGGCGCCAGTGCTGCCGTGGGGAGTGCCCATGGCCTGCGTGTCGGCCTCGTGCGCTATCGCGCGGCGATGCTGATGGCCGGGATCGGGGTCGCCGTGGCGCCGCTCGGCACGTGGATGGCTCACCGACTGCCGGAACGCTGGCTCGTTGGACTCTTCGCGATCGCGATGATGGTCGTGGCCGCGCGCATGTATCGCGCATCGCGCGCCGGGGCGGCAGGCACCGATAAAGGCGCCGATCAGTCGGCGTCGGCCGGCGCCGCACCGCAACCGCCATGCAGAATGGATCCGGTGACGGGACGGTTGCATTGGACGCGGCGCGTCGCCGCCACGCTCGGCCTCATCGGCGCGGTGTCGGGCTTCGCGTCGGGACTGCTGGGCGTGGGTGGCGGATTCGTGATCGTCCCCGCGTTGCGGCGCTTCACCGACATCACGGTGCATGGCGTCGTGGCCACGTCGCTTTTCGTCATTGCGCTGATTTCCGCCGGGACCGTTGCCAACGCGTGGTGGAACGGCATGCATCCGGGCCCCCAAGGGTGGATGTTCGTGGTGGGCGGCATCGTCGGTATGTTGCTCGGGCGCGCACTGACACCGCACATCGCGGCGTCGAGACTGCAGCAACTCTTCTCGGCACTGATGGCTGCGGTCGCGCTGGGCATGTTCGCCAAGGCCTTCGGCGCCTGACATGCCGCAACTGCGGTCGTGCCATCGCAGGACACACGCAGATCTTTCAAAAATCGCTACGCCTTGCGAGTGACTCGCCACGTCACTCGAATTCTCGCGCCACGCTGCGTACCCACTGTGGTTGACATCCTGGGAACGCACCGAATGAATTTTTCCATCGCCGGGTTGTCCACTGAGACGTGGTGCTTGCATGACGGGTACGTAATCCGAGTTGTTCCCGCATGGGGTCGCCGCATATTGCGTGAGGCGCGTGCCTCGCATTCGGTAATCCGCCTAATTTGGACTAGGATGTTTCCCATAAGGAGATCCAAAATGGCTGGATTTTGTAGATTTATCCTATATTTCTGCTGGTCGCAAATCAGCGCGTGACGTTGAAGTGTCACGCGGCATGTCGATTGGCTTTGCATTGATGACCACGACATACGTTGACGCTTCGGCGTCCTCCTCGTTCCGCTGTTCGAGTGCCAAGCGAGCCATGAGCCACCTGACTTTTGCAACGCTGACACGCCTGAGCGGCACCCTTCTGATGACGTGGCTCGCGGGATGCAGTGAATACCAGGCGTCGACACCGGGTGTGTCGGCGTTGGGGCAGGCGTCGGAGCGCGTCGGCACACCGCCGTCGGTGACAGCGCAACCGGCCGCGGCACCGCGTGAGGTTGAAACGCGGATGCGGCCGGTCGCCGCTGCCGTGGCGATGAGTGCCACGCCGAAGGTCGGTCAGGTGGTGAGCGGGACGTATCGATGGATGGCGGATTGGCCTGAGACCCAGAGCGTGCATCAATGGGAAGCGGCGTCGGGACCGACGCGTATTCGCGTTGTTGCACGAGCACGCGAGATGACGCCGTCGGCGAGTTTGCGCGGCGTGCGCCTTCGATACTGCGTGAAGCCTGTCATGGGCACCGGCGCAGCGCGCTTGACGGGCCACAAGACGTGCTCTGGCTGGACGACGGTCGAGGGCGCGGGCGTGGCCGGCGTTGCCGGATAGCGATGACGTTTTCGGCGCGCCGGGCCGGAGGTGGCGATGCGCCGCCGGGTCGCGGCCTGCCGGCGTCCACAGTAGTTACGCGGTCACGCCTTCGTGACCACCGAGTGTGTTGGCTCGACCCACATTCCTCTTTTGGGAAGCCATGACGCGTAGACACGGCGAAGGATCGCGCGCGCCCACGGCTGACTTCTTTTAATAGGATTCTGCAAAATGATGGTAAAAATTCTGATCGCGGATGATCATCCGATCATCGCCTCGACACTGCGTGAAATGCTGTCCCCGGATCCGGGTTTTCATGTGCTGCCGCCGGTCACCAACTCGACGGAACTCTTCAAGGCACTGGAGACGAATTCGGTCGACGTGCTGATTACCGACTACTGCATGCCCGGCGGCACCTTTGGCGACGGTCTGGTCATGATCAATCGTGTGCGTCGCAAGTATCCGGACGTCAAGATCATCGTGTTCACCTCGATCGAACAACCGGCCATCATCCACGCGCTTGACAGTTGCGGCGTGCTGGGCGTGATGACCAAGTCCGACGATCTGCGCGAAATCACGGTGTGTGTGGAGCGTTGCCGACGTGGCATGAGCTATCGTGGGGGGCGCGCCGAACAGATTCTCGACGAGCAGATGCGCCGCAAGCCGACCGCGCGCCGTCCGCTTTCGCCGAAGGAAATGGAAGTGCTGCGCATGTACCTGGACGGCCTGAACGTGTCGCAGATTGCCGATGCCCTCAAGCGTTCGGCCAAGACGATCAACAACCAGAAGCGCATGGCGATGAGCAAGTTGGGCTGCCGTACCGATATGGAGCTGTTCAAGCTGCACGTCTCGAGCCCGGTTCAGTTTTCGCGTGACGGCGAAGTCGAAACGCCGGGCGCCGTCTGAGTTTGGCTCGACATACGACATTGGCGTCCGCGTCCGCGTCCGACGCGACGATGACGCGTGACATCGCGATTGCCGGCCGCCTGCTACGTATCGGTGGCTTGCTGGCCCTGCTTTTTGGTATGTCGGTCTGGGTCGCCGTGGTGTCCTACGCGTTGTTCGGCATGGTCTGGCAAGGCGGGCAAAAGACGGCCACGTTCTTTGCGACCGTCGGCCACGAGATCCGCGACGTCGAAATTTTCAACGAGCAGGCCAGTACGATGGCGCAAGCCGCACTGGCGAGCAACGTTCGGCCGGGCGGTGTCACGCAATCACTCACCGACCGGATCCTGAACCCGCTGCTGACCATGCCGGTCGGCACGGCGAAGCGCGTTGCCGGCGTGGGGTTCGATGGCGACTTCCAGATTGTCAAGCTGGCGGAGATCCCGACTGAGCGAGCGCAGCGACTGGCGCGCCTCACCCTTCGGTTGATGATTCTCGATGCCAACTTCTGGAGTGCGCTGGGTGGGCAGGACGAAACCTTCATCATCTCGGCGGATGGCGCGTTTGCCGCTCGCCGCACGTCGTTCGACCTGCAGTCCGTCGGCGCGACGGATCTCGCGCGCGACACCAACGCGATGCTCGCCGAGATCAACAAGGTCGAGCGTTATGCCGCGCGTCGTCCCGCGAGCAACGACGGTCCGTTCTGGACCTACAACTACAAAAATGCACTTTCCGGTTTGACGGCGGTCTCGAGCTTCGTGCCGATTCGCGATCTCGATGGTCATCTGATGGCCTACGTCGGCACCAGCATGGCGCCCGACAGCATTGTGCCGCCGCGGCTGCGAACGCTGGAGCACACGGGCGAGGCCCTCCAATTGGTGTCGGCGGAAGGGTTCGTGGTGGCAAGCGCCGGCGCGTCGCTCTCGTCGTTGGGGCATCTGCGTACGCTCGCCACGTTGCCGCTCTTCGGCGATGCAAAAATGGCGGTGCGATACGACGGCGAGCGTCTGGTTTTCGAGCGTCATCTGGCGTCGTCGCCGTGGTTCGTCCGGTATGCCGTTCGTCCGATAGATTTACTGCAGCAAAATGCCACGCTGCTGATCGGCGCGACGTTGCTGTTGTGTCTCTATGCGGCGGCCGTGTACGCGGGCATGCGCTACATGCGCCAACGGATGATCGAGCCGGCGCGTCGACGTACGACGGCCCTGCTCGAACGAGACGCCTTCACGCAAACCCTGATCGAGACGGCCCCCGTCGGCATGGCGATCATCGATCCGTTCGAGCCCAGTGTGGTGATGAGCAATCCGGCGTACGCGGGCACCGTCGATTTGCTTCGACATCTGGGCGATGGCGAGTTGACGCGCATGTACCGCCAACTGCACAGCGGTGTGGTGGCGCGTCCGGTGCGGCGTTTGCTGAGCGCGATCGACGATGCCGGCGAGCGTCACTACGCCGTGAGCTTCGTCGATACCGTTTTTCGTGAACAGTCGGTGCTCATCGCCACACTGTCCGACGTGACAGAGCAACGCCGCTTCGAACTGGAGCAACGCAAGGCGCGGCTTGCCGCCGAGAGCGCCAATCGCGCCAAGGATGTCTTCCTGACGACCGTTAGCCACGAAATGCGTACGCCGTTGTACGGCACGCTCGCGTCGCTCGAACTGCTGAGCTCGCAGCGTCTGGGCGACGATCATCGCTATTACGTCGATGTGATGGAAAGTTCGACGCGCAATCTGCTCGATCTCATCAACGATCTGCTGGACTATTCCCGCATTCAGGTCGGTCGCTTCGAGCTGAATAGCCGCGATGGCTCGCTGCTCAAGGAACTCGAAGCCATCGGCTTGTCGTTCACGGGACGAGCGCGGCTGCAGGGGCTCACGCTGGACTGGATGATCGACCCGCAGCTCTCGCGTGCCGTGCATACGGATGCGCTGCGACTTGGACAGGTCGTGACGAATCTCGTCGGCAATGCCATCAAGTTCACCGAGAAAGGCTACGTCGCCTTCAGCGCCATGGTGAGGCGTACCGACCCGCAGGGCTGTGACGTGGCCTTCACGGTCAGCGACAGTGGCGTTGGTATTGCGCCTGCCGATCTGGCGGACTTGTTCCGGCCGTTCGGCAAGAGCACGTCGGAGCCTGGCATGCAGCACGGTACCGGACTGGGGCTGGCGATTTCGCATCAGTTCGTGGGTATGCTCGGCGGCGTGCTGCAGGTCGACAGTCAGGAGGGCGAGGGCACCACAATGCGCTTCACGCTGCGCCTGCCCTGGGCATCGGACAGCCAGATGTTGCCTGTCGTCGGGAGAGGCGAGACGTTTGCATATGTGAGCGGACTCGCTCGCCGCCATGCGTATCTCGACGCGTTGATCCGTCGGGCGGGTTACCTGCCGGTCAGGTATGACGACGCGGTATCGTGGTCTTCCGGCAGTGGTCGCGTTCAGGACGCGGGCCTGCTCATGTTTGCCGACGAATGGCCGGTGCGCGGCATGGCGGGCGCGGAGGTCTACCTTCTGCGTTCGACCCCCGTCGATCGTCCAGCCGGCAGCGCCCCCGCGTGGCCGCGCGACATCGCTTTGTTCCAGCAGGCCGAGCTTTGGGATGCGCTTGGCATGGTGTCGGCGCCCGGGCTTGCCGCGAGCGGTGACTTGCAGGGCGCCCCCGGCGCGCAGGCGCGTATCAAGCCGCTGGCCGGGTGGTACGTGCTTGTCGCGGACGATCATCCGATCAGTGGCATGTTGCTGTCCCGGCAGTTGGAAGGACTGGGCGCGATGGTCGATTGCTATCACGACCCGCGCGAGGCGCTTGACGCGTTCGATGCAGAATCGCACATGCTGGTGATCACCGACGCCAACATGCCGCACCTCTCCGGGCATGCGTTGGCTACGCAGATCAAGGCGCGCGCGGCGCATGTACCGGTGATCGTCGCGACGGCTGACGTCACACTGCGCACTGACCGTGATGAGACGTCCCCGTTCGACGCTGTCGTCTACAAGCCGGTGGATGCGCGGTCGTTGTTGCGCGTGATTGAACTGGTCCGGGCGCGCTATCCCTCGCTGTGCATGGACATTGCGCCGCTTCCAGCGTCATCGGATCTGATCGACAGCGCGCCGACGCCGTCGTCCGACTCGACATCGGCGAAGGACTGGCGGCCGCCGCTGTCGGACATGCTCGACACGTTTGTGAAGATTGCCGATCAGGACATTGCCAATTGCCGGGCAGCGCTGGCCAACCCGTCGCGCGACACCCTTCGTCACTCCGCACATCGGTTGCGGGGCGGTTTCATGGCATTCGGGCTGAGTTCGTTGGCGTCGCTTGCGGCGCAGGTGGAGCATCTGGCGCCCCAGGCGTCTGTCGGACAGATGGAATCGGCGTTCGACGTGCTCGACGCTGCGTGGAACGACTGGCTGCGTGCGCAGGGACATGCCATTGCCAACGACGCCTGACGGCAGCGTCAGGCGCTCGTCGTCACGACTCGGCGAAATGCTCCGAAATCAATTGGCGTAGCCACTGATTCCCGCCGTCCTGATGGTAGCGACGGTGCCAGAACACATTCGTTTGCAGCGCGGGCAGCCGGAGCGGCGGTTTGACGAAGCGCAGCCCGAACGGTGCGGCGGCACGCTCGGCAAACTTCTGCGGCACGGTGACCACGAGATCATTGACGCTCACGACGTACGGCACGGCGATGAAGTGGGGGACCCAGACATTCGCGTCGGCCCCGAAGCCGGCCTGTGCCAAGAGTTGATTCACGCGGGCATACGGATTGTCGCCCGTGGCGACGAACAGATGGCGTGCGGCCTGGAATTCTGCGAGCCCTGCATGGGGCGTGTCGAGCGCGTGCCCGATGCGAAACAGGCTCACATATTGCTGACGAAACAACCGGCGCTGGAAGAATGGCCCGGTCAGATCGTCGAATGCGCCCACCGCGAGATCGATGCGCCCCGACGCCATGGCGTCCTTCAGTTCGGGCAACGTCGTCCGGACGGTGCGCAGGTGTACCCCAGGCGCAAGCCGGGTGCATAGATCGACGAGCGTCGGCATGAAGTACACCTCCCCCACATCCGTCATTGCCAACGTAAACTCCCGCTGACTGCTCGCCGGATCGAACGCCTCCCGGTGATTGATGGCGCGCGAGATGCCGGCCAGGGCCACCGAGACCGGCTCGGCGAGCGCCTCGGCGAACGGCGTGGGTTGCATGCCCGCGCCGGTCCGCGTGAAGAGTTCATCTTCGAACGTCTGCCGCAGGCGGGCCAAGCCGTTGCTGACTGCGGGTTGAGACAGGCCCAATTCGCGTGCGGCCTGAGAGATGCTCCGATGCGTGAGTACCGCCTGAAAGACGACCAACAGGTTCAAATCGACGTCGCGTAAGGAAATCATGAGGCAGCGATATTATTCATGTTATGAATATAGTGGATTCGTCTATTTATATCGCAAAATGTCATCGCTTGTCGGACAATGTTTCCATTCGATATCAGGAGACGAGGCCACATATGCGTCAAGCAGACCAAATTCAGGGAGAACTGGGCTATCTGTCCGGCTTTGCCAACGAGTTCGCGACCGAGGCGTTGCCCGGGGCGCTGCCGATCGGGCAGAACTCGCCGCAGCGTGCGCCGTACGGCCTCTATGCGGAACAACTCTCGGGAACGGCGTTCACGGCACCGCGCGGTCATAACCGTCGCTCGTGGGTGTATCGCATTCGTCCCGCCGCGATGCACAAGCCGTTCACCGCGCTTGCGTCGTCGCGCTGGCTGAGCCGTTTCGACGATGTTCCGACGCCTCCCGACCAACTGCGTTGGGATCCGCTGCCGATGCCCGACGTGCCGACCGATTTCGTCGACGCCATGGTGACGATGGCAGGCAATGGTGGCCCGGATGCCGGGCGCGGTTGCGGCATTCATCTGTACGCAGCCAACCAGTCGATGGACGGCCGCTTCTTCTACAACGCCGACGGCGAGTTGCTGGTCGTGCCGCAGGAAGGGCGTTTGCGTATCGCGACGGAATTCGGCGTGCTCGACGTGGCCCCCTATGAAATCGCCGTGCTGCCGCGTGGCGTGCGCTTCCGTGTGACGCTGCCCGATGGGCGCGCGCGCGGCTATGTATGCGAGAACTATGGCGCGTTGTTCCGTCTGCCGGATCTCGGCCCGATCGGCTCAAACGGCCTCGCAAATCCGCGCGATTTCCTCACGCCCGTGGCGGCGTATGAGGATGTCGAAGGCGACTTCGAACTGGTGGCGAAGTTCGGTGGTGCGTTATGGCGTGCCGATATCGGGCATTCGCCGCTTGACGTTGTGGCTTGGCATGGCAACTACGCGCCATACAAGTACGACCTGCGCCACTTCAACACGATCGGTTCGATCAGCTTCGACCACCCGGATCCGTCAATCTTCCTGGTGCTGCAATCGCAAAGCAATGCACCGGGCGTGGACGACATCGACTTCGTGATCTTCCCGCCGCGCTGGCTGGCGATGGAAAATTCGTTCCGTCCGCCCTGGTTCCATCGCAACATCGCCAGCGAGTTCATGGGGCTGATCCAAGGCGTCTATGACGCCAAGGCCGAGGGATTCGTACCGGGCGGCGCCAGTCTGCACAACTGCATGACAGGCCACGGCCCCGATGCGGACACGTTTGAAAAGGCCTCTGCCGCTGACACGAGCCAGCCGCACAAGGTCGACGCGACGATGGCGTTCATGTTCGAGACGCCGGCGATCATCCGTCCCACACGTTTCGCGCTGGAGACCAAGCAGCGGCAGGACAACTACTACACCTGCTGGCAAGGGTTGAAGAAGCACTTCAACCCGAACCAGAAGTAAGCGGCCTCGCGTCGCAACGTCGCCAACCCCTGACACGGCCGGCCGCGCCCTTCGATGGTGCAGAGCCGGCCGATGCGCTATCTCAAACAAGGTATTCCCTATGTCCGCACTCCCGCAAAGCTGGGTCGCGTCCGCCAACACTGGCGTAACCGACTTCCCCCTGCAAAACCTGCCGTACGGCGTGTTCAGCACCGCGTCGCAACCGACGCCGCGCGTTGGCGTGGCCATTGGCGATCAGGTACTCGACCTGGCGGCGCTCGAAGCCGCCGGCGAGCTCAAGGTCGCCGAGGCCGGTGGCGCCACGGTCTTCTCGCAGCCCGCTATCAATACGTTCGTGGCACTGGGCAGCGCGGCGTGGCACGCCACGCGCGCGCGCCTGACGTCGCTGCTCTCCGTGGACGGCGATGCCGCCCTGCGTGAAAACGCTGCGCTGCAGGCTCAGGCACTTGTGCCGCTCGCACAGGTCACGTTGCATCTGCCGGTGCAAGTGCCCGGCTACACCGACTTCTATTCGTCGCGAGAGCACGCGACCAATGTGGGTAGCATGTTCCGCGATCCGGCCAACGCGCTGCTGCCGAACTGGTTGGAAATCCCCATCGGCTATAACGGTCGGGCCAGTTCGGTGGTCGTGAGCGGCACGCCGATTCATCGCCCGAACGGACAGATCAAGCTGCCCGATGCGCCGCGCCCGATTTTTGACGCCTGCCGCAAGCTCGACTTCGAACTCGAAACCGGCTTCATCGTTGGTCGTGACACGTCGCTGGGCGACAGCCTGAGCGTGGACGCCGCCGAAGCGGCCATCTTCGGGATGGTGTTGCTCAACGACTGGTCGGCGCGCGACCTGCAGCAATGGGAGTACGTGCCGCTCGGCCCGTTCAACGCAAAGTCGTTCGGCACGTCCATCTCGCCGTGGGTGGTGACGATGGAAGCGCTCGAACCGTTCCGCGTGGCCGGCCCCGAGCAGAATCCGCAGCCGGTCTCGTACCTGCAGCAGCAGGGCAAGCATGCCTTCGACATCGCGCTTGAAGTGCTGCTGCAAGCCGACGGCGACACGCAGGCGACGTCCATCTGCCGCACCAACTTCCGTCACATGTACTGGAGCATGGCGCAACAGTTCGCTCACCATACGGTCTCAGGCTGTAATGTGCGCGTGGGCGACCTGATGGGCTCGGGCACGATCAGCGGCCCGACGCCGGACTCGTTCGGCAGCCTGCTCGAACTGACGTGGAACGGCAAGAACCCGATCACGCTCGCCAGCGGTGCGAAACGCACGTTCATCGAAGACGGCGATACCGTGGTGATGACCGGCTGGTGCCAGGGGGATGGTTACCGCGTGGGCTTCGGCGAAGTCTCGGGCCAGATCCTGCCCGCGAAGGCGAGATAAGCGGGAGCGGCGTGATGTGCGGACGTATGCCCGGAGGTTAGCCGGGCGTATTGACGGATGCACCCGCGACGCGTCGTTCCGGTTCCCCGGGCGGCGTGTTTTTCGTTTATGGCCCTGGCGAAATCTCGCAGATGTGAGTGTGATCGAGGTGTGCCGGCGACAGTCGTTGCCACCACGGATTGATGCGGCCGACGATCAGGCTCGCACTCACGCGGCAACGCGTGGGTGTATAGGCGAGTTCGTTGCCGACCCGGCGTAACAGCGGCGGGTCGCCGAGACGGGCGCGGTGCGGCACGCGCAGCGAGCGCCGCGCGCGCGCAACGGGTAGCGGGGAGGCGGTGGCGTGTGACATTTGATATTTCCCGGAATCATGTGAAGACGGGAAATATTTAGCCACGTCGCGGCGAGCGGCGACAGGTGAAGCAATCCGAAAAATGCGTCCGATGGGCGTGACAGCCCACCGTCGCAGACAGGAGCAATCATCGACGTTTGTCGTCCGGCACTGCCGGGGGCTCGGCCGCCACCGGGCCAGTCGGCGACGCCTCCGACGCAGGTGCGGCGGACGTTGGCGCCGCCGGTGCGCCGCTCGGCGACAGTGGCGGACGGGCCAGACCCTCATTGATCCACGCGTTCAGCAGCGTATAGGTCACAGCCAGAATCACCGGCCCGACGAACAGGCCAACGATCCCGAACGTCAACATGCCCCCGAGTACCCCCGCGAGAATCAACGTCATCGGCAGATCGGCCCCCCGGCGGATCAGCATCGGTCGCATGACGTTGTCGAGCATGCCGATGAAGACCGAGAGCACCAGCAGCAGCGTGGCGAGCGTCGGACTGTCCTGCCAGTAGAGCCACGCCACGCTTGAGAGCAGCACGGGGAACGGACCGATCTGGGCGATACAAAGCACCAGCATCAGCGCCGTGAGGAAGCCCGACAGCGGCACCCCCGTCAACCACAGGCCGAGGCCACCGAGCAGCGACTGCGTCACGGCCGTGACCACGATCCCGAGCGCCACCGCGCGAATCGACATTCCGGCAAGCCGGACCGATTCTTCTCCCCGATCACCGCCGAGGCGCCGCGCCATCCGAATCAGCGCACGCGCCGCGCGCTCTCCTTGCATAAAGAGGATGCCGGAGATGATCAGCGTGAGGCCAAGGTGAACCACGAGCAAGCCGATCGACCCCAGCTTCGTGAATCCCCACGACGCTGCCTTGACCGCATAGGGTTGAATCCGCGCGACGAGACCGCCGGGGCCGGCGGCTGCAAGCGCCTGCCACTCTTCGGTGGCGCGCTGGCCGACTACGGGGATGCGGATCAGCCAGTCGGGCGGCATCGGCAGGCCACGCTGCCCGATGGAGTGCACTTGCTCGCTGATGTCGGACGCGTGCCCGATCAGCGTGCCGATCGCGGCGGACAGCGGCGCGACGACGATCACGAGCATCCCGAAGATCATGACGGTGGTGGCGAGCCACCGTTTGCCCCACAGACGGCGTTGCAGACCAACGAGCAATGGCCAGGTCGACGCGACGATCGTCACCGCCCAGATGAATGCCGGCAAAAACGGGAGCAGGACCCATAACGTACCGATCATCAGCAGGCTGAGCACGAGAATCACGAGCAGGTTACGGGCGAGTTCGCTCGGGGTGGTGGAAAGCATGGTCGCTCCGACAGGCAGGGGGGCGAACGCGCATCAACACGCGTCCGGACGTACAGGTTGCACGAGGTGTGCAGGTGAGAAGCACCATGCCATGCCTGCGCAGGCACGGCAAGTGCGCCGCGCAGCCGCCTCATAGGGGTGTTGTTTCGCGGGGCTCGTCGTCGGAGTCGTCGGATGATGCGCTGGGCCACCTTGTACGGCGCAGCGGTGGGCTCAGCGCGCCGGGCGCCGTCGTCGTGCCGTGTCGGCGTGACCCCGGCGGGCGAAGGCTCGCATGCCCGTCATCGACGTGGCGGTTGCCCGCGAAGGGCGGCGACGCGGTGTGCGATGCGAGGGGGGCGGGGAGGGCGCGGATGGCGAGCGTCGGCGTTGGGGCGTTGTTGTTGACTTCCCCGGTAACGGCGCCGTGCGGGCTGTTGGGGCGCATCGACATGGCGCTTGCCGTCGATACGCCCGAGTCGGCCATCGTGACCACCGTGATGGTGCTGATTTTCGGTCGCGGTGCACGACGTTCGTGCGCAGTGCGAATGTCCTCGCGCTGCGCGGCGCTATGGCCGATCGAGAAGATGAGGCCGATGAGACCGTAGAGCACGTCGAGCACTGCAAAGACATGCGCGTCTTCCACCAGACTAGGAGAATCGTCGCCAGGCGTGAGCTGCGTGGCGTTGAAGGCATCGGCGCCGTCGTCCCATCGCGTGGCGTTGTCGCGACCATGGCCGTGCGCCGAGCCGTCGCCCATCCAGGCAAGGTAGTAGAACGTGGCCGTGAGCGCGAACCAGATGAGCCGGGGCGGGGCAGAGCGAAGCATGCCACGGACATCGCGGACGAACGCCTGCAGGTATGCGAGCCCTTCCCGGTCGTCGGGCTCACGTCGTGCGGTCTCGAGCAGCAACTCGGCCAGATTGTCCTGCGTGAGGATTTGCAGGCTGGCGTTATGCCGACTCGTGCCCAACTGGTGGATGATAGGCAACAGCGTCAATCCTGGGATGGGCGCCAGTGGAATTTCCAGCGCCGCGTGGAGGGTGTCGCCGAATCGCCGGGTGAAAATCCCGGGACACCAGCGTGACACGCCGCGTTCGATGCCGTATCGCGCCCCATTGCGCAGCACCCCGTAACAAAACACGAAGCCGAGCACTTGTGCAAAGGCCGCCCGATAAGGGGTAGAGAGGATCGCGCTTAGCCCTTCCAGGTCAGGCGCCGGCGTCGTGCGCGCGATCCGGTTGCGATACTGCCGCTGGGTCACGTTGAAGCCCGCCATGCCGAGCAGATTGATCAGCACGATCGCCAGCGCGGCCACGGGCGGCCAGAGCGGCGCTTGGGAACCGGTGGGATCGGTCGTCTCCGTCAGCAACGAGGCGAGCGTCGACCCGACGGCGAACGGCAGCGCGTCGCGC
This sequence comes from Pandoraea soli, assembly GCF_902459595.1. NCBI lineage: Bacteria > Pseudomonadati > Pseudomonadota > Betaproteobacteria > Burkholderiales > Burkholderiaceae > Pandoraea > Pandoraea soli. Next base: position 368,645 of record NZ_CABPSG010000001.1, on the reverse strand, counting down.
AGGGTGCCGATGCAGAACGCGCGCCAGGAGAACACCGGTCGCTGCTCGCGCAAGAGCGCTTCCAGACGATCGCTCACATCGCCGACGTCGAACCCATGGAGGGCAAGCGTTCGGGCCTGGCGATGCAGATGCGTGTGCAAGGTCTCGTGCCATGGTTGCATCGCCATGTCGCTGGCCGCTGGCAGGTCGTCAGGCCAAGGAGGCGCAAGCGGCGTGAGTGGGGCGCGCCATCCGTTGGTGACGGCGGGCGGACCCAACGCATTCAGGGCCGGCAAGGCAACCTCCTGCCATAGCGCATCGAAGATGCGTAGCGCGCGGCTTGCGCCCGGTCCCGCGTACATGTCGATCGTGAATGTGGGGGCGTCGACTGTCGACGGCCGAGTCGGGGCGGCGGGGGCCGAGGACGTTCGGAGTACGGGGCGTGGTGCGAGTGCCGCAGGCTCTCTGAGTGTGCCTGGGCTCGGGCACGCGTACGTCAGCGCCATGGGAGCGGTCGGCGACCCGGCCGCGAGGCCGGCCTGCGCGGCAGCTTGCTGGGCGCGCGCGAAATCCTCCTCCAGCGGGGTGACGGGCTCGCGTCGCTCGGCGTCGGTCACCTCGGTGGTTGCGAGCGGGGTATCAGGCGCAAGAAGGATGGTTGGAAGGCACGAGAAGCAGTTGCGGAGCATGGCGTCGTGGGCAGGACTAGGCCGGCGGCGAGATGCCGGGCCTCAGACAGGAAGGGACGAAATGAAGCGGGCGATGCTACGCCCGTCTGCCCTTGACGGCCACGCCTGAACAGTCGTTTGAAGTCGTTCATTCGCGAAGTTGCGTAGCGGCTTCAGGCCATTCCGCGATGCGCGATCAGGCATTGACCGTGCTTTGCATCACACGTTACGCATCGGGCACGACCATGACCCCGGCACGCAGTCCGTTCGCGACATCGGGATTGGGAAACACGATGCGTTCCTCCGGATGCGAAACCGTATAGGTGGTCTCGCCGTCGCGCGCCAGCACGGTGCCGGCGACGTAGGGCGTGAAGTTCGGTGTGTCGGCCGGGACGTCGAGCACGAATGCGTCCGTGCGGCGCACGATCTCGGCGGCCACGCGAAAGCGTCGGGCGCGCGGCACCTTGCCGTCATCGCGCTTGCCCATCTGCGCGCCGGACAACCAACGGCGCAGGGCGGCGTCGATGCCGGCAAAATCGTCAAGACGGTTTTGCCCGAAAGGCGCGACTTTTCCCAGCTCGAGCGTACAGCTCTCGGCGCCGAAGTTCGCACAGGTGTAATACGAGAACGTGACGGACGGCTGCTCGGTCAACATCACCGCTTCGATATCGGCCGCGGCAAGTGTCTCGATCCAGTCGTCGCTTGCTGGACGCTGCGGCGGACTCGGCACCACCGCGAAGCGGGGGAAGAGTGACGCGCGAATCGCCGTGTGCATGTCCACGTGCCGACGCAGGCGACGTGCGTCGCGCGTCTCGGCGAAGAACTGCGCCACGATCACTTCGAGTTCACGCGCGCGCTGCACGGCGGGCGACTCCGCACGCTTGGCGTGAGCGCCCTGGAACAGCCGGTTCAGGTCGTATTCAAGATAACGCTTGCCGGCACGTACGGCGTCCGGGTTGCCAAGCACGACGAGCACACGCTCGCGCAACGTCAGGCGGCCGTCGGCAATGTCACGCAGAATGCCGTCAACGATCTCGATCGGAGCGGTTTCGTCGCCGTGAATCCCGCACGAGAGGATGGCGTCGAAGCGTTGACCGCCAGGCGCGTCGATCGTGCCGGTGACCGGGTCCGCGTCGGCGGGTGTCAGTTCGAGCATCCCTTCAGCGTGGCGTTGCCAGCGTACGCCACAAGGCTCGATACCTTCGCTGGGGACACTGTCGTGCGATTCGCGCACGTCGCTTAGCCAGTGGCGCAGGGCCGAACGATTGGCGTCGGTCATCATGAAGGATCTCCAGAAATGCAGACTCGTATTTTATGCGCGTCGTTGGCCGGTTCGGTGTATCACGTCGCCCATGCAGGGCAACGCCCTGTACATGCGGTTTTGCCGGTCTGTTCGGCGTGCGCGCATTGTTCCGGCGGTCGAATCCGTGTCATCATGATCCGCATCGCACGCCGTTCCATCGAGCGTGGCCTTGGGGATTGCCGTTCATGACCGATCTGTACGTCGAAGGTGTCTGGCGCACTGCCAACGGAGCAGAATTCCGCACGCTCGATCCCATGTCGGGCGATGTCGTTTGGCAGGGCCGTGCGGCGGACGCGGCCGATGTCGACACCGCCGTCCAGGCCGCGCGTCGTGTGCAGCGCGATTGGGCGCGTCGAAGTGTCGACGAGCGACTGGCCGTATTGCAGCGCTTCGCAGCGATCGTGACCGCGCAAACGGAAACGCTTGCCGACGCCATCGGTCGAGAGACCGGCAAGCCCCTGTGGGAAGCGCGCACCGAAGTGGCGACGATGGCCGCGAAGGTCACGCATTCGGCGAAAGCCTACCAGGAGCGCACGGGTGAGCGACGCAGTGCCGTGGCGGACGGGCAGAGCGTCGTGCGCCATCGGGCGCATGGCGTGATGGCTGTTTTCGGACCGTACAATTTCCCCGGGCATCTCCCTAACGGGCATATCGTGCCGGCGCTACTCGCGGGCAACACCGTCGTCTTCAAGCCCAGCGAACTGGCGCCCGGCGTGGCCGATAGAACGATGCAGTGCTGGATCGAAGCGGGCCTGCCGCCCGGGGTGTTGAACCTCGTGCAGGGCGGGCGCGAGACGGGGGCGGCGCTCGCCGCGCATGACGGTATCGACGGGCTGTGCTTCACCGGCAGTTCCGCCACGGGCCGCGCCCTGCATCGGCACTTCGCAGGGCGGCCCGGCACGCTCCTTGCGCTGGAGATGGGCGGCAACAATCCGCTGATCGTCGATACGCCTGCCGACATCGACGCTGCCGTCCATGTGAGCGTTCAGTCCGCTTTCCTCTCTGCAGGGCAACGTTGCACCTGTGCCCGACGCCTGCTCGTGCCGCGGGGGCCGCAGGGCGACGCGTTCATCGAACGGCTGGCGTGGGTGACGCAACGTATCGTCGTCGGACGTTACGATGCCGATCCGCAGCCATTCATGGGCGCGGTGGTGTCACTTCAGGCGGCGCGTCGCATGACGGCGGCCCAGGCCGACCTGGTGACGCTTGGCGCCCGCTTGATCCTTCCGCTCGCCCAGCCGGACGGTCGCTCGGCATTGCTCACGCCGGGGCTGATCGACGTAACGTCGCTGGCCGCGCGCGATGCGCTACCCGATGAAGAGTATTTCGGCCCGTTGCTCCAGGTGCTGCGCTACGACACGTTCGACGAGGCTCTCGCGCTGGCGAATCGCACGCGTTATGGGCTGGCGGCCGGTCTGGTGTCCGACGATCCCGCGCGTTACGAACAGTTTCTCGCCGAGATCCGCGCGGGCATCATCAACTGGAACCGGCCGACGACGGGCGCGGCCGGGGCGGCCCCGTTCGGGGGCATCGGCGAGTCCGGCAACCATCGTCCCAGTGCATGGTACGCGGCCGATTATTGTGCCTACCCGATAGCCTCGATGGAAGCCTCGCAGGTGACCCTGCCCGAGCCCCTCAGCCCTGGCCTGGACTTTGCCGCGTGCTGATCTTTCGATATCGACTTGTTTTCCGCTTTCCTAGGAATGGATATGACGCGTTTTGCCCTCGAAGCCAACTTCGATGGACTGGTTGGCCCCACGCATAATTATGCGGGGTTGTCGTTCGGCAACGTTGCCTCTGCAAACAACGCCAATCGCGTATCGAATCCGCGCGAGGCAGCGCTGCAAGGGCTGGCCAAGATGAAGGCGTTGGCCGATCTGGGCTACGCCCAGGGTGTCTTGCCGCCGCAAGAGCGTCCGTCGGTTGCCTTGTTGCGCACGCTGGGCTTCTCCGGCAACGACCGGACGGTCATACGCGAGGCGGCTCGTACTGCCCCCGAGTTGCTGGGGGCGGCGTGTTCGGCCGCGAGCATGTGGACGGCCAACGCCGCCACCGTCAGCCCCTCCGCGGACACGGCTGACGGCCGGGTGCATTTCACGGCGGCCAATCTGTGCAGCAAGTTGCACCGCGCGTTCGAGCACGAGACGACGTCACGCGTGCTGCGTACCGCGTTCCCGGACGAAGCCCGCTTCGCCCATCACGACGCCTTGCCGGGCTGGCCGTCCTTGGGCGACGAGGGCGCGGCGAACCATACGCGGCTGTGCGGGGCCTACGGGGAGCGCGGGGTCGAGTTCTTCGTCTACGGACGAGACGATCTGGCGAGCGCGCCAGTACCGCGCCGGTTCCCGGCACGCCAGACGCTGCAGGCGAGTCAGGCGGTTGCCCGTCTGCATGGGCTGGCGGCAGACGACGTGGTGTTCGCGCAGCAGCATCCCGACGCCATCGACGCCGGCGTCTTCCATAACGATGTGATCGCCGTGGGCAATGGCAACGTGTTGTTCTGCCATGCCCGCGCGTTCGTCGATCAGGCGGCGGTGCTTGCGACGCTTCGCGAGCGGCTGGCGGCCCGGGGCACCTCGCTGGAGGTGGTGGAGGTCGGCACGGACGACGTCTCGATCGAGGACACCGTCGGCAGCTATCTTTTCAACAGCCAGTTGCTTGCGCGGGCACCCGCGGCGGACGGCGGGATGTCGCTCGTGGTGCCGCAGGAGTGTCGTGAGCGCCCGGCCGTGTGGCGCTTTCTCGAATCGCTGGTGGCCAGTGGTGGTCCGATTCGCGAGTTGCATGTGTTCGACTTGCGCGAGAGCATGCGCAACGGCGGCGGGCCGGCGTGCCTGCGTCTGCGTGTGGTGTTGACCGACGACGAGCGCAAGGCGACCCACCCGGGGCTCTGGATCGACGATGCACGGTACGCCACGCTCACCGAATGGGTGAAGCGGCACTATCGTGACCGGTTGGCACTGGGTGATCTCGCCGACCCGGCCTTGCTCGACGAGAGCCGCAGTGCCCTCGACGACCTGACGCAATTGCTCGACCTGGGCAGTCTTTATTCATTTCAACGCGGCGCGTAAGCGCCATCGGGAGTCGACGCGATGACGACGATCATTGGTTTGTCCGGCAGCCTGCGCAAGGGCTCATACAACACGGCGTTGCTGGCGGCGGCGAAGGCGGTGGCGCCCGCTGGCGTCACGTTGGACATTCGCACATTGCATGGCATTCCGCTATATGACGGCGACGTGGAAGAAAGCGAGGGAATTCCAACTGCCGTCGCCACGCTGAAGGACGCCATTGCACAAGCCGATGGCTTGTTGCTCGCTACGCCGGAGTACAACAACGGCATGCCGGGCGTGTTCAAGAATGCGCTCGACTGGCTATCGCGGCCCCCTGCCGATAGTGCGCGAGTGTTCCGCGACAAGCCGGTGGCGGTCATGGGAGCGTCGCCCGGTGGCTTCGGCACGATTCTCAGCCAGAACGCGTGGATGCCGGTGCTGCGCACGCTGCAGACCACGCCCTGGTGGCAAGGGCGCCTGATGGTGTCGCGCGCGAACAAGATCATCGACGCCGACGGGAATCTCCAGGACGACGCCGTTCGTCAGCAGCTGGCGGCGTTTGTCTCGGGATTCGTCGAGTTTATCGAGCATAGAGAGGGCGAGATTGGATAATTACTGATAAAAATCAATTGGTTGCATAAAATTTCTCGTGTAATGGATGCGATAATGGGACGTGCGGAGCCTGGTCCAATCGTCAATGGCGAACCGATAAGCGATGCGACTCACGGATTGTTGGGCGATGCACTATGCTGAATGCAACGTATCGGCCGATACGTCGAACGCGTCCTTTCGTCAACCGGGGGTGCAGCCATGCAAATCGAGTTTCCGGATCACCGTCCCGTATTCAACTATGAAGATCTGACGATTGAGTTCGCGGTTGTCGTCAATGGCCGGCCGATCGACTGCGCGGTGTCGGCCGAAGCCTTGGAGGATCATTTCGGCGCCTACTCGGCGCGCGCGGACGATTTGTTGCATGCCTTCGAACACGGGCGAACGGATATTCACGCGCTCACGCGTGAATATCTGACGATGGGGCTTTCGGGCCCCGTATTGTTACGCAGCGGGCACTTTCGCTGGGTGCGCGAAGCCCGGCGGCAAGCCGCGCGGCGCTGATCGACGCACATCGTCGTTTATCAACGGCTTCCCGCCATGGGACGACTTCTCGGTGCCGAGTTGATTCGCGTCAAACCCGGGAATGTTTCGTCATACGACGCAATAGGCGAGCCGCAAGGATCGGCGTAAGCTGGCATTGCCGCTCGGGAGGTTACGTCAGCGGCACCCTCGTCGATTACGATCAGGAGCCGCTATGGGTTCGGAATTTCGCGTCGTCATCGCCTCGGTGGCGGCCTTCATGACGCTGGCCGGCGCGTTCGCCACCATTCACGGTTTGCTTTACGACCAAACGCACGTCATGAAAGGCGGCGTGGTGACGGTGCTGTTCGGCATTCTGTTCATCGTGGCGATGCTCACGCCTTGGCCGAGCGACGACGAGCGCGAACGCAAGGATACCCAGGGCAAGCCTTGAGTCGGGGTAACCGTTTGGTTCGCCGCGTTCTACACTGCTAAGTGAGGGACGCCGTCGAAGTCAGCCGAAAGTCGTGCAGCCCCGACCGGGCAAGCCCCACGTCGGATCGATTTCCCCGCATGAAACGCTTCGCAACGCGCGTGGTCTCGTTGCGAGGTGCCGTATGTGTTCCGATACCCGCGTCGTGATTGCCTCCATCGCCGCATTCGTGACGCTGGGCGGCATATTCGCCACCATTCATGGCCTGCTGTTCAACCTGCCGGAGGTGTCGCGCTACGGCGTGGCCGCGGTTTTGGCGGGGGCGACGTGCACGGCCACGATGCTTATTCCGTGGGGTTCGCGCGACGAGTCGTGACGCGACGCGCCGACAGGCGCATCCGCGCGGGCACTTTAGCCCACCGGGTTGGCGAGGCGTGCCCGCAGGCAAAGGAAGGCGGGTGCTTGCGACAGTTCGCGGTAAAGCCGTGGGTCGACGGCGGCCATCTCCGGCAACGGCAGCGGTTCGACCATGCGGTCGAGTTGCCAGCCCGCGTCTGCCGCGGCATTCAGAATGTGCGCGAGCGGGCGCCGGTATGACTCTACATAGGGCTTCGGCTCGCCGAAGCCACTCCAGTACATGCCGAATCGCGTGACGTCGAAGTAGGGGCGGTTGCGCCGGGTGCGCTCGTCGAGCCAGTCGCGCATCGGATGCCCCATCGACCAGACGAGCATCGCGCCGGGCTTGGCAACCCGGGCGAACTCACGAAACGTCGGTCCGAGGTCTTCCACGTAATCGAGCGCGAGGGCGCTGACGATGGCGTCGAAGCGGTGGTCAGCCAGCGTGGCGAACGGCGCGCTCAGGTCCTGCACGTCGAACGTTGCCGCCAGTCCTTCGCAGCGCTTTCTCGCCAGTGCGATCATCTCCGGGGTGACGTCGATGCCGTGTACCGTCGCCCCTTGCTCGGCGAGCCACGCACTGTTGATGCCCGGGCCGCAGCCGGCATCAAGGACATGCAGGCCGTGGACGCTGCCGAGCAGGTGGCGCGTGGCAGGGCGCTCGTACAAGGCGTTATGCGGTTTGCTGACGGCAATCTCGGCGTAGCGCTCGGCAAAACCTGCGTAAGCGGTACGTCCGATCGACGCGAGATCGGCTGACGACATGCGCGACTCCAGGGGGAAGCATGGACGGGGGGCGATTGTAACGCCAAAGAAAGGACGGTCTGCGGGGGCTGTGGGACAATAGTGGCCTTCGCCGCCGCGTCTGTGAGCATTTTGCGACCGTCCGACGTTGTGCGACAGCCGTGATTCCGCGACATCATTCCCAAGCATGCCCCCATCCAGCGTTTCTCTCTCGCCGTCCGACACTTCCACCCTTGCCCCCGCCGAGACGATCGACGTGGCCGTGATCGGCGCGGGGCCTGCCGGTCTGATGGTGGCCGAGGTGCTGTCGGCGGCGGGGTGGCGCGTCGATGTGTACGACGCCATGCCGTCGGTCGGGCGCAAGTTCCTCATGGCGGGCAAGGGCGGTATGAATCTCACGCACAGCGAGCCCGCAGCGCCGTTCGTGGCTCGGTATGGCAAACGTGCGGTCGCGGTGGCGCAGTGGTTGCGTCGGTTCAGCGCGGACGATGTACGCTCATGGGCGCATCGGCTGGGCATCGATACCTTCGTCGGCAGTTCCGGTCGCGTTTTCCCCGTCGATATGAAAGCGGCACCGCTGTTGCGGGCCTGGCTTACCCGTTTGCGCGCGGCGGGCGTGCGGCTGCATGTGCGGCATCGGTGGCTGGGCTGGGACGCGCGATCGCCGGCCGGTCCGGACGATTTGCGGTTCGCAACGCCCGGGGGCGAGCGCCGGGTGCGGGCGAGGGCGGTGGTGCTGACGCTGGGCGGCGCGAGTTGGCCGCAACTCGGCTCGGACGCCGCCTGGGTGACGTGGCTGCGCGATCACGGCGTGGCTGTCGCACCGTTGTTGCCGGCCAACGCGGGCTTCGAGACGGACTGGACGCCGCACATGCGCGAGCGGTTCGCGGGCCATCCGGTGAAGTCGGTCACGATGACTTTACGTGACGGCACGACGCGCAAAGGCGAGTTTGTGATCTCGGCGCACGGTATCGAAGGCAGTCTGGTGTATGCGTTGTGCGCGCCCATTCGCGATGCGATTCGTGCCGAGGGCAGCACGCAGGTCTATCTGGATCTGTTGCCGGACTGGCGTCTCGAGCGTGTCGCCGAGGAAGTGGGTCGGCCGCGAGGCTCGCGCTCGATGGCGAGCCATCTGCAGAGTCGCCTGGGGCTTGCGGGCGTGAAGGCCGCGCTGCTGCGCGAGTGCCTGCCGCGTGAGGCGTTCGACGATCCGGCGGCGTTGGCCGCCGGCATCAAGCGTTTGCCGTTGACGCTGTTGCGCACGCGCCCGATTGCCGAGGTCATCAGCAGTGCCGGGGGTGTCGCGCTGGAAGCGCTTGACGCGCGCTTGATGGTGAAGACTTTGCCCGGCGTGTTCTGCGCCGGGGAGATGCTCGATTGGGAAGCGCCCACCGGCGGCTATCTGCTCACGGCGTGCTTTGCGAGCGCGTGCGTAGCAGGCGACGGCGCCGCGGCCTATCTTCAGGCCCAGCGCTGATAACACACGACCGCCGGCGGCGAGGTGGCCGCCGGGCGTGGTCTACGTGAACCGAACGTCAATCGGGATCGCAGACCCGTCATGCCGGACGAACGCCGAGACGCCACAACGACGTCACTTCGGCGGCGCGTGCCGCATGCAGCGGATCGTTCGCGTCGCCGGCCTTGGGATGATGCGGGCGCACGTCGTGACGCGCGAGCACCACGAGACCGGCGCCGTGAATCCACGAGAGCAAGGTCTCGCGCGTGCGCAAGCCCAGATGTTCCGCCAGGTCGGACAGCACCAGCCAGCCTTCGCCGCCAGGACTCAGGTGGGCGGCGAGCCCGTTCAGGAAGCCCTTGAGCATCTGGCTGTCCGGATCGTAGATCGCATGCTCGATGGGCGCGTTTGCCTTGGCCGGCACCCACGGTGGGTTGCAGACGATCAGCGGTGCCTTGCCCTCGGGAAACAGGTCGGCATCGACGATCTTTACGGCGCGATCGAAACCAAGCCGCGAAATGTTCTCGCGCGCACACTCCAGGGCACGGGCATCGCGCTCCGTACCCACGACCTGCTGCACGCCGCGACGGGCAAGCACTGCGGCAATCACGCCGGTGCCTGTGCCAATGTCGAACGCCAACGTCTTGGCCGGCAGCGGCGCCTGGTCGATCAGTTGAAGATACTCGCCACGTATGGGCGAATACACGCCGTACCAGGGGTGAATCGACGCGGCCAACGCCGCAATCGGCACACCCTTCTTGCGCCATTCATGGGCCCCGATCAAGCCGAGGATTTCTCGCAGCGATGCCACCGAGGGGGTGGCGTCCGGCGCACCCCAAGCTTCGGTGCACGCCTCGCGAACGTCCGGCGCGCGGCGCAACGGAATGCCATAGTCAGCGTCCAGCGGTATCAGCACCATGCCAAGAATGCGAGCACGCTGCGCTTGCGCCATCCGATACTTGTGGAAGGTGTCGGCCGGGCTGACGACCACCGCCTCGCCCTTGGCCGAAGGCTTGCGACGCGGACGATGCGGCGGACGATCTACCCGCCGCGCCATCGCCTGCAGTAACTGACGCGCATTCTGGTAGTCGCCTCGGTACAGCAGCGCCGTTCCGCCACAGGCAAGATGATAGGCCTCGTCGGCCGTCACGGTGTCGTCAACGACTTCCACTCGGTGCGGCGGCGTTACGCCCGCTTCGGAACGCCAGCGTGCAGTGACGGGGCGACCGTCTTCGGTCCAGGCTAGCGTCGGGGTAGTGTTCATGCGATGTCTTCTGAATAGCGTGGCGGCGCACGGAAGCTTGGGCGGGACGCCCGCCTGTGACGGGAGCCTGCCTCGGTCGGCAGATCAACCTCTGTCGGGAAGCCTGCCCCAGACGGACCGGAGCCCCTTTCCGCCTCTCAAACATAAACCCAACTCGCTGCAGAAAGGGGCTCCGGTCCGTCTTCGTCACTTCCCTCAGGATGCGCCGGAAGCCCGCATTATGCCTGCGTTGTCTCCCCTCCGACCGGAATCAGTGCCGTCCGGTTGCCGCCAACATGCCATTCAGACCGGTTTTTCCGCTGCGCCGAACAACGCGCCAATGGCCGCGCGCAAGGCCTCGTCCAACGCCCGATCCATAGCCGCAACCGGCGCCGACGGCATCGCCGGCCCCAACCCACCATGCCGAATCGCCGCCGCCATCCGCGTTAGCACCGCTGCCCCCGGATTGACCTGAGCGTCATGCGTCCCCGCTCGGGGAACGATGTCTGTGATGGCATTGGCCACCCGCTCCAATGCCGTGAGCGCCGGCCACCAGCGCGCCGCCCGACGACTCACCATCGGCGGTTCGGACAACGCCCGCTGTAACGCAATACGCGCGTCGTCGAGCGCTTTGTATGCCACCCGCCGAGCACCAAACGCTGCATCGACATCTTGCGTGTCGGCAAGCGCCGCATATCGACCCAGCGCATCGAGCGCATTGGCAACGCGCTCGTCGAGTTGATGCCGCTCCCACTTGGCCCACGGTAAATACCCCACGAGCAACACGATCGCGCACGCCGCCACGGCATCGATGAACCGCGCAAATGCAATGCCCTGACTGCCCGGCTGCAATGCGCCCATCACCAACATCAGTATCGGTAGCAGCAAGGCGCTGAATAACCCGTAATTGCGCCGCAACGCCCACGGCAGACACGCCGCCAGCGGGACGAGCGCGGCAAGACTGACCCACCCGTTACGGTCGATGGCGACGACGGCCGCCGAGACGGCGACGCCGACGATACTGCCCAGGCCACTCTGCAACGCGCGGGCGAACACGGAGCCATAGTTCGGCTTGAAGATGACCACGACGATGAGCGGCACCCAATACGACCGCGGCAGTGCCGTGAGCGCAATGAAGATTTGCGCGGCCAGCACGCACAAGCCAATTCGCAGCAAGTACCGCCATACGTCGGGCCACGGCCACTTCGGTATCCATTGCCGTCCGGGCGCAGCGCGCGCCCGATGACGCGCCAAGGCAACCAGGGGCGCTTCAGCCGCATGCACGGTGCCCGTGAGTAACGGCTCGGCGCGATGCAACGCCGCCGCGAGCGCCGGCGCATGGTTGTCTTTCGCCATCGCCACCGTCGCCGCCATGTCGAGCTGCCCATCGCGCGCAATGCCCCGGGCAAGACCGTACAAGCCGCGTCCGAGTGGCGCGGGAAGCGGCCGCCCGCCCTGTGCAAGGCCAATGACGGCCGAGGTGATGGGCTCGGCCGCCAGAATCTGGGCGGCCCGGCGCTCAAGCACTTCCCACCCGCCAACCGTGCTCGCACGCGCGCTCAAGAGCGTGTCATAGGCCGCGGCGATGGCGTTCTCGAGCGAACGGCGCGCGAGCCTGACGCGCGGCGTGCCGCTCGCGTCGAGTACGTTGGCCAGTTGCTGATAGATGGCGGCGACGGCGTCGCGCTCGGCGGCGCCCGGGTGCCGCAGCCAGTGGACGGCCATGAGCAGCACGCTGAAAACCCCGCCCGCCGCAAGCAGCAGCGGCGCGCGCCATTCGGGCGGTGGAAGGGCCAGGCCCCAGCCGACGATCAGGTATACGGCGCCCTGCAAGGTCGCCGCCGACGCGACGTTCCCGAATGTGCCAATGAAGCTGAGCAGCAGGATCGCCGCTTGCAGCAGCCCATGCGCGGCCCACGGGTGCGACATGCCGAGGTCGTGGATGAGCATGCCGGCGTAGAAGCCCATGACGCCGGTGGCGACGGTCAGCAAAATGGAGCGCGCCCGCGTGTGATAGGGGCCGGTTCGGTCGCCGACGATGGCGGGCAGCGCGCCGAGCGCGATGAGCGAGGCGTCTGCGCCATGACCGATGGCCGCGCCGATGGCGGTGGGCACGGCAACGGAGAGCGCGGCATGCACCGCGTCCCATCGGGAGAATGCCACGGGTTCAAGTCGCACCAGCCGCGACATCCACGCAACGCGGCGGCCGGGCTCTGGCGTCGCGGGCATGTGCGGACGATCCGTCATCGTCAGGGCGCCTGCCGCGATGCGTCGGCATCGGGCAGTGGCATGAGCTTGCCCTGACCACGGATCCAGGCGTAATCGGCGCGCTCGGCCATCTCTTTGTCGCCCCGGCTGTCGCCATAGACGAACAGCACGCGCGGCGGCGACGCCGCCCACCAGGCTTCGAGACGTCGCATTTTTTCCGGTCCCCAGCAATTCGGCTCGGCAAATTGACCGGAGAAACGACCGAGTTCGTCATACGCCAGCTCTGTGCTGAGAACGGCGTCGAAACCGACCGAGGTGGCCCATAGGCGCAAGTACAAGCCGGGTGAGGCGCTGACCAGCACGATGCGGTGTCCCATCGCCCGGTGCTGTCGCAAACGCGCGAGCATCTCGGGACGAAGCAGGCGGGGCAAATGTTGCGTGATGAACCGCTTGGCATCGTACTCGAGCTGAGCCCGTGTGCGTGCACCCAGCGACGCGCGCAGGAACGCGGCCTTCGCGGTGCCCCGGTCGACCACACGCAGCGCTGCGCCGATCAGCCACGGCGAAGCGAGCAGGGCGCCAGCCACGAAGCGCGGTGTGCCGACCGTCTCGCGCACGAAGATGCGAAGACTGTCGGTGGTGGAAATGGTGCCGTCGAAATCGAAGGCGGCGACGATCGAGGTGTCTCGCATGCGAGGTCAGCTCGCGCTGGAGAGCGGCGCGGCAGTCGTCACCGCCGATGCGGCCGACAGCGTCGATGCAGCGCTGCGTGAGTCAGCGAAGGCGACCAGATGCGGCCAGCGTTCGCGCGCCTGCCGGTTGGCAACGATCGCTTGTTCGTCGCGATAGAACGGCAGCGCATCGACGCCGACGACTTCGCGCAACCGATCGATATCCGACGGATAACGATGCTCGATCATCGCGTCGGCGGTTTGCGGGTTGGGCGTGACATTTGTCATGGGCAACGTGACCTTGGCTGATGAGGGTTCGGTCTGGCGCATGCAAGGCATTGTATAGGTGCCTCGAAGGCAGGGCAATTTCGCTGCCGGCCGGTCAGCCGGTGCACCGGGCGTTCAGTGACCGAACACCAAGGTTCGCTTGATTCCGCTCACTCAGGCAGGCTGGCATGGCGCATCTACCGCTGTCAGACACACATGCTGTGCAGTTCCGCCGGACACTGGCAATCTTAGGATTGCCGGACAACGACGTGGTGAGACGTCGGGTCCTTCGAGCAAGCCGGATGTGAGCGCGGCAATAATGCAGCACAAGAACAGATGAGGCATCGCACATGCAGCTTCGAGCGTCTTGGTCGCGTTATAAAAAAATCTCTGCCATCTGTCTGCTAGTTGACACAGCGATGGACCTTGCGGGCACTCGGCTGGCGATAGCGGCACCACCGCTGCGCTCGCCCCGGCTCCGACCGGTAACCGCCTGCGCACGGTCACGTTTGCCCAGTTGGGCGAGACCGATGGCCTGCGATTGCGCATTCGAGGCACTGACGGTGTCTGGGTGGACCTCAAATCGATGGAGTGACGCGCCAACCCCGCGCGAATCCTCGCCGGATCCGCACGCGAATGCGCGTTCGGGCTCGCGCACGCGTTTTCCCGGAATCGCGCATACTGTGCGCTCTTGCCAGCGGGCGTGGCCGGCGCGGCCCGCAATCGTCGCCTGGCATGGACGCATTCGAAACTTCCGGGAGTTACTGTGCAATACACCAAATTCGGCCGCACCGGCCTGAGCGTTTCCCGCTTGTGCCTGGGCACCATGACGTTCGGTCTGCAAACCGAGGAGGCCGCCAGCCACGCGATTCTCGACCGTACTGCCGACGCGGGCGTCAACTTCATCGATATTGCCGACGTCTACCCGCTCGGCGCCGACATCTCGTTGTCCGGACGTACCGAGGAGATCGTCGGTCGTTGGCTCAAGGGGCGCCGTAGCCAGTTCATCGTCGCGACCAAAGCTTGCGGCCAGATGGGACCGTCACCGTGGGACAAGGGGGCGTCGCGCAAGCATCTGCTCGATGCCATCGATGCGTCGCTGCGCCGCCTGGGAACCGACTACGTCGACCTGTACCAACTGCATTCCGACGACACCGACACGCCCATCGACGAAACGCTCGAGGCGCTCGACACCATCGTGAAGTCGGGCAAGGCCCGCTACGTCGGCGTGTCGAATTACCTCGCCTATCGCCTCGCACGTGCCCTGGGCCGCGCGGACGTGCTGCGCGTGGCCCGCTTCGTGTCGGTGCAGCCGCGCTACAACCTGCTGTTCCGTCAGATCGAGCGCGAACTGCTGCCGCTGGCCAGTGAAGAAGGTCTGGCGGTCATCCCCTACAACCCGCTTGCCGGGGGATTGCTGACGGGCAAATACCGACACGACGCCGCCCCCAGCGAAGGTCGCTTCACCACGGCGACGGTCGGCAAAGCCGGCTCGATGTACCAGCAACGCTACTGGCACGAGCGTGAGTTCGAGACGATCGAGTCGCTCAAAGGCATTGCGAAGGACGCGGGTGAGTCGCTGACGCGTCTGTCGCTCGCCTGGGTGCTGGCGAACCCGGTCGTCACGTCGGCGATTATCGGCGCCAGCCGCGTCGAACAATTGACCGAAACACTCGGCACCGTCGACTACGCGCTCGACGCCGGCCTCAAGGCGAAGCTCGACGACGTGTCGCATGCTTATCGCTGGGGCGACGCCGCCCGATAAGCGCAACGTCCCGCCACTGGTTCTCTGCTGGACTGACGGCATACACAGGCCCGATACGTCGGGCCCGTGGCGTTTTTGCGTTGCATCAAGCAAGCGCGTCTTAAGAGGGATTCTCGAGCCCGCGAAGGTAGTCTTCCGCTACGATCGAGCGCTATAGTAGGCGCATCGTGTCACGGTTCGACAGTCGAAGCGACTCGCGCGGCGGCACGATGCCGGACACGCCGCCTGCGTGCGAGGCTTTCCTCTGACGCTCCTTGCGAGGCTGCTCATGACAAAACGCATTCTGCTGGCGACCGACGGTAGCGAATCGTCACGCCGTGCGCTGCGCGAGGCGGCCGCCTTTGCGCGCAACGGCGACATGATCCGCGTCATTCACACGGTGGAAGATCCCGTCACGCCGGTGACTTCCGCCTTCGCCAAGCTTATCGACCTGGAGCAGGTGCGTCGCGACATGCAGCGCGAGGGCGAGGAACATCTGGCGCGCGCGGTGTTGTATCTGCGCGAGGAAGGACTCGACCCACAGGCGCATTTGCTCGATCTGCGCACGACCGGCGAGACCGTGCCCGAGGCCGTCACCCGCGAGGCCAACGAGTGGGGTGCCGACATCATCATCGTCGGCACGCACGGCCGGGGCGGTGTGCGACGCGCCATGCTGGGCAGCGTGGCCGAACAGATCCTGCGCAGCGCGGAGGTGCCGGTGATGCTGGTGGCGGGCGAGGCGCGTCCGCGTTCGCCGTCGCGTGCGGGCGGACACTACGAACGGATACTCGTCGCGCTCGACGACAGCGAGACGTCGCACCGCGCCTTTGAATATGCGATTTCCCTGGCTCGCGCGCATGGGGCGTCGTTGCGCGTCGTCCATGTACTGGATATGCCGGGGCCGTTTCCCGAAGGCTTCGACTCGGCCCCGCTGCTTGGCGCGGTGCGCGCCGTGGGCGAGCAGGCGCTGAAGTGGGCGATGCGACGCCTGCACGAGGCGGGCGTGCCCGGCGACGTCGAGATGCGGGAGCTTCAGCCGGTCGGCGAGGGGGTTGCCGATCAGATTATCTGCGCAGGCAAAGAGACCGACGCCGATGTCATCGTGCTTGGCACGCACGGGCGGCGCGGGTTCCGACGCTTCACGCTGGGCAGCGTCGCGGAGGACACGGCCCGTCACGCGGGTCGGCCGGTGTTGCTGTTGCCCGCGCACGCACCGGTGGAGTGACGCGCGCGCCGTCAGGCGGCGCGTTGATCGCCGGGCGGAAGCGCCCGGCGTTTGGCACATCAGAAGAATGCGTTCGGCCTCAGGCGGCCGGGCCGAGTTCTGCGAGAAGCGTTTTGAGGGGCGTGGCAGCGTCGGCCAGACGCACCGGGTCGACCACGGCGCGGCGGCCGACGAGTTCGCGTGCCGCCAGAAACTCCTGTGCCCGATTGATGCTCACGGCCGCCACGACGGCACCTTCGCGCAGATAGAAGCGCATGAACACGGCGGCCCCTTGCGCATCCGGCAAGCGGCGCTCGATCATGGCGTCATGGCCGTCGGTCAGGCCGACCATTTGCAGCTTCGCGTTGAACTGATCCGACCAGAACCACGGCGCGGTCGCGACGGCCTTGGGCGCATCGCCATGCACCACGCTCGCGGCCACCTTGGCCATTTCGCTCGCGCTCGGCACCGATTCCAGACGAATGCGGCGGCCCAGCGCCGGGTGTTCGTGATGCGCGCAGTCGCCCACCGCCAGGATCGCCGGATCGCTCGTACGGGCAAATTCGTCGACGACGATGCCGTTCTCGACCGCCAGCCCCGCGGCCTGTGCCAGCTCTGTGTTCGGCACAAGACCAATGCCAACGACCACCACGTCAGCCGGCAGGCGCTTGTCACCGGCGACGACCGCGACGACCTGACCGGCCGCATCCTGCTCGAGGGCCGTTACGCCGACGCCCACCTGCACGTCGACGCCGTTCTCGCGATGCAGCGTCGCGAAAAATTCCGCCAGATCGGCTTCCGCCACGCGGGCCAGCAGGCGCGGGGCCGCTTCGAGCACGGTCACCGCGGAGCCCGCCTTGACGGCGGTTGCCGCCACTTCCAGCCCGATGTAGCCGCCGCCGACCACGACGACACGCTTGCCCGGTGCGAGCGCTTCGCGCAGACGCGTCGCGTCGGCGATGTTGCGCAGGTAGTAGACATTCGGGGCGTCACCGCCCGGAATGGGCAGATGGCGAACGCGGCCGCCGAGCGCCAGCACCAGATGGTCGTAGCCGAGTGTCTGGCCGTCGTCGAACGTGACGGTGCGCGCCGCGCGGTCGATGGCAGTGGCCGTCACGCCCAGACGCACGTCGATCTCGGCCTTTTCCCAGGCGTCCGCCGGACGGATCAGCAGGCTGGCTTCATCGGCCTGACCGGACAGAAACGCTTTGGAGAGCGGCGGGCGGCGATACGGCAGATGGCTTTCGCTGCCGGCGAGCACGATGCGCCCGGCATAACCCAGTTGACGCAGGGCGAGGGCGGTTTCGCCGCCGGCTTGACCGGCGCCGAGAATGACGGTGGTGGAGGTAGCTTCGGACATGAGGATGAAAGCAAAAGAAGGCGGCCGCCAGTGTAATGCATCGGCGCGCCTGTCGCGTCCCGGATACCGTCAAGATGCGTTCGTGACACCGCCGCGTCGCTTGGCGCTGACGGGCGTCAGTCTTTTGGGGCGTTGGGTTCGGCGAAGAACAGGCATTCGACCTGCTTGATCAGGGCCGGCCCGAACGCGTCGCCGCCGACCTGCGGCGCAATCAATTGCATCAGCACCGGGGAGCCGGGCGGTGGGTGCAGGGCGTGGACAAGCACGCAAAAGTACATGGCCGGATGTTCGGCACGCACGACACCCGCTTGCATGCCCTGCACGATGAGGGGCTCCATGCAGTCGTAGACGGGCGTCACCAGATGACGGTGCAAGATGGCGCCGCGCTCGCCGGTCTCCGATGCGTGCTGCGTGATGAACTGCTTGTGCTCCGGATGGTTGATGGCGTGGGCGGCGATGATCGCAATGGCTTCCTTGAGACGATCGGTCACCGGACGCGCAGTGTCGAGCGACAACGCGCGCAGCCGCTCGGTCGGACCCGCGAGCGCGCTTTCGAGCGTGTCCACGCATGCGCGCCACAGTTGCTCCTTCGAGCCGAAGTGCACGCGCACCAGGCTGGCGTCGACCTTCGCCGCCCGCGCGATGCCACGCAGGTTGGCGCCGTCATAGCCCAGTTGCGAAAAGGCGTCGATGGCGGCGGCAAGCAACGCCGCACGGCCTTCGGGCAGGTGTTTGGGGCGACGGCCCCGCGGGGTCGATATGGCAGTCATTGTCGGACAACGTCGTGCGCGGGGCGTGTAGCCTCAGCGGCCTGGGCCGTATCGGCCACCGGCGCCGGCGGCACCCCCATTGCGTAGAAGAGGAGCGCAGTATCCGACAAACGTGCGCCGGTTGCACGCACTGTCGTGAGATAGGCGTTCCAGTACTGCTGTTCGCGCCCGCGCGCCGCCGACACCGGCAGGGCGCCCAGGCGCACGCGGGCGGCCGTGTCGCGATAGATCTGCTCGGCCGCCGCGCTGGCAAGGTCCGCGTGCTGCAGCGATGTGTTGTCCGCTTCGAGCGACGCCAACGTATCGGCCACGTTTTTGAAGGCGGCGAGCACCGTCTGCTTGTATCGGTCGACCGCGGCCGCATATGCGGCGCTCGCCGCCCGACGCTGCGCGAGCAATGCGCCACCGTGGAAAATCGGCTGCGAGATCGACGCGGCTACGCTCCAGAGCGCGCCGGCACCGGAGAGCACCATCGGCCAATGGAAACCGCCTTTGCCCATCGACGCGCTGAGCGTCAGACTCGGGAACATCTGCGCCGTGGCCACGCCGACCTCGGCCGAGGCTGCCTTGAGGGCCATTTCGGCCGCCTGGATGTCGGGCCGCGATTGCAGCAACGTCGACGGCACGACGACCGGCACCCGTTCGGGGACTTTCAGCGCGCCCAGCGGCACATCGTCGGGGGCGCGATCGGGCGTGCGCCCGAGCAACACCGCCAACGCGTGGCGCGTGGACTGCCACTGCGCGCGCAGCCCGGGCAGCGACGCTGCGAGCGTCTCGGCGTTTTGAGCGGACGCCAGCGCGTCGGCGCGGGAGACGGCACCGAGCACCTCTCGCCGGGCCATCTCCGTGGCGTCGGCCTGCGCCAGTTCGACGAGCCGCTCGGTCGCTTTGACCTGTGCGCCGAGCACCGATGCCCCGATGGCGCCGGAGACGATATTCGCCGCAAGCGCCTGCCGCGCCGATTCGAGCTGGAACGCCTGCTGATCGACCTGGGCCGCCAGCGACGCATCGGCGAAGCGAGCGGCGCCGAATAAGTCGAACGTGTAGCGTGCCTGCACCTGTCCCACGAACATGTTGTAGAGCGCCGTCGGCGGTCCGAGATTCGGGATGCCGAGATTGCGCTCACGCGCTGCTTCGCCGCCAAGGTCGATCGACGGGAAGAGCGACGCGCCGATCTGCGCCTTCAACTGCTCGCGCGCGCCCTGCAAGGCATGCTCCGCCGAAGACAGCGAGGGACTGTTGCGCAGCCCTTCGTCGACGAGGGCATTGAGGGTGTCCGAGCGATAGGCATGCCACCACGCGTTCACGGGGGCCGCGCCCACGTCGAACTGCTGTGCCGTGCCTTGCGCCGAGTCGGTATGGGCGGGCAGCGCGCTGGCGCCATAGTGCGCGGGTGAGGGCATGGCAGGCGGCGTGTCGCCCGGGGTGAACGCGCAGGCGCTCAGCCACAATGGGAGGATCGGAACGAGCGGGGCGCACCAGCGCCGGGCGAGACGCGGCATCATGAGCGGTCTCCTTGCGGGTTAGCCGCGTGTGCGGGGTCGGCGGGCGAGGTACGTTCGTGGTGACGCACGCGGAATGCCGTGGCGTACAGCGCCGGCAGGAAAAACACGGTCAGAATCGTGGCGCTGGTGATGCCGCCCATCAACGCCGTAGCCATCGGGCCGAAGAAGTTGCTGCGCAGCAAAGGGATCAGCGCGAGCACGGCGGCGGCGGCCGTGAGCGTGATCGGCCGGAAGCGCCGTACCGTGGCGCTCACGATGGCGTCGAAGCGCGGGTGTCCAGCCGCGATGTCCTGTTCGATCTGGTCGACCAGGATCACCGAGTTTCGCATGATGATGCCGAACATCGCGATCACGCCGAGCATTGCCACGAAACCGAACGGCTTGCCGAACAGCAGCAACGTGGCGACCACACCGATCATGCCGAGCGGCGCCGTGAGCACCACGAGCAGGGTGCGCGCGAAGCTCTGGAGCTGGATCATCAGGAGTGTGAGCACCGCAATGATCATGATCGGCATCTGCGCCATGATCGACGACTGTCCCTTGGCGGACTCTTCGACCGATCCGCCGATCTCGATGCGATAACCCACCGGGAGGGCCTTGCGAATATCGCCGAGCGATCGGTAGACGGCGTCGGTCACGTCGATCCCCTGCTTGCCCGCGCGCACATCCGAGCGCACGGTGAGCGTCGGCTGGCGGTCGCGCTCCCAGATCACGCCATATTCCAAGTCGTTCACCACATGCCCCAGCGTGGCCAGCGGTACCGGGCCGTTCGGCGTGGGCATGGCGAGCGTGGCGAGCTTCGCCGGATCCACCCGCTCGGCCTTGGGGGCGCGCAGTGTGATCGAGATCAGCTTGTCGCGTTCGCGGTATTGGCTGATGTCGTAGCCCGTGAGCGTCATGGCGATGAAGTTCGAGATGTCCGTCGAACTCACGCCCAGTGCGCGTGCTTTCTGCTGGTCGACTTCGAAGCGCACCGAGCGTTGTGAGGGCTCGTCCCAGTCGAACTGGACATCGGCGGTGTCACCGTTCTTGCGCATGACCGCCGCCACCTGCTCGGCGATCTTGCGCACCGTGCCAATGTCATCGCCGCTCACGCGAAACTGCACGGGAAAGCCGACGGGCGGCCCGTTTTCCAGTCGCGACAACCGGGTGCGCACACCGGGCATGGCCTCGCGCAGCTTCGGCTCGAGCCATTGGGCGAGCGCCTCCCGGTCGTCCACGGACTTGGCGGTAACAACCAGTTGCGCGAAGTTCGGCGTGGGCAGTTGCTGATCGAGCGGCAGATAGAAGCGGGGCGCGCCGGTGCCGACAAAGCTGACCGTATGATCGATCTCCTTCCGACCCTTGAGCAATTTTTCCAGGCGTTGCGTCTCGCGCAGCGTCGCCTGATACGACGCCCCTTCCGGCAGACGGAGATCGACCATCAGTTCGGGCCGGTCGGAACTCGGGAAAAACTGCTGGGGCACGAGCGAGAAGCCGGCCATCGAAATCAGGAACAGCACGACGGTGATGGCAAGCACGATCAAGCGGCGCTCGATGCACCACGTCAGCCAGCCGCGCAGGCGATTGTAGAAGCGGGTGTCGTAGACCTCGTGCTCATGATCGTCGCCGTGATGGGCCTCGCGCGCTCGCTCGGGCAGCAGCTTGTAGCCGAGCAGCGGAATGAGCACGACGGCGGCCAGCCACGAGGCGAGCAGCGCAATGGCCGAGACCTCGAAGATCGAGCGCGTATATTCACCCGTGCTCGACTTCGCCAGGGCAATGGGCAGAAAGCCGGACACGGTCACGAGCGTGCCGGTCAGCATGGGGAACGCCGTGCTCGTGTAGGCGAAGGCAGCCGCACGCTTGCGATTCCAGCCTTGGGAGAGCTTCACGGCCATCATTTCGACGGCGATGATCGCATCGTCCACCAACAGCCCGAGCGCCAGGATCAACGTGCCGAGTGACACCTTGTGCAGCCCGATGTCGAAGAGGTACATGAACAGCGACGTCACGGCGAGGACAACCGGAATCGAAATGGCCACCACCATGCCGGTGCGCAAGCCAAGCGAGACGAGGCTCACGATGAGCACGATGGCGACGGCTTCGGCCACCGCTTCGAGGAAGTCGTCGACGGACTGTGACACGGACTTCGACATGCTCGCGACTTCAGTGAGCGTGAGGCCTGCGGGCAACTGAGCACGCAGCTCGCCCATCTTGCCGGCCAGCGCCTTGCCAAGGTGAACGACGTCCTGCCCCTTTTGCATGGTGATGCCAATGCCGAGCACGGGCTTGCCACCGAAGCGCATCTCCGAGACGGGCGGGTCGACATAGCCGCGCTTGATCGTGGCGATGTCGCCCAGCCGGAAGGATCGGTTGTTCACGCGGATGAGCGTGTCGGCAAGGTCATCCACGCTGCGGAACTGGCCGCTCGGGCGCACGACCAGCCGGTCGTTGGGCGTGTCGATCGTGCCCGCGGGCGAGACCGCGTTCTGCGCGCCCACGGCCTGCGCGATCTGGTTCGGCGAAATGCCGAGTCGCGTCAGTTGTGTGTTGTTGATCTCGACATAGATGCGCTGCTCCTGGTCGCCGAAGTAGTCGACCTTCGCCACGCCAGGCACGCGCAGCAGCACGGTGCGTAACGAGTCGGCGTAATCGCGCAACTGGGCGGGACCGAAGCCGTCGCCCTGGAGCGTGAAGATGTGCGTGTAGACGTCGCCGAATTCATCGTTGAAAAACGGTCCTTGCACGCCCTGCGGCAAGGTGTATGCGATGTCACCGACTTTCTTGCGCACCTGGTACCACTCTTCCGGCACGTCGCTCGCGGGCGCCGAATCCTTCATCGAAAAAAACAGCAGCGACTCGCCAGGGCGTGAATAGCTGCGTTGGAAGTCGATCGCCGGCATCTCCTGGAGCTTGCGCGCGATCCGGTCGGTGACCTGCTCCTGCACCTGTTTGGCGGTCGCGCCCGGCCAGTACGTGCGGATGACCATCACGCGGAACGTGAAGGGCGGATCTTCCGATTGCGCGAGGCGCGAGTAGGCCAGAATGCCGAAGATCGTGGCCATCGCGATCAGGAAGATCACGAGTGCGCGATGCCGCAGGGCCCACGCGGAGAGGTTGAAGCGGCCCTCCTCGTGACGATAGTCCTTGGGTGCGGAGGGCGGCGTGGCAGAGGATGCCACGGGCGCGGGCGGCTTACCGTCCTGCGGGCTCATGACGCGAAGTCCTCGGGGTGCAGCGGCGCAATCACGCGAACCTTCTCGCCGGCGGTGACGGTGTGCGCGCCTTGCCAGACGATGCGCTCGCCGGGTTGAATGCCGCCCGCGACGGTGACGGTGCGCTCGCCGTAGCGAACGATCTTCACACGCCGCAGCACCAATGTGTCGTCGGCCTTGACGACCCACACCGCGGGTTGATCGCCCTCGTGGAAGAGCGCGGTCGACGGCAGTGTGATGGGCGGGCCGTCCGCGAGCGGGGTGGCGGCAGGCACGCCGGACGCCATTGCGACGGGCGTGGCCGATGTCGTCGACGATGCCACGGGTGGGGCGGCCGGCGGCGCGAAGGGTTGTGCGAACGCAACGTTGGCCGTCATGCCGAGTTTGACGTCCGGGCCAGGCGCGAGCAGCGAGAGCTTGGCGCGGTATGTGCGACTCATGGGATCGGCCGCCGGCGCGATTTCACGCAC
The DNA here is from genome assembly GCF_902459595.1 of Pandoraea soli. Taxonomy (NCBI): domain Bacteria; kingdom Pseudomonadati; phylum Pseudomonadota; class Betaproteobacteria; order Burkholderiales; family Burkholderiaceae; genus Pandoraea; species Pandoraea soli. The sequence goes on along the minus strand of NZ_CABPSG010000001.1, from coordinate 344,906 downwards.
ACGCGCCTGCCATGTCTTGCCCGGCACGGCGGGCAGCGAGACGGTCGTCATCTGCCCGACGCGCAGCGCGCCGAGCGCGACTTCGGGCACGTCGGTAATCACGTCGACCTCGCCGGTCCATGCCAACTGGTACACCGGCTGACCGGCGCTGACGTTCTGCCCCGTATCGGCCTGCTCGGCGGTGATGACGCCGTCGCGATCGGCCTTGAGGCTGCCGTAGTTCAACTGATCGCCGGCCAGTGCGGCCTGCTGCGTCGCCTGATTGCGCTGAGCGAGCGCGCTTGCGTAGGCATTCTCTGATTGTTCCAACTGCGCCGGAGCGATGAGGTTCTCGCGGGCTTGCGCGCGGTCACGGGTGACGGTTTGCGTCGCGTAATCGAGTTGGTGCTGCGCGGCGTCGAGCTGAGCACGAGCACTGGCGGCCTGCTTCGAGAGATCGCCCGGATCGAGCCGGGCGACGATCTGGCCCGCCTTGACGGCGTCGCCGAGTCGCACGTTGCGCTCGATGATCTGGCCCGCGACACGGAACGAGAGCGGCGTGACGTAGCGCGCCTCGATTTGTGCCGGTAACGACACGACGGGTGCGTGCTCGGCGACCTTGGCCGCCACGGCCACGACCGGGCGCGGGGGGGCCTCCGGGGGGGCTTTGCGCGAACAGGCGCTCAAAATCGCGGCAATGGCCGTGATGGCGACGGCCAGGGCAAGGCGGCGTGGTGCGATGTCGGACAGAAGGGGCATCGTGCGCTCGTAACTCACAAAGTGAGACATCGGGATTAAATCTACGGGCGATGATATATGGATTGCCGACGGGGTGCAACGGCGTTGCGCACGACTTTCTGCCGCCCCGTGACTATCGACGGGGAGCGTGTCATTGGATTGTTGTCGGCAAGCCGGGAAAGGCCAACCGCCGAATTAATTTGGAGTACGATGCCTAGCGAGTACGCGCTGCAACCACCGCGGACATCGGTGATGTCTTCGCGCGCACGGCGCCGCACGGGCGTCCGACTTTGACCAAGGTCAAGCGAAGGGCACGCGCGGGCATCGCGCGCGGCGGCAAGCTGGGGGTTCGCGGCTATGCTGGAGGTATCTGACGTTTCGCGATTGATGCTCACCGGAGATGGATAGCCATGACAACACGCATCGCTTTGGTTACAGGCGGTATGGGCGGTTTGGGTGAGGCCATCAGCCTGCGCCTGGCCGATGCCGGGTATCGGGTTGCGGTCACTTGTTCGCCCCAGAATCACGATTGCGAAGGGTGGGTCGAGCGCATGCGCGCCGCTGGCCGCGAGTTCGCCGCCTACCGTGTCGACGTCGCCGATTTTGCGTCGTGCGAGGCGTGCGCGAAAGCCGTCGAATCCGATACCGGTCCGGTGGACATCCTGATCAATAACGCGGGAATCACGCGCGACGCGACGATGCGCAAGATGACGTCCGAAAACTGGCAATTGGTATTGCGCACGAATCTGGATAGCGTATTCAACATGACCCGGCCGGTCTTCGGTGGCATGGTCGCGCGCGGCTGGGGCCGCATTATCAACATCTCGTCGGTCAATGGCAGCCGTGGGGCGTTTGGACAAGCGAACTACGCGGCGGCGAAGGCCGGCATGCATGGGTTCACCAAGTCGCTGGCGCTGGAGGTCGCCAAGGCCGGGGTGACCGTCAACACGATCTCGCCGGGATATCTCGCCACGAAGATGGTCACGGCCGTTCCGGCCGATGTGCTCGAATCGCGCATCATTCCGCAGATTCCGGTCGGCCGACTGGGGCGGCCCGATGAGGTGGCCGCCCTGGTGGCCTTCCTTGCCTCGGACGACGCGGGCTTCATCACCGGCAGCAACCTTGCCATCAACGGTGGCATGCATATGGAGTGACTTGCAGCGACGCTGCCTACTACATACTCAGGAGAGTCACGATGTCAAAGGAAACGAATCCGGCACTCACGATGGTCAAACTCGGCACCGCGAGCGCGCTGGGCGCCTACGGCATTCTGCTGGAAGCGGCGCAACACATGCACCAATTGCAGGCAGAGCGCGACACCGAATTGCTCAAGGCCCATGCCGACGCCGCGAAGTCGCTCGGCGGCGCCAAGGACTTCAATGGGCTCTTGACCGCGCACTTGCAGATGCTCAACGGTCAGCTCGCGCAACAGAACGAATTCTGGCGCGAGTGGCTGGCGGTGTGCGCGAACAATCAACTGCTCTGGACCGAGCATTTGCGCAAGACGGGCGAAGAATTGCAGCACGGCATGGCGGGTGCGATGACGCTGCCCGATTTGATGGGGGCGGGCACCATGCCCGGAGACGCCGCCAAGGCCGCCGAAGTGCCGTTGCAGAAGTGGTTCCAGGCATTCAACGACGCCACACTGGGCACGATGGACGCCTGGCGGCGCTTGTCGACGCAGGCGGCACAGGCCACCGAGGCGGCCGTCTCCCAACAGTCGCCGCTCAACGGCCGCGTACCGCCCAAGCGCGGCGGGGCTCCGGCTCAACGCTCGAGCACGTAAGCGCCGGGCGCATCACATAGCGAGTGCGCCGGTGGCCAGGCGGCGGCGACGGATTTTTCGCTGCCGTGGGCCAGCAGCCACGCCTGCCATGCTGGCCACCAGGAGCTTGGCTTGGCGGGCGTAGTGCCGAACCATTCGTCGGGATCGCGATACGCGGCGCCCGCCGTGCGCGTGGCGACGCGATGGTGACTGGTCGGATGTCCCGGCTCACAAACGATACCCACGTTGTGCCCGCCCGAGACGAGCGCAAACGTCAGATCGCCGTTGTAGAGCAGATGCATCTTGTAGACCGAGCGCCACGGGGAAATGTGATCGCGTTCGGTCGCCACCACGAACATCGGCACGCGAATATCCGATAGCGCGACCGGTAGTCCGCCCACCTTCAGTGTGCCCGTCGCCAGCGCATTGTTCAGATACAGCTCGCGCAGGCACTGACTGTGCAGCCGCGCGGGTATCCGTGTGGTGTCGGCATTCCACACCGTGAAGTCGGTCGTTTGCGCCGGTTTACCGAGCAGGTAGTCGTGCATGAGTCGCGACCAGATCAGATCGCGCGAATTGAGCAACTGAAACGTCCCCGCGAGCTGCTCGCCGCTGATGAATCCCTGGCGCCACATCATCGCTTCAAGATACGCCACCTGGCTGGCGTCGATAAATAGTCCCAGTTCGCCTGGCTCGCTGAAGTCGGATTGCGCGGCCAGCAGCGTCACGCTGGCGAGCAGGTCGCTTCCTGCCGCACCGCCTTTCGAACGTCCGTCGCCGCCTCGGTTATCGCGACTGATCTCGCTTCCGTCTTCACCGCCGGTCGGGTTTCCGCGCGCAAGCGTGGCCGCCGCGATGGCGAGCAGCGTGCCGCCCAGGCAGTAGCCGCAGGCATGCACGGGCACGTTGTCCGTCAGGCGATGCACCTCCCGCAGGGCGGTCAGCAGTCCGGCGTTCAGGTAGTCGTCCAGCCCACGGTCATGAGCCTTCGACCCGGCGTTGTGCCACGACATCATGAAGACGTTATGGCCTTGCGCCACCAAATAGCGCACAAGCGAATGCTGCGCTTCCAAGTCGAGGATGTAGTACTTCAGCAGCCACGACGGCACGATAAGAATCGGTTCGCGCCACGTCTGCGCCTGCGCCGGGGCGTAGTGAAGCAACTCGAAATACGCGTTGCGAAAGACGACCTTGCCGGGCGTCGCGGCGATATCGTGGCCGACGCAGAATGCTTTGCACGCCTCTGGCCCCGCCCCCGGCGCATGGCCCGCCGCCATATCGCGCAGGTCGGACCACCAGCGTTGCGCACCACTGACAAGGTTTTGCCCATGCGTGTCGCGCACGGCGTTGATGACTTCCGGATTCAGGAACCAGACGTTGCTTGGCGCGAACACGTCGAGCCATTGCCTCGCCATGAAGCGCACCACGTCGCGGTGATGCCGGTCGACACCCGGAATTTCGCCCGTCATCGTGTCGACGAAATCCTGCGTTCGCAGGAAACGTTCACGCCACCAGGCAAACGGGAGCTGACCCCACAGTGGGTCGCGAAAGCGCCGGTCGGCGACGGGCGGGCCGCCGGCCTTCGCCCGATCACTGGCCGTCGGCTTGTCGATGGCGGCGAAAGCCTTGAAGACGTTGAGCTGATGCCCGGGCGCCGTCACGGCGTGCATGGCCCAGTCGGCCCAGGCGAGCGCCACCGCTGCGGGCGAGACATTGCCGGTAAACCGCGCGGTCGCCGCCATCGCGGCGCGGTCGAGGCTGTCTGTAAACGAGGCGGCTGGCGACGGAAATGCCACCTCGGGCGTATCCGCGGGCGCAGACGAGCTTCCCGCCGTGGTCGAGACAGGGCTCGCTGCGGCGGCGGGCACCGGGCCCGGTGGCGTCGCACGGCGCGTCGGCGGGTTCGCGGCTTTGGGCGCGCCGCGCGAGCGCGATGCGGAGGACGACTGGGACGATGGGGACACCGGCGCGTCGGAGGTCTTGGCAGTGCGAGCGGGCATGACGGACTCCGTTCTACCTCGCCACGCTCGTGCGAACGCGCGCCGCAGACGACGAAGCGAGGAGGATGCAATGGGCAACGCCCCCGGTGCCGCGACGTCAATACGTCACGGGGCGTTTCAGCAAATATATCGCAGACGTCGTACCCCTACCGTGATCTGCGACAAATTGCGCGCAGACACTGGCGCCGCGCCCGTGAGGCGGTTCATCGCGCCTGGGCTGGCGTCGGCGTATCGGGCGAGGTGGCGGGTATCGCCGGCAAGGGTCGCGAGGGCCGCAGGGTCGACGGCGGCGTGGGCTTTCGTGCGTGCCAGCTGATGCGACGGAACGGGTGCTCGCGACCGGACAGCGTGAGCGCAACGTGAGTGATCCAGCGCTGCGTCGGCACGCGCTCGCCGTGCAGCCACATCACGAGAATGAACAGGCTGGCCGCCATCGGCAGGGTTTTGAGATTGGGCGTGGCGTCGCGACGCGTGTGCCAGGCAAAGGCTGCGCAAATGGCGAAGCCCACGACACAGCCGGCCACCGTCTCCGAAATCGAGTGCGCCGACAGGGCGACGCGCGACGCCCCGACGGCCACGCTACCCGCCGTGGCGGCGGCCATGCCGAGCACGCGCCACGGCCACTTGAAGTGACGCACAAGCAACCATGCAATGACCGGGTACACGGTGGCGGCAAGCATCGTATGGCCGCTCACGCCGGTGAAATCGAGTTCGCGGACCCCGAGCCCCCAGCCGAGGAACATGACCTTGGAGGCCGCGACGACAAGCGCACCGGCCGCAAACAGCGCGACCCAGGTGAATGCCATACGCCACGCACGGGCCGAGAGCAACCAGAGGGTGAGGGCGGCGGCGGCGGGCACCGTCACGGCGGCACCGCCGAAATTGGTAATCGTGATCCAGAAGCTAGACATGACTGGCAAATGAAGGCCCGAGGGCGGAGGGCCTCGGGCGAAAGCGCTATCTTACGCGCGCGACGCTGGGGAGAACAAATGCTGGCCCGGCATTGCACGGATGCAAGGCGCGGAACGGGGGCTTGCGTTGGGCATGCCCCCAAATGACGCCATTTAACGGGGGTTTGATGGATGTTTTGCGTATTTTCCCGTCAATTATCGCCGTGATGCCCCGTAGACTGCGTCGTTTTCGAACAGGTTTCTCGAGCGATGTCTTTCTCTTCTCCTTCCTCCAAGCGCAGGTGCGCCGCGTTGGACGGCGGCGCGCAAGGCCTGCGGGGGCAAGGCGAAGGCCGCCGCTCTCGCTGGCGCGCGGCGTGCGTCTGGCTGTGCATGGCGGTGCCGGCGGCTGCCATGGCCGAAACTGGCGGCATGGCCGACACATTGCGCCTGCACCCGCGTCTGACCCCGTCGTTTTCCTTCTCGCCGACGACGCCGAGCGCGTCGGCCGACGCATCGTCGCCGCACTTGAGCGTGGCGTTGCCGCAATCCGTCTGCGGCAAGGTAACGCCGCTGTATGCCATGCCCCTGACGGTGCAGGCGTCGAAGCCGCTCGTCATGCCGGTGACCTATTCGCGCGTTTCGTCGGATTTCGGCACGCGCTCCCACCCGGTGCGGCGCGTGAAGCATCGGCACAACGGCATCGATCTCGTGGCGCCTTCGGGCACGCCGGTGCGCGCGGTGGCGCACGGCGTGGTGAAGTCCATCGGCTTCGAGCGCCGGGGGTTCGGGCGTTACATCGTGATCGCGCATCGGCACGATAGCGAGACGATCTACGCCCACTTGTCCGCCACGGCGCGCGGGCTGCGCGTCGGCGAGACGGTGGCGGCGGGCCGCGTCATCGGTGCGGTCGGCAAGACGGGTATGGTCACGGGCCCGCACCTGCATTTCGAACTGCGCCGCCAAGGTGTGCCAGCCGATCCGCGTCCGTTGCTGCGTCGCACGGCCAAGATGAGCGAATCGCCGGCGGGCACAGGCCGCCCTTGCCAGAGTGTGCTCAATGGCGTGCCATCGTGGCATCTCCATGGGGGGGCCGGGGTGGCCACTCGATGGCAGTACTCGCCGCTCTGAAGGGGCGCGTCATAATCGACTGCCCAGGGCGACCCGTCGCGGCGCATGTCGCGTCGCCGGGCCCTCGCAGGCGACGTTAATCATCTCGCGTGCGTTTGCGTTGGGCGCGCTCGATACCAACGGCACGTTCTCATTCATGTTCGACAAACCGGTGACGTATCCCTACTACTGCGCGATTCATCCGCATATGACCGGAGTGATCCTCGTGAAGTCATCGCGAAATCATCGTGGGGAAAGGCAGATGTGATTCAATGAGGCCATTGACGTCGTATTGGCGACAACAGACCGATTCACCCGGGCACCGCGTTGCCCGCACTGGGGAGACTCCTGTGGCCGACGCTGAAAAAGCCGGCGCGCCTGCGTCGGAACGATTCGATGTACTGGCCTTGCCGCACCTCGATGCGACGTACACCCTCGCGCGCTGGCTGACGGAGTGGCGTCGCCGCGACGGTGCGGCGCAGATCGCACGTCTGACACGTCTGCCGCTCGAGGGCACCATGCGGGGAGGGCTCGATGAACAAGCCTGACGACCCCAACGATAGGACGCCGGGGACGAGTGCCGGCGAAACGCCTGTCGCTGGCGAAGCCACTCCGCTCGGCAAGCCGTTGCGCGACGACGTGGTGCTCGCCGAACGTCAAGTGCGCTTGGCGGCGGAGCCTGCCACGGCAGCGCCTGCGCAGGCAGCGAAGCCCGGGGCGGACCCGACGAATCCAGTCCATCCGGGCCTGCCTCCGACGCCGCCGCCGGATCGACCGGCGGAACTGGCGTGGGGGCCGAGCCTTGCGCCTTGGTTGTTCGGCGGCGCCGGTGGCGCGATCCTCGGCGGGCTCGCGGTTGCGATGGCGCTGCTGGTGGCGCGTCCGCCCGCGACGCCGCAGGGGATCGAGGAACCGGCTGTCATGGGCCTGCAACCGCAGGAGATCGTGGCAAGCCATGTGCGTGCGCTGCTCTCGCAACATCCGATTGACGTGGTCTCAACCGATCAGCACACCGTCAAGCCGTGGTTCAACGGACGCATCGATTACGCGCCGCCCGTCACCGATCTGTCGGCCAAGGGGTTCCCGCTGGAAGGCGGACGCGTCGACTACGTTGGCGGACGCACGGTGGCCGTGCTCGTCTACCGCACGGACAAGCATCCGATCGATGTCTACGTGTTTCCGGCGCGCGACATGGGCGCGGCGGCGCCGACGATCACGGGGTCCGATGGCTATGCCATCGCGCGCTGGCGGCGCGGCGGCATGACGTACTGGGCGATCACCGATGCCGAGCCGCCACATCTGCGCGTGTTTGTGGAGGCGTTGCAGGCGGCGACCTGATATCGTAAGACGCTTGCCCGATTCCCCATGGAGAGCGTCATGTCGAAAGCCCCCTCGTCGAATGCCCCGGTGAATCTTGCGTGGCAGGCCGAACAATACGTCAAGTTCGAAGACGAGCGCACGCGTCCCGTGCGCGAGCTCGTGGCGGCCATTCCGCCCCTTGCGAATCGCGGGGTGGCACGCGTCGTCGATATCGGCTGCGGCCCCGGCAACTCGACCGAGGTGCTCGCCGCCCGTTACGTTCGCGCCGACGTGCTCGGGCTCGATAGTTCGCAGGACATGGTCGACGCGGCGCGTGCGCGACTGCCGCAATACCGCTTTGACTTGGCCGACATCGCGACATGGACCGATGGTCCGTTCGACGTGATTCTCGCCAACGCCGTGCTGCAATGGTTGCCGGATCATGAGGCGCTGTATCCGCGCCTGGTCGGTTGTCTTGCGCCCGGTGGTTCGCTGGCCGTGCAGATGCCTGACAATCTCGACGAGCCCGCGCACCGGCTGATGCGGGAAGTGGCGGCCGATCCGCGTTGGGCCGCAACGCTCAGAGGGGTGGAGCGTACGGCGCGCCACACGGCGACGTTCTACTACCTGCTGCTTCGCGCGCTGTGCTCGCGCGTCGACATCTGGCGCACGACGTACTACCACCCGCTCGCGGGCGGGGCACCGGCGGTCGTCGAGTGGTTCAAGGGCAGTGCGTTGCGGCCGTTCCTCGCGAAGCTCGACGATGCTTCGCGAGCGGCGTTTCTGACGCGCTACACCGACGAGATCGCCAAGGCGTATCCGGCGCTGGCCGACGGTACGGTATTGCTGCCGTTTCCAAGGCTCTTCGTGGTGGCGACGCGTTGATGGACGGGATAGGCTGAGGTCGCCGCGCGCAGGGGGGCGCGGGCAGGCGAGATGCGCGCTCGGCAAACGGTTTGACGACCAGTGTAAAGTGACGTAAATGAACGTCCTGTCCCCGCCGATTCAGCCGTTTCGCAACGCCCCCCACTACTGGCGCTCGTCGCTGGTTCCTGGTGGCGATATGGTCACCGCTGAGTACAACGACCATACCTTCGCACCCCATTGGCACGATGCATATACGTTCGCGTGCATCGTGGAAGGGGCCGAGCGCTACGCTTACCGGGGCGGCGAGCATGTGGCGGACGCCGGATCCGTGGCCGTCATCCACCCAGGCGAAGTGCATACCGGCGCGCGCGAAACCGATTTCGGGTGGCGTTATCGCGTGTTTTACCTGCCGGTCGGCTTCGTGCAAGGCGTACAGCGTCAGGTGACGCGTCCGTTGGCGGGGCTGACGACGCCGGGCGACGCGCATCCCTGGTTTGGCGAGCAGGTCATCCGCGACACGCAGGCGATGCATCGGCTGACGGCGGCGCACCGTCTGCTTCAGGCCGGCGCCGACCCGTTGCTGGCGGAAAGTGTACTGATCGAGGCCGTGTCGTTCATGCTGGCGCGCCATGCGCAGGCGCGGGTGCCGGACACGCCGTTATATCGCGATGCGGTGCGCGTCGAGACCATGAAGGCGCGGCTCTCGGCCGATCTCACCGAGCCGTTGTCGCTGACGGCGTTGGCCGAAGCGGTCGACCTGTCGCCGTTTCACGCCGCGCGGCTATTCTCGCGGGAAACTGGCCTGGCGCCGCATGCCTGGCGCAATCAGTTGCGTCTGGTGCGGGCCTTGCCCGCGTTGCGCGCCGGCGCGCCAGCGACCGACGTTGCCGTCGCGCAAGGCTTCAACGATCTGTCCCACTTCACCCGCTACTTCCGGCGAGCGTTCGGCGTGTCGCCCGGAAAGTGGAGCGCCAGGCGAGCGGAGGCCACGTTGACGAGCAGCCCGATCGCCATCGCGGCGCCGCCTACCATGAACAGCAGCAAATAGTTGCCCGACGTGGCGGCGAACAGGAACGATAGGCCGTAGGCGGCACCTGCCTGCAACGTCGCGAAGCTGGTCGTGGCAGTGCTCCAGGCGGCTTTTTGTCCGCCAGGATGATGGACGAGTAGTTCGTTCACGCGTCCGAGCACCAGCGGCACGATGCCCGGGGTGAAGGCGCCCATGACCACGCTGGAGACCATCAGGGCGGGCAAGCCGAGGCCGAGCACCGGCAGCAGCACCGCACACAACTGCGCAACGTAAGCGACACGCAAGGCCCGCGCAAAGCCGATCCGGTCGGCGAGGTGCCCTGCAAAAAGCGGACCGACGATCGCCCCGAGTCCGTACAACACCCAATAGTTTGCTCCGGCGTCTAGTCCCTTGCCCAGCCCGCGCGCGACATAGTCGACGAGGAAAATCATGTGCGGCACCAACGCGACGGCATTTAGCGCGTATTCGATGTAGAGCGAGCGCAGCGCCACCGGACTGGTGGGTGGGCGCCTGATATGAGCGGGGGCGCTGGCGGCCGTTGCCATGGGGGCGCCGTCGGGCCAACCGCGCCACGCCACCGCCGTGAGCACGAGCGAAAGTACGCCGAGGCCGCTCCACGTTTCGGCGAGGCCGTCGCGCAACAAGAGCGGCACGAGCGTGCCCGACGCGGCGATGCCCAGTCCGAGGCCGGCGAAGATTGCGCCGCTCACGATGCCGCGCCGTGAGGGGGGCACGTGCGCCAGCACCGACGGTGCTGCCGTCACCATCAGTACGCCACCCGCAAACCCCGAGGCGAAGCGCCATCCGAAAAACCAGACGAACGAGAGGGGCCACGCGCAAGCAAAGAAGGCGAATACGGCGACCAGCATCATCGTTCGCACGAGGGTCACGCTCGACGCGTGGCGCGCCAGCACGCGGGCGCCCAAGGCGCCGGCCAGATAGCCGCCGAGATTGGCCGCGCCAAGATAGGCGGCGGTCGCGGGCGCGAACCAGTGCGCACCGATGATCGCGGGCAAGAGCGCGGTGTAGGCGAAACGGGCAAAGCCAATGCCGATGAGACTGGCGCAGGCGGCCGACAGCGTGGCGCGCCAGGCGTTGAAGGTGGCGGTGGTTGGGCTGCCAAGGGCGGCGTGGGACATGAGGACTCCGGAAGCACCGGCTTCGCCCCGACGTCGGTCGGTGCGAGGCGTCACGGCAACGGACTCAGTCTAGGCGGTGGCGGCGCGCCGGGGAACGGTCATGTCTTGGAAGTCATTCTTCCGCGCGGCGTAACAATGTTGGAATGGCGGAATGGCGGAATGGCGGGGCGGCAGGACGCCGCTTCATCGGCACTGCCCATCCCTTATGCCTGGCTCGCCAGCTTGTGTACCCGTGCGAAATGCTTGCGCAGACGCGGCACCGCGAAGTCGACGAAGGCGCGCACCTTGGGCACGGCCAACCGTCCTTGCGGTGTGATGACGTGAACCGGCATGGGCGGGTGTTCGTAGTCCTGCAAGACGATGTGCAGCGTGCCGTGCGCCAATTCGTCGACGATGTGATAGGTCAACATTCGCGCCACGCCGTGTCCTGCGACGACCGAGGCAATCGCGGCCCGGATCGAATTGACGACCAGTCGCGGCGTGAACTGTACGACCTGTGGCACGGAACCGCGTCCCGTGGCGGGGAAGCGCCACGAGTCGATGCCGAAGTACGTCATGGACACGATTTGCTGCTTCGACAGATCGGCGAGGGACTCGATAGGATCGTGGGACGCCAGATAGGCGGGAGCGGCGGCAATGATTCGCCGAACCTCGCCCACGTGCGTGGCCACGAGCGAGGAGTCGGGCAGGTGGGCCACGCGCATCGCGACGTCGATGCCCTCGTCGATCAGGCTCACGGGCAGGTCGCTCAATTGCAGGCGGACGACGACTTCCGGATAGCGTTCGATGAAGGCGTCCACGATCTCGCGCATGAATGTTTCTCCGGCGGCGAGCGGCGCGGAGACGGTGAGCAGGCCGCGTGGCGCCGAGCGTTCGCCGGCGGCGATCACGTCGGCTTCGTCCAGATCGAGCAGGATGCGTCGGCAGGCAGCGGCATAGCGCTCGCCTGCAACGCTCAGCTTGACCGCACGTGTCGTGCGATGGAGCAGGGCCGTACCCGTATGCGCTTCGAGATAGCCGATGGCACGACTTACCGCCGCGGCAGAGCGCCCGAGGCGCCGGGCTGCACCGGCGAGGCTTCCTTCGTCGACGATCGCGACGAAGACTTTCATGGCATCGATTCGGTCCATGAGGGATGAAAGAGAGGGAGAGGGCGCAGGGTCGATTCCGGATCGGCCGATGGACAAGATTACCCTTAAACCCGGCGTTGCGGCGACAATGGCGAGCGGACGTCCCGCCGGAGCCAGACCCTATGCTGACGGTTCACCATTTGAACAACTCGCGCTCGCAGCGCGTGCTGTGGATGCTCGAAGAGCTGGGCATTCCCTACGACCTGCGTCGATATGCGCGCGACCCGAAGACGATGCTCGCGCCGCCGGCACTGCGCGAGGTGCATCCGCTCGGCAAGTCGCCGGTCGTGACCGACGGCGAACTGACGCTCGCCGAGTCGGGCGCCATCATCGAGTATCTCGCCGATCGCGACGAACTCGGGCGACTGGCCCCGCCGCGAGGCACACCGGAGCGGCTGCGTTGGACCTACTGGTTGCACTACGCCGAGGGGTCGGCCATGCCGCCTTTGCTGCTCAAGCTCGTCGCCCTGCGCATCGCGAGCGCGCCCATGCCGTTCTTCGCTCGCCCCATTGCCCGCAAGATCAGCGACACGCTGCAGTCGAGCTTCGTCGATCCGCAACTGCGCCTGCACTTCGACTACGTGAACGACGCGCTCACGAAGACCGGCTGGTTCGTCGGCGATCGCTTCAGCGCAGCGGACATCCAGATGAGTTTCCCGCTCGAAGCCGCGAGCGCGCGCGGCAACGCGCAGGGGCGCTGGCCCGCGATCACCGATTTTCTGCAACGCATTCATGCGCGTGATGCGTATCAGCGCGCTCTGGCGCGTGGCGGACCCTATCAGTTGCCAGGCTGACAGGCGTCGTTTGCGCCGTTTTGGTGCGGATATCCCTCGATGGCGGCCTGTCTGAACGGCACAGACGGAAGATTCGGCGAATTTGTCGCGCAGAGGCTCAAGTTTCGTCAAATGCACTCGTTATACCTCCACAGAGGTACAGAGAGAGTCACTGGCCTGCCAGGCTTGCCGGCGGCGGGCTGAAGTCACGACAACACCGCAGGACGATTCGCTTAACGCGCGCAAGGCAATGTTCAAGAACCTCAGTATCAGCAAGCGGCTCGCCGCCGCCTTTTCCGTCAATGTATTCATGCTGTTGGTCGTGGCCGTGGTGGCGGTGACGAAAATGGCGACGATGGATACGAATACCCAGCTCATCGTCTCCGACCTGAACACCAAGATTCTTGAATTTCATGGCCTGAAGGATCGCGCGGCGCACGTTGCCGTACTCCTGCGCGATATCGTGATGTCCGAAGACAACACACAACTCGATGCCCGTCTGGCCAAGATCGACGAGATGCGCCAGACCAACAACAAGAGCATCGCGGGCATGGCGACGATCTTTTATACCGACAAGGGCAAGGCGCTCTACCGCACGCTGGCCGATACGAACGCGGACTATGGAAAGCAGCTCGACGTGGTCGTGGCACTGGTTCGCAGCGGCAACTTTGCGCAAGCCAAGACCGAACTGATGGGGCCGCTGCAGAAGGCGCAGGTGGCGTATTTCGCCCCCCTCGACGGTTTGATGGAGGTCGGCAAGGTGGTCAGCGCGAAGGAGGCGGCCGATGCGACCGCCGCATATGGATCCGCCCGCCTGTGGCTGCTCGCCACGATGCTCGCGTCGGTCGTGCTGTCCGTGCTGTCGGCGGTGGCGATTACGCGCTCGGTCACGCGCCCGGTGCGTGCGGCGGTGGCAGGGGCCTCGGCGCTCGCGCGTGGCGACCTGACGCATCGCGTCAATGCCGAGCGTGCCGACGAAATCGGCCAGATGGCGAGTGCGCTCGACACAGCCGTTGAACAACTCAGCCATCTCGTGCGCAATATCCAGGGCGCGTCGGGAGCGATCGACAACGCGGCGCGCGAAATCGCGCAGGGCAACACCGACCTGTCGCAACGCACCGAAGAGCAGGCTGCCTCGCTCGAAGAGACGGCGTCGTCGATGGAAGAACTGACGTCGACCGTGCGTCAGAATGTCGAACATGCGATGGAGGCGCGACGCCTGTCGCACGAAGCGACCGGGGTGGCGGATGCCGGGGCGCAGAGCGTACGTGCGGTCGTCGAGACGATGCAGGCGATGGCCAGCGCGTCGGCGCGCATGAGCGACATGATCAAGGCTATCGAAGGCATTGCCTTCCAGACGAATATTCTCGCGCTCAATGCGGCGGTGGAAGCGGCACGCGCTGGAGAGCAGGGTCGTGGCTTCGCGGTGGTGGCCGGCGAAGTGCGCACGCTAGCCCAGCGCTCCGCAGGCACCGCCAAGGACATTCGCGAATTGATTGCGGCATCGGTGCAGCAGGTCGAAGATGGCACATCGCGCGTGGAAGTCGCGGGCCGTACCATGGACCAGATCGTCGTGTCGGTGCGGCGCGTGAGCGAGCTGATCGCCGAGATCGCCGCCGCAAGCGACGACCAGGCGCGCGGCATCGAGCAGGTGGGGCAAGCCGTCACGCAGATGGATCAGGTCACGCAGCAGAACGCCGCCCTCGTGGAACAAGCCGCGGCGGCGGCCGACCACCTGCGTCAGCAGGCCGCCGAACTGGTCAGCGAGACTGCGAAGTTCCGCGTTGAACGCGACGGCAGCACACACCCGGGCATGACGCCGCGTACGCCGACATTGGCGTTGACAGGCCCACTGCCGTCCCGCGGCGAGCGCGGCACGACGGCGCCAGGACGACAGCGCGCGGCGGCCTGACGTCCGCTGTTCCACCCCCTCGCCTTCTATCTCGCCTCAGGCGGCATTAGCCGCCTTCGCGCCGAACGCGGCGTCGATGGCGGCAACGGCCGCGACCAACTGCTGGGTCAGCGCAGGCGATGCGCTTGTCATCGGCGCACGCAGCACATCGGCGATCAGGCCTTCATGTGCGAGCCAAGCCTTGACCGGGCCGGGATTCGCCTCGGCAAACATGAGCCGCACCATTGGCATGAGCGCATGGAACAGCACGCGCGCCACATCCAGCTGCTGCGCTTGCACCGCGCGATACAAGGCCACGAAATGCGCCGGCCGACAGTGCGACGTTGCAATGATCGCGCCATGGCCGCCCATCGCGAGCGTGGACAGCAATTGATGGTCCTCACCTGCCAGCACCGATAGGCGTCCGTCGGCGATGAGTGTCTGCGTGGTGTGGGCGTTGCCCGCGCAATCCTTGATGCCGCGAATATTGTCGTGACCCGCGAGCGTGAGCAGCGTCTCCAGCGTCAGGGTTGTGCCCGTACGATACGGAATGTCGTACAGCACCACCGGCGCACGCGAACGATCCGCCAGTGTCTGAAACCAGTCGAGGAGCCCCGCCTGTGCGGGCCGGATGTAATACGGTGCAGGTGTCAGCACACCCGCCAGGGGCAGGGCGTTGAGGGCGTTCAGGCGCGCCAGCGTGTGACCCAGGTGATTGCCGGCGAGCCCAGCGATCACCGGCAGGTCGCCAGCCTCGGTCAGCACGGTGTCGAGCACGGCGAGCTGTTCGGCGTCGTCAAGGGCTGCCGCCTCACCCGTCGTACCGCACACGACAAGGCCGGCGATGCCCGAACGACGATAGTGCGCGACCAATCGACGCAATGCCGCGTGATCGACCGGCGTGTCGGCGGCATCTCTGGTGAAAGGCGTGACGAGTGGCACCCAAATGCCGCGAAAGAGCGGGGAGCGCGATGAAGCGGGCGACTGGGGTTGCGATTGCGTGACTTGCATAAGTGTCTCCCTGGACGTTACGAACGAAACGGAACGAACGTGCGTCGACCGGTATGAAAACCGTTCAGCGGGGCGACGGGCAAAGGCAGGCGCGTGGGAAACTTCGAGGCAGGCGCGCCGGGTGAGGCTGGGCGGCGCAAGGTGCGGGACTGCCGGGTCCACGTAGCTGTTCCGTCGCTCAACTGACGGAACAGTACGCTCCGGTCAGTTGAGCGACTGTTTTTTGCTTTTGACGAACGCCCCCGGCTGTCCCATCGGGACAATGCGCATACACGGCGAGAAGGGGATGAGGAAATTCGTCATGCGCAGACTCTATCCGCTATACGCAGGCGGCGTCAAGCGCATCGATCGGTGGCGGCGCAACGCGGCAAGGCTATGTCGGTCGCCCCGGTATCATTGCGACGCGATTTAAAACCGTCCTTTAATTCGAGATCCAATGTTTCAATAAAAATTCGACGTTCAGTATTCGCTTGATCGCCGTGAACGCCCCGTGGTACGACCGCCACGAGGGCACTTTCGCGGTTGCCAATTTGAACCCTTCAAGTGACAATCTCGTTCACGCCCCGGAAACGAAAAAAATACTAATGAACACTTGGGGCGGGAAAAACCGAACAGTACTGAGACAAGATGGCAGCCAAAGTCGGGAAGTATTCGCGTGACGGGGTGACGTATTACGAGATTCGGGGCCCCTTGCCCGACGGTACCCGTTACGAGGACCGGGTGGGGTTCAGCGAGCGCGAGTTGGCATTCCGGTGTCACGTGGCGGCGAGAATCAAGCTGCTACGTAGCGAATATGAGATTGCGTGCCGGAACGTGCGGGCAGAATGCGCGGCGAATATCGCAGCGCCGGGCTGGCTAAAGCAACTGATTTTTTGAGGAGCGCGGGATCGTAGTGCGGCGGGGAAGCGATCGCAAGTATTGCGTCGTCAAGGTGACGAAATATTCACATATTGAGATTGCCTTATACTACGCGGAGGCTTCGTGTCCGTTCGATATACATGGAATTTGTAACAAAAGACGTCTTGGCAAGCTGTATGGCGTTGCTGCTCGACGCCGTGTTTCTTGTCGACAAGGCTGGCGTTCTCGTCTATGTGAGTCCGGCTTGCGAGCGCATTCTCGGTTACTCCCCTGAGGAATTGCTGGGGCGCTCGATGATCGACTTCGTCGTGAAGGAGGATCGCGAGCGCACGATTGAAGAATCGAAGCTCGTGATGGCAGGACATCCCCGGATCGGTTTCGAGAATCGCTATATTCACAAGGACGGTCATTTCGTCCATATCATGTGGTCCGCCCGTTGGTCCGAAGACCATGAACTTCGCATTGGCGTGGCACGCGATGTGTCGGCCAAGAAGCAGGCCGAAGCGCTGCAGCGCGCCACCTACTCGATTTCCGAAGCGGCCCACGACGCCGCCGATATTCGCTCCCTGTGCAAGGCCGTCCACGACACACTGTCCAAGCTGTTCCCCATCGATGCGATTGTCGTGGCCACCTGCGACGCGGACCTGATGGCGTGGGAGAAGGCGTATCAATATCGCGACAGCGCCGACGTCCCCTTGCTCGACTGGCCGCAGGCGAGGGGCCTCTCGACGCAGGCTGCGCAAGCGCAACAAACGCTATGGCACCGGATCGAAGCGGTCCCCATCGACGGCGCGGGGCAATCGATTTCCCACGTGCGTGCCGAACCGTTCGTGCCAGACGCGCTCGTCAAGCCCGGCGCGCAGGCGCTGGCGGTTTTGCCGATGCACACGGCGCGGCGCGCCGTGGGCACCCTCATGCTGTACGGCCCGGCCAGCGCGCTGCAGGCGGAGTCCGCACAGCGGCTGCTTTCGTTCGTTTGCGACCAGACTGCGTTGGCCATCGAGCGAAAGCAACTGATCGACGATCTCTACAAGGCGGCGCGATTCGATGAACTGACCGGACTGCCGAACCGCCGCACGTTTGGCGAGTTCGCGAGCGAGGCCGTGCGCCGTGCACAGCGCACCAACGGGAAGCTGGCGCTCCTGTTCGCCGATATCGACGGTTTCAAGGGGGTCAACGACAGCCTGGGGCACGCGGTCGGCGACTTGTTGCTCAAGGAGATTGGTCAGCGCATGAAGGCGGGGGTGACGGGATGCGGCTTCGTGGCGCGTCACTCGGGCGACGAGTTCGTCGCCATTGTCCAGGACGCGGAGGTCGTCGAGCGGATCGACGTCGCAGTCACGCGTCTGCGCGCCGAGATCGAGCAGGTCATCTCCGTCAACGATGCCAGCCTGAGCGTGCGCGTGAGTGTGGGCGTGGCAGTGTTCCCCGACGACGGCGAATCGATGAGCGAACTCATCCGCGTGGCCGATCAGCGTATGTATGCCAACAAGTCCGCGCGTAAATCCGGCGGGGCCAGTTTCTTGCAGCGTTTGATCTGACGCGTAACGTTTCGGCACGCACCCACCCCGGGGCCTTCATCCCAAGGTCTGCGTCGGCCAGATCATTTCGATTTCAATGGCAATCGAGCGTGCGAGACCGTCGAGATCCGGAAACAGCGATGCGTTCGTGACGTTCATCCGATAAAGCCATTTCATCGCGTCCGCGCGCAGCGCCAACGGCAGCACGATCTTGCGCAGCAGCGGTTCGTCACTCTCATAGCCATCGAGAATGCGGTGCATCGGTCGGTCGATCACGCCCGGCACCACGAAGGTGCCGGATTGTGCGATCAGTCGACCGTCCATTTCTTCCGGCTCGCCGAACCAGACCACCTCGTTGTCGTTGCCGAGGAAGTACTTCTCCATGTTCCCCTTGACGCGCGGATCGATCGTATCGCGGGTGAGCCACGGTGCATGACGCGGACGAGCACGGTCGTCGTACAGCGCGGGGGTGTTGAGCGCGAAAATGGCCGAATCGCTCGTGGCGCGCTCCAGCGCGAAGAACGCGGCGACGAAGGGCGATTTCGTGAAATCGAGCAAACGGGTCGGCGCGCCATGGTGCTGCATCAGCCCAAGACAGCGCAGATCGTCGTGCAGCAAGTCGGGCCAGGGCACATGGTTGTGCGCCTTGCGCCGGAAGATGCGGATGGCACGCGCCTCACGGCTGCGCCACTGTTCCTTGTCCGACACATAGGCGTGCAGATACCGCGAGAGCGAGCTTTGCAGATGCCAGCGTGCGTCCTGCTGCCCGCGAAAGGCCCAGCCTTCGAAGCGGGAGGATAGTTCCATGAAATCCTTCCAGCTCTCGACGACGGTGGTGTCCATAGTGAGCGAAATCCTTGAGTTGGCGTGCGGCGCCGACGTGCCGCCGATCGAGCACGTCACGGCAGCGCGAGCGATGCATGGCGTCGGCCACTATAGTACGGTGTCTGTGACAGCTCAAGCGCGCGGCATGCGAATGCGGCTTTCACCCGTTTGGGGACCGCTCACGCAGCGCGGGCAGGCGACAGGTCGCGCGTGAGTGCCGAGAGCGCGGCGTCGGGCGTGATGTCCGACGTATCGAGCGTAACGTCGGCTAGCCGGTAGAGCGACTCGCGCGCATCGAGCATGCGATGGATGTGATCGAGCGCCTCGTTGCGCAGCGCCTCGGTGGCAATGCGCGCGTCGTTTTGCTGCATCACGCGCTGGAAGTGAATCTCTGGGCGGGCGCGCAGCCACACGGTGCGAAATGCGCGGAGCACGCGCTCGTAGGTTGGCGCTTCCGAGACAATCCCGCCGCCGGTGGCGAGGACGACATGGTCGTGCTCCGCAATGATCCGCTCGATGCACTGCCGTTCGATGCGCCGCATCGCGGCCTGTCCGTAAAGCGTGATGACTTCGCCGATGGCGATGCCCGCCTCGCGCTCGACCTCCCTGTCCAGCTCGATGAAGGGAGCGCCGATGGCCTGTGCCAACGCCGGGCCAAGCGTTGACTTGCCCGCGCCGCGCAAGCCGATGAGGGCAATGCGTTGCCCTGTGCGGCGCGCGTCGGCCGCGACCGGCACGACAATCTGCCGACGCAGGCGCGCGAGCGTTTCCAGCGGTTGCTGACGGAGATACTCGACGAGGATGAGCAGATCGCCATCGTAAGCGGCGCGCTCGGCCACGAGCGCCTCCACGCGCACGTTCAGCGCATCGGCAAGCTTGTGCAGGACGGCCAGCGAGACGTTGCCGGTGCCGGCTTCCACGCGAGCGAGATACGGGAGGGACACCCCTGATTGCATGGCGAGCTGCTTGCGCGTCATGCCCCGCTGCGCGCGCAACGTGCGCACCTGCCGAGCCAGCGACGCCAGAGGTGACGACGCCCCCGCCTCGGCGTCATCGGCCGGATCCAGGGTGTGGCGGTTGGCAGGCGGTTTAGGCATTGGGCGGAATGGGAATGCAAGGCTTGTGCGTAAATATACTATGAGATACCCGTCGTGTGACCGACGTCATCCCTTCTCGGCGCCTGGTCGTCGGATAATCGTGCATTAAATTGCCTGAAGACAGGTTTATCCCTGTTAACCCTGAACTGCATTGCACCATCCGCGCAAAGGGGAAAATATCTTATAAGATACTTTTCATCTTATGGAGCGACTGCAGACGATGACTTATCCCCACTTGCGCATGCGCGTCGACGACGGCATCGCTTTCGTGACGCTGGATCGCGCAGACAAGCGCAATGCGCTCAACGATGCTGCCATCGACTCGCTCGACGCCGCATTTCGCGATTTCGACGACCGCGTACGCGCCGTTGTGCTGAGCGGCGCGGGAGAGCACTTCTGCGCCGGGCTGGATCTGTCGGAGAACAGTGCGCGGGACCCCATCGACGTGCTGCGGGTTTCGCAACGCTGGCACAAGGTGTTCCACGAGATCCAATTCAGCGGGCGCCCCGTGGTCGCGGTGCTTCACGGCGCCGTGATCGGCGGGGGGCTGGAACTGGCCCTTGCCGCGCATGTGCGCGTCGTCGAGCGAAGCGCATTCTTTCAGTTGCCCGAGGGCAAGCGCGGCCTCTTCGTGGGCGGCGGGGCGTCGGTACGTGTGGCGCGCATTCTCGGGCCGGACCGCATGACGGAAATGATGCTCACGGGCCGTCGTTACGATGCCGTCGACGGTGAACGCCTGGGTCTGGGGCATTATTTGACGGAAGCGGGCGAGGGACTGGCGCTCGCGACGCAACTGGCCCACGAGACTGCGGCCAATAGCCCACTGTCGAACTGGGCGACGATTCACGCGCTCTCGCGCATTCACGATATGTCCATGGCCGACGGGTTGTTTACCGAGTCGGTCACGAGCGCGTTGATGCTCGCGACGCCAGAGGCACGCGAACGCATGGAACGCTTTTTGGGCCGGACGGCACGTTAGTCGTTCCACCCCCCCTCCCTATGGAGACGAATGTGAAATACGACAACATCGAACAGATCGCCGTCATCGGCACGGGTGTCATCGGTGCCAGTTGGGCGGCTTACTTCCTGGCGCGCGGTCTGCGCGTGAGTGCCTGGGATCCGGCGCCGGGCGCCCGCGCGCGCTTGCGTGAGGCAATCGATGCGCATTGGCCCACGCTGATCCGGATCGGCCTCACGGCGGGTGCCTCGCGCGATGCGCTGACGTTTCACGACACGCTCGACGCCGCGCTCGCCGGCGCCGACTTCGTGCAGGAGAGCGGTCCCGAGCGCGAGGACCTCAAGCAAGACCTTTTTCGCAAGATGGACGCGGCCTTGCCGTCGTCCGTCGTCATCGCATCGAGTTCTTCGGGACTGCTGATGAGCCGTGTGCAGTCGGTATGCACGCATCCTGAGCGCGTGGTGCTTGGGCATCCGTTCAATCCGCCGCATCTGATTCCGCTGGTCGAAGTCATTGGCGGCGAGCGGTCGTCGCAGGCCGCCATCGACACCGCCATGCAGTTCTACCGCGCCATCGGCAAACGTGCAATCCATGTGAAGAAGGAGGTCAAGGGGCACATCGCGAATCGGCTGCAGGCGGCGCTTTGGCGGGAGGCGATACATCTGGTCGACACCGGCGTGGCTTCGGTGGCCGACATCGATGACGCGATCGCCTACGGTCCGGGCTTGCGCTGGGCGGCCTTCGGTCCGTTCGTGAACCTGCAGTTGTCGGGCGGTGCGGGCGGTATCGCCCACATGCTGGAGCATCTCGGCCCGCCGATCGAATCGTGGTGGGCGGATCTCGGCGAGCCGGTGTTGACGGACGACCTCAAGGCGCGCATCGCCGCCGGCGTCGACGCCGAACTGGCCGGCCGCGGCAATGCGGAACTCGAAGCACAGCGCGATGCGGTCATTCTCGGCATTCTCGCGGGCAAGGCTTAGTCGACGCGGGCGCGGGCATCCTCGGACACACCGCCCGCGCCCCAACTTCAACGATCTATCCATTCGACGCCCCGCACTCCGGGACGCAAGGACATTGGCATGAGCAAACCGAAAGTCATCGTGACCATCGCGCCGACGGGCGGCATGGCGTACAAATCGCAGAATCCCCACCTGCCCACGCAGCCCGACGAGATCGCGCGCGACGTCTACGACTGCTACAACGCGGGCGCGAGCGTCGTGGCGATCCATGCGCGCCGTCCCGGCGACGATGGCGCCACGTGCAACCCGGCCATCTACCGCGACATCAACCGCCGCATTCGCGACAAATGCGACATCGTGATCAACAACTCGACGGGCGGCGGTGTGCACGGCGACATGATCGGCCAGGCCGACAATGGCTACTGGGAAATCCTCTGGGAAGAGCGGTTGAAGGGCATGGATGCCGGTGCCGAGATGTGCACGCTCGACGCCACCACGATCATCGCGAGTTTCGGTGGCCGGGAACTGCTCATGCATACGTCGCCGGAGCGCTCGAAACATCTCGCCATCGAGATGAAGAAGCGCGGTATCAAGCCCGAATGGGAGGTTTTCAGCCCGACCCACATCGTGCAGGACCTCGCTACGCTCACTGCTGCGGGCTTCGACGACGAACCCTTCTTCGTGAACCTGGTGCTCGGTGTGCATCGGGGATTTCAGAACGCCATGCCATACACGCCGCGCGTGTTGCAGTCGATGGTTGATCTGCTGCCCAAGGGAAGCATTTTCTGCGTGAGCGGCATCGGTCCCGCGCAACTGCCGTCGGCCATGAATTCGCTGCTGCTGGGCGGGCACGTCCGCGTGGGCCTCGAAGACAACCTGTATTACGAACAGGGGGTGCCGGCAACGAACCAGCAACTGACCGAGCGCGTGGTGCGGCTCGTGCGCGAGATGGGTTACGAGCCGGCGACACCGGCCGAAGCCCGCGACATCATGGGCCTACCTCGCAATCGCGAAATGCTGCCGGAGTTCGCGGTGCGTTGATTCCGGCGCGGGCGTGGCATGGGGCATGGCCCCAAATACAAAAAGACAAGGAGACATGTCACATGGCGGCAAAGAGGTTCACTCACCGTTTCGCATTCTCGCGCGCCGCGCTTGGCGCAATGGCCTTCTGCGCGGCGGCGCTGTGCGTCGCGCCGCCCGCGGACGCACAACCGCCCGGCGTCACTATCGGTGTGACGCTCTCGTCCACGGGGCCTGGTGCATCGCTTGGCATTCCGGAGAAGCAGGCCATCGGCATGCTCCCGCCCACGCTCGGAGGCGTGCCCGCGCGTTATATCGTCCTCGACGACGCGACCGACCCGACCACGGCAACCAAGAACGCGCGCCGCATGGCGACGGAGGACAAGGTCGACGCCATCATCGGCTCATCGACGACGCCGGCGTGTCTGGCGGTGGCGGCGGTCGCGGCCGATACGCGCACACCGCAGTTGGGGCTTTGCCCGTTCGTGCCGAGTGCGACCCAGATGCGCTACGTCTTCTCGCTGCCGCAGTCGGTCGCCGTCATGGCCGATGCGGTGCTCGACGACATGAAAGCGCACCACGTCAAGACGCTCGGCTTCATCGGATTTTCCGATTCTTACGGAGAGGCGTGGCTCAAGGACATTCAGGCACGCGCGGCTGCACGGCAGATTCAGGTCGCGCCGGTCGAGCGCTATGCCCGCAATGACCAGTCGGTGACCGCACAGGCCCTCAAGGTGATGTCGGCCAACGTCGACGCCGTGATCGTCGCGGCCAGCGGCACGCCGGGGGCCTTGCCGATGAACACGTTGCGCGAGCGCGGCTACAAGGGGCGTATCTACCAGACGCACGGCGTCGCCAACAACGACTTCCTGCGTGTCGGAGGCAAGTCTGCCGAGGGCGTGATTCTGCCGGTAGGCAACATTCTCGTGGCCGAGCAACTGCGCGCGGACCACCCCGGGCGCGCCGTGGCCGTGGACTTCGTCAAGCGTTACGAGGCGCAATACGGGGCGGGTTCGCGCAATCTGTTTGCCGGCTATGCCTACGATGCTTATCTGGTGCTCGACCGTGCGGTGGCCGTGGCGGCCAAGCAGGCGCAACCCGGCACGCAGGCGTTTCGCGACGCCTTGGTCGCGGCCATTGAGCAGACCCGTGGTTTGGCGGCAACCCACGGGATGATCAACGTCAATGCACAGGACCATTCGGCGTATGGCGAAGATGGTCGCGTGCTCGTTACGGTGAAAGGCGGCAAGTGGACGATCGAGTGAACGCCGCCGCGGCCGGTGCGCGCCGCTTGGCCCGGCCCGATATCGAGCGCGAGACGCGTGCCGACGGCAGCTTCGTGATTCGCTCACGGACTCCGCTGGGCGAATTCGCGCGCAGCCCGGCCGACTGGCTCGTGCAATGGGCCGCACGCACCCCCGATGCGGTGTTCCTCGCGCAGCGGCATGCGCCCGGGGCGGGCGATCGCTGGCGTCGGGTGACGTATCGCGATGCACTGACCATGGCGCGCGGCGTCGGGCAGGCGTTGCTCGACCTCGACGTGCCGCGAGATCGACCGGTCGTGATCCTGTCCGACAATAGCGTCAACCACGCACTGCTGGTACTCGGCGCGATGATGGCGGGGCGTCAGACGGCCGTTGTGTCGTCGGCCTATTCGCGCGTGGCGAAGGACATGGGCAAGCTGCACGGCATCCTGGCGCGTCTCGACCCGGCGCTCGTCTACGTGGAAGATGGCGACGCCTATGCGCGCGCGCTGGCGGGTGCGCCCATTCGATGTCCGATCGTCGCGACCGACTGCAAGCGGGCAGACTGGCTGTCGTTCGAGACGCTCGCCGCCACGGCGGCATCGCCCGCTCTGGACGCGGCGTTTGCCAAGGTGCTCTCGGAAGACACCGCCAAGTTGCTGCTGACCTCCGGCTCCACGGGAAAGCCGAAGATCGTCGTCAACACGCACCGGATGCTCGCCGCGAATCAGCAGATGATCGCGCAATGCTGGCATTTCATCGACGAGGCGGCACCGGTGGTGGTCGATTGGCTGCCGTGGAGCCATACGTTCGGGGCGAATCACAACTTCCATATGGTGCTGCGCAACGGCGGTGCGTTCTATGTCGATGACGGCCGCCCCGTGCCTGAGTTGATCGGGCGCTCCGTCGAGAATCTTTGTGATGTGTCGCCCACGCTGCACTTCAATGTGCCCAAGGGCTTCGAGGCGCTCGCGCCGTTTCTGGAAGCGGACGACGCGTTCGCCGCGCGCTTCTTCGGTCGCCTTCAAGCGCTGTTTTACGCGGCGGCGAGCCTGCCGCCGGCGGTATGGCAGCGGTTCGAACGACTGGCGTCGAGGCATTGCGATACATTGCCGTTCTTCACGTCAGCGTGGGGGGCAACGGAGACGTCGCCACTGATCACCAGCGTGCATTTCCCGATTCCGGGCGCTGGCAATATTGGCGTACCGGTGCCGGGCAATGAACTCAAGTTCGTGCCCAGTGGCGACAAGCTGGAGATGCGCGTGCGCGGGCCGTCGGTGTTCGGACGCTATGCGGGCGATCCGGAGGCAACGGCCGCCGCGTTCGACGAGGAGGGGTTCTATCGGACCGGAGACGCGGGCCGTCTGTGCGATCCGGACGATCCGGGGGCGGGCGTGATATTCGACGGTCGCGTCTCGGAAGATTTCAAGCTGACGAGCGGGACATGGGTGTCGGTCGGTGCGTTGCGTTTGCGTGCCGTGAGTGCGCTGGCACCGTACGCGTCGGATGTGGTGATCGCGGGGCACGACCGTGACGAGATCGGATTGCTGATCTTCCCGAGCCCCGCAATGCGCGCCAAGGTGCCATCGGACGACGCGCTGCACGAGGGCAAGGCCATGGCGCTGCACGACGATGTCCGGGCATGGGTGGCAGGCGCGCTCGCACAACTGGCACAGGACGCGGGCAGTTCGCAGCGTGCCGCTCGCGCGGTGATCCTGGCGGCGCCGCCGTCGCTCGAGCAAGGCGAGATCACCGACAAGGGCTACGTCAATCAGCGCGCCGTGCTGACCTTGCGCGCCGACGACGTGGCTCGCCTTTACTCGGACTGCCGGTCGGTCATTCGGTTGCCGGTGCCTTGACCTTGACACGCGTTACCGCGCCCCGGAGGTCGGACGTGCCGCTGGCGTGCTGTCCGAAGGCGCGCCGCCGGGCAAACATCCGAGTCCCTCCAGCGTAGCGCTCAGCGCGACGTCCAGCGGCGTGTGCGGCTCGTGCCCGAGCGTCGCCACGAGTCGCGTGTTATCCATGCGCACCGGCTGCTGCCACAGGTAGCGCATTTCACGCAGCTCGCGAAGGGTCGTGACGAAGGGCGATGCCATCCACACGAGCCACCACGGGAATCGACGGCGTTTGACGTCGACACCGTGTCGCGCCATGACGCGAGTGATCGCGGCCGCCATCTGGGTACCGTCGGCGTCCCAATGTCCGGCCATATGGAAGGTGGCGAAGGCGTCGAGCGTACGACGACGCTCGATGAGCATGACCATGGCGCGGCCCACGTCGGGCAGATAGGACCATTGATGACCCACGCCGCGTGCGTTGGGCACCTGGACGACGCGCGCGATCCGACCCGGCTTCACCAGCCCTTGTCCAAACCAGCTATTGCGTGATTGCGCACCGAAAAAATCTCCGGCGCGCACGATGATCGTCTGCACGCCGTGCTGGCTCGCGTCGCGCAGACGAGCTTCCATCGTCGCGCGGATGCGGCCCTTGCGTGTGCGCGGCCGCTGCGCGGCGTCATCGCGCAGGACCGGGAATGTCTCGGGGCCGTAGTTGTAGACCGTGCCCGGCAGGACAATGGTGGCGCCATGCATCGTGGCGGCCGCAAGCGTGTTGTCGAGCATCGGCAACACTTGCGTGTCCCAGTGGCGATAGCCGGGCGGGTTGACGGCATGCACGATCACCTCGCAGTCGCGTGCCGCCGTGAGGACGTCGCCGGTCTGCATGGCGTCGCCGTCGAGCCACTCGATGCCGGCGGACGATGCAGCGGCACGCGGCGCACCGCCGCGACGCAACGCGCGCACATGCCAGCCGGCGGCGAGCAACTGACGCGCGACTTCGCCGCCGATGCCACCGGTCGCCCCGAGGACCAGCGCGCGAGAGACTTTGTGTGGGGACCCGTAGTGCATGATGCCGCTCCTTGAATGTTGTCGGTGACGCCATTTTCCGCGCGAGGCAATTCAATTAAAATTACCTAAAACCATCTACCAGCTATACATTTTTGTATGATGACGCCACTGAACTGGGATCTCTGCCGGACGTTTCTCGCTGTGCTGACCGAGGGCTCGCTCTCCGGCGCGGCGCGTGCGTTGGGCATTACGCAGCCGACGGTCGGCCGTCATATCGCCTCGCTGGAGGCGGTGCTGGGGCAAACGCTCTTCACGCGTTCGCAGACCGGCTTGCTGCCCACCGATGCGGCGGCATCGCTACGGCCCCATGCGCAGGCGATGCAACACACCGCGCAGGCCTTCGAGCGGGCGGCGGCAAGCAAAGGGGAGGGGGCGAACGGCGTCGTGCGCCTCTCGGCGAGCGAGGTCGTGGGCGTGGAGGTGCTGCCACCGATCCTGAGCGCGCTGCGACGCGCGCACCCGCACCTCGTCATCGAACTGGTACCGACTAACCGCATTCAGGATCTGCTGCATCGCGAGGTCGATATTGCCGTGCGAATGGCGCCGCCACAGCAGGACGCGCTGATGGCGCGTCGCGTCGGAAACATCGACGTCGGCTTGCATGCGCGCGACGATTACCTGGCGCACTACGGCGTGCCGACGTCGCTGGCCGATCTCGCGCATCACACGATGATCGGCTTCGATCAGATGACGCCGTTCATCCGTGAGGCCACACGGGGCATGCCCGTGTGGGCACGCGATAGCTTTGCGTTTCGCGCCGACAGCGACCTGGCGCAATTGGCCATGATCCGGGCTGGCTACGGCATCGGTGCGTGTCAGGTGCCGCTGGCGCAACAAGATGCCCGGCTCGTGCGCGTGCTGCCCGATGCCTTTCGCTTCTCACTGCAAACGTGGGTCACGATGCACGAAGACTTGCGTCAAAGTCCGCGCTGCAAAGTGACCTTCGACGCGCTCGTGGCGGGATTGGCTGCCTATATGGCCGAATAAGGTGGCTGTCCAAAGGCATATCGGATGTCGGCGGAGATCTTTGTTGATATACAATATATCAATAACATCAACGATCACGAGACAATCTCCTCGCCATGTTCGCCCCTTCGTTGTTCGGACGGATGTCACCGGACGTCCTGACGTCCGCCTCTCCCGACGTTTGCGCAGCGGTGCCTGCGCAAACGTCATCCTGCGCGGCCTTGCCGTCCCACTGGCCTCCCGGACGTCACTCGCTTGGGTTGAGTGAGCTGCGCGACGCAGTGCTTTACGTGCCGCCCGATCTCCCCACGGACACCGCCGTTCCGCTGTTTGTGATGTTTCATGGCGCCGGTGGTTTTCCGGAGAAGGTGTTGCCGTTCATCGAGGCGCATGCGCAGCATCACAAGTTTCTCGTGCTCGCACCGCATTCGACCTTTCCGACGTGGGACATCGTGATCGGCGGCAACGGCCCCGATCTCGAGCGTCTTCAGTCGGGGCTGCGCGAGGTCGCCAGCCGGTATCGCATCGACACAAGGCGTGTGGCGTTCGCGGGCTTTTCCGACGGGGCGAGTTACGCCTTGTCCATCGGGGTGACGAACGGCGACATCGCGACCCACGTGATCGCATTCTCGGGCGGCTTCATGTCCATCTTCGTTCAGGAAGGGCAGCCCCGCGTCTTCATCGCGCACGGACGCGCCGACGAACAACTGCCCATTGAGACAAGCGGCCGCCAAAACGCCAGCAAGCTCGCGGCGGCGGGCTACGACGTGCAGTTCGTTGAATTCGACGGCCGGCACATCATCGAGCCGGACGTCGTGGCGCGTGCCATCGACTTCTTCCTCGCCTGACACGCGCCTTGCCACGGGGCAACGTACGCACGGGCCATACGCCTTACGGGGAGTGCCGTTCATGGATTTCGAAATTCCCGAGTCATTGATTCATCCGCTGCTGCAACTGATCGGCACCGATTCAACGCTGGGCAAACAGTTGACGGCCTACGGCGTGTGTCGCGGCAACCTGCGAGTGTCGAGCCACTGGTTCGACGCCAAGTCGCTCAATACGCTCTACGTGCTGTGCAAGACGCAGAACGAACGGGCGCTGATGTTCCAGATGCTCGCGCTCGACAACGTCTTCAATGCCCCGCAGGCGCGAGTGATCCCAAGTCTGGACAAGCTGGTGCCAGGCCTCGTCGCCTATCTCGCCCGCGACGTCATCGACGGCTGGTTGTATCAACGTCACCGTGACGGCGCGTTGCTGCCGTGGCTCGTGCGCCGCTTGCGCTACGTGGAGCCGGAGCAGGGATCGCCTTATGTCGTCATGGACATGCTGGCGAACACGATGCAGTCGGCCAATTCCAATCTGACGGAGCATCGCCTGCGCCGCTCGGGTATGACCACGTCGCTCGTTTTCACGCGCGACGACATCGCCAATCGCACCATTCCCGAGCTGCTCGCCGAGTTCGGCTTCTACAAGGAGTGCGCCGAGTTCAAGCGCGAATACGAACAGCATGCGCAGCGGTTCCTGCGCGTGCAACGTGCCTTCGGCGCGCAATTCGTACTGCGCCGCGCGGCGTTTTCCGTCGATGCAAAGGGCGCGACCGAGTTGATTCGCGTGGTGGACGGCGCAGCAGCGAAGTGCGTGAACGACGAAGAGCGCCTGGAGCGCAATTTCGAGATGGCGTGCGATGCGGACTTCTGGCGCAACGCCGAGGTGGCGCAAGGGTTCGAGACCATTCCGCTGCATTGCTATGTGCACGTGTTCCACCTGGACTGGCACCGCAACCTCTGGGTGCACGTGCAGAACATGACCGAGTATGAATATCAGCCGGGGCTGCGCGACAAGCTCGTGCTGCCGGCGCATCATCACGACCTGATCGACATCCTGACATCGAACATGGATGTGATGATGCCGGACTTCGTGCCGGGCAAATCGGGCGGTGCGACCATCCTTTGCCAGGGTGCCCCGGGACTCGGCAAGACCCTCACGGCGGAGATCTACTCCGAAGTTGTCGGCAAGCCGCTTTACCGTGTGCATTCGGGGCAACTGGGGACGACGGCGGCGTCGGTGGGGGCCACGCTCATGAGTATTTTGCGTCGGGCCATGCGCTGGAATGCCATCCTGCTGCTCGATGAGGCCGACGTGTACATCCGCCGACGCGATAACGACCTTGAGCACAATGCCATCGTCGCGGAGTTCCTGCGTTCGCTGGAGTACTTCCATGGTCTGTTGTTCATGACGACCAACCGGAGCGGCGACGTCGACGACGCCATTTTGTCCCGCTGCATCGCCACGATCCATTACGAGACACCATCGCCGTCGCATGCGCGCCGGCTCTGGCGCATGCAGGCCGATCAGGTCGGCGCGCCGCTCGACGAAGCCCTGATCGAGTCGCTCGCGAGCCGTTACCCGAACGCGAGCGGACGCGACATCAAGGAACTGATGAAGCTGGCGAGCCGCTATTGCAAGGTCAAGGGCACGCCATTCACGGAAGATGTGTTCCGGCTGTGCGGGCTGTTCCGGGGTTATGAGGCGTGAGTTGTCGGGCCTGCGTCAGCCCCGCAGCATGGCGATATGCGGGAAAACTAGAGGCGCGCCCAGGCGCCGGTCTGGCTATATTGGGGGCGGACCGGCACCGACGTCACGGCGTGCTGTCGATGGGGCGAGCGCCCCGTTCGTGAGCGCGTGACGTCGCCGCGCCGCTGCGGCAGTCCGATGCCAGCCAAGGAGACGAAGTGGAGACGCATGGAGAGCTGCACCGGGCGATTCTGAACAACATTCCGGACCAAGCCTGGCTCAAGGACACCGAGTCGCGCTACATCCTTGTCAACGACGCTTTCCTGGTGGCTTGCGGCCGCACGGAGGCCGAGATCATCGGCAACACGCCCGACAAGGTCTGGTCTTCCGAATGGGGGAAGGTCTATCTCGCCACCGACAAAGCGGTCGTCGCGAGTGGCGAGCGTCGTCGCTACGAAGAGAGCCGGCCGGGGGGCGATGGCACGCCACGCTGGTTCGATACCGTCAAGATGCCGGTTCGCGATGCGGCCGGCCATATCGTGGGCACCGTTGGCATCTCGCGCGATATCACCGACCGCAAGCGCTCCGAAACGGCATTGCTCGACTCGCGCGCGCAACTGCGTCAGCTCTCCGCTTATCTGCAAACGGTGCGAGAAGCCGAACGCACGCGCCTCTCGCGCGAACTTCACGACGAACTCGGGCAATGGCTGGGGGGGCTTCGCCTGGGCCTGAGCTACCTGGACACGCAACCCGGTACTTCGCCAGCCGATCAGTCCGCCCACATCCAGATGCTCAAGGACCTGGTCGACGAGACCATCGACGCGGTGCATCGCATTGCGGCCGACCTTCGGCCCGCGGTGCTCGACGAGCTGGGCCTGCACGCGGCGCTGGAGTGGCTGACCGAATCGTTCGCGCAACGGCATGGGTTGCGGTGCGAACTGGACATGCCGGAAGCCGTGACCACGCGTCTCGACAGCGAATGCAGCACGGCGATCTTCCGTATCGTGCAGGAGTCGCTCACGAATGCCAGCCGACATGGTCAGCCGTCGCAGGTGCGTGTGGCGCTCGAACTGCGCGACGGCGTTTGTTACGTGAGCATTGCGGACGATGGCCGGGGCATGGACACTACACGGGCCGGGGACGGTCAGCGCCTCGGTCTGATGGGCATGCGCGAACGCGCGCTGATGCTGGGCGGCGCGTTCGAGATCGAAAGCGCCCCGGGACAGGGAACGCGCGTGCGGGTGAGAATTCCTGCGCGCGCACCTGCGGCAGGGTTGACCGACGATGATGCCGCCAACGCGATGAACGCAACGAGCCCGGCGACCCCATCGAACCTCACGGACCTAATGAACGTAACGAACGAGAGGGAGTGGTGATGCGAGTCATGATTGCCGACGACCACGCGATCATTCGCGATGGGCTGAAAAAGATCATCTCGATGGCACCCGACATGTGCGTGGTGTCGGAAGCCGTGGACGGCGCGGATGTCCTCAACCGGCTTCGCCTGACGACCGTGGACGTGCTGCTGCTCGATATGTCGATGCCCGGCAAGAGCGGCATCGCGCTCATCGCGCAGATCAAGGCAACGTATCCGGCGCTCCCCATACTCGTGCTGAGCATGTACCGCGAATCGCAATACGCGGTGCAGGCCATTCGCGCCGGGGCCGCCGGCTACCTCACCAAGAACGCCGAGTCGGAACAGTTGATGAGCGCCATCCGGCGCGTGGCGCGCGGCGGCACGGTGGTCTCGCCCCTGGTCGCGGACAAGCTCGTGCGCCAGTTGCGGCTACCGGCCGAGGCGTTGCCGCACACCGGGCTGACGGCCCGCGAATTCCAGATCTTCCAGATGCTGGTCGAGGGCCATGGCATCAACGAGATCGCACGCTGCCTGTCGCTCTCGGCCAAGACCGTGAGTACGCACAAGGCCAATATCCTCACCAAGATGGACATTCCGTCGACGGCGGGACTCGTGCTCTACGCCATCGAACACGGCTTGATCGTCGCCGGCACCGACGCCTGATCCCACACGCGACCCACGCCCCCAACGCGCCCGACATTCCCGACGCGATCATCGTCCGCACGCGTCCCCCCTCGGTTTCGCTTGCTGCACTGCGTCTAGGGAAATTCTTAGGCGAAAACCAGCAAATCCCGATGCCCCGCCCGCGGGCACTCCCCTAATCTTGCTTCAAGCCCCGAAGGCGGGGCACCGACTCACTGCCACCCGGCCGGCGCTTGCCAGCATTTCATTCAACCCTGAGACGTAAGGAGACCGCACCATGCATGTGGACCTGCTGATCAAACACGTGTGCGTGCGCGACGATGCGCCGCTCGTGGACATCGCCATCAAAGACGGACGCATCGCTGCGATGGAGCCCGACATCGACGCCAGCGCGACCGAGGAGATCGACGCGCAAGGCCGCGCGGCGATTCCCGGGCTTATCGAGGCGCACCTGCACCTGGACAAGGCACTGCTGCATCGCCGTCTGCCCGCACGCTTCGGCACGCTCGACGAGGCCATCCGCGTGACCGGCATTCTCAAGAGCCGGCAGGAGCGCGAGGACGTACTCGATCGCTCGCGTCAGGTGCTCGACATGGCGATCAAGAACGGCACCGTCGCCGTTCGCGCCCATCCGGACGTCGATCTGATTCAAGGGCTGATCGGCGTCGAGACGCTGCTCACGCTCAAGGACGAATACCAGAGCTTGCTCGATCTGCAGATCGTGGCGTTCCCGCAGGAGGGCATTCTCAAGTCGGCGGGCACCTACGAGCTGATGATCGACGCGCTGCGCATGGGGGCGGATGTGGTCGGCGGATGCCCCTACAACGAGCTGAACTGGGAAGACACCAAGCGCCACATCGACATCGTGTTCGAGCTGGCGCAGCGCTTCGACGCGCCCATCGACATGCATGCGGACTTTGCCGACGACACCAGCGATCAGCGTTTCGCGGCCATCTCGTACATCGCGCAACGCACGATCGACACCGGCTATCAGGGCCGGGTCTCTTTGGGGCACGTCACAAGCCTGGGTGCGCTCGACAACGACGAACTCGCGCCCGTGATCGAACAGATCCGTCTTGCCGGCATCAGCATCGTCACGCTGCCCGCAACCGATCTCTACCTGGGCGGGCGCAAGGACGTACAGAACCCGCGGCGCGGTCTCACGCCCGTGAAGGCGTTGCATGCCGCAGGGGTCAACGTGGCGTATTCGTCCAACAACGTGCGCAACGCCTTCACGCCGTTCGGCAAGGCCGACATGTTGCAGATCGGCAATCTGCTCGCGCACGTGGCGCAATTCGGCGTGCCGGAGCACCAGCAGGCGATTCTGGACATGGGCACGCATAACGCCGCGCGCGCCATCGGACTCTCGCACGACTACGGCATCGCCGTGGGCAAACAAGCCGATCTCATCATTCTCGACACGTTCAAGGTGGCCGATGCGCTGCTCGACATCCCGCCACGCCTGTGGGTGGTCAAACGCGGCCGGATCACGGTCGTGACGCAGCATCACTGCGAGATTCACCGGCATTCCTGTTGTTGCGCGTAATGCAGTTCTCATCACACTCAAGGAGACACTCATGAAGAAGCTGCCTGCGGAAGTCGTTGCCTCGTTACTGGCCGTGACCACCATCCCGATCGCGATGCTGCCGCTGCATTTGCCGCCCTGGGCGATCTTTATCAGTTGGGCCGCCACCTTTGCCATGGGGGGGCCCACGTTGGTGAACCTCAAACGGATCTGGGCGACGCTGCCGGTGGGCGCGTGCTTCGCATGCCTCATCGTGCTGGGGTTCAAGCAAGCGGGAAGCCAGTTCAGTGGCAACACGCTCGTGCTGGCGGAGATGGTGGTCCTGTTCGTCGGCAACGGTTCGATGATGGCGCTGGCCCGCGTGTTCCCGGCACTGAACTTCATTCCGGGCATGTTCTTCGGGTTCGCGACTTACTTCGCCACGCTGTTCGGCGGTTTCGGCCCGGTGGCGCAGGATCCGTTGGCGGCACTGGGGGCAGCCGTCGCCATGAACGCCCTCGGCCCGGTCTACGCCTGGGTGAAGGAACGCTTCTCGGCCCCGGAAGCGACGCATCAGCGCCGCTGGAAGGGATGGAAGGCCGAAGTCTGACGCAAGCCTGCCCGCTTCGCACATCAAGCCGGGGCGGCGGCGGCACGGTGCGAGCCGGTTCCGGCTCGACGCACGGATGGGATCGGGGCGAAGCGTCTGCCGGTGTCGGGCGCGCTTCGTCTTCCAATGACATTGTTTGGGGAGACGGCATGACGTTCGCACAAGACATGGCCGATGGGCTGACCACGACACCTCCGGTCGCGACTGGCGACACCGCCGGCAGCACCACGCGGCGAAAATTCCTGTGGGGCACGGCCGCATTGGCCGGTAGCGCGGTGCTGCCCGCGCCGGCGGCCGACGCCGCCCAAGCCGCCCACAGCGACGCGCGAGCCGACGCCGGCCCGCGTCTTGCGCAATCGACACGTGGGATGGTCACCAGCCCGCACGCGCTGGCCAGCGAGGCGGGACTCGAAGTGCTTCGCGCGGGCGGCAACGCCATTGAAGCCGCGATTGCCATCGGCGCGGTGCTGAGCGTGACGTATCCTCACTTCACCGGTCTGGGCGGCGACGCCTTCATGGTGATCAGCGACCGCGAAGGCAACGTGCGTACGCTCTCGGGCATCGGACAAGCCGCCGCACACGTGCCGGCCTACCGCGGCGCCATCCCCGTGCGCGGTCCGGGGGCGGCGCTGACCACGGCCGCGACCGTGGCGATCTGGGACAAGGCATTCGACCTCAGTCGCCAGCAATGGGGGGGACAACAGGCGTGGTCGTCGCTGTTCTCACGCGCCACCGAATATGCGGCAAACGGCTTCCCGGTCACCCCGTCGCAACACTTCTGGCAAACATTGCGCGCGGACGAATTGCAGGGTTGGGAAGGCTTCGCCTCGGTCTTCATGCCGAACGGCCGCATTCCGCAGGCGGGCGAGCGCTTTCATCAGCCGGCACTGGCGCGCAGTCTCGATCGCATTGCCACCCATGGCGGGCGCGAGTTCTACGAAGGCGATCTGGCCGGGCGCATCGCGGCAGGCCTCAAGCAGGCCGGCTCGCCGCTGCGCGCCGGCGACCTGTCACGGGCGCAGGCGCGCGAGGAAGTGCCGCTGCGCGTGGCCTATCGTGACGGCGAGCTGCTCGGGCTGCGTCCGCCGACGCAGGGCGTGACAACGCTGGAGATCATGGGCATTCTCGATCGCTTCGATCTGAAGTCGATGCCCGAGGGCAGCGCCGACTACTACCACGTGCTGGTCGAGGCGGTGAAGCGCGCATTCATCGACCGCAATCGCTATGTAGCCGACCCCGATTTCGTCGATGTGCCGGTCGATCGCCTGCTGGCGAGCGCCCACCTTGACGCGCATGCCCGCAGCATTCGCATGGATCGCGCCATGCCGTGGCCGCATGTGTTCAAGACTGGCGACACGGTGTACATCGGCGCAGCGGACAGTCAGGGCAACTGCGTGAGCATGCTGCAGACGGTCTACTTCGATTGGGGCAGCGGTGTGGTGCTGGGCGACACGGGGGTGCTGTGGCACAACCGGGGCGCGTCGTTCAGTCTCGACGCAAGGAGTCCGAACGTGCTGCACGGTGGCAAGCGCCCGTTCCATACGCTCAATCCGGGCATGTATCTGAAGCAGGGGCGCCCGCAACTGCTTTACGGTACACAGGGTGCCGACGGGCAACCGCAGACGCTGGCCGCGGTGCTCACCCGCCTGATCGATTACGAGATGGATCCGCTTACCGCGCTGGGACGGCCGCGCTTCCTGCTCGGCAAGACCTTCTCCGACAGCCGCGATGCCCTCAAGCTCGAACAGGATGCCGGTGCCGATGTGTTCGCGGCGCTGGCCGCGCGTGGGCACGAGATGAGCGAGCTGCCGCCGCAGAGTCAGTTGGCGGGCCATCCCGGTGCGATTCGCATCGGTGCCCACGGGCAGATGAGCGGCGCCCACGATCCTCGCAGCGATGGTCGGGCACTGGGGCTTTGACGCTCGGTTGTTGCGCGTGATACAAGTGCTGCCATCCATCGACAACGTAAATACTTCACATGGCTGGCAGTGCAAAATCGAATCGCCCGCTCTTCGATCTGGATCTGCTGCGCTCGATCATCACGGTGGCGGATTGCGGCAGCTTCACGGCAGCGGCCGCGCGTCTGCATTCGACGCAATCCACCGTGAGCCAAAAGGTGCGGCGTCTCGAAGACCTGGTCGGGCACAAGTTGCTCGAACGCGGCAATCGCGACGTCCATGCCACCGACGCGGGCGAGCGGTTGCTCGGTCATGCGCGTCAGATGCTCGCGCTCAACGACCAGATGTTCGAGGCGCTCTCCGGGGCCGTGGTCGTGACGGTGCGGCTGGGCGTGCCGGAGGATTTCGCGACCGGCGCCACGACGCAGGTGCTCGCGCGTTTCAATCGGCAGTATCCGCAGGTCAAGCTCGAAGTCACGAGTGGCCTGAGCCGCGATTTGTTCGCGAGCTATGATCGCGGCGAACTCGATCTCGTGCTGGTCAAGCAGCGTCGCGGCAGTCGCGAATC
This sequence comes from Pandoraea soli, assembly GCF_902459595.1. NCBI lineage: Bacteria > Pseudomonadati > Pseudomonadota > Betaproteobacteria > Burkholderiales > Burkholderiaceae > Pandoraea > Pandoraea soli. The sequence continues at coordinate 307,835 of NZ_CABPSG010000001.1, read as the reverse complement.
GGTGGCGAGCCGCCCCGAGAAACTGGCGTGGATCGACAGCGCGGCGCATCCGTCGTTCGGATGCGATCCGGTGCCGCTCGTGACGTTTCCTGCGCGCGGGTTGTATCGCGACGACATGATTCAGGCGCTTGAGGCGATGGGACGCGACTGGCGGATCAGTTTCACCAGTTCCAGCCTGACCGGCATTCAGGGGGCGGTGGCTGACGGGATGGGAATCAGTCTGGTGCCGCCGCGCGCCGTGCTGCCGCGGCATGCGGTGCTTGGCCGCGCGCAGGGGCTACCGGTCATCGACGCCTTCGAGCTGGCGATCTTTCACCGACCGACGGCGGACGCCATGGTAATGGCGCTCGCCAAAGTGCTCGTCGGAATGCTCGCGACGAAGCCGCGCGCGCCGACGTGAGCGACGTGCGCGGGGAATGCGTGCGGGGATGCGCGCCAAGGGGCGCGCAGCGCAACGCAGACACTGACTTCGGCGCTTGCTCCGGCACCTGTTTCAGCGCTTGTTTCCGTGCTTGTCTCGACGCTTACTTCGGCTGTGCGCCCAGCGTCAGGTTCATGTGGCGGTTGACGTCCTTGTACAGCAGGTAGCGGAACGGGCCGGGGCCACCGGCATAGCACGCCTGCGGGCAGAAGGCGCGCAGCCACATGAAGTCACCGGCTTCGACTTCCACCCAATCCTGATTCAGGCGATAAACGGCCTTGCCTTCGAGCACGTACAGGCCGTGTTCCATGACGTGGGTTTCCGCGAACGGGATCACGCCGCCGGGCTGGAACGTCACGATGTTCACATGCATGTCGTGGCGCATGTCCTGGATGTCGACGAAGCGCGTCGTCACCCATCGGCCGTCGGTGCCTGGCATCGGAATCGGCTCGACGTCCTGCTCGTTCTTCACGAACGGCTCAGGGGCCAGAAAACCTGCCACGGCTTGATAGTGCTTGCGAATCCAATGGAAGCGGGCGGTGCCCTGGCTGTGGTTGCGCACTTGCCAGTCGGTCGCCGGCGGCAGGAACGCGTAGCCGCCCGGGGTGAGGCGGTTCGCCTTGCCCTGGATCGTCACCGTGATTTCCCCTTCGACGACGAACAGCACGCCCTCGGCGTTTTCATCCTGCTCGGGTTGGTCGCTGCCGCCCCCCGCACCGACTTCCATGATGTATTGCGCAAACGTCTCGGCGAAGCCCGAGAGCGGACGGGCCAGCACCCACAGGCGCGTGTTGTCCCAGAACGGCAGATGGCTCGTGACGATGTCGCGCATCACGCCCTTGGGAATGACGGCGTACGCTTCGGTGAACATGGCGCGGTCGGTGAGCAGTTCCGTTTGGCCCGGATGCCCGCCCTGCGGCGCGAAATACGTGGTCTTCGACATGATTGATGGCTCCTGTGTCGTTCTGATCGCGGAGTTTCGTGGGGGCGAAACCATCGGGAAAGATGCACAAGATAGCGAACCGGCCATCCATCGACAAATTAAATATCAAAATGCGTGGCATTCGTTTTTTGAATGAATCACAGACGCTTAGGGCACAACCACGCGCATTGGCCAGCGAAAGCGGCCGAGCACATTGGCATCGCGGTCCGTGACGATGGCCTCGATCGCCAGCGCTGCCGTGCCGCTGCCCACGACATCGGCTTGCCAAAAGGCATCCGGGGCGTCGCGCGCGACGGCGATCTGCGGCGAACTCGACTGCGGCGCGTAGCGCGTGGCGTGCTCATGCCAATGCAACCGCAAGCCGCTGAGCGTTATCTCGTCGTCAAGGCAGAGCTGGAGCATCACGGCATGTTCGCCTCGCATGGCGAGTGGCGTCCAGCGCAGCCGCAACCTGTCGCCGGTGCGAACGTCGACAGGCCATTGCGCGGCATTGACACCGGTAAGCGCAGCGCTATCCGCGGCCAGTCCATAGCAACAGTCGGCGTCAACGCTCACGGGCGCGTCGACCGCGTCGGGGTGCCGGTCGAGCAGCGTCACGGTATCGATGACAAGCAGAACATCGGCGATCGCACGGCGGTCGCCATTGCCGTCGGAGGCGTTTGCGTCGGACATGAGGATTCCTTGCCGTGGGTCGAGGTGGCCGCGATCGGGCGCCCGGGCTGGCGCGTCGTGGATCGCGGCGCGGCGTTCGTCAGTGATTGCGAATGGTGATGAACGGATCCCACTGGTAGCAGCCGCACAGATTGCCGCTGCGATCGAGGATCATGAACTGGAAGTGGTAGGTGACGCGGCCGGTCTTGAGCGTTTCGCACGACCAGAAGTAGTTCGAGCACGTCTGCTTTTTCGGATGAGTCGGGTCGGGCGGATTCGGCACGGGGATCGTGACCTCGGCTTCCCGTGGAGAGGGCGGGGAGATCAGGTCGTTGCCCTGATTGCCGATGAACTTGTAGAAGATGCACGATTGCTCGAAGCCGAGCGAGAGCGAGGATTCGCGCCACCGGATGACGTCGCCGACGGTCGCCGCAACGTCCAGCTCGCCGCCCGCCTGCCCACTCACCACATTACCCTGCGCCACGATCATGAAGACGTGCTTGAAGTCGATGAGCGGGGGATTCGCCATGCTGGAGTTCTTGCCGTACCGGTCGACGATCGTCTTGGTGTCGATGCTGACCAGCACATCGGTGATTTGCGACATGTGTTTCTCCACGAAAGGCTGCATTGGATGCCGTCCATCGGACGGTGGCGGTCTCGAAGCCAGCGGCCTGCCGGCCGCGCGTGAAACGCGGGAATGCGCTTCACCGATGGAGCCTAGAAACGGCGGTGGCAAGATTCAACCTCGCGAGGGCTGCGCTTTATGAGTGACGGCCGCGCGCAAAGCGGCGTGGCGACTCGCGTTGCGCGGACGGGCACGGCCATACCAATCGGGAAATTGGAGCAATGCACCCAGAAAGACCCATGCGTGCATGGGGGGCGTCACCGTCAGGAAGGTATCGGTCGGCCGCGTGAAGGGGGCCGACCTGAACAGACGAGCGGGGGAGGCGCTTACGTCAGCTTGCGGCTGTGTTGCAGGCGTTCGAGCACATGAATGCTCAGCCGTGCGGTGTGGCTGCGCATGGCGTTATAAGCGGCTTCGGCGTCGGCCGCGAGCACGGCCTCGACGACGCGCTCGTGCTCGTCGAACGACACGGCGAAGCGTTCTTCGACATCGGATTGCGCCGCGCGGAAGGGTGCCAGACGTTCGCGATGACTGTCGATCAGCGCCATCAACGTCTTGTTCTGCGTGCCCGCGCTCAGCAACTGATGGAACTCGCGGTTGAGCGCGAGATAGCCGGCTTCGTCGCCCGCATCCATGCACTGCTTGCTCTGCATGTGAATCATCTCGAGCTGCTTCTTTTGCATCGCGCTCATGCGCTGGGCGCTCAGGCGGCAGCACAGGGCGTCGAGTTCGCACATCGCTTCGAGCATGTCGGACAGATCGTCGACGCTGATGCTCGCCACCACGCCGCCCTTGTGCGGGGTGAGTTCAATGAGACCGCGTGCATTGAGTTCGCGCAGCGCTTCGCGAATGGGCGTGCGCGACGCCTTGAAGCGCTCGGCCAGCGCGACTTCCTCCAGCTTCTGTCCCGGCGGCAGGCGTCCGTCGATGATCTCGCCGGTCAACACCCGGCAGATTCGTGCGGCAATGGTTTCAGCCATGCTTGTCTATCTCGCTCCGTGGCGGCGTCTTTTCGACCCGATTGTATACATGAGGATTATACGGGTATTTTTCCTGGCGATTATGTCTGGCTGTGCGACCCGGGCCCCGCTCGTCGATGTAATGTGCGATGGGTTGGTCTTCATGCATCCAAAAATACGTTTTTGAATGCAATTCACTGAGATAGTATACATGTGCGCTGATCGGACGTTCCGGCGCGCGCTGACATCTCAATTCACAGGAGACCTCTCATCATGGCCAAACTGCGCCACATTGCGCTTTCCGTACCCGATCCGTGGGCGGCGGCGGAGTTCTACATGCAGGCATTCGATTTCAAGAAAGTAGGCGAGACGGACTCGTCGCTCGCCCGAGGCGTCTATCTGTCGGACGGCGTCATCAACCTGGCGTTGCTCAACTACAAGAACGACGAAGCCGCAGGCGATCGCGGCCGCGAGTATGTGGGGCTGCATCACATCGGCATCTGGGTCGAGGATGTCGAGGCCACGCGCACGAAGATCGAAGCTGCCGGGGGCCGCTACTACATGGGCGAAGTGCCGGTGAAGAGCAACATCTTTTATGAAGTGAAGTTCTTCGATCCGAATGGCGTGATCTTCGATGTCACTGCCCACGGCTGGGGCGGTGCGTCGAAGGACGGCACGGGCAAGGACAACGCGCCGGCGCTGCGTCACGAAGGGCTGCAAGCCGATCGCACGGGGCTCTGATACCGCGCCGTTCTCGCTCGGCGCCAGGGTTCGCAACACCTGCCTCTGCCCGCCGGACGCCACGCGCCGGCGGCGGTCGGCGACCAGCGCTCATGGGCCAGTGGCCATCCGGGGTAACCCGCTATAAAAAAATCGACCGTTTGTATAAACAAATAGCGGTAGAAATTCAATTTCTTTGCTATGTATAATCATTCGACTGATTGTATACATGCAGCGAGGGCGGCAGACACCCGGTCAGGGGCGCCGCGACAAAAACGAAGAAACTCAGGAGACAGCATGAAGAAGCGAGTGTTGTGTGCATTGTTGCTGGGCGCAATGCAGGGCGGTGCGTACGCGCAATCGACCGGGGGCGTGACGCTTTCGGGGTACGTGGACCTGAACGTCGAGCAGTTGTGGGGATCGGGGGCCAATGGCGGCAAGGTCTCGCGAGTCTCGAGCGGCGGGCTGAACAACTCTCGCTTCAATCTGAGCGGGTACGAGGACCTGGGGGGTGGCAACCGCGCATTCTTCACGTATGAGCCCATGTTCTCGGCCGCGAACGGCACGCAATCGGCGCAGGCGCGCCAGTCGTTCGTCGGCCTGAAGGGGGCGTGGGGCGAAGTGTCGCTCGGCCGTCAGTTCACGCCGTCGTACTGGATTGCCGGTTACGCCGATCCGAGCTGGGCGGCGGACTTCAGTATGGTCAACAACATGGAGTTCTTCTACGCGTCGTATCGCGTCGACAACGCCATTCAGTACAACACGCCACGCTGGCATGGGCTGATGGGCCGCTTCATGGCCACGACCGGTGTAGGCGACGGCACGCGCTCGGGCCGCTTCTACTCTGCCGCCCTCGATTACCGCAACGGCGGCATTTTCCTGGGTGCCGTCAGCGAACTGCAATACACGCGCGACATCTACTCGTCGAGCCAGATCCACTCGTCGCGCGACAACTACTTCGCGGCGACCTACAAGTTCGGCAGTGTGGAGCCGACGCTGATCTATCACACGTACAACGGCTACTACGCCTATCCGCCGTATGTCGCGTTCAACGTGCGCGGCTGGGACATTCAGGCCGGCGTCAGGTATGCGTTGACCGACCGTCATCGCTTCTACGCGAGTTTTGTCCACCGTCAGGATGACGACAACAAGACGCTCTCGAACGGCAACGGCTTCGTGATCGGCTACATGTACGGCCTGTCCAAACGCACCACGCTTTACGCGACGTATGCCCGCGTGCAGCACAGCAACAACACGCTGGTGCATTACCCGGTGACCTTCCAGGTCACGCCGACGGGCACGCAGAACCCATCGGGCGTGCAGTTCGGCATCCGCCACGCGTTCTGATTCAGGCGCGTTCCGATCGGTGACATCACACCGCCAGCGGCTGCCTGACGCGCTGGCGAGAAGATTTTTGAGACGAAGGAGGAAGACATGTTTCGCAAGCCCAAACTCGGCGTTTCGTTGACCGCGACGGCATTGCTCGCGGCGCTCACGATGACGCTCGCGGCCCACGCGTCGGCACCGGACAGCGCGCCGGCGGCGCCCGCTGCCACGCCGACGGACGCACAGCCCACCGGTACGCCCGGTATGCCGAACGTCAAGGATCCGTACCTGGCGGGATGGTTGCGCCTCACGCCGGATCGCGAGCCCAAGCCGCTTAAGGCGGGCGTCGATTACGGCATGGATCCGGCAACAGGCAAATTCATCTGGCCGAAGGCCACACCGGAAGTGCACGCCGGTCAGCGCTTTCCCGGCGAACTGACGACGTGGGACAAGAAAAGCTACACGAAGAACGTGAAAGTCCTGGCGTTCTACCCGGGCGTCAATTCGCCGTTCCACGCATGGAACAACATCGCCGACTTCAACGGCAAGCGCTACCTCTATATTCACGATCGCGACTACCTGCGCATCATGGACGTGACCGATCCCGCGCATGGCAAGGTGGTGTATTCGACCGGCGGCGTGTGGGGCCCGAAGGGATCGAGCGAGAAGTTCGATCCGAACAACGTGCACGGCTATCTGGGCGGTGCCACCATCGTGTGGAACAAGACGCTGCGCAAGCCGATTCTCGTGGCGTCGTTCGAAATCGGCCGTTACGGCCTGATGACCGACAAGTCGAAGCAACCGGACAAGGTGGCCGCGCAACGCCACTACAACTCGCTCAAGGGCTTCAAGGTCTTCGAGATGGATGGGCCGCTGCCGTCGGATTGGAAGCTCATCGCCACGCGTACCACCGACTACCAGCACCCGGACGCGCCGGTCGGACAGCAGCAGGGCTCGGGCTCGCTCGATTCGCCGGAGTTCTACGGCGGCAAGTACATGATTCTCTCGTCGGCGCCGGACGACAGCTACGCACTCACCGAGTACCCGAACTATCTCTACTCGCCGGGCTACCAGGTGTGGGATATGTCGGATCCGGCCAATCCGAAGTTCGTCTCGCAGATCTCGGTGCCGGGGCAGATTCTCGGCAATGCGGCGCACGAACAGGCCTATTTGCAGAATCCGCGCGCGGGCAATCGCACGTCCTGGATGGGCTCGCGCATGCCGATCTTCCTGCCCAAGCCGCTGGAGCAGGGCGGCAAGGTGGGTTTCGGCGCGATGGGCGGTCTGGGGCTGTGGTCGTTCGACTTGTCCGATCCCGCGCATCCGAAGGTGCTGGGCAACGTGAACACGGCGCCGAGCTTCGCGGGCACCGAGTACGACAACGCGGACGTGAGCCAGTACGAACGCACGGGGTACGTGCTGACCAGCGGCTACCCGATGAATCGCGACTGCTATGAGCCGTACAAGGACATCTTCGTGGTCGATGCACGCAACCCGGCCAAGATGAAGGTCGCGGCGAAGCTGCCCGAGCCCGACGTCCCCGAAGGCGCGCCGTTCACCAGCTTCTGCCAGCGCGGCGGCAACTTCGGTCCGAAGCGTTCGAATTCGATCGGCCAGCCGGGCGCCTGGCGCCAGGGCATCGTGCCGTACTCGTTCTACAACGCGGGGGTGCAGATATTCGACGTGAAGGATCCGGCCAAGCCGCGCATTGCGGGCTACTTCGTGCCGGGGCTGGCCGACGAGTCCGAGCTGCCCGTCTACACGCTGGGCAAGGGGGTGCTCGCGATGTACACCGAGTACGACCGCAACATCATGTGGGCCTTCACCGAGAACGGCGCTTATGCCCTGTCGAGCCCGTTGCTCGGCAAGCCGGTGATGGGCGCACCGGCGAAACCCTGGCCGGCAAGGTAAGTACAGCGTCGAGGCGGCACGACACGTCGTGCCGTCAGCGCTCACGACTTCACAGGGCCTCCAAAGCGTGAAGTGTTGAGGCGGGCAACCTCCGAAGGTCTCCTGGTTGCCCGCTTCTTTTTTCACTTGAACGCGTTATCGCGCGACATGCCGCGCCACCGCATTGACGGGGGACGCCAGCGGCGCGCCCGCGAGATGGGCGTGAAGGCTGGCGAGCAGCGCGTCGATCTGTGCGTGCAAGGCGGCCGGCGAACGTCCCGAGACATGCGGCGTCAGCACAACGTTCTCCAGCATGCGCAATGCCGACGGCACCTCCGGTTCGTGCTCGAACACGTCGAGCGCGGCACCTGCAATCACGCCGTCGCAAAGGGCTTCGATCAGGGCCACGGTATCGACGACGCTGCCGCGCGACACGTTCACGAGAAAGCCGTCGGCGCCGAGCCGCGCCAGCACGTCGGCGTTCACGAGGTGATGTGTTGCTGCACCGCCCGGGCAGGCGAGCACGAGAAAGTCGCTGGCGTCGGCCAGGGCGCCGACGTCAGCGACATGGTGCCAGCGGCAGTCGCGGCGTGCTGTGCGCGTGTGATAGCGGATGGACATGCCGAAGCCTTCGGCGCGCGTCGCAATCGCGTGACCGATGTGACCCAGGCCGACCACGCCGAGTCGCGCGCCATGCAGCGTCGGGCGCGCCGCGCGGTGATTCGCCCAGCCGCCGGCCTTCACGGCGCGGTCGAGTGTGATGAGGCCGCGTGCGGTGGCGAGCATGAGGGCGAGGGCGTGATCGGCGACGGTCTCGCCATTGGTGTTGGGTGCATGCGCGACGGCGATGCCACGCGCGGAGGCGGCGGCAACGTCGATGTTCTCGTAGCCCGCCCCGAAGGCGCAGACGAGTTCGAGCTGCGGTAGCGCGTCCATCTGCGCGGCCGTGAGGCCTGTCGTGCCATTGGTGAGCACGAAGCGAACGTTGGACGCATTGGACATGAGGCGGATGGCATCGGCCCGATGGACCGCCTCGCAGCCGGCGTCGATCTCATGCGGACGCAGGCCCGCGGCGATGAGTCGGGCGCGGGCGATCGGCGCAAGCGGAATGAGGGAGAGGAGTGGCGAAGCATCGGTCATGGAGGTCTTCATCGTGAGGATCGTTTGGATAGGAAAATAAAATACAAATCATTTGCTATGTATACATATGCTATGTATTGTATCTTCGCATGGCAACCAAAAAAACGACCGATGCGCAACGCGTGAGTCGGTCCCCTGAGGGAAGACAAGGAGGAAGGTGTGACCTGGTTTGGACTTGCAACTTATGAATCGTTGGCGCCGGGCGCCATTGCCGCGCGGCGTACGGCGCTCGTGCAACATGGGCATCTGTACGATCTGGAAGCCGTGCTGCGCCACATGGGCACGGACGTTGACGATGCGGTGCTGGCGGCGCACGATCTGACGGCGCTGCTCTCGGACTGGTATGTGCACGGCGAAGCGATCAACGCCGCCGTGCGCCGTGCGCTGGACGCGGGCGTGCCGGCGAAGGTCGGCGCGCTGGCGAGCGACGCCTATCGCCTGTGCGTGCCCTATCAGCCGGGCCGCATCTTTGCGACGGCCTCGAACTATTACGAGCACGCGGCCGAAATGGGTACGAAGCTCGCGCCGCGCAGCGAGAGTTCGCCGTACATGTTCATGAAGGCGGAGACGAGCGTGACGGCAACCGGCACGGACGTGGTGCTGCCGCCGCATGCGCAGCGCGTGGACTGGGAGGTCGAGCTGGCGGTGGTTATCGGCCGTCCGGGACGGCACATTGCGGTGGCGCAGGCGCATGAATGGATCGCGGGCTACACGGTCATCAACGATGTCAGCGCGCGCGACCTGAACCGCCGCACCGACTATCCGTTCACGCACGACTGGTTTCGCGGCAAGAGTTTCGATACCTTCGCCCCTCTGGGGCCGTGGTTTGTGCCGCGCGAGGTGATTCTCGATCCCCAGCAACTGCGCATGACGCTGTCGGTGAATGGCGAAATGATGCAAGACGACACGACGTCGGGAATGATCTTCAATATTGCGGAGCAGATCGCCTACCTGTCCGACATTCTCACGCTCAAGCCGGGCGATCTGATTGCCACGGGCACGCCGACCGGTGTGGGCATGGGACGTGGCGTCTATCTCAAGGCCGGCGACGTGATGGTGGCGGGCATCGAGGGCATTGGCGCCATCGAGAACCGCGTCGTGGCGGAGCAAAGATAACAACGGTCGCTCAGGTAGCGGCCAGGAGGAGGCGGCAATGGAGCAGTGGCAGTGGGCAAGGCGGTGGTGGACGGTGCTTGCGTGTGCCGGATCGATCGGCGCAATGGGCGCGATGGGGGCGATCGGCACGGTGGGTGCGATCGGGGCGGGCGCGCTGTGGCCGACGCCGGCCGTCGCGCAGGAGAAGGTCAAGTTCAACCTCTCGTGGTTGCCGCAGGGCAGTACCGGGGGTGTGCTCGTCGCCATTCACCAGGGCTTCTACCGCGAGGCAGGCCTGGAGGTATCCGCGGTCGTTGGCCACGGCGGGCAGCGCACCGTCAATGAAGTCGATCAGGGCCTGTTCGAATTCGGCTATGGCGATCCGATCAGCGTGATGCTCAACCGCGCGCAGGGCGGCAGGACAAAGATGGTCGGTGCGATCAACGCGGTCTGGCCGGGCGCGATCTGCTACCTCGTCAAACCGGGGCGAACCCTTGCGAAGCCCGCGGATCTCAAGGGCTTGTCGATGGGCGGTGGCGGGGCGTCGCCGTTACAGAACATCGTGCCGGCCTGGCTCAAGGCCAATGGCTTGCCGCCAACGGCGATCAAGCTGTTGCGGCTCGACCCGTCGACGATCAATCCGTCGTTCCTGCAAGGTCGCGTGGATCTGACCGAATGCTGGGAAGGCGCGAACCTGCCGGTGCTCAAGTCGCTCGCGGCGAAGCAGGGACGGGAGATCGGCTCGCTGCGCTACCGCGACTTCGGGCTCGACATGGTCGGCAACGGCATCGTCACGACCGAGACGATGATTGCGAAGAAGCCTGACGTGGTGCGTCGCTTCGTGCAGGCCACCTATCGCGGCTATGCGTGGATGCGCGAGCATCCGGAGGCGTCGGCGGGTGTGATCGTGTCGCAGTACCCCATGCTCGACAAACAGGTCATGGTCGAACAGATTCGGCAGATCGGCGTGCTGGAGACCGACCGCGAGACGCAGGGGCACAAGCCGGGTTGGCTGCCGGTGCCGCGCATGGAGGCGACCGCGAAGTTCGTGCGCGACGCCTTCAACCTGCCTCCCACGCTGAGGGCCACCGACATCTATACCAATCAGTTCGTCGAATGACGGTCGCTGAATCGCTGCAATGCAAGGAATCGAGATGACAAGCCTCAAACCCAAGCTCAACCCGAAGCGCCTTGGCCACCTGGTGTTGGTGGTGCGTGATATCCAGAAGTCGGCGAAGTTCTACACCGAAGTGCTCGGATTGACCGTCTCCGACTGGATTGGCGACCAGATGGTGTTCCTGCGCGCGGGCACCGACCACCACGATCTGGCGCTCTCGCAGATTCCGAAGGATTCGCCGGACATCGACGATCTGCCGCGTTACGGCCGTCCCGGCATGGAGCACTTCTCCTACCTCGTCGACAGTGTCGAGGAGATGGAGCAAGCCGTGGCGGTGCTGCGTGCGCATGACGTCGAGATCGTGCGTGGGATCGGGCGTCACGGGCCGGGGGCGAATTATTTCCTCGTGTTCAAAGACCCGGATGGCAACAACGTCGAGTTGTATTGCGAAATGACGCAGATCGACGACGACCACCCGTACGAAGCGAAGGTGTGGGAGCGCTCTATCGAGAGCTTCGACCGGTTCCGCTTCGAACGCTTCGTCGTGCCGCCCCCGCCGGGCATGGTGAAGGACAAGTCGGGCGGCAAGCCCTAGCCACCCGAGATTCCGGAGGAGACATCGAATGAAACGCATCGCACAGACGATCGTATTTTGGGGCGTGCTGCTCGCCCTGTGGGAATTGGCCGTGACGTACTTCAAGGTGCAGTCGTACCTGATGCCGCCGCCGTCGGCGATTTTTCGTGCGGCCTGGGAAGTGCATCCGCAAATGCTGGACGACACCTGGGTCACCACGGTCGAAGTGCTGACCGGCTTCGTGGCGGCGGTGGCAGGCGGACTGGTGATTGGCGTTGTCATCAGCTACAGCGCGTTTGCACGTCGTACGCTGTATCCGCTCGTCACCGCATTGCAGAGCATGCCGAAGATTGCGCTCGCGCCGCTGATGATCGTGTGGTTCGGGTATGGGTTTGCGTCGAAGCTCGCATCGACCTTCCTGTTCGCGTTCTTCCCCGTGGTCGTGGCGACGATGGGCGGACTCGCCAGTGTCGCGCGCAACCTCGACGAGCATTTCCGTGCGCTGGGCGCCAGCCCGTGGGACACCTTCTGGCGCCTGTACCTGCCGGCGGCGCTGCCCGCGTTCGCCGATGGCCTGAAGATCGCCATGCCGCTCGCAGTGATCGGCGCCATCGTCGGCGAGTTCATCGGCTCGGAAGCGGGGCTGGGGCATCTGATCGTGTTCGCGTCGGCGGCGGCGCGCACCGACGTGATGTTCGCGGCCATTCTCATGGTGACGCTGCTGGCGGTCGTGCTTTACTGGGTCATCGAGCGACTGGCCCGCTTTGTCTGGTGGCGAGGGATCAACGTATGACGACCATGACGAATACGGTGACGCCGTTCCCGACGTCGCCGCGCCCGACCAGCGACACGGAAGCGGCCCCGGCGGACGCGGCGCACGTGCAGGACGCGATGATCGAAGTGCGCCACATCGACAAGACCTTTGCCGCCAAGCAGCGCAAGGCCGCGCCGGTGAAGATTCTCGACGACGTATCGCTCTCGATTGCGGATCGCGAGTTCGTGTCGATTCTCGGCGCGAGCGGTTGCGGCAAGAGCACGCTGCTGCGCATCGTTGCCGGCCTCGTGCCGCACGACGGCGGCGAGGTGCGTGTGACGGGCCAGCGCGTGACGCGGCCGGTGCCCGAGATCGGCGTGGTGTTCCAGACCAGCAACATGCTGCCGTGGCTCACGGTGCGGCAAAACCTGCTGCTCGGCACGCGCCTGCGCAAGATTCCGAAAGCCAAGAGCGAGCCGCGTGTGGCGACGTTGCTGGAAATGCTGGGGCTTGCCCAGTTTGCCGATCATCATCCGCACGAGTTGTCCGGCGGCATGCGCCAGCGCGCGTCGATCGGCCAGATCCTGGCGCTCGAACCGAAAGTGCTGCTCATGGACGAGCCGTTCGGCGCGCTCGACGCCCTCACGCGCGACAACCTGAACGTCGAACTGCTGCGCATCTGGCAGGAGCACCGGCAAACGGTGTTGCTCGTCACGCACAGCATCGAGGAGGCGGTGTTCCTGTCGGATCGCGTGATCGTGATGTCGGCGCGTCCGGGCAAGGTCCAGCAGGAAGTCGTGATCGATCTGCCGCGTCCGCGCTCGCCGCAGACGATCAAGCAGCACCCGCGTTACGCCGGGTATGTTGCGCAGCTCTCGCAATTGATGGGGGTCTATTGATGACCGGGCAAGCCATGGCGGCGACGGCAGACGGGTGGGCGCGCGCGCGCGCACGGATGCGCGCGCTCGGGCCGCGCTGGGCCGACGATATCGCTGCCGGACGGCGCCTCGTGCTGGAGACCTACACGCCGCTGCTCGCGCAGGCGTCGACCGACGCGTACACCGTCGTGCGTGATCTGGCGTATGGCCCGCATGCGCGGCATCGGCTTGACGTCTATCGGCCGGCATCGCGTTTGCCCGGGCCTGCGCCGGTCGTCATCTTCGTGCATGGCGGTGGGTTCGTTCGCGGCGACATGAACGCCAACGCGCAGATCTACGGCAACGTGCCCCGGTACTTCGCGCGTCACGGTTGCGTGGCGGTCAACGTGGAGTATCGGCTCGCGCCCGAGGCGCCGTTCCCGGGCGGCGCGCAGGACGTGGGCGCAGCGGTGCGCTGGGTGCGCGAGCATATCGGTGAGTATGCGGGCGAGGGTGGGGCCGACGTGAGGCGAATGCTGCTGATCGGGCATTCGGCCGGCGGCTCGCACGTGGCCAGCTATCTGTGCGACCCGCGGGTGCGGCCGGCGCAGCCCGAGGTGGCGGGGACCGTGCTCATCAGCGCGCGATTGCGTGCGGACGTGTTGCCCGATAATCCGAACGCGCCCGGTGTGGTGGCGTATTACGGCGACGTGCCTGCGTGCCACGAGGCCAATGCGCCGATGGCACATGCCGACGCCATGCCCGTACCGGCGATGACCGTCGTGGCGGAGTTCGAGAATCCCCATCTCGACACCTACGCGCTCGAGTTCTGTCACCGGCTGGCCCAGCGCGACGCCCGCGCGCCGCGCTGGCTACAGGTGCGCGACCACAACCATACGTCGGTGGTCGCGCATCTCGATTCCGGCGACGAGTCGCTCGGTCGCGAAATCCTGCAATTCCTGCACGACATCGACCCATCGCCCTGATGCGGTCCGCGCCTGCCTGCGTCGTTGAGCGATTGCGCCGTTGATCCGTTGAGCCGTTGATCGAATCAGCGGCGGATCAGCGGAAAATCGGCGGCTCTCGGCACAGGCAGCGCCGTTCATCCCTCCCTCCCTTTAGGAACTGTCATGGTCGATCACGAATTGACCGGGGCGTTTGCGCCCGTCGTCACGCCGTTTCAGGCGGATATGACGCCGGATGCCCCCCGTTTTCTCGCGCATTGCGAATGGTTGCTCTCGCACGACGTGGGCCTGGCCCCGTTTGGCACGAACAGCGAAGCGAATTCTCTCGACACCCGCGAACGCATGGCGTTGCTCGATCATCTGGTCGACAACGGCCTTGACGTGCGGCGCATGCTGCCTGGCACCGGCTGCTGCTCGTTGCCCGAGACCGTCACGCTCACGCGGCACGCGGTCGAGCGTGGCTGTGCGGGGGTGCTCATGCTGCCGCCGTTCTTCTACAAAGGCGTCACCGACGACGGCTTGTACGAGTATTACGCGCGCGTGATCGAACAGGTGAACGATGCGCGTTTGCGGCTGTACCTCTATCACATCCCGGCGCTCTCGGGCGTGCCCATCACACTGCCGGTGATCGAGCGGCTCAGGCGCGACTTCCCGCAGACGGTGGCGGGCATCAAGGACAGCTCGGGTGACTGGAATCATCTGAGTGCGATGCTCGACGCCTTCCCTGGCTTCGGCATCTTCCCGGCATCGGAGTCGCTCGTGTCGCGTGCGTCGGCCAAGGGTGCGAAGGGCTGCATTTCCGCGACGGTCAATATCAATGCCCCCGTGATCGGGCGGTTGTGCCGCGAGTGGGCGGACGATACCGGTGCGGCGCTTCAGGCACAGGCCGACGCTGTTCGCGGCATCGTGCAATCGTTCCCGATGATTCCGGCGCTTAAGGCGGTGCTGGCCTCGCATCGCGACGATCCGGCGTGGGCGCGCGTGCGCGCGCCGCTTGCGCAACTGACGAGCGATCAACACGCGCGGCTGCACGCGCAGTTGGCCGCTTGCGGTTTCACGTTGGCAGGGTAAGCGGACATGCGCGGCACGTTGCGGTATCGAGGGTCACGTCGCGGCTGGCCGTGTGCTGGGGCCACGCGGCAGCGGACAGGGATGGCAGGCACGACGCTGGCGACGGCATGGGGCCTTGCGTTGGCGCTGGGTCTGGGCACTTGCGAGGTGTCGCATGCTCAGGTGCAAGTCTATGGCCACCTCACGCCGATGACCGATTGGGTCAGCGTGAGCGGGCGTCAGGCGAGCGCGTCTGCGCCGCGTCCGACCCAGGCGCCGTCGGGGGCGATCAATGTGCCGACGGCGAGCGGCGCGCGCATGCTGTCGAGCATTTCTTACTTCGGCATGCGCGGCAAGGAAGATCTTGGCGACGGGTATGCCGCGATCTGGCAGATCGAGACACCTGTCGCGCTCGACGGCAAATCCACCGGCACGATCGCGGGACGCAATACGAATGTGGGCCTGACCGGGCCGTTCGGCACGGCGTTTCTGGGCAACTGGGACACGCCGTATCAATGGTCGACGCTCGCGGTCGGCTCGCCGGTGCGCAATCCATACACCGGCGACCTGAGCACGATCCTGAGCAATCCCGGTTTCAACGTGCCGAACACGACGACGCAATCCGGGCGCGTGGGCAGTGCGGTCGATGCCACGTTCAACCGGCGGCAGGGCAATAGCCTTCAGTACTGGACACCGGCGTGGGCCGGGCTGCAACTGCGATTCTCGTACTCGCCGTCGAACACCAAGGTCGTTACGCCTGCGGGTGAGATTTCGCCGCAGGTGTTCGGGGCGGGACTGGAGTACCTGAACGGCCCGCTGCGCGTGCGTTATGCGTACGCGCTTCACAAAGACTACTTCGGGCTGGCATGGCTTGGTGCGCCGTCGTCGGCCAATCCGTCCAATGCCGGATCGCGCGCCACGGGATCGCGTGACGACGCGCACAAGGTGCTTATCGTCTTCACGTACGCGCAAACCAAGTGGGTTGCGGGCTGGGACCGGCTGACCTACCGCACCAACGACGGCACCGCCGGCAATCTCAACCGCTACCGGCGCGACGCGTTCTACGCCATGGTCCAGCACTGGTTTGGCGGTGGCCGACATTCGGTCTGGCTCGGTGGCGGCTATGCGATGAACGGCGCGTGTTCACGTACGGGCGGCGTGTCGTGCAGTACCGACGGGCTTGGCGCGACGCAGCTCAATCTCGGCTACCGCTACGACTTTTCACGGCGCACCGACGTGTACGTCGCGTACTACCAGGTCATCAATCGCGCTTGGGGCCGCTACGGCGTCTCGCCGCGTCCGACGTTCAGCGCGGGCGCGACTGGCGGCAGCGCACCGCCGGGCGCGCGCTACAGAGGCATCGGCGTCGGCATCGAACACAGCTTTTAAACACAACCATCCGATTCACAGGAGACGAAATTGAAGACGACACAAGCGGGCTTCGACAGCATTGTCGAGCGAGAAAAGGGGCTGCATCGCGGCCTGAGCAGCGGGCAATTGTCGATGATTGCGATTGGCGGTGCGATTGGCACGGGCCTCTTTCTGGGCAGTGCGTTCGCCATCGGCTTTGCCGGGCCGAGCGTGCTGGTGAGCTATGCGATTGGCGGCCTGATTGCGCTGCTGCTGATGGGGTGTTTGGCGGAGATGACCGTGGCGCACCCGACCTCCGGGTCGTTCGGCGCCTATGCGGAGCACTATATCGGGCCGCTGGCGGGGTTTCTGGTGCGTTACGGCTATTGGTCGTCGATCGTGTTCGCGGTCGGCACCGAGGTGACGGCCATTGCCGTCTACATGAAATACTGGTTTCCGGCGGTGCCGGGGTGGTACTGGATCGTCGGCTTCTCTGCCGGCCTGATCGGCATCAACGCGGCGAGCGTGAAGGTGTTCGGCGCGGTCGAGTATGGATTTTCGATGCTCAAGATCGCGGCCATTGTCGTGTTCCTGATGCTCGGGGCCTATGTGGTGTTTCGGGCGCCGGTGGACAGCGGCATCGGATTGGCCAACTACACGTCGCACGGCGGATTCTTCCCGAAGGGGGGATGGGGGACGTGGGTCGCGGTGATCGTGTCGATCTTCAGCTACCTGAGCATCGAGATGATTGCCGTGGCCGCTGGCGAGGCGCAGGATCCGCAGCGGGCGATCACGCGCGCCTTCCGGGCGACGATGTTCCGTCTGGTGTTCTTCTATCTGCTCACGCTCGCGCTGACGCTTGCCATCGTGCCGTGGAACGCGGCGGGTGAAGACGGCAGTCCGTTCGTCAAGGTGATGGCCGCGACGCATATCCCGGGCGCGGCGGGGGTGATCAACCTGGTGATTCTGGTAGCCGCGCTCTCCGCGATGAACAGTCAGCTCTACATCACCACGCGCATGATGTTCAGCCTGTCGCGGGCCGGGTACGCGCCGCGCCGGTTCGGCGAGGTGAGCCGCAACGGCGTACCGGTCGCGGCGCTCATGCTCTCGACCATCGGCATCGGGCTGGCGGTCGCGCTCAACGTGTTCGTGCCGCAGGCGTCGTTCACGCTAATGATGTCCGTGTCGATGTTCGGTGCGATGTTCACGTGGCTGATGATCTTCGTCACGCACCTGTACTTCCGCCGTGCACACGAGGCAGCGTCGCTGAGCTTTCGCATGTGGGGTTATCCGTATGCGAGTCTGGCGGGCGCGCTGCTCATGCTGGCGACACTCGTGACCACCTATTTCACCAACGAATTCCGCCTGACCCTGGTCTACGGCGTGCCGTTTGTCGTGGCGTTGTCGGTGATCTATGCGGTCTGGTATCGCCGGCATGCGGACGTGGCGGCGGCGCAGACGCAATAAGCCGCGCTCGCCGTTGCGTGTCGGCCTATCGTTCCCTTCCGGCCCGATGCTTCTGATAGTGAATCGCCGACAGGATCGCCACGCGTCGGATCGGCTCGGGCGGCAGCCACGTCGGCCGCTCGAAGCCCAGCGCATCGGCCAGCTCGGGCGACTGCTGGCCGCAGGCCATCTCACCGAGCAGCTTGCCGAACATGCTGCCCTTGAGCACCCCCGCGCCGTTGCAGCCGAGCGAGGCGAACAGGTCCTTGCGGATCTCGCCGAAGTAGAGCGCACCATTGCGAGTGAGCGCCGTCACACCGCCCCACACATAGTCGAACCGATGCGCGTTCATCTGTGGATAACGGCGGCGATACGCGTCGGTGAGCATGGCGCTCACGTCGGCCATCGGACGTTCCTTCTCATACGAATAGGCGCTGCGTACGACAAACCGGCCGCCGAGGGTTTTGCGCAGTGTCGTGCCGAGCCGGTTGGCCGGAATCACGCCCCATTCGCGCGCTGGGCCGAGCTTGGCCAACTCGTCGGCCGATAGCACCTGCGTCATGGCCGCATACGTGTAGATCGTGAAGACGCGGTCGCGCGCCAACCCGAGCTTGCGCGCGAAGCCGTTGTTCGCAACGATCACCTGCGCGGCGCTCAATTGCGCACTCGCCGTCGTCACGGTGAAGGGACCGGTGCCGTCGAGCGATGTGACAGGCTCGTTCTCCCAGAGGCGCACGTTCGCCGGCAGGCTATCGGCCAGTCCGCGCACCAGCGCGGCGGGCTGTACGAAGACATTGTTGTCCGAGTGATAGCCGTAGCCGTAATAGTCGGTGCCGATCTCGCTTTGCAGGGCATCGCGAGACAGTTCGCGGTAAGTTACCCCCCATTCGCGATATTGCGCGAGCGTGTCGCGCAGGCGCTGCTCGCCATCGGGCGTGGCGGCCGCGTGGTACTTCCCGACCGGGTTCCAGTCGCAATCGATGCCGTGCGCGGTAACCAGTTCATGCAGCCACTGAAGGCCGATGTCATACAGCCGGATCTGCTTGCGCGCAACCTCCACGGGGCTGCCGTGCCCGCCCATGCCGGTGTTGTGCGGCAGGTTGATGAGAAATCCCGAATTGCGGCCGGCGGAGCCATTGCCGACAGTGGTGGCGTCGATCACAAGCACCGACGCCTCGGGGCGCAACTCCGCCACGCGCCGTGCGGCGGCCAGTCCGGTAAAGCCCGCGCCGATGACAATCACGTCGAAGGTGCGTGCCGCGGGCGGCCGCGTGTGAGGCATGCGGGCCGGCAGCAGGGCATTCCAGCCGGCCCCCGCCTGATAAGCGGGGAAAGTGTCCCGCGCATCGCGGGAGAGCGTGACTTGATTGGACATGGTGATAAAGAAGCGGTGGCGCTTGCCGAGCCTTATGCCGCCTGGCTTTCCAGGCTGCGCATGACTTCGGTTTGCACGGTGTTCCAGATTTGCGATTTGAGTTCGTTGTAGCGCGGCGAGAGTTGAACCTGCGCGTCGCGTGGCATCGGCAGATCGTTCGGCAGGTCGCAGGCCACGCGCCCCGGTCGCGCGCTCATGATCACCATGCGCGTCGAGAGCATCAGGGCTTCGTCGATCGAGTGCGTGATGAAGACGATGGTCTTGCCGCTCTTCTGATAGATCTGGAGCAACTCCTCCTGCAACACCTGACGCGTCATCGCGTCGAGGGCGGCGAACGGCTCGTCGAGCAGAATCACGTCCGGGTCGTTCGCAAGCACGCGGGCGATCGACACACGTTGGCGCATGCCGCCCGAGAGCGCCTTCGGATAGCGATCCTCGAAGCCCTTGAGGCCGACCATCTCAATGTAGCGTCGCGCCGTGGCGTAGCGGGTCGCCTTGTCAATGCCCTTCATCTTCAGGCCGAACGCCACGTTATCGAGCACGCTCAGCCACGGGAACAGCGCGTACTGTTGGAAAACCATGCCGCAATGCGGGTCGATGCCCTTGACCTCGCGGCCGTTCACGAGGATGCGCCCGGTTGTCGGGGCATCGAAGCCCGTGATCAGGTTCAGCAGCGTCGACTTGCCGCAGCCCGATGCCCCGAGCAACACCACGAACTCGCCGCGTGCAATATTCATGTCCACACGCTCGAGCGCCTGAAAGTCGTCGTAACGTTTCGATACGCCATCGACGGCGATCATCGTCTGCGCGTTGCTTTCGGTTCCGGCGGTGGTCGTATGCGCAGCGCCGGCGTGGGAATCAACTCTATCGTTCATGCCTGCCACCTCAACACCTTGCGCTCGATGGCGCGAAAGACAACATCCGTCACCAGCACGGTGACACTGATCATGACCATGCCGAGCACGACCACTTCCGTCTGGAAGAACTCCTTGCCGTTCATGATGAGGAAGCCCAGGCCCTCACGTGCGGCGACCAGCTCGGCGGAGATCACGCACGTCCACGACAGGCCGAGAATGATCTTCATACCGCTGATAATCTGCGGCAGACTCGCGGGCAGGATCACCTCTCGCATGACTTGCGCGTTGCTTGCCCCCAGGTTCTTCGCGGCGCGAATCAGCAGCGGGTCGACGTTGCGCGTGGCTTCGATGACATAGACGAGCGCCGGGGCGAATGTCCCCATGAACACGATGCTGTACTTCTGCGTCTCGGAGATGCCGAACCACAACAACGAGAGCGGAATCCAGCTCATCGACGGCAGCGGTCGGAGGAACGACAGGATAGGGTCGAACGCCGCACGCGCGTAGCTCGACGTGCCGAGCACGATCCCCAGCGGAATGGCCACGGCGGTGGCGGCGATGAAGCCCATCATCACGCGGCGCGTGGAGGCGAGCACGTTGGCGAGTAGCGTACCGTCGGACAGCATCGATACGATACGTGCCCCGACGGCCGACGGTGGCGGCAGGAACAGGGGATCGACGATCCCGGTTCGGCAAGCCGCTTCCCATGCGAGCAGGAACACGACAACGGACACAAATCCCACCCCCAGCAACGTGGCGCGGGACGGTTGACGATGATTCACAATCAGACTCCTCGAGCGTGCGCCGACACCGTGTTAAGTCGACACCGGCGCACTGATCCAGCCGGGGAAAATTACAGATACGACGTGTTGATCCATTGGCGCACGGCCGGCGCCTTGTCGATCTGCTTGTACGTGACGAGCATTTCCGCCAGGCGTTGCAGGCCGTCGACATAGCTGCCGGGCGACTTGAGCAATTGCGTTTGCTGCGCAAGGCCGTACCACTCAGCGCCCTTGACCGTCTCGATCTGGTCGAGCGCCGACATGCCGGTCAGCGGGATCAGCGAGCGCGCGGCGTCGTCCGGCTTGTCGTGCAGCATCTGGCACGCATCGAAATACACTTTGAGGTATTTGCGAACCACGTCGGCGTTCTTCTCGGCCCAGGCATTGCGCACGATGAGCACATCGGGGCCCGGCGTGACGTGATACTTCTTATAGAGCGAAAACTGCGTATCGTCGGCCAGCAGCTTCATGCCGGACATCGCGCGAATGCGGTTGAACTGCGGCGTCCACGCGGCGGCGGCATCAATCTGTCCCGATTGAATGGCGCCGGGCAACTCGGGGGCCGGCACATTGAGCACCGTAACGTCGTTCGACAGACCCGCCGTGCCCAGCAGATCAAGCACGAGCAAGTGAGCGCTCGAAGCAAACGTGACGCCCAGCTTCTTGCCCTTGAGGTCCTGCAACGAATTCACGCCCTCACGCACGAACAGTCCCTCGACGCGGCCGAAGCTCTCCGGCACTGCAACGATGGAAAAATGCCTCGAGCCGCGGGCCATCAGCGCGAGCGCCGAGACGATGCCCGTACAGGCGATATCGATGCCGCCCGAGAGCACGGCGCTCATGCGGGCCGACGACGTGCCGAACGACTGCCATTGCTGGTCAATGCCGGCGCTGGCGAGCGCCCCCGACTTCATGGCGAGGTAGGCCGGGTAGTGGCCCAGCCATGCCGAACCGCCATACTGAACCGGGGTCGCGTTCGCCGCGCGGGCGATACCCGGGAGGGACAGACTGCCGGCGGCAGCGGCGGCCGACAGGGCGGCACCGGTGTGAAGAAAGTTGCGTCGTGACAGGTTCATGCGTGTCTCCTTGGTAGGTTATGTGTTATTCGCGTTGAACGATGGGCGCGCTTCAGGTGAAATTCATCTGGCCCGGCGCCCGGGGCGGTGGTTGACAATCGTTGGCCAGGCTCAGCAAAGCGCCAGCCGTTCCCCGAGCCAGGGCATGACACGTCGCAGTTCCGGAAACGCTTCCTGCGCGAGGGCCATTCGGCCGGCCAGAAAGCACTGCGAGGCCATCTCCGAGACTTCGCCCTCGCGCGATACCTGATAGATGGTGCGAGACAGGGCGGGGCCCGGCAGTGGCAGTGCGGCCACGTGCGGCAGCGACGCACGGCCCTGCAACACGCACAGCGGCGTGGCAATCGTGAAGCCGAGGTCGGCGGCGACCATCGACATCACGACATCCGACGTATCGATTTCGAGATGCATGCGAGGCGAATGGCCGGTGCGGCGCAAGTGTCGTTCGATCACGGCGCCGAAGTGCGAACGGCCCGAAAAGCGAATCAGGGGCAGCGTGCGGATCAGTTCGCTCAAATCGGCCTGTGCGAGATCGGCCTCGCGGGCTTTGGGCACGACGACGATGAACGGCTCCGTGAAGATCGGGCGGCGCACGAGGCGCTCCATGTCATGCATCGGATCGCTTGTCACGATCAGATCGAGCTGGCGGGCGAGCAACGCCTGCGCGTGGCCGTTGGCAAGGCCCGACCAGAGTAGCAACTCGCTGGTGCTGTCAGACATCTGCCGTACGATGGACGGGCCAACCGTCGCGGCGAAGGAATCGATCATGCCCACGCGCACCGCGGCACGGCTGGCGACGTCGGCGTCCTGCACCTGAGCGATAAGGCGGTCCATGTCGTCCACAATTTGACGCGCATGGCGTGAGAGCGCGAGTCCGGCGGGGGTGAGCTTGAGTGGGCGGCGTGACCGATCGAGCACGCGCGTGCCGACTGTCTGTTCGATTTGGGCGATGGCTTGGGAGATGGCAGATTGCGTGACGCCCAGGGCATCGGCGGCGATGGAGAGACTGCCTGCCGACGCGACGGCCTCGAAAATCCGAAGTGATCTGACGTCGAGGTCTGCGCGCTTTTTCATCGGCGTGTCTCCGGTTCGGGCGGCGCGTCTCAGTGGGCGGAAATGGCCTTTCTGGCGCGTCGCGATGAATCGATATAAGAATTTTTAAGAATTGTAGGGATTGAGGGCCATAAAACAAAATCAACATAAGAAAAACTAATACTTTGTATTAGGGCGAGGGAATTTGGGGCAAGAGGTGGCGACGGGCGCGCGACGTTCGTCTCGGTCTGTGAAAGCGGGGGCATCAGACGGAGGAGGTATCGGAGGAGGGCGTGGGGCGAGGCGGTGCGGGGAGGTGGTGAGGGGCGGTGAGAGAGACGGACCGGGGCCCCTTTCTGCAGCGAGTTGGGTTTATGTCTGAGAGGCGGAAAGGGGCCCCGGTCCGTCTGACTGTGGGAGCGTGAAGCGGGTGAGGCGTGTGAAGCGCGTGAAACGGACGCGGCGCCACCGGGATGCCCCCCGACGTATCGGGGGCCGGATGGGGCAGACGTTAGAGCAGACGATAAGCGAGGCGGGCGGCGACGCGAGCCCCTGCGCCTTGCGGGTCAAAGCGCGGGTTGTATTCGGCCAGGTCGGCCACGCGCAGTTTGCCTGATCGGCGTACGTGCGTGACGATAGCTTCGACAACAGACACTGGCACGCCATACGCGGCGGGGGCGGATACCCCCGGCATGACTGGCGCCGGAAGCACATCGAGATCGATCGTCAGATAGACATGTGAGACGTCGGCAATCAACGCGTCAATCTGTGCGAGACGCGCTTCCAGATGCCGCTCTTGCATTTCGGTGTCTTCCACGTGGATCACGTTCAATTCGCGCGCGCGGTCGAACAGCGATGCAGTGTTGCTCAACCGGCTGACACCCAGACACGCATAGTCGAATGGAAGTCCAGCCGCTTCGCAGGCCTGCGCGATCTGATCGAACGGCGTGCCCGACGTGCCTGGACGCGCCGTGCGCAGATCGAAGTGGGCGTCGAGATTCAGGATCAACACGCGCGAGCGGTCGCCTGTCGCGTCGAGATGCGCGCGCAGTCCTTGCCACGTGCCCCAAGCGATCTCGTGACCGCCGCCCAGCACCACCGGTTGCGCCCCGGCATCGAGCTCATGGCGTACCGCGTCGGCCAGTGCTGCTTGTGCCGCTTCGAGGTCATCGCCGTCACAAGCGATATCACCGGCGTCGAACAGGCACGCGATGTCGTGGGCGGGCAGGTTCGCCAGCGCCCGACGGATCGCTTGCGGACCCTCACCGGCGCCCACGCGTCCTTGATTGCGTTTGACGCCCGCATCGCAGGCAAAGCCGAGCAGCACGGGCGCGCCGCCCACCGCCGCGTCAGTGCGCGAATCGATCTCGCGCACGACGTTGAACAGCCGGCGCGTGTCGCCGCGCTCGCCGGAATCCGTGCGTCCGCGCCAGACCGGGGGATCGCCGGGCACCGATTGCAAATGACTCGCCATGAAAGTCTCCTGTGCGCCGTGCGAGATCAAACCGAAGCCAGGTCGCGCCACTCGCCGTGGCGTACGGTCCGAGACGGCAACTCGCCGCCCAGCCAGTAGGCGAGTTCCGCGGGTCGATCGATTTCCCACGCCACGAAGTCCGCCGTCTTCCCGGCTTCGAGAGTGCCGTGCGTGCCGAGCATGCCCAAGGCTTTGGCCGCATTGCGCGTGACGCCCGCCAACGCTTCTTCCGGCGTCAAACCGAACAGCGTGCAGGCCATGTTGAGCATCAAGCGTAGCGAGAGCGCGGGCGACGTGCCCGGGTTCAGATCCGACGCCACCGCGATGTCGACGCCGTGGCGGCGAAGCAGATCCACCGGTGGGCGACGCGTCTCCTGCAACATGTGGAACGCGCCCGGCAGCAGGACGGCAACCGTGCCCGCACGTCCCATTGCGGCGGCGTCGTCGGCGCTCATATACTCCAGATGATCTGCCGACAATGCCCCCATCTCGGCGGCAAGACTTGCGCCGCCGAGCGGGGAGAGTTGCTCGGCGTGGAGCTTCACCGGCAGCTTCAGCTTCTGTGCGCGCAGCAGCACCCGCATCACCTGCGACGGTGAGAAGGCGATGGTCTCGCAGAACGCATCGACCGCATCGACCAGATGCTCCTCCGCGAGCTTGGGCAGGATGTCATTGCAGACGTAATTCACATACTCGTCCGCCTTGCCCGCGAATTCCGAAGGCACCGTGTGCGCAGCCAGGCACGTGGTCTTCACCGTGACCGGCAACGCCTCGCCGAGCCGACGCGCCACGCGCAGCATCTTGCGCTCGCTGTTCAGATCGAGGCCATAACCCGACTTGATCTCGACCGTGGTGACGCCCTCGCGCATCAAGGCAAGCAACCGTTTGCGCGCCGATTCGAAGAGCGCATCCTCGGTGGCGTCGCGTGTGTGCCGCACCGTGTGCTTGATGCCGCCGCCGGCGGCGGAGATGTCCGCGTAGCTCACCCCCTGCAATCGTTGCTCGAATTCAAGACTGCGGTTGCCACCGAACACCAGGTGCGTATGGCAATCGATCAGGCCCGGCGTGACCCACGCCCCTTGCAGATCGACGCACGCGTCGGTGCCCGAGGCCGAGCGCTCGCTGCGCGCGCCGACCCACTCGATATGCTTGCCGCATGTGACGATCGCGGCATCTTCGATGGCGTGGTAACGGCCATCGCGCATCGTCGCGACGTGACAGTGTTTCCAGTAGGTCCGTTTCATGAGAGGCTCATTCCAGGGTCATTGGGCCGCGCACCTGCGCTTCCTTGGGTTTCACGCCGAACTGATAGGCCACCGACATCAGTACGATCCAGCCGGCGCCGACATACAACGCGACACGGGTGTCCTCCATGTAGCCGAGCACCCCGATCACGAACAGCATGAACGCGATGGCCAGCGCCGGGCCGACCGGCCACAGCGGCACCTTGAACTTGAGCGCGGCGACTTCCGCCGCCGACAGACGACGGCGCATCGCCACCTGAGAGAGCAGAATCATCAGCCACACCCACACGGTGGCAAACGTCGCAATGGACGCGATGATCAGGAACACGCCTTCCGGGATCAGGTAGTTGAGCACCACGCCGCCGAGCAGCGCGGCCGTCATCACCAGCACCGTGACCCATGGCACCCCATGGCGAGACATTGCCGAGAACGCGGCAGGCGCCTGACCGTGTTCGGCCATGCCGAACATCATGCGGCCCGCGCCGAAAATATTGCTGTTGATGGCGGAGATGGCGGCGGAAATCACGATCACATTGAGGACGGCGGCGGCGGACTTGATGCCCAGCCCCGAAAAGATCTGCACGAACGGACTGCCCTGGCTGCCAATGCCGGTCCACGGGAAGATCGCCATGAGCACACACATCGTCAACACGTAGAACAGCAGAATGCGCATCGGCACGGCGTTGATGGCGCGCGGGATCACGGTTTCCGGATTCTTGGCCTCCCCGCCGGTAATGCCGATGATCTCGATGCCGCCGTAGGCGAACATCACCACGGCCAGCGACGCCACGAGTCCGCCCCAGCCATTGGGCAGGAAACCGCCGTGCGACCAGAGATTGCTTACCGCAGGGGCATGCTCGCTATGGAGTTGCACACCCGCAAACAGAATCACACCGCCACCCACGATCATCGCGACGATGGCGAGAATCTTCACCAGCGCCAGCCAGAATTCCATCTCCCCGTACACCTTCACGTTGCACAGGTTGAGCCCGCAGATCAGCATCACGATGCCAAGCACCCAGATCCATTGCGGCACGTCCGGGAACCAGAATCCCATATAGATGCCGAACGCGGTCACGTCCGCCAGACAGACGATGACCATCTCCAGAATGTAGGTCCAGCCCGTGAGAAACCCGGCCAGGGGGCCAAGGTTGTCGCTCGCATAGCGGCCGAACGAGCCGGAGACGGGCTGGCGCACGACCATCTCGCCCAGCGCGCGCATCACCATGTACACGGCGGCGCCGCCCAGAATATAGGCCAGGATTACGGCCGGACCGGCCAGTTGGATGGCGGACGCCGAGCCGTAGAACAGGCCCGTGCCGATGGCGGAGCCGAGCGCCAGAAAGCGGATGTGCCGCGCGCTCAGATTGCGTTGCAGGTTTTTCAAGCTGTCTCCTGAATGCGTGATGAGCCAGCCCGCGATCGCGGGCGGCAAGGGAATGTGGGGGGACGGGTAACCCTGTCCCCAACCGCCGGTGGCGCGAATCGCAGTTCGCTTCGCCCCGGCGGGGGAAGAGGCCTGTGCGATTTAGATGACTGGTGCGGTAGGCAACGTGCCTGACGGCACCAGCGCACTGAGCTGGCGCTGGGCGATCAAAGCGCTTGCGCCCTCGATGTCGGGCGCAAAATAGCGGTCCTTATCGTAGAACGGAACCGACTGGCGCAGGAGCGCGCGGGCGCGCTCAAGTGCCGGGGTCGACTTGACCCCCTCGCGGAAGTCCAGCCCCTGGCAGGCGCCAAGCCATTCGATCGCGATAATCCCCTTGACGTTATCGGCCATCTCCCAAAGCCGCTTGCCGGCGTTGGGGGCCATCGACACATGATCTTCCTGGTTGGCCGAGGTCGGCAGACTGTCGACACTGGCCGGATGCGCCAACGCCTTGTTCTCGGAGGCGAGTGCGGCAGCCGTCACCTGCGCGATCATGAAACCGGAGTTCACGCCGCCGTTGGCCACGAGAAACGCGGGCAATTGCGACATGTGCTTGTCCATCATCAGGGAGATGCGACGCTCGCTCAGCGCGCCGATTTCGGCCAGCGCCAGCGCGAGGTTGTCCGCCGCCATGGCGACCGGCTCGGCGTGGAAGTTGCCGCCGGAGATCACGTCGCCCTGTTCCCAGAACACGAGCGGGTTGTCCGACACCGCATTCGCTTCGACGGCGAGCACCTCGGCCGCCTGACGGATCTGCGTGAGACACGCGCCCATGACTTGCGGCTGGCAGCGCAGCGAGTAGGGGTCTTGCACCTTTTCGCAGTGCGCGTGGGACTCACCCACCTCGCTCGTCTCGCCCAGCAGATGACGGTACAGCGCTGCCGCATCGATCTGGCCACGCTGGCCGCGCGCGGCGTGAATGCGGGCGTCGAACGGGGCGCGCGAGCCGAGCATGGCTTCGACCGTCAGGGCGCCGCAAACACTGGCGGCCGCGTACATGTCCTCTGCCTCGAAAAGACCACGCAGCGCATAGGCCGTCGAGACTTGCGTGCCGTTGAGCAGCGCCAGGCCTTCCTTGGCAGCGAGCGTGAGCGGTTCGAGTCCGGCCACGGCGAGGGCTTCGCGGGCGCTGATCCACTGACCGCGATAACGTGCCTGACCTTCGCCCAGCAACAGCAGCGACATGTGGGCGAGCGGGGCGAGATCGCCGGAGGCGCCGACCGAGCCCTTGAGCGGGATGCACGGGTAGACCTCGGCGTTCACCAGCGTGATGAGCGCATCGATGACCTTGCGGCGAATCCCCGAATAGCCGCGCGCCAGACTGTTGATCTTGAGCACCATGATGAGACGCACGAGCGCGTCATCAAGCGGTGCGCCCACGCCGGCGGCATGCGAGAGCACGAGTGAGCGTTGCAGGTTCTCGAGATCGTCTTTGGCGATGCGCGTCGTGGCGAGCAAACCGAAGCCGGTGTTGATGCCATAAGCCGTGCGGCCTTCGGCGACGATGTTTTCCACGCAGGCCACGCTCTGGTCGATGGCCGCGTAGGCGGTCTCGTCGAGCGTGAGAGTGGTCGGGTGTTGAAAGACGTCGCGCAGTTGCGCGAGCGTGAGCGCGCCGGGCGTCACAAACAGGTGTGCCATGGACGGATTTCCTTGATTCGACAGTTTTTTGGAGTATCTCGCTTACTTCGCGTCGCCCAGCATGGGCAGGTTCAGGCCATGCTCGCGCGCGCAGTCGACGGCGATGTCATAGCCCGCATCGGCGTGGCGCATGACGCCCGTCGCCGGATCGTTGTTCAGTACACGGGCGATGCGCGCGGCCGCCGCGTCGGTGCCGTCGCACACGATCACCACGCCCGAATGCTGCGAGAAGCCCATGCCGACGCCGCCACCGTGATGCAACGACACCCAGGTCGCGCCGCTCGCCGTGTTGAGCAGGGCGTTGAGCAGCGGCCAGTCGGAGACAGCGTCCGAGCCGTCGCGCATGGCTTCCGTTTCGCGGTTGGGGCTGGCGACCGATCCCGAGTCCAGGTGGTCGCGGCCGATCACGACCGGTGCCGAGAGTTCACCCGAGCGTACCATTTCATTGAAGGCCAGTCCGAGCTTCGCGCGCAAGCCCAGCCCGACCCAGCAGATCCGCGCGGGCAGGCCCTGGAAGCTGATGCGCTCACGCGCCATGTCGAGCCAGCGGTGCAGGTGCGCGTCGTCGGGAATCAACGCCTTGACCTTCGCGTCGGTCTTGTAGATATCTTGCGGATCGCCCGACAGCGCCACCCAGCGGAACGGCCCGACGCCACGGCAGAATAGCGGACGGATATAGGCGGGTACGAAGCCGGGGAAATCGAAGGCGTTCTCGACGCCTTCCTCCTCGGCCATTTGACGGATGTTGTTGCCGTAGTCGAACGTCGGCACGCCCATCGCCTGGAAGTCGAGCATGGCCTTGACGTGGACCGCCATCGACTGCTTGGCGGCCTTGACGACTTCGGCGGGCTTCGTGCGGGCGCGTTCGCGGTAGTCGTCCCAGGTCCAGCCGATCGGCAGATAGCCGTTGAGCGGATCGTGGGCGCTGGTCTGGTCGGTGACCATGTCCGGACGCACGCCACGGCGCACCAGTTCCGGCAGAATTTCGGCCGCATTGCCGCACAGGGCAATCGACACGGCCTGACCAGCGGCGGTGTATTTGGCGATGCGCGCGAGCGCGTCGTCGAGATCCTTGGCTTGCTCGTCGACGTAGCGCGTGCGCAAACGGAAGTCGATGCTGGTCTGCTGGCACTCGATGTTCAGCGAGCAGGCGCCGGCCAGCGTGGCAGCCAGCGGCTGCGCGCCGCCCATGCCGCCCAGGCCGGCGGTGAGCACCCAGCGGCCCTTCAGATTGCCATCGTAATGCTGGCGACCGGCTTCGACAAACGTCTCGTAAGTGCCTTGCACGATGCCCTGGCTGCCGATATAGATCCACGAACCGGCGGTCATCTGGCCGTACATGGCCAACCCCTTGGCGTCGAGTTCGTTGAAATGCTCCCAGGTCGCCCAGTGCGGTACCAGATTCGAGTTGGCGATGAGCACGCGCGGCGCGTCGGCATGCGTCTTGAAAACGCCCACCGGCTTGCCCGACTGCACGAGCATCGTCTCGTCGTCACCCAGCGTCTTGAGCGTTTCGACGATCTTGTCGTAGCACTCCCAGTTGCGGGCGGCGCGGCCGATGCCGCCGTACACAACGAGCGCGTTCGGGTTCTCGGCGACGTCCGGGTCCAGGTTGTTCATGAGCATGCGCAGCGGGGCTTCGGTAAGCCAGCTACGGGCATTGAGCTGCGTGCCGCGCGGGGCGCGGATCGTGACATCGCGGTATCGGGTGACTTGGCTCACAACGTGTTCCTCTAATTCGGAGCGGAGAATGACTTGTACAGTATTGTATATACAAGTTGTCGTGAACTAGGGTTTTTACGTACTTTAGTGAGCCAAGGGGACGGCCGGGCCTGACGCGCCGGCGCTGGCTTATCGGTGCCTGATCGTTGGCTTGCCGCGGGCTTATTCAGGCGCGCCGAAGCGGCCTTCGAGGCGGTGGCGAGAACCGGGGTGCAGCAGCCGGGCAACGGAGACCACGCGCTTGCCCGTCCACGTGCGCCGACGGATCAGCAGGCACGGTTCGGTGCGCGCAATGTTAAGTAGTTGCGCTTCCTCGGGCGTGGCCGTCACGGCTTCCACGACATGCTCGCCCGACGTGAGCGGCGAGAGCCGCTGCAGATAGGCGTTGGGCGTCAGTTGGGTGAAGTCTTGTTCGAGGTAGTGTGGCGCGAGCGTGGGATTGACGCAGCGATCCTCGATCTGCACCGGCACGTTGTCCTGGTAGTGAACGATCACCGAATGGAACAGCGTTTCGCGCTCCTGCAGGTCCATCGCGAGCGCGCGTTCGGGGCCAGCGAGTTCTTCGCGCAGCAGCTTCACTTCGGCGCGATGGCGATGGCCATGCTCGGCGATCTCGTCCGCGATATTGTTGACGGCCAGCAGCGGGGAGTGCGATTTCGGCTCGGCCACGAACGTGCCGACGCCCTGCATGCGTAGGAGGCGTCCCTCGGCGGTGAGTTCTCGCAGCGCGCGATTGACCGTCATGCGACTCACGCCCGAGAACTCGACCAACTCGTTTTCTGAGGGTATGCGGTGATGCGGCGGCCAGGCGCCACTGTCGATCTGACGGCAAATGAACTGCTTGAGCTGCAGATAGCGCGGTGCCGGCCCTTGTTCGTTGAGCGTTTCGACAGTCGGTTGGGCGGATTGACGTGGCACCTTGATGGCTTCTCCGGTCACTGACGTGCGGGTGGGAAAGCCTGAAGCATAAGCCAATCGCTCGCTGCGGAGGAGAAAAAACGCGACCCGCTGGGCACGGCATCGATCAAGGCAAGGCCGCGCGAAAGCGGCGCCGAGGCCCGCCGCGCAGCGAGACGAATTCGCTTACCAGCCGTGCAATCTCGACCATACCGCCAGCGCGCGATCTGGGGCGATGGCGTGGTATTCGGGGAATTGCGCCCCGGTGGCACAGGCGTGATTCGGCAGGATGCGCAACAGGGTGCCGATAGGGAATTGCGCGACGATGTCGGGGTCCGGCGCGCCTTCGCGCGACAGAATGCCGTGTTCCTGATTGGCGCCGCTCAACTGATACCCAGGGAGGAGGCTGCCGTCGATGCGGCAAACCTGTCCGTAGCCGAAATCGCGTTTCTGTTTTTGTGTGCCGCGGTCGCGGCTCATGGCCATCCAGCCGGCATCGACAATGGCCCAACCCTTCTCGGGCTGATGCCCGATCACGGTCGTGAGCACGCTCAACGCCAGTTCGTCGGTCGTGCACACGCCGATGTTATGCATGACGAGATCGAAGAACACGTACACGCCCGCGCGCACTTCGGTAACGCCATCGAGATGCGTTGCGGCGAGGGCGGTGGGCGTCGAGCCGACGCTGACCACCGGGCACGGCAGTCCGGCATCGCGCAAACGGGTGGCGGCGCGCACGCAGCCGGCGCGCTCCTGTTCCGCGATGGCGGCGAGCGCTTCGGGCGTGTCGACGTCATAGCTCGAGCCCGCGTGGGTCATGACGCCGCCCAGCGTCGCACCGCCCTCATGCAGCACGCGCGCCACGTCGAGCAGCGCATCGTCTTCTGGCGCGATGCCCGAGCGATGCCCGTCGGTATCGATCTCGATCCACACGTCGAACGTCTCTCCAAATTCAGCGCCGAATGCCGCGATGGCCTGCGCGGATACGATGCTGTCCGTGAGAATCTTCAGGTCGCAACCGCGGCGTCGCAACGCGAGGGCGGCCGGCAGCTTGCTCGCGACCATCCCGACGGCGTAAAGGATGTCGGTGATGCCATCGTCGAAGAAGCGGGCGGCTTCCTTGAGGGTGGAGACGGTGATGCCCGCAGCGCCCGCGTCGATCTGCGCGCGTGCCACTTCCACGCACTTGCTGGTCTTGACGTGGGGACGAAAGCGCACGCCCAGCGCGTCCATACGGGACTGCATCCGGCGAATGTTGTGCTGCATGCGCGGCACGTCGATCACGGCGGCCGGCGTGTCGAGCATCGGCAACGAGGACGAGGGGAGGGGCGGCTTTGCGGTCATGGTCATCGGTCTCGGGCAGGGGACGGGCGTGGGCCGCCGGCGTCGCAAATGCGGCGGATGGCAGTGCGCCCGCGTGGTGCGACACCGTCGTCAAAGGCGTCAGTGTAGGCAGGGGCGGCGGCCTCGTGGTTAACTGACGCAACATCAGACATTAAGCCCAGGTGAATGATCCAGATCGAGGATATGCGTCGGGTCGCGTGTGAGCGTCGCGCCGTCAGGCGAGTCGATGGGCGCGTTCGGCAGTTCGGGTTCGCGCGACGTTCGCCAACAGACTGCAGGCAAGGAGCAACACTGCCGTCATGAAAAATACCGACGGTAGCCCGAACGCGACGGCAATCTGGCCGCCGACGACGGGCCCGATCACCTGGCCGCTGAATTGTGCCGACTGAAGGTAGCCGAGCATCTTGCCGGTATTGCGCTCGCCGACCGAGTGACGGGCGAGTTTGCCGATGGCGGGCAGCAGTCCCGCGAGCGTCATGCCCATGAGCACACGCAGCGCGGCCAATTGCCACCATGTGGTGACAAACGCTTGCGGCGCCATGACCAGTGCCGTCGCGACAAGGCAGCCGACGATAACGCGCCAACTCCCGACACGATCCGCGAGCGCACCCAAGCGGGCTGCGGTGAGCATGCTGCCCAGCGCGGAGCTGGCCATGACGACGCCGGCGACGCGCGTGAGGTGCGCGCTGTCGACGCCCAATTGCGCGATGTAGACGGTAATGATCGGTTCGATGGACATGTTCGCCAGCAATACCATCATGGCCGTGGCCAGAATGGCCGCGATGCTGCCGGCGTGCGGCGAGGGATCGTTGGTCGGCGTTACCGATGGGGCGTGGCGTTTTCCGTCGCGCGACGCATCGAAGTCTTCGCGAACCCCGAAGATCGTGAGCAGCGCCGTGACCGCAATCATCGCACCGCCGGCGAAGAAGGTGCCACGAATTCCGAGCAACGGTGGCAGCAATCCGCCGACCAGCGGCCCGACCAGGCTGCCCGCGAGGGCGCCCGTCGACAGCACACCCAGTGCCCAACCCGCGCGTTCACGCGGCGCCTGTGTGCCCACCATCACCGTCGACGCCGACGCATAACCACCGACCAGGCCAGCAATCAGACGCAGCCCCACGAGTTGGTAGACATTGTGCGCGACGCCGATGAGCGACATTACGATGGCCATGCCGACGGCCGCGCGGATGAGCATCGGCTTGCGGCCGAAACGGTCCGCGAGATGGCCCCAGAGGGGCGCCGTGACGGCGGTGCCGAGAAACGTCGCACTGAACGCTACGCCCGACCATTGAATGACGGCCGACGCCGATGCAACGCCAAGCTGGTGGACGTAGAGCGGCAGGAATGGCAGCAACATGCTCAAGCTGACCAACGTAGTAAACGATCCGAACACGGCGATAGTCAGATTACGGCGCCAGTACCGAACGTTGCGCTGAGCATAACTGGCGCCATCGGCTACGTGGGCGGCATCGGCCGAGGCGAATTGGGACACGTCGACGGGGGGCTTCACAGGAACCTCAGCATTGCGCAAGGAATTGGCGTGCAACCGTGGGAGCGGGCTACGACCGAGTCTAGTCCGAGCGCCGGGGGGCGGGAATGGCCGCCGCGCGGAAGTCAGTGTTGCGAGGCGCGGACGAATGCCCCAACGTTTGCAGCAAGAATTCGACGAAGACCCGGGCGCGAGACGGCAGCGTCTTGCTGTGGGGGTACATCAGACTCACCGGGCGCGAGCGTCCCCCATAAGCGGCCAGCACCTCGACCAGACGCGCGGCGGCCAGATCTTCCTCAACGATGAAGCGGTAAGTCTGGAACAGCCCGGCACCGGCCTTCGCGAGTGTGACGCCCGAGAGCACGTCGTCGCTGCAACGAAAGTTGCCGTTCACGGCACGCTCGATCTCGCGGCCCGCCTCGCGGAACAGCCACGGTATCGCTCGCCCCGTGCTCGGCAGGTCAAATTCGATGCAGTCGTGCTCGGCCAAGTCGTCAAGGGTTCGCGGTGTTCCCACGCGATTCAGGTAATCCGGGTGGGCGACGACCACGAGTGCGGCGTCTTCGAGCGGGCGCGCCACCATACTCGACTCGGGCTGGGCGCGAAAGCGGATGGCGAAGTCGAAGCGCTCCTCATGAAGGTCGACGTTGCGGTTGCTCACATGCACGTGCACCTTGATGCGCGGATATTGCGCCTGGAACGCGGGCAGCAGCGGCAGCAGTCGATAGTGCGCGTAGGTCGTCGGCACACTGACACGCAGGGTGCCGGATGGCTGCGACTGGGCACCTGAAACACGGTGCTCAGCTTCGGAGAGCATGCCAAGGGCGGATCGGCATTCGTCGTAGTACGTGCTACCGCTTTCGGTCAGACGGATGCGCCTTGTCGAGCGAACAAAGAGACGTACCCCGAGGCGTTGCTCGAGCCGGGCGATCGACCGGCTGACAGCGGCCGGCGTCACCCCCGCCAGGTTCGCGGCCGCCGTGAAGCTGCCCGCTTCGGCTGCCAGGCAGAACAACTCGATGCTGCCGAGCAGGATGTCGCCGAATTGCCTCTGCATATCGATTCATTACATCATGTAAAAAGACAAGTGTATCCATATGTGTTTTTCGCGTCTTCATTCACGAATAGAGTGGTGCTCAACCCGCGGGGCGTATGGATGATCCGCCGTCCCGGCAGGCCACTTCAAGTTGAGGATGGACATCATGAACAATTCGGAACGCACGGCCATTATCACGGGTGCCTCAAGTGGCATCGGACTCGGGTTGGCGGAAGCTTTCCTGAAGGAGGGTTTCAACGTCGTAGGGACTGGGCGCAGTAGCGCGCGGCTCGACGCGGCGCGCACGGCGCTGGGGGTGGGCGAGCGATTCCTGCCGGTCGTAGGCGATGTTGGCGACCCCAAGGTGGCCGAAGCGGCCTTCGCGCGCGCCATTGAGGCGTTCGGTCACGTCGATGTGCTCGTCAATAACGCGGGCATCTTCACGGCGAAGCCGTTTGTGGATTTCACGCCGGACGAGATCGACGAGCAGATCGCCACGAATTTGAAGGGCGCGTTGTACTTCTCACAAGCCGCGGCGCGCCACATGAGCGAGCGCCATCGTGGCGCGATCGTCAACGTGACCGCGTCGATCGCGTTGCAGGCGCATTCGAGTGTTCCTGCCTTGATGGCGGCCGCGCTCAAGGGGGGGCTCAATCAGGCGACGCGCGCACTGGCGCTGGAGCTGGCGCCCTACGGTGTAACGGTCAACGCCGTAGCCCCCGGGGTCGTGGACACGCCGATGCATGCCCCTGAAACGCACGACGCGCTGGGACAGATGCATCCGCTCGGACGCATTGCTGACGTGTCGGACATCGCGCGGGCGGTGCAGTACCTCGTGCAGAGCGAATATGTGACGGGGACGATTCTTCCGGTGGACGGCGGTTTCAGCGCCGGACGCTGATCGACACGGCGCTTCGCCTTCGTTGTTCATGGCACAGCGGTTCGGTGAATTCACCGGCCGCGACATCTTGAGGAGTCAATCATGCCGTTCGTCAGCATTCGTATCACTCGGGAAGGGAATACCGCCGAGCAGAAAGCACAGGTGATCCGTGAAGTCACCGAGACCCTGGAGCGCGTGTTGCACAAGCCGCCGCACCTCACGCACATCGTGATCGAGGAGATCGACACGGACAACTGGGGCTATGCGGGACAAACCACGACGGTCATTCGACAACTGCCGCCCGATGCGTGAGTGCTGTCGTAACGGGGCGGGCTACGCAACGCGCCGCCGCCCGGGCGGCGGGCAGCGGCGCGGGCGTCATCAGAACGGCTTGGACATGGCCAGATAGAACGTGCGACGAGGTCCGAACTGCGGCGCCCCCACGCCGATGCCGGTGCCGTCGCGGAGCTCGTAGACGCGGTCGAAGAGGTTGATGACCGAGAGCTTCACGTTGACGCGGCCGAGCCCCGGCATGTCTACCTTTTGCCCGACACCGAGGTTGATCTGGAGGTACGCCGGCAGGTGCTCCGCGTTGGCGAACCCGCTGCGCAGGCCAGAGCCGAAGAGCGCGTCGGCCGAGAGCAGTGTCGGCCCCCACTGATACGATACGCCGGCCGACGCCGTCACTTGCTGGTCGTGATCCAGATGCACCCAATGGCTGTTGATGTAGGCCAGTTCGTCGGCGTCGAAGTTGAATTGGCCTGTTTCAATGCCTTGCCCCATCGCGCGCGAGAGGGCCACGTTCAGATACGCGCCGACGTTGCCCTGACGATAGTTGAGTGTGCCTTCCACTCCGTAGATGCGGCCTTTGTTGTAGTTGAACGTGGAATAGATCAGCGCGTTGCCGAATTGCCCTTCGTCCTGCAGATGGCGCACGCGGCGGTAGTAGGCGTCGAGGCCGACGGTGATCGACGACGTCAACTGATGCGAGATGCCGAGATCGAAGTAGTCGGAGCGCTCGGCAAGCGCTGCGGTGTTCGCGTCGGATGGCAGCGCGTTGGTGGTGTTGAGGAATTTCGAGACCGAGGTCGTATCGATTTTCTCGGTGGCCGGCGGCGTGAAGTACCGGGCGTAGCCCGCATGAACCCGGGTGCGGCTTGTCAAGTCGTAGGTCAGGCCCAGTCGGGGCGATAGCTGCCCCTCGTTGGTGACGGTGTTGACGTGATCGTAGCGCGCGCCGTAGTTGACGGTGAGGCGATCGGTGGCCTTCCATTCGTCCTGCAGATACATGCCATAGGTGGTGCCGCGCGCGCTGGCGTTGTCGACAATGGTCAGCGGGGTGCCGCTCGTCTGCTGGCCGTCCACTGCGGGAAACACGCTCGACGTATTGTTCACGCCGAACTGTTCTTGCTGCAAGAACAGACCAAAACGCAATGTGTGTCGATCGGTGAGCTTGTAGCTGCTGTCGGCTTGCAAGCCGTAGGCTTCGTTGCGCCGTGCGATATTGGACGCAACCCCGTTGTAGGCGAGATCGCCGATGGGATCGGGCGTGTAATCGACGCGGCTCGTACGGTGGAACAGCGAGATCTGCGTGTCGAGCTTCGACGACAGATGGCTCTGCCACGACAGCACCTGGAAATCGGTGCGTTCCTGTTGATGGGCATTAAGACTTGCCGAATCGGGAATCGCGCCGTTGTCGAGCGTATACGCGGGTGCAACGCCCGGCAGGTTCGGGATCTCGAAGCGGTTGTTGGCCGTGCCGAAGATGAAGGAGACGCGGTTATCGGCATTGAGCAGATACGACATCATGCCGAACGCGTTCGTCTGATTCGTGTGGTCGTGAATCGCGTTGCGATCCCCTGTCGGATTCTCGATGCCCATGTCGTTGGCGGACACACGGGTGCTGAAGTAGTAGCTTAGCGCCCCCTTGGTCCCGTAGAGCTGTGTGTTGGCCTGGCGCTCGGCATGACTGCCGAACACGACACCGACTTCGCCCCCGAAGGCCTTGGGGGGCTCGCCGGTGTCATCTTCCAGGCCGGGGGAGCCTTTGGTTCGGATGTCGACGATGCCCGCTGTCCTATACCCGAACTGCGCGGGGAGCGCGCCGGTGATCAGGTTGATTTGCGACGCGATGCGCGCGTCGATCGCTTGTCCGAAGCCGCTGATGGCCTCCGGAATGATCACGCCGTCAATGCGGTATTGCAGATTGGCGTGGTCGCCGCGCACGTGCAACTGACCATACGAGTCCTGCACTACGCCCGGCGCCTGCAGCATGACTTGATTGAGCGGGGTATTCGCGCCGAGCGGCTGCGTCTGGATATCTGTCTGGTCGAAGTTGTAGACGGAACTACCGGTCTCGGGTGAGAGCGCGTTGCGGGCTGCGTCGAGGCGCTTGGCCGAGACGGTCGTGGCCGCTAGCGAGGCGTTTGTGTTGCCCGTAGGCGCGGCGTCGGTGACCGTGGGTGGCGAAGCGGTTTGCGCGAATACGTGGGGGGCCAATGCGCAAGCTGCCGCTGCGGCGAGGGCGTGACGGGTGAGTGCGCCGAAGCGCGGACGTGTGGGGCTGGCAAGCATGCCGATCCTCAATGTGCTTTGGGTGTGGATGCCGTTCGCCCCGCACGCACACGCGAACGCGGACGCGCCGGTTGCGGCGACGGCGAATGTTTTGATTCAGACGGGCAACGCGTGGCGGGAATGATATATGCAACTCAATTGCATTGCAACTGAGTTGCAAATTATGACGCAACTGCGGGGGCTTCGCCAAATGCGCGAATCTGGATGCGAGAGGAAACGAAGGGGCGGGAGGGGGGGGAGCTATCGGGGGGGAGGGCTTAGGTGGCGTGGCGTTGGCCACGCGGACCCTAGTGCGGGATGACGGGCGTTACAGTGAGTGTTCGATGGCCTGACTGAGCAACGCCAGCCCGAGGTCGATCTCGTCTTCGCTGACGGTCAGCGGCGGGGCGATGCGGAACACGCCGCCCATGCCCGGCAGTTGCACGATGTTCATGCTCAGGCCGAGATTCATGCACTCGCGTGTGATCTTCGCGCCGAGTCCGTCAGCCGGCGCTTTGGTGCGACGATCCTTGACGATTTCCATGCCGAGCAGCAGGCCGCGTCCACGCACATCGCCCACGCATTCGAAGCGCTCCATCAGCCCCAGCAATCCGTTGCGCAAACGTTCGCCCATGACATTGGCGCGCGCGACAAGCCCATCGCGCGCGACGACGTCGAGTACGCGTAAGCCAACGGCTGCAGGCAGCGGGTCGGAGACGTGCGTGGTGTAGAAGAGGTAGCCACGTTCGTGGGCGCGCTCCTCGATCTCGGCGGACGTTACGATGGCGGCGAGCGGTAGGCCTGCGCCGAGGGTTTTCGAGAGTGTGAGGATGTCGGGGGTGACGCCGTCGCGCTCGAACGCGAACATTGTGCCGGTGCGGCCGACGCCGGTTTGCGCTTCATCGAGAATCAGCAGCATGCCGCGCTCATCGCATTTGCGCTTGAGGGCCGCCAGATATCCCGGCGGCAGCTCGATGATGCCTCCGGAGCTGAGGATCGGTTCTGCAATGAAGGCCGCGAGGTTGCCGCTGGACTGGCGATCGATCAGGTCGAACGCGTAGTCCAGTTCGGCGAGGTAGTCGTACTGACCGGCCGGGCCGAAGCGGGGACGGTAGGTCAACGGTGCGGGAATTGCAAACGAACCGACCGCGGCCGGCCCGACGCCTCTGCGTCCCGCGCTGTAGGTCGCTGCGGCGGCGCCACCGGTCATGCCATGCCACGATTGGGCGAACCCGACGATTTCGAATTTCCCGGTGACCAGCTTGGCCATGCGAATGGCGGCTTCGTTCGATTCGGCGCCGGTGCTCAGCAGCATGACCCGGTCGAGGCCCTCGGGGGTGATGTCGGCGAGCCGTCTGGCGAGATCGACCACTGGCCGGGAGAGCATGCCGCTGAACAGGTGGTCGAGGGTACCGATGGACTCGGTGACGACGGCGACGATGTCGGGATGGCAATGGCCCAGCACGGCGCTCATCTGTCCGGAGGTGAAGTCGAGAATGGCGCGGCCGTCGGCGTCGTAGACAAAGCTGCCTTGCGCCCGCTCGATGATCATCGGTTCGAAGGTGCCGCCGTAACGGATCAGATGTTGCCGGGCGTTGCGCCAGAAGTCGGCGTCTTGGTTCTTGGACATGCAGGTGTCTCCGATGGGCAACGGCGATGGGGCGGGGCATTTACCGCTTGCAGTCTAGGCAGCGCTCTGATTTCATGGAAGCGAATAGTGCTAATGGAAGATAGAAGCGAGCCTAATATCTTGAGCCTGTCCCTGGAAATCGATTTGCTGCGTTCGTTCGTTGCCATTGCGCAGGCGGGTTCGCTCAGCCGTGCGGCGCAGCGCATCGCACGAACGCAGTCGGCGCTGAGTCAGCAGATGAAGCGTCTGGAAGCGATCGTCGATCAGCCGTTGTTGCAGCGCACGGGGCGCGGTGTGGTGTTGACGAGCCCTGGCGAGCGTTTGCTGGGGCATGCCCAGCGGATTTTGCGGGCGCACGACGAGGCGATGGCGGAGATGTCGGGCCGGGGGTTGAGCGGCACGATTCGATTCGGGTGTCCGGACGATTACGCCGCGGCGTTTTTGCCCCATCTGTTGCGCGAGTTTGCGGTGGCGCATCCGCATGCGTTGGTGGAGGTGATTTGCGAGCCAACACCGCGCTTGATGGAGCAGCTGTCGCGTCACACGTTGGATCTGGCGCTGATTTCGTTGCCGGACGGGGTGGACGATGAGCGCGTCATCCGACGGGAATCGTTGGTCTGGATCGGGAATCCGGGTCTGGAGGCGGTGCTTTCGAATCCCGACGTGGCGTTGCCGCTGGCGTTGTCCGACCCGGATACGCTGGATCATATGGCGGCATGCGAGGCGTTGACGCGCGCGGGCAGGGCGTACCGCATTGCCTATGCGAGCAGCAATCTGGCGGGATTGACGGCGCTGGCTCGCTCGGGGCAGGCGTTCGCGGTGATGACGCAAACGGCGGTGCCCGCAGATTTACGTATTGTTACAGGTGATACGTTGCCGCCATTGCCGTCGGTCGGGATTACGGTAAAGTTCGATCGCGCGCGTCCGACTCACTTGAGCGTCGCTTTTGCCGATCACATCCGGCGGACGCTGGCGGTGTTGTAGGGCAGGGACGTGGGGCTTTCATGTTTGCCCCCGGTTCAGGTGAATTTGAAGCACAATTGCGCATCGTTTTGAGGCGAGGGCAGTCGCTTCCCCGCTCATCAACAAGAAGCCGGGTTCCGGGCCCTGGGAGGCTCCGAGGGTGGCCGGAAACTCGTGGTTATTACGTTTTTTGCATCGAGGTCGATATGTTGGCGCGTATTTTGGCGGTTTTCCTGGTGGTCGGTTCGCTGCTTTCGTTGGCAGGCTGCAATACGGTCGACGGCGTCGGGCAGGATATTTCAGGCGCGGCGCGCACCGTCAAGCGGGCCCTGTAAGCAGCTGGTCCGGGCGAGGCGGGACGTTTGCGCCTTCGCCAAAATTGATCAGCAGGCCGCGTCCAGCATGAAAGCGCTCCGCGTGATCGATTGCAAGGTTGGCGTCGCATTGGAACGGCGGTATGCCGGACGGATTGTGAAACCAGATGTGGCCGGCGTCCGCCCCATGAATCAGCACCAGATGCCCGCCGCGTCGATGGTTCGGTTGCCGGGGTGTGGCAATCTCGGGACTCACCGACGCCATGATCATGCAAGTGGGCGAGATCTCGCGCGTCACCGATGCTAGTGGCGCGCCCTCATAGATGCGGGCATTCAACCGATACCGCGAACGAATCCATCGGCAAAATGGGCGGTATATCAGTCCTTTGACGGAATCTTCTCCGTCTATCTCATAGACGCCGTGATCGATCGCCTCGCCAAGCATGCGCTTTCGATTTTCATGCGCAATCCCTAGAAAATCGAGAATCGACTCAAGGCATGCGATGCCGCATACCCTTCGGCTCCAGAATCGATACGCTGATTCATCCCGGAATCCCGTGTTTCTCCAAGCAGGGTCGTCGCACGGATCCATGCATCCACTTCTTATCTCTCGGTTCAACGCCGGATCGCCCCACTGCGATCTG
The DNA here is from genome assembly GCF_902459595.1 of Pandoraea soli. Classification (NCBI taxonomy): domain Bacteria; kingdom Pseudomonadati; phylum Pseudomonadota; class Betaproteobacteria; order Burkholderiales; family Burkholderiaceae; genus Pandoraea; species Pandoraea soli. The sequence continues at coordinate 265,570 of NZ_CABPSG010000001.1, read as the reverse complement.
TAGGGAACGTTGAGGTGTCGAAATTGGCGCTTCATACCTGGCATCTCCGGTTCTTCCCACGCGACGTACGCAACGATCGTCTGCCATTCGGCGCCTCCGTCCGCCTCTTTGGCGCGTTTTGACGCTCTCCACACCTGCCCCCCAGACGGACCGGGGCCCCTTTCCGCCTCTCAAACATAAACCCAACTCGCTGCAGAAAGGGGCCCCGGTCCGTCTCCCCTCCACGCCCCCAGTCCCTCCACCCAACGACCCAAGCCCGGCACCGCCCAAATAAACCACTTCGCCACTGATGCTTTGGAAACCCGTTATCCTTCTTTGGTTGACGCGCTTTCGGGCGCCCCCGTTTCTTTCGCTTTCCGCCGACGACACCGTCCCCGGCACCCGCTTTTCAGGAGTTCCCCCCTCGTGGCCGCTTTCGATATCGACGACATCGTCTCCTCCCTGCACTCGGCTCGCCTGCGCTGGCGCGACGGCCAACGCCGCCTCCTCGAATCCGGTGGACGCGATCTGCCCTCCCGTGAACACCTCGCCGATATCATCGGCGCCCTCAAAGGCGTGCTCTTTCCCATGCGCCTCGGCCCGCCAGACCTGCACCAGCAAGGCGAGAACTATTTCGTCGGTCACACACTGACCAGCGTGCTCAACGGTCTCGCCGAACAAGCCCGCATGGAATGGCGCCATAAAGCCCGCCACGACGCCAACCTCACGCCCGCACGCATCGAGGAACGCGCCCACGCCACCATCCAGCAATTCGCCCAACGCCTCCCGGCTATCCGCGAATTGCTCGACCGTGACGTGCTCGCCGCCTATCAAGGCGATCCGGCCGCCGGCAGCGTCGACGAGGTGCTGATCTGCTACCCAGGCATTCACGCGATGATTCACCACCGCGTCGCCCACGAACTCTATCGACTGGAATTGCCCCTGCTCGCCCGTATCATCGCCGAGCAAGCCCATTCGGAAACAGGGATCGATATTCACCCAGGCGCCCAAATCGGTGCCGGCTTCTTCATCGATCACGGGACAGGGGTGGTCATCGGGGAAACCGCGATTCTCGGCGAGCGCGTGCGCGTCTACCAAGCCGTCACGCTCGGCGCCAAGCGCTTCCCGGCCGACGACGACGGCAATCCGCGCAAAGGCCTACCGCGTCACCCGATCGTGGAAGACAACGTGGTCATTTACGCCGGTGCAACGATCCTCGGTCGCGTCACTATCGGACAAGGCTCGGTGATCGGCGGCAACGTCTGGCTCACGCAAGACGTCCCGCCGTTCAGCAACATCACGCAAGCAAGATCGCGCACGGAGGCCGGCTCGCCCCCGGTGTCCGGCTGCGATAACGAATCGACCTGATGCATCCCGCCTGGCCCACGCCGCGCACGGATCGGTCAGGCGGAATTCAACATCGAGGCCCGTCAGGCCAGCCCCGCCGCGCCGGCGACAGCGCATAGCGCAACCACGGCAAGCGGCGGCGCTTTCCACCGCGTCAACAGCACGAACGCAATCGCGGCCACCGCGAAATCGGCGGCGCCGTGCACCGCGCTCGTCCACACCGGGGAGTACAACGCCGAGGCCAATATGCCCACGACGGCCGCATTCACCCCGGCAAGCATGGCCGCCGTCGACGCACGCTCACGCAGCGCCTGCCAATGCGGCAGCGCAGCCACGACGAGCAGCAGCCCGGGAAGAAAGATCGCCGCCGTCGCAAGCACGGCCCCAAGCCACGGATGCAGCGGCCCCCCCGAGCGCCACCCAAGGTAGGTCGCGAACGTGAAGAGCGGGCCCGGCACCGCCTGCGCCGCACCATACCCGGCCAGGAAGTCGCCGTTCGACACCCATCCCGTCGCCACGGTCTGCGCCTGAAGCAGCGGCAGCACGACATGGCCGCCGCCGAACACCAACGCGCCGGATCGGTAGAAGCCGTCGAATATGGCCACGGACCGCTCGTCGGTGAGATGGCGCAGGAACGGCAACCCAGCCAGCAGCACGCAGAAGAGGATCAGCGCCACAGCGCCCGCTGTACGTGAGATTCGGAATCGCGCTGGCCAGGGCAACGGCGGTGCCGCCATCGCGTGGCCCGAGCGCAGCAGCATAACGCCAAGCCCCGCGCCCAGCACGATCACGATGAGCTGCGCAAACTGGGTGGTCGTCAACGCGAGCACTGTCATGGCGGCCAACGCGATCCCCGCGCGGCGCGTGTCGGGACATAGCCGTCTCGCCATGTCCCATACGGCCTGCGCCACGACGGCCACCGCCACCAGCTTCAAGCCATGCAGCACGCCATCGCCGACCGGACCGCCCAGGTGCGGCGCCACGACGGCAAACACGAGAAGCAGCAGCACCGACGGCAGCGTGAACCCGCACCACGCGGCGATGCCGCCCAGCCATCCGGCCCGCTGAAGGCCGATGGAAAACCCAACCTGGCTGCTCGCCGGTCCGGGCAGAAACTGACACAACCCGACCAGATCGATGAAGCTCGCGTCGTCGAGCCAGCGACGCCGCTCCACGAATTCGCGACGAAAGTAACCGATGTGGGCGACCGGTCCGCCGAAGCTGGTCAGGCCCAACAGGAGAAACGCGCGCAGCACTTCCAGGGCGGCGCGCGCATGCGTCGTGGCGGGACCCGGGACGGTCTCGATGTCGGTTTTCAAGGGTTCCAACTCACGTTATCCAGCAACACAAAGTTCGCCATCATAGCGCTGACGCGGTGACCTCAGCATGACGTCGGCATGACGCGAGCCCACTGGGGGCATCGCAAGCTTACGCCACGCCAGCCGTAGACGCTGTCGGTCAGCGTCGTGCATGGCAGGACCGCCATTCTCGGCACGGACGGCGATTTCCGAATTTCTCCCTAGCGGCGGTGACAGCGGTGAAGACTGCCACAATCGCCGGTTCGTTTCAGCAATCGCATCTCCGCGGGCCGCGTTAGCGTTCTCCCCCTCGCTGCGGATGTTGTCCTTCGCAATCTCGCGATGGCACAACGCCGCTGAATTCACGGAGAAACGCTGAATGACTCGATTGCATTACGCGATGCCGCACCACGCGCATCGACCGGCCGCCAATGCACACCATCCAAGACGGGGCATCGCTCGCCCCGCATTCGTCGACGACTGGCGGGCCGGTCTGTCGGTGCCCCGTCGTCGCGCTGTCCAGACGCAGACGCCCCTGCGTTCGGCCCCGCAACCACTGCGGGCCGAACCCGTCGCTCGCGCAGCGGTAGGCGCAACGCGCAGCGAGACCCCCAATGCGGCCTTCGCGCTGGGCTTGCTCGCGGTGGTCTGTACGACAGGCGTGGCGGTCGCGGCCGTCGCCCCGGGGGCATCGGTTGCCGGGCCACGGTCGATCAGCCGCAGAGACGTTCGTATCGAACCGGGTCCAACCATGGCATCGATAGCGTTGCCGCATTCTGACGCGGTGTCCGGCATTCACGCATTGCTGCGCGTGTGGCCCTACCGCCCCGACGGCGGTGGCGTGATGGCGCAGTGCCTGCCGGCACCGCACGCCAGATCGCTCGGTCGCCCGCCGGCGCCGGCCGACAGCCGCGAGGCCCTCAGAGCGGGGCTGGAAGCGTACCGAGGCGATATCCAGTGCGCCATCGTCGCGCTGATCCGGGAATCTGTCGCCGCGTCGGACGCGCAAACGCGTGCGGCATTTGCCGATGCCGAGGTCCTGCGCCCAACCCGCAAGTCGATGATCGTCGAGCGCGCGGGGCGGTCGGGTTCGCCGCCGAGGCGGATCGCCTACGAGGCCTCTCACGCGATTTCGCTGCACTTGAGGGCCGAGGACGGCATCTGGCGCGAGTTTGCGCTCTCGCTCGCGCACGACGCCCCCGCGCTCATCACACCGTTGCATAACCTCGGTTCGTCAGGCGGCATGGGTGAGAGAGGCCTCGCCGAAACCTATGGGCCGCTGTTCTGGGGCGAGCGCTGGTCGTCGATCGAGTCTCGGATCGGGGAAGGTGACAAGGTGCGGTTCGTGCAGGCCATCGCGGGCGCCACTGTTTCGGCGGGGTGGCCGCATGCCGATTCGTCGGTCCTGGATTCGCCGGACATGGAGGAAATCGCCGAGCTGCTGATCGACACCGTTGTGAAGCGTGCCCCTCGCGATCGCCGCCGGGTGTCGGACGCGCATGTCGAGGCCCGCTCGCGTCGGCACGCCGCAGCCGACGTCCGCGGACCTGCCACATTGGCCTCTCGCCTGACGATGTCCGGGCTTGAATGTCTGGCCGCCATGGTGCGCGCCGATACGCTCCATCAGGACGCCATCGCGTTGCTCCAGCACCTTTGGCCGGACAAGCCCATGGAAGCCTCCACTCAGGCTACGCCGACGCAATCCCTGTTGCCTCGCTTCATCAAGCATGAGCCGTTCGACGGTCCCCTGGGCCGAGGCGTGCAATGGTCGTTGCCGCCGAACGTCTACGTGGAATACCTCCCGGACCTGACGCAGAACGGCGTGAAGGTGTTCGACATCGATGGCGTGCTGTACGGCGCGACGGTGGCGCACACGCGCAAACACGCTTCCGACCTCCGGCCCCTTGACGACATCCGTCGCGAGCGCGGTCCGGAGGCGCTGTGCCGCATCTCGCGCGGCACGGGGATCGATATCGACGGCATGTGTCTCGAATGCCACTCAGAGCGCACGGATGAGGTCATGGTCACGGAGCAGGGCGCAACTCTGACGCAGCATCAGGCGTTGGACGCGTCGCCGCTCGTGCGCCTGCGTGTCGCCGTTTATTCCCGTTCGTTCCGCGCGGAGGATGGCAGCCATGCGTTCTTTGCCTTTGGGCGCGTGGGGCGTTTGGACGAGCTTGGCGTGCCACACGTCTCGCCGGACTCGCCACTCGTTGATCCGTCCGTGTATACGCCGGAACTGGACGGCGAATTGTCCTTCTATGAGCAGTCGACGACGGAGGGGCCGGTCGGGGGGCGTCGTGTGCGCCTGACCCTCGGCGACATGCGCATCGCTGCCCCGTTCGGGACCTATTGGGCGAATGACGGCGCGTTGCACGGCGTGGTGCAACTGTCGCGCGACGTCTACTACCGCTTCAGGTTGCCCGAAAGCGACGAAGCCGAATCGACGCGTCAGGTGCGTTTGCACTTGCGCTCGGCGAAGCATCGCGACATTCGCGCGTACCGCAGGGCGCAACACCATCGTGCGACAGGCGAAAACGCGACGGTGTTGCCAACGATTGCCTACGGCGACGCACGCACATTTCTGCAGTTGTATCTCAAGCTCTGGCAGCAGGCGCCGTCGCCGGCAGACGTCTGGCGCGGGCTCGAAGACATTTCACTGTCTGTGATCGAGGCGCGCCAGGCGATTCGAGACCTGACGCTGGCCATCGAACACCGGGTGAGCGCCTCCAGAACGCCGCCGGCGTCGCCGGGCGCCAGCGGATTCTCGCCGCCGGCAGGGGTCGATGCGTCGCTGATGCCGATGTTCAATCGCCTGTGGAGCCACTGGCAGCACTATCCGGCACAAGCGGACGCGTTCATCAATGCGATCGCGAGAGACTTCGTCTCGCGTCCCGCCCCACTGGCCGTATGGGCACAGTTGCCGTTCGTCGGCGACGTGGAAACGACGCGCGAAGTGTTGTCGATATTCGAGACGCTGTTTCCCGGCATGTCGGGGATGCAGGCACTGGTGGGCGGTACGGCGCGCGCGGCACGCGATGTCGGCGACCGGATGCGCGAGGTTTCGGGCAACGCGAATATCGCGGTGGCGGAAGTCACGCTCGTCGACGGCACGAGAACGATCTACTATTGCCTGTCGGGGCTTCAGCGCACCAGACTGCGCACAAACACGCCGAGTGTACGCATCGTGGACGCGGGCCGGGCGTATGCACGGCGAGACCATAACGTCATCGCTCAACGCCGCAAGGCGGCCCGCACGGGGCAGGACGTCATTTTCACCGAGCCACCCGAACTGCGTCTGGCAATGGCCGATGCGGACCTGCCAACGATCAACGCCGCCACGGGCGAGTCACAGTCTCGTACGCTCGACACCGAGCGGATGATTCTGGCGCAGATCTATGCGGATCATCCGCTGGGCGAAAACGTCGTTCGCTCGATCGTCCTGTGCTCGCGTCTGCCGTTTTGCGACTCGTGCGCCGTCAATCTCGCCATGGTCCCGTATCACTATCCCGACGCCGAGTTGCGCTTCTACTATATGGCCCCATCGCCGCGCGATCGCCGAACACGACCCGACGTCACGCCGGCGCCCTTTGCGATGACGGCGTCGGCCGCGGCGGCCGGGCAGGCGAGAACCCACGCACACGCGCGCGATCCGGACGATCGGCACGCGCATTCCAGCCTCTAAGCGCGACGTCGGATCGATTTTCCAATATATTGACCGCTCTCGACGTCGCTTTTGGCGGCACTTCCGGCACCCCTTCCGGCGCCTGACGACTTCCCGGTTCGCCGTCCGCCCATCGAGGGGCTTGCGGACTGGGGGCTGAGCCTAACGGCAAAGGAACGATGCACGCATGACGGCGCCTGACGCTCCAGCACAAGCGCCCGCCATCGGGTTGGGCGGCGCGGCGCGAGATCTCTACCGTGCGCTCTGGCGTCATGCCCACGGCGCGCGACTGCATTTGCTCGGCGCCGCCGGGCTGTTGTCGGCCGCACAGTTGTTGCGTCTGACCATGCCGTGGCTGGCGGCACAGGCAATTAATGCGCTGCAACAAGGCGACATGACGACGGCGGGCCGCTGGATCGTCTATCTGGTCGGTGTCTATCTGGTGTCGTGGCTGCTCCACGGGCCGGGCCGGATCCTGGAGCGCAACGTCGGGGTTCGCGTGCGTGTGCGGCTGGCCGATCAACTGTATGCACGGATCGCCACCGCACCGCTCGCATGGCGCGATGGCCGCCACTCAGGCGAGTTGCAGCACCGCGTCGTGCAATCCAGTCGCGCGCTGTCCGACTTTGCCCAGAATCAATTCGGCTATCTGCAAAGCGCCTTCAATTTTGTCGGGCCGCTGGTGGCGCTCGCATTGCTGTCTCGCACTAGCGGTGTGATTGCTGTGACGGGCTATGTCGTCGTGGCGCTCATCATCCTGCGTTTCGACCGTGTGCTGATGCAACTCGCGCGCGCCGAGAACGACGCCGAACGACGCTACGCCGCCGCGCTGCTCGACTTTGTCGGTAATGCGGGCACGGTGATCGGTCTGCGCCTGCAGGCAGCGTCTCGCAAAGTGCTGGGGCGTCGCATGGAGACGGTGATGGCACCGCTGCGTCGCGCCGTCGTGGTGAACGAGGCGAAATGGTTCGCTGTCGATATTCTCGGCATGGGGCTGACTTGGATCCTGGTCGTCGTCTACGTGTTGCAGTCGCGCCAGCCGGGGCAGGCGGTGTTGCTTGGCACGGTATTCATGATCTACCAATATGCACAGCAGGCGGCGACGGTGGTTGGCTCGATGGCGTCGAACTTCCAGAGCTTCGCCCGCATGCACACGGATTACGGCAGCGCCGCGCCGATCTGGGCGGCGCCGGGCGATCCCGAAACGATCGTCCCCGCTGTCGCGCCTGATGCGCCGTGGGCGACGCTGACACTGCGCGGCGTGTCGTGGCATTACGCCGACGACACGCGTGGCGGACTTCATAGCGTCGACCTCATGCTCCGGCGCGGCACCCGCGTGGCGCTCGTCGGCCCGAGTGGCGGCGGCAAGAGCACGCTGTTGCGCACGCTCGCCGGTCTCTATCTCCCGCAGCACGGTCAATTGCTGCGCGACGGGGCGGCAACGCCGTGGGCCGATCTGCGCACGCTGGCCACGCTGATCCCGCAGGAAGCCGAGGTGTTCGAGGCGAGCGTGGAGGAGAACCTGACGTTCGGGGAACCGGCCGACGCGTCTTCCGTGCAGGCGGCCGTGCATGCAGGGGCATTCGATGACGTCCTCCAGCATCTTCCCGATGGCTTGGCCAGCACGCTCAACGAGCGCGGCGGCAACCTCTCGGGCGGTCAGCGACAACGGCTCGCGCTCGCGCGGGGCGCGCTGGCAGCGCAAGGGAGTTCGCTATTGCTGCTCGATGAACCGACCAGTGCGCTCGACCCGTTGGCCGAGGCACGGGTATTCGATCGCCTGTATGAAGCGTTCCCGAACGCCTGCATCGTCGCGTCGGTGCACCGGCCGAGTCTGCTGGATCGATTCGACACTGTCGTGGTGATGGACGGGGGACGTGTTGTCGACGCCGGCCCGCGCAACGAGGTGCTGGCCCGACGGACCTAGCTCGATCCGCCATATAAAGCAGGATATAGCGGTGCGCCCGCCCGCGTGGACCGGCAATGCCAAGCAGAAACCGAGCGCTGCTTATATAGCACTACAAGAAATATCGACGGGTGTTGAGCCAGCGCAAACGTTCTGTGCGACGCACTTTACATGACGCAGGCGAAGGGGAATAATCGCCCCGTATTCGAAGACCCGACTGCGCAGTCGTTGCCTTAAGCCGGCGGGAATCGCCCCCCCAACACTTCGGAATCGTGTGGCGTTCCCGCTTTCGCTCGCCTGTCGGCGCTGTCATGCGCCGGCTCATGCAAGGGAAACGCCATGAGTCATTTCGTTGACCGTCTTCGTTTTTTCACGTCTTCACGTCCCCAGTTCTCCGAAGGGCACGGCGCCACGACCGACGAAGATCGCAACTGGGAAGACGCTTACCGTCAACGCTGGCAATTCGACAAGATCGTGCGCTCGACGCACGGGGTCAATTGCACCGGGTCCTGCTCCTGGAAGGTGTATGTCAAAGGGGGCATCGTCACCTGGGAAACGCAGCAGACCGATTACCCCCGCACACGCCCCGACATGCCGAACCATGAGCCCCGCGGCTGCTCGCGCGGCGCATCGTACTCCTGGTATCTCTACAGCGCCAATCGTCTTAAGTATCCCCTCGTGCGCAGCGCACTCGTGTCGCGCTGGCGCGAAGCGCGCCAGTCGCTCGCGCCTGTCGAGGCATGGGCCGCCATCGTGGAGAACGAAGCGTCACGGCGTGCCTATCAGGCCCGTCGCGGTCTAGGTGGCTTTGTGCGTGCGTCGTGGGACGAGGTCAACGAGATCGTTGCCGCCGCCAATGTCTACACGGTCAAGCGCTATGGCCCGGATCGCGTCACCGGCTTTTCGCCGATTCCGGCGATGTCGATGGTGTCGTATGCCGCGGGCGCGCGTTATCTGTCGCTGATCGGCGGCGTCTGCCTGAGCTTCTACGACTGGTACTGCGATCTGCCGCCGGCCTCGCCGCAAACGTGGGGCGAGCAGACGGACGTGCCCGAATCGGCCGACTGGTACAACTCGACGTTCATTGTGATGTGGGGCTCGAACGTGCCGCAGACGCGCACGCCGGACGCGCACTTCATGACCGAGGTGCGCTACAAGGGCACCAAGATCGTGTCGATTTTCCCCGACTATGCGGAAGGGGCGAAGTTCGGTGACCTGTGGCTGCATCCGAAGCAGGGCACCGATGCCGCGCTGGCGCTCGCCATGGGACATGTGATCCTCAACGAGTTCCATCTGGCCGGCAAGAGCGATTACTTCATCGACTACTGCCGACGCTTCACGGACATGCCGTGTCTCGTGCGAATGGTCAAACAGGGCGACGGCTACGTGCCGGAGCGCCAACTGCGCGCGGCCGACTTCGACGGCGCGCTGGGCCAACCGCACAACGCCGACTGGAAGACGGTCGTGATCGATGAGCTGAGCGGTGATTTCGTCGCGCCGGTCGGCTCGATCGGTTATCGCTGGGCACAGGGCGACGACGCCAACCAGGGGAAGTGGAACCTGCGCGAAGAGGGCCCCGACGGCAAGGCCATCCAGCCGTGCCTCACGCTGGTGAAGGGCCACGACGAGGTCGTGCCCGTGCTCTTTCCCTATTTCGGCAACCAGCCGCACGCGCATTTCACCTGCACGTCGCACGCGTCGGTGCAGCGCCGCAATGTCGGTGTGCGCCGCATCCAGACCACCGAAGGCGAAGTGCTGGTCGCGACCGTCTATGATCTGTTCATCGCGAACTATGGGCTTGATCAGGGCTTGGGGGGCGAGCACATCGCCCATACCTACGACGACGATGTGCCCTACACCCCGGCGTGGCAGGAAGCGATCACCGGCGTCAAGCGGGAAGACGTGATTTCGGTGGCCCGCCAGTTCGCCGAGAACGCGCACAAGACGCAGGGCAAGTCGATGGTCATCATCGGGGCCGGCATCAATCACTGGTTCCACATGGATATGTCGTACCGCGCGATCATCAATATGCTGGTGATGTGCGGATGCATCGGGAAATCCGGCGGCGGCTGGTCGCACTATGTCGGCCAGGAAAAGCTCCGCCCGCAAACGGGCTGGACGCCGCTGGCGTTTGGGCTCGACTGGCACCGCCCGCCGCGCCAGATGAACGCGACCTCGTACTTCTATGCGCACACGGACCAGTGGCGTTACGACAACAGCGATCCGTCGGGTCTGCTCTCGCCGCTGGCGGACAAGACCCCGTTCCACGGACGACCCATCGATTACAACGTGCGCGCCGAGCGCATGGGCTGGCTGCCGACGGCGCCTCAACTGCAAACCAATCCGCTCGACGTCGGCCGCTCGCTGCCCGACCCGTCGAAGGCCGGGCAGTATGTGGCGAACGCCCTCAAGGACGGCACGCTGCGCATGGCGTGTACCGACCCGGATCACCCCGACAACTTCCCGCGCAATCTGTTCGTGTGGCGCTCGAATCTGCTCGGGTCGTCAGGCAAGGGCCACGAGTACTTCCTGAAGCACCTGCTGGGCACCACGCACGGCGTGCAGGGCGAAGACATCGGCAAGAGCCACGGCGCGCGTCCGGAAGAAGTCAAATGGCGCGACGAAGCGCCCAAGGGGAAACTTGATCTGCTCGTGACGCTGGACTTCCGGATGTCCACCACGTGCATGTACTCCGACATCGTGCTGCCCACCGCCACGTGGTACGAGAAGGACGATCTGAACACGTCCGACATGCATCCGTTCATTCACCCGCTTTCGGCCGCCGTCGATCCGGCGTGGCAGGCGCGCAGCGACTGGGATATCTTCAAGGGCATCGCGAAGCGCTTCTCCGAACTGTGCGACGGCCATCTCGGCAACGAGACGGACGTGGTGCTCGCGCCCATCGCCCACGATGCCCCCGGCGAACTCGCGCAACCGTACGAGGTGAAGGACTGGGGCGCCGGGCAATGCGACCCGGTGCCGGGCAAGACCGCGCAAGGCGTGGTCGTGGTCAAGCGCGACTATCCGAACACCTACCGGAAATTCACCTCGCTCGGCCCGTTGATGGATTCGCTCGGCAACGGCGGCAAGGGCATTCAGTGGGAGACGCACGAGGAGATCGACCTGCTCGGGCAGCTCAACTACAAGGTCTCGGAGGCCGGGGTGTCGAACGGCAGGCCGCGCATCGAGTCGGCGCTCGACGCCGCCGAGGTCATTCTCACGCTTGCGCCCGAGACCAACGGCGAGGTGGCCGTGAGGGCGTGGCAGGCACTCACGAAAGTGACTGGGCTGTCACACAAGCATCTTGCCGAAGCCCGCGCCGACGAGAAGATCCGCTTCCGCGATATTCAGGCGCAACCGCGCAAGATCATTTCGTCGCCCACCTGGAGCGGGATCGAGTCGGAGCACGTGTCGTACAACGCCGGTTACGTCAACGTCCACGAACTGGTGCCATGGCGCACGTTGAGCGGACGTCAGCAGCTCTATCAGGACCATCCGTGGATGCGGGCGTTCGGCGAGTCGCTGTGCGTCTACAAGCCGCCCATCGACACGGGCAGCTATGCGCACATGCTCGGCCAGCGCAGCAACGGCAACCCCGAAAAGGTGCTCAACTTCCTCACGCCGCACCAGAAGTGGGGCATCCACAGCACCTACACCGACAACTTGCTGATGCTGACGATGTCGCGCGGCGGACCGATCGTGTGGATGTCGGAGGCCGATGCGCGCTCGCTGGACATCGTCGACAACGACTGGATCGAGTGCTTCAACGCGAACGGCGCGTTGTGCGCCCGTGCCGTGGTCAGTCAGCGGATTCCGAGCGGGGCCGTGATGATGTACCACGCACAGGAGAAGATCGTGAATACGCCGGGCTCGGAGATCACCGGCACGCGCGGCGGCATTCACAATTCGGTCACGCGCATCAGCGTCAAGCCGACGCATATGATCGGCGGGTACGCCCAGCTTTCGTACGGCTTCAACTACTACGGCACCGTTGGCTCGAACCGTGACGAGTTCCTGGTAGTGCGCAAGATGAATCGTATCGACTGGCTCGACGATACCGCCGACCAGGTGCTCGTGCCCCCGACCGGAGAACGCCAATGAAAGTGCGCGCGCAGATTGCCATGGTGCTCAATCTGGACAAGTGCATCGGCTGCCATACCTGTTCGATTACGTGCAAGAACGTCTGGACGAGCCGCGAGGGCATGGAATATGCCTGGTTCAACAACGTCGAGACCAAGCCGGGCATCGGCTATCCGAAAGACTGGGAGAACCAGAAGCGCTGGCGCGGCGGCTGGACGCGCAAGGCCAACGGTAAGCTCGAACCGCTGCAGGGCGGCAAGCTCAAGCTGCTCGCCAGTATCTTCGCCAATCCGCATCTGCCGGAGATCGACGATTACTACGAGCCGTTCACATTCGACTACGGGCATCTGCAAACGGCCTCGGATGCGAAAGCCATGCCGGTGGCACGTCCACGCTCGCTGGTCACCGGCGAACGCATGGAGAAGATCGAGTGGGGACCGAACTGGGAAGAGATTCTCGGCGGCGAGTTCGCCAAACGCTCGCAGGACTACAACTTCGAAGCGGTGCAGAAGGACATCTACGGCCAGTTCGAGAACACCTTCATGATGTACCTGCCACGCCTGTGCGAACACTGCCTGAACCCGGCGTGTGTGGCATCGTGCCCGTCGGGCTCGATCTACAAGCGCGAGGAGGACGGCATCGTGCTCGTCGATCAGGACAAGTGCCGTGGCTGGCGCATGTGCGTGTCGGGCTGCCCGTACAAGAAGATCTACTACAACTGGCACAGCGGCAAGGCCGAGAAGTGCATCTTCTGCTACCCGCGCATCGAAGCGGGGCAGCCGACTGTCTGCTCGGAGACGTGCGTGGGCCGCATTCGCTATCTCGGTGTGCTGCTCTATGACGCGGACCGCATCAGCGAGGCGGCCGGCGTCGCCGACGAGAAAGACCTGTACGCGTCGCAGTTGTCGGTCTTTCTGGACCCTAACGATCCGGCGGTGATCGCGCAGGCAAGGCTCGACGGCGTGCCTGACGCGTGGATCGAAGGCGCCAAGGCGTCGCCCGTCTACAAGATGGCGGTCGACTGGCGCATCGCGTTCCCGTTGCACCCGGAATATCGCACGCTGCCGATGGTCTGGTATGTGCCGCCGCTCTCGCCGATCAACGCCGCGGCCAACAGCGGCGATCTCGGCATGAACGGCGCGCTGCCCGACGTGGAGTCGCTGCGCATTCCGCTGCGCTATCTCGCGAACTTGCTGACCGCCGGCGACGAAGCCCCGGTGAAGCTGGCCCTTGAGCGTCTGCTCGCCATGCGCGCGTTCATGCGCGCACGGCACGTCGATGGCGTGCAGGCGGACGACGTGCTGGCGCAAGCGGGCCTGTCCGTCGCTCAGGTCGAGTCCATGTACCGGTATCTGGCGATTGCCAACTACGAAGACCGGTTCGTGATTCCGACTGCCCATCGCGAATACGCCGAGAACACGTTCGACATGCATGGCGAATGCGGCTTCTCGTTCGGCAACGGATGCTCGTCGGGAAACGACACCGGCAACCTGTTCAACCCGGTCAAGAAGAACAAGCGGACCATTCCAATTCAGGAGATTTGAGATGTCCGCCTCCGATACTCCCTTCGGCTTGCAATGCCGCCTGCTCAGCGCATTGCTGCATTACCCGGACGACGAGGTGGCCCTCGCGTTGCCCGAGATCGAGCAGACGTTGCTGGGCAGTCCACCCATTGGTGGCGCCGCGCGGCGTGAGCTTGACGCGTTCTTTGCCTACTGGCGCGAGCGTGATCTGCTCACGTTGCAGGAGAACTACGTGGCGCAGTTCGACCGTGGCCGCGTGACGTCCCTCTACCTGTTCGAGCACGTCTACGGCGAGTCGCGCGATCGCGGGCAAGCGATGGTCGACCTCATGCAGACGTACGAGCGCAGCGGCATCTACCTGGCACCTGGCGAGTTACCCGACTATCTGCCCGCGTTTCTCGAGTACGTCGGGGTCCTGCCGGAATCGGAAGGCTTGGCGCGTCTCAAGGATATCGAACATCTCTTGCAGGCCATCGATGTCGGGCTCTCCAAACGCGGATCGCCCTATGCCGGACTCACGCGCGCGCTGCTCTGGCTGAGCGGTACGACCACGGTGCAACGCGAGACGCAGCCGCCGCCCGAACACGTCGACGACGCCTCGCATATTCCCCGTGCGGCGGACTACGACGCCATCGACGCCAGCTATCAGGATGCCCCGGTGCGCTTCGTGGGCGCGGGGCATCCGAGCGGGCAGGGTAATACCGTCGGTGAACCGATTCAGTTCCATGCGCGCCGTCCTGGGCGCTGAGTTCGGAAAGCAAGGAGTGTGACCATGCAAGCTTTCTTTCATCAGTTTCTGTTTGGCATCTATCCGTACATTTGCCTGACGGTGCTGCTCATCGGCAGCCTGATCCGCTTCGACCGCGAGCAGTATTCGTGGAAGAGCGATTCGTCGCAATTGCTCAAGCACGGCATGCTGCGCCTGGGCAGCAATATGTTTCACTGGGGCGTGCTGGTCGTCGTGGCCGGGCATTTCGCCGGGTTTCTGGCGCCACACTGGCTCGTTTCGCCGTTCCTGAACGCGTCGCAGCACCAGTTGATCGCGATGGTCGGTGGCGGGGCCGCGGGCGTGGTCGCCATCATTGGCCTGACGATCCTCATCGCCCGTCGCATCGGCACGCCGCGCGTGCGCGCCACGAGCCGCACGTGGGACATCGTCATCGTGTTCATGCTCTGGATTCAACTCGCGCTCGGACTCGGCACGGTGTTGCTCTCCATGCGGCACATGGACGGCGCGATGTTCGAGCAACTGACCGATTACGTGAAAGGCGTCGTAACATTCCAGCCGGGCGTGGCGACCTTGCTTGAAGGGGTGCCACTGACCTATCGCGCGCATATCGCGCTCGGCTTCACGATCTTCCTGGTGTCGCCCTTCACGCGCATGGTGCACATCTGGAGCGGTCTGGCGTCCGTGGTCTATCTGATCCGCCCGTATCAATTGGTGCGCAAGCGCTGAGGCGCGGCGTTATTGATTGCCCCCAAACGTCGATAAGCGTCGATAGACGTCGAATAACGTCTCTACGGCCAAGGACCCTCAACATGCAAACCTTGTTGGCAGACGCCCGCGCGCCGCTGCGCGTGAACGGTGTCGAGATTCCTGCGAGCGCCATCGACGAGGCCGCGGCAGAACTTGCCGACGCGCCGATCGCCGGCGCCGATCCGACGGCCGACGCCGAGGCGATGGCCCGCTACGCGCTAGCGATCCGCGAGTTGTTGCGCCAGCGTGCCGTCGAGCTGGGGCTGCCCATCGACGCCGACCGGCCCGATGCGATGGCCGATGCGGTGTTCGCGAAGGAAGTCGCGACGCCCGTGGCCACCGCCGAGGAATCGCGTCGCTATTACGAGCAGCATCGTGATCGCTTCACCAGCGGCGAACTGGTGCACGCGAGCCATATCCTGTTCGGTGTGACCGGACGGGCACCGCTCGCGCTGGTGCGCGGCAAGGCGGAAGAGACGCTCAACGCGATCCTGCAAGCGCCCGACCAGTTTGAAACGATGGCGGCGGAGCGGTCGAACTGTCCGTCCGCGCAGGTGGGCGGGAGTCTTGGCCAGCTCGAGCGCACGAGCTGCGTGCCGGAGTTCGCGCAAGGCATTTTCGGTTCGGACGAGATCGGCGTTCTGCCGCGGCTGATCAAAACCCGCTTCGGCTTTCATCTGGTTCGGATCGATCACCGGGTGCCGGGTGCGCTGATTCCGTTCGAGGCCGTTCAGGACGACATCGCCATGATGCTCACGGAGCAGGTGCGCCTGCGCGCCACGCGTCAGTACGTGCAACTGCTGGCCGCGCAAGCCGACTTGGAAGGCGTGACATTTGCGAGCGCCGACGGGCCGCTTGTGCAATAAGGGAGAGGGGATGGATACCGCACGCGTTGCTGCATCGCCATCGGTTGCCGGCAATCTGCCCGCGCCGGGCGCCAAGGCGTACTCGGTGTTGTTCGCGAGTACGTTCGCGTTTCTCGTTTGTTTCGTGGTCTGGATGATGTTCGGCGTGCTGGGCATCCAGTTGCGCGAAGACCTTGGCCTGAACAGCACGGAATTCGGTTTGCTCACGGCGACACCGGTGCTGACCGGCGCGGTGATGCGCCTGCCGCTCGGCATCTGGACGGACCGCTTTGGCGGGCGCCTCGTGATGACCGTGTTGCTGGTGACGTGCGCGATTCCCGTGTATGTCGTCAGCTACGCGACGCAGTTGTGGCAATTCCTCGTCATCGGGCTATTTCTTGGGTGCGTGGGCGCGTCGTTCGCTGTGGGTACCCCCTATGTCGCTCGCTTCTTCCCGCCGGCCAGGCGCGGATTCGCGATGGGTTTTTTCGGGGCGGGCACGGCAGGGGCGGCCGTCAACCTGTTCATCACGCCGAGCTTGGAGGCGGCGTACGGCTGGCGTGCGGTCCCACGCATCTATGCGGTCGTGCTGCTCGTCACGGCAGTGATCTTCTGGCTGGCGTCCGCGCCAGACCCGGGCGCGGGGAAGAAGGGCGGATCGATTCTGGCGTCGTTCAAGGTTCTGAGCAATGCGCGCGTATGGCGGCTGTGCCAGTACTACTCGATTACCTTCGGCGGTTTCACGGCGTTGTCGCTGTGGATTCCCCAGTATCTCAAGGCCGAATACGGCATGACGGTGGTGATGGCCTCGGCGGTGGCGGCAGGTTTTTCGCTGCCCGGCTCGGTGCTGCGCGCGGTCGGCGGCGTGCTCGCCGACAAGTTCGGCGCGCACGCGGTCACGTGGTGGTGCCTGTGGGTGGCTTGGATCTGCCTGTTCCTGCTGTCGTATCCGAAGACCGATTTCGTCATCTACACGATTCAGGGCCCGCAAACGTTCCACATCAGCGTGTCCGTGGTGGGATTCGTGCTGCTCGCGTTCGTGCTGGGCGCCGTGTTCGCGTTCGGGATGGCCTCGACGTTCAAATACGTGGCGGACGAGTTTCCCGAGAATATGGGCGTGGTGACCGGTATCGTGGGGTTGGCCGGTGGCTTGGGCGGGTTCCTGCTGCCGATCCTGTTCGGCGCGCTGCTCGACATCGTCAAGATTCGCTCAAGTTGTTTCATGCTCCTTTATGGCGTCGTGTGGGTCTCGCTGATCCTGATTTATATCGCTGAAGTGCGACGCGCGCGGGTGATGTAGTCGCGCCGGGGCAGCGTTCGTGGGCGACGGGAGCGGCTATCTATACAATTCACCTCCATAAGAAGATGAGAGGTATGGAGCGATGGATAGTGTAGAGAACGTGCGAGCGTTCCTCGCGGTGGCCGACATGGGCAGCTTTACCGCAGCTGCGCGCAGGCTCGACGTGTCGGCGCCGGTGGTGACCAAGCGGGTCGGTGCGCTGGAAAAAGAGCTCAAGGTGCTGCTTTTTCAGCGCACCACGCGCAGCCTCACGCTGACGGCCTCGGGGCGCGACATGATGGGTGCCGCGCGCGACTTCCTGGCCGCCTACGAGCGCCTGTCCGAACGCGCCGTGGTCGATGAACGCTCGCTCGGCGGGCGTTTGCGCGTCAAGGCGCCTGCATCGTTCACTAACCACTTCCTCGGCAGGCTGCTGAACGCATTCTTCCTTTCTCATCCCAAAGCCAGCATCGAGCTGCAACTGGCGAACCGCGCCGTCGACCCCGTGCTCGAGAACTTCGATTTCGTGATCACCGGCCTGCCCGTGACCTACGAGGGCGTCGAAGAATTCCCCCTGTGTCCGTTCAAGCGCCACGTCTACGCGTCGCCCGATTATCTGGCGCGCCATGGCACCCCCGAGCATCCGTCCGACTTGCCCGGCCACCGCTGCCTGCTCTACTCGTATCAGAACACCGTGCGCACGTGGACGTTTACCGACGCGCGTGCCGGCGACATCCAGGTCACTGTCGACGGCGGCTTCGCGACCAACGACATCGACGCCATGCACAATGCCTGCGTCGACGGCATGGGCGTGGCGATCCTGCCGCGCTATCGGGCGCGCGACAGCGTTCTGGCTGGCAGCCTGGTGCAGATCCTTCCAGGGTTCGGACTGCCAGACTACTGGATCAAGGTGTTGCGTCCAGCGAACCATCACAACCCCAAACTGTTCCATGCGCTGCTGGATTTCCTCGTCGAAGGACTGTCGAGGCTGAAGGCGCAAGGGACCGACCTGTGAGCCTCGCCGCCGCGTCGCTTGCCTTGCCCTGAGGGCGCTGCGCGATTATTTCCAAATCGCGTGTTCTGAACTTCCACTCCGCTGCTATGTCTGCGCGCCCCGTTCGGCCATGATCTGGCCGTCCGGTGTACGGCATGCCCGATGCCCGGCGCCATCCGACAAAAAATAAGAGATACAGGAGACAACCTTGAAGCACTGGATCGCTTGTCTGCCGCTCGCGGCATGCTCGCTGAGCGCGTTTGCGCAAAGCAACGTCACACTCTACGGCGCGGTCGACGCCGCTATGACCTACGTGAACAACACTGGCGGCAGCGCCGCCTGGCAGGCCGCCAGTGGCGGGCGCGCTGGCGACAAGTTCGGCTTGCGGGGTGTCGAAAACCTTGGGGGTGGTCTGTCGGCCATCTTCACGCTCGAAGCCGGCTTCAACATCATGAACGGCACCGCGCAACCGGCCAACACGTTGTTCGGACGTCAGGCCTTCGTCGGCCTGTCCGACGCGCGACTCGGTACGCTGACCATCGGTCATCAGTACTCGATGACAAACGACTACTTCGTACCGCTGTCCACCTCGTTCATGTTTGCCGGGGGACTTGGGGCGACGTTGGGCGACATCGACGGCTCGTGGAATTACAACAAGATCAATAACGTCGTCAAATACGAGAGCCAGACCTACGATGGTCTGAAATTCAGCACGATGGTCTCGTTCGGGAATGCGGCGGGCGATTTTGCCAAAGACCGGACGTACGGCGCCGGCGCCTCGTACACGAACGGTGGCCTGTTGATCAGCGGTGCGTACATGAACATGCGCACCCCCGGCACGTCGATCTTCGGCGCGGCGAGTGCGGCACAGCCGGGTGCCGCCTATAGCAACCCGGTCACCAACCCGATCTTCCAGAACTACGTCACGGCCACGAGCCAGCAGGTCGTCGGCGGTGGGGCGAAATACACGTGGGGTCGTTCGCAGGTCTCGGCCATGTACGAGAACGTGCGCTTTCTCGACATCGTGCGCACTGCAGCCAACCCATCGGCACCGCCCGACGCCGTCTTCAACAACTATCAGATCAACTACGGCTACAACCTCTCGGCGAACACAATGGCTGGCGTGGGTTATCAGTACAGCTTCGCGCCGGGCGGACATTATCAGTCCGTCGAAGGCGGGGCCGCCTACAATTTCTCCAAGACCACCTACATTTACGGAATTCTCGTCTGGCAGCACGCGAGCGGGCGCGATTCAACGGGCAAGGCCGCCGTGGCCGACATCTTCGGGTTGAACGCGTCGACAACCCCCAACCAATTGGCCGTGCGCGTTGGATTGCGCAAGCTGTTCTGACCATATCGACGGGACCTGAACTCGCATGCCAAACACTACTCACCTCCCCAACGCCCATTCGGCGCTCGATCTTCAGTCGTTCCTCGATGGACGCCGAATGTCGCGGCTGCAGTGGCGCGTTGTCGCCCTGTGCTTTCTGATTGTCGCCATTGACGGCATCGACATCGGACTGGCGGCTTACATCGCGCCTTCCGTGCGGCGCGAATGGGGCCTTTCGGTGGCGCAACTCTCACCGATCTTCCTGTCGGCGCTGCTCGGCATGATGGCCGGCTCGCTGGTGTTCGGACCGCTGGCGGACCGGCGCGGTCGCCGGTTCGTGCTGCTCGCGTCGGTCGCCACCTTCGGCCTGGCGACGTTGGCGACACTGTTCGCAACGAACGTTACCGAACTGTCGATCCTGCGCTTCGTCGCCGGCGCGGGCATCGGGGGAGCTTCGCCTGCCGCCGTCACGCTCACGGCCGAGTACGCGTCGGGCAAGCGCAAGCTGTCCATCATCACCCTGATGATGTGCGGCAACTCGATGGGGTCCGCCTTCGGCGGCGTGGTGGCCTCGCAGATCATCGAGCGGCACGGCTGGCATGCCATGGTGCTCGTGGGTGGGGTGTTGCCGCTGTTGTTGTTGCCGGTCTTGTGGGCGCTGCTGCCCGAGTCAATGCGTTTTCTCGCGCTGCGCCGCCCGCATGAGCGGGAGCGCCTCCGCGCGCTTGGACGCCGAATCGCGCCCAATGACGTGACGTTGCAGACGACCTTCGTCGCCCTCGAGACGAAGCCGAGCCGCTCGCCGGTGCGCGAGTTGCTGGTGGCGCCTTATGCGCGCGGCACGTTGCTGTTGTGGGCGGCCTTCTTCATGGGACTGTCGGTGCTGTACTTGATGGCAAGCTGGCTGCCGACCATCATCACCAACGCCGGTGGCTCCATGCGCAACGCGGCACTCATCACCGCGCTGTGGTCTATCGGCGGTACGACCGGCGGGTTGCTGCTGGGACGCGTCATGGACAGCGCCAAGCCGACACGCGTGCTGGGCGTGGCCTATGCCGTGGCCTTCGTCACCGTGATTTGTGTCGGCCAGACATTCGGCAAAGTTGCCGTGCTAGCGCCGCTCGTGTACCTGGCGGGTGTCTGCATCAGTGGCACGCAGGTTGGCCTCAACGGCCTTGCGGCGACGTATTACCCAACGGCGAACCGCGCCACGGGCGTGGCCTGGGCGACGGGCATCGGTCGCTTCGGCTCGATGCTGGGCTCCAGCATCGGCGGTGTATTGCTCGGCTCAGGCATGGCGTACCCCGTGCTGTTCCTGATCGTCGGTATTCCCGCCTTGCTTGCCGCCTGCTGCATGTTTGCGATGCCACCGCTGCGGCGCGAGCCGGTACCGGTGCTGACGCCCGTAACGCGCTGAACGCGCTGCCCCTTTATCGACATCTGGACAAACGACTCATGGTATTTCCCGGCCCGGCGTTTCTGGCGCTCTGGAATGACGTTGCGCCCCAGCATGCGCAGGAATACAACCGCTGGCACATGCGCGAGCATGTGCCGGAACGCGTCGGCATCGACGGCTTCATCGAAGGGCGACGCTACCGGCACGCTGCGTCGGGGCAACGGGAATATTTCACCGCCTATGGCGTGACGGCTCCCGAAGTCTTCGAGTCGCAAGCCTATCTGAACGTGATCGATGCGCCGACACCGTGGTCTGCCAATATGCGCGACACGCTGACCCACGTTCTGCGGGCGCCGTGCCGCACACTCGGCTCGGCGGGAAGCGGCACCGGAGGGGCGCTCGCGTGCGTCCGAATTCGCGCCGTGGCACCGGCGGCACCCGCCGTAGCCGAGTTGACGACCGCCTGCGCCGCGCTCGACGGCGCGGTCGCCGCCCACCTGGGCGCGGTCTTCGCGGCGCAGCCGAGTGCGTTCGCTCGCTGGACGGCGTCTGAGATGCCTACGCACGTCCTGCTCGTCGAGACGGAAGACCTGCAGGCTGCAGGCACCTTGAGCGCGGCGATTCGTGCCTTGGTGAACGACGCGCTGTCGGTCTCGGCGCCTCCCACCGCCGACGTGTATTCACTGATTTTCGCGATTGGTCACGCAGATGTCGACGACTCGCTACGCCGCGCCCGCTGACGCGCCGTCGGCAATGGCAATGGCAATGGCAATGAACGATGATTTCCGGAGTTCCTCTATGAAAGCCCTGCAAAAAGCGACCGCCGCCTTCGGTCTTGAGTGGCGCGATGTTCCCGAACCCGAACAGCCAAGCGCGCAAGAGGTCATTGTCGACGTGACCGCCGCTGGAATCTGCGGCAGCGACGTTCACATCTACGACTGGTCGGGTGGCTACGATTTCCTGCGAGGCGCGTTCCCGGTGACGCTCGGCCACGAATTCGCGGGCCGCGTCGCAACGCTCGGTGCCGACGTCCACACGCTGCGCGTCGGCGATGCCGTCTTCGTCATCCCCTCTGTCGAATGCGGCGTCTGCGAGCACTGCGTCGCCGGTCGCCTCGATGATTGCCGCGACCGTCGGGGCATCGGCATGCTGCGCGACGGTGCCTTTGCGCCGCGCGTACGGGTGCCGGCCGCCAATTGCCTGACGTTCCCGGCGGAGATGGATGCGGGTGTCGCATCGCTCGCGGAGCCCTTGTCCATTGGGCTGTCGGCGGTCAAGACGGCGGAAGTGAGTGCAGGTGAGCGCGTGCTGGTGATGGGCCCCGGGACGATCGGTCAGGCGATCGCGGTGCTGGCGAAGGCCCGCGGCGCACAGGTGGCGATCGTCGGACATAACGACGCCGAGCGCCTCGCAACGGCGCGCGCGCTCGGCATCGACGCGACACTGGATCTCGACGGTGCGCAAGAAGGCGCCATGCGCGCGATGTTGGGCGGCAGCGAATACGACGTCGTGATCGAAGCGACGGGGGTCGGCGCGGCGGTGCAGGCCGGGCTCGATGTGCTGCGTCCGTCGGGCATATTTGTCGTGTGCGGGATTCACGGCAAGCCCATCAGCTTCGACGGCGCGAAGCTGGTACGGATGCGCCATCAGATTCGTGGGACCTACCGTGCGTCACGCGCGACCTGGCAAGAGGTGCGCGACTTCCTTATCGCGAATCATGCCTCGCTGGCACCGATGGTCACGCACCGGCTACCGCTCGCGCAAGCGGTCGAGGGATTCGAGATGGCGCGCCGGAAGATCGGATCCAAGATCGTGCTCGTTCCCTGACGCAGGGCGGCCTGAGTGCGCGACGTCGTCGCGCGTGCGACCGTGATTCGGGCACGCTAGCCATCCCGAGACGGCGGACACTCCATGCCCCAGCGGAAATGGCCGCTGCGCAACAAGACCGGCGCGCCGAGGCAGAGTCCGAGGTAGCGCTCGGTCATTTTCTCGATGGCCGGTCGATTCGCTCGGAATGCGGCCATCAGATCGTCGACGTTGCACGATTTCGCGCCAAAGTGATCCTCCAGCGCCTCGGCGGAGATGGCACACAATACACGCTTGTGGTTAAGATCGGCCGCGAACTCGATCGTCAGGTCGTCGCCGTTATAGGCCGGCGCGACGTGCGGAAACTCAATCTTCATGACCCAACTCCTCGGATGCGCGCGGGCTGCGATGGCGATCGTCGGACGCGCCGGTCGCGGCGGGTGTGTGGCCAGGAATGGCTTCGTCTCCCTCCAGGTAAGCCTGTTCCATCGGTTCCACGACATGGCAAGGCCAGCCGAGGCGCTCCGCAATCCGCCGGCGAAGGCTATCGGACGCGGCCGGCTCGCCATGATTGAGAAAGATGTGCCGGACCGGTTTGTCGAATTTCGAAAGCCAGGCGAGCGTCTCCTGGTAGTCGGCGTGAGCGGACAGCGTGTCGAGTTGCACGACTTCGGCGCCCACGTGAACGTACTCGCCAAAAATCTTGACTTCGCCGCCGCCGACCAGGGTCGCGCCGCGGGTGCCGGGCGCCTGGAAGCCAGTAAAGAGCACGGTGTTGCGCCAGTCGCCTGCCATCGCCTTGAGGTGGTGCAGCACGCGCCCCCCGGTGGCCATGCCGCTGCCCGCAATGATGACCAGGGGGACGGCGCGGGTATCGAGCCATTTCGACTGCTCGACACCGGTGACGAACGTCGCCGCGCCGCACATCTCCGCGCATTCGACATGATTCAAGCGATGATCGGTCTGATGGGCCGAGTAAGTCTTCGTGACGTTGATCGCCATGGGGCTGTCGAGATAGACCGGCACGTCCGGAATGCCACCGGACGCCTTCTGCTTCGCAATCCAGTAAAGCAGGCTCTGCACACGACCAACGGCAAACGCCGGCACGATCACGGTGCCCCCCCGGGCGAACGTTCGGTTCAGAATTTCCGCCAGTTGCGCGCCGGGATCGGTCCGGTCGTGCAGCCGATCCCCATACGTCGACTCCAACACCAGGAAATCCGGTGACTCGGGGACTGCCGGGGGCAGCATGATCGGATCGTCCTGCCGTCCCAGATCGCCTGAAAACAGCAACTTCCGGGTACCGACATTGAACTGCGCCATCGCCGCGCCCAGAATATGGCCGGCATGCCAGAAGTGCAGCGTGATCTCGGGGGACACTTGAAACGGCGCATCAAATGGCAGCGGCTTGAGCAGCGCGATCGCACGGTGTGCGTCTTCAGCGGTGAACAGCGGGAGCGCAGGCTGGTGCTTCGACTTTCCGTGACGGTTCACGAACGCCGCCTGTTCCTCCTCGAGTCGCGCACTGTCGAGCAGCAGAATCTCACATAAATCGCGGGTGGCGGACGTGCAATAGACCGGACCTTTGTAACCGTACCGCGCGAGCACAGGCAGGTAGCCGCTGTGGTCGATATGGGCGTGCGTGAGTACCACGGCGTCGAGTCGCTCGACGTCGAACGCGGGCGCCGCCCAGTTGCGAGCGCGCAAATTCTTCACACCCTGAAAGGCGCCGCAGTCGATCAGAACTTGCCTGCCGGCGGCCGAAAGCAGGGTCTTGGAACCGGTCACGGTGCCGGCGGCCCCCAAGAAGCGCAACTGCATGAACACACCTCGCACATTGGCCGGGCGGCAACACGGCGCCCGGTATTGGCAGAATAGTCCTCCGGCGCCGGATCCTCCTCCGACGTGGCCGTGGACGTTGATGTGTATCAAGGACCGTGTTCGCGTTCGCTCACCGTTCGCTTAACTGCCGCTACCGTGTAATCGTCACGATGGCAGACGGTTGACTCGGCCCGCGCGCGAACCTCGCTGCTACCGCGTTTTTCGCGCTCGCTGTTCCCCGACCTGTCGTCGAGTTCACCGGTTGACGCTACTGAGGACGACGCAATGTCTCATCGAATACTACTTGCCACGGACGGTAGCGAGACGTCTTGGCGCGCCTTGCATGAAGCCATCCGATTCGCGATGCCCGACGACGTCGTTCGGGCAGTAAATGTGATCGACGACCCTTTCGCCCACTATCAGGCCGCGTTCGCTTCCCATATCGATCTCGAAGCGGTCCGCGACGCCTTGATTTCCGAGAACCAGCAGACGTTGAGCGATACCTACAAGACGCTGCGTGAAGAAGGGATCCAGGCCGACACACGCTCCATCGATCTGCGCGCATGGGGCGGCACGATTGCCGACGCCATCATTCGGGAAGCCGAGCGGTGGCATGCCGATCTCCTGGTGCTCGGCACGCACGGACGCAAGGGCGTGCGGCGGCTCTTGATGGGCAGCGTTGCCGAGCAAGTGCTTCGGCAAACGCATCGGCCGGTCATGTTGGTGACCGGGCCCGCCCCATCGCCGCAGGGCCCGTCCACGGCCGCAACCGACGCCGAGCAGGGGTGAGATCATGTTGAAACGCATTCTGGTCGCCATCGACGGCAGCCCCACGTCGGATAAGGCTTTTGATTATGCGCTGGCGCTCGCCAAGGCGCGCAACGCTCACCTGCATGTCGTGTTTGTCGTGGACATTCCAGTGGCCTACGTAGCCGATGCCGATCCGTTTCCGTTTATCGAAGCGATGCGGCTGCAGGGCAAAGCGATTCGCGATACGGCCACCCAGCGGCTCAAGGGGGACGGCGTTGACGGTGACGTAGAGATCCGGGAACTCCTGCCGCTCGGGGGCGATGTCGCGCACCAGATCAACGTGGCGGCCGACGAAGACCAGGCCGATGTGATCGTCATCGGCACGCACGGCCGGCGCGGTGTTCAACGTCTGGCGTTGGGGAGTGTGGCGGAGAACTGCGCGAGACAGGCGCAGCGCCCTGTCATCCTCATTCCGCCGACGGCGGCCGAGGCGGGCAATGCGGTGTCGTGAGACTTCGGTCGCGCCTGGCGAGGTCGCACGGGCATGGCGCGAGGCAATGTGCGCAAACGAGCCGAGCGTGTAAAATCGGCCGGACGGATGTGCGATCTCATACACCCGCGTATCGCGAAGGCGATACCTCCAAATGCACAAAGCGACGCAGAGGCCGGCGCATGACTCGCATCATCGTAGCGGACGATCACACGCTGGTAAGGGCCGGGTTGCAGCGCATCCTGGCCGGCAGCGAGAACCTCGAGATCGTAGGCGAGGCCGCGAATGGCGCGCAGGCGATGGCGCTGCTTGAGCAGACGCCCTGTGATGTGCTTCTGCTGGATCTCTCGATGCCCGGACGCAGCGGCATCGACCTGATCGTGCAGATCAAGGCATCATTTCCGCGCCTGGCGATTCTGGTGCTCACCATGCACGGCGAAGAACAGTACGCCGTGCGTGCCCTCAAAGCGGGAGCCGCCGGTTATATGACGAAGGAAAGCGCACCGTCAGAGTTAGTGCTGGCCGTCA
The DNA here is from genome assembly GCF_902459595.1 of Pandoraea soli. Lineage (NCBI taxonomy): Bacteria > Pseudomonadati > Pseudomonadota > Betaproteobacteria > Burkholderiales > Burkholderiaceae > Pandoraea > Pandoraea soli. The sequence goes on along the minus strand of NZ_CABPSG010000001.1, from coordinate 239,057 downwards.
GGAAAGTCGTTGCCGGCGGCGTTTATCTGAGCCTGGCGATGGCCGAGCGGATCGCACAGGACCTGGCAAGCGCCGCTGGTGACACGCCGGGCTACCGGCGCCTGTCCGACCGGGAATTCGACGTGTTCCTGATGCTGGCCCGGGGTCTGAGCGTGAGCGATATCGGCAATACCTTGTGCGTGAGCGCCAAGACCGTGAGCACCTACAAGGCTCGCGTGCTGCAGAAGCTTGACCTCAGGAGCCAGACCGATCTGGTCCATTACGCGATCAAGCACAATTTGTTACGGGACAGCCTCTGACCGCGCGGTTTTACAGCGCGGTCTGTCAGCCATGGCCTACAGAGCGCCATCACGGCTGACAAAAGATCGCGTCGCGCGCTTATTTTCTTTCCGGTGTCCGTCTCCGATACTGAAGGCGTCGATTGCACAGGCCAGTCCACCGGAGTCCGCCATGTATGCTTCCTTCCGCCCGCTCGATCCCGCCCCCGAGGCCTACCCACAGAGTATTCGCGTGCATCGGGCATTCAACGATATCGATGACGGTGTGCCCCGGTGCAGCACCTGCCTCCTGCGTCAGCTTTGCCTGCCGGAAGGCCTTTCCGATGCATCTGCCCGCGGTCTGGACGGCGTGACCCGGGTGCGTCGTACCGTTCGCCGCGCCGAAGTGCTGTTTCGACCGGGCGACCCTCTCGAGCATCTATACGCCGTGCGTGCGGGCTCGTTCAAAACTGTCATCATGCATCCGGATGGCCGGGAACAAGTCACGGGGTACATGATGGGCGGGGAACTGCTTGGGCTGGGCGCCATCGCCTTTGGCCGGCAGGTGTCGGAAGCGGTGGCGCTGGAGGATAGCCAGGTCTGCGCGATCAAGTTCGCGGATCTGGAAGCCGTTGCAGGACAAGTGCCCATGATCATGCGGCAGATGCATCGGTTGATCGCGGCAGGCATTGTGCGAGAGCAGAACCAGTTATTGCGCCTGGGCACCGCACGCGGCGAAGCCAGGCTGGCCAGCTTTCTGCTCGACGTCTCGGCGCGGCTCGCCGCTCGCGGGTACTCCCCCAGTTCGTTCCTGCTGCGCATGACGCGCGAGGAGATCGGCAGCTACCTCGGTCTGCAGTTGGAAACGGTAAGTCGAATGCTCTCGCGCATGCAGGCGCAGAATACGCTGCGCGTCAGGCAACGCGAAATCACGCTGCTCGATACCAAGCGCCTGGGTGAGATGGCGGCCCTGTCGCATTAGCCGCGTCTCTTTTCCCCGTTTCCTTGGCACGCACGTATGCGAGCAATGCAGATGTCGAAGCGGGACGGCACGCTCACGCTCGTGGATATCCCGATTCCTGTCCCGGGGCCCACGCAGGTCTTGGTGCGCGTGAGCGTGTGCGGCGTGTGTCGCACCGACCTCCATGTGGTGGATGGCGACCTGCCGGACGTGCCCGACACGATCATCCCCGGGCACGAGATTGTCGGGACGGTGGCCGCACTCGGCGCGGAGGTTCGCGGACTGGCGATCGGGAATCGGGTCGGCGTCCCTTGGCTAGGCGAGACATGCGGACACTGCCGGTTTTGCCAGAGTCATCGGGAAAATCTATGCGAGTCCGCACGTTTCACTGGGTATACGCTTAACGGTGGTTATGCGGAATACACGGCGGCCGAAGCCCGCTTCACCTTCAAGTTGCCAGAGCGCTACGACGACGCCACCGCCGCGCCGCTGCTGTGTGCCGGGCTGATCGGCTACCGCTCGCTCGGCATGGCAGGCGATGCACGACGGATCGGCCTGTACGGCTTCGGTGCCGCCGCCCATCTGATTGCCCAGATCGCCCACGCCCAATCGCGGGAAGTCTATGCCTTCACACGCCCCGGCGACGAAGCGGCGATGGCCTTTGCGTTGGCCAACGGGGCTTGCTGGGCGGGCGCGAGCGACGCGCCGGCGCCCAAGCGTCTGGATGCCGCGATCCTCTTTGCCCCGGTCGGCGATCTTGTCCCGCAAGCCCTTGCAGCCGTGGATCGGGGCGGCACCGTCGTGTGCGCAGGCATCCACATGAGTGATATCCCGGCGTTCCCCTACCGCCTGATCTGGGGCGAGCGGCAGGTCAGATCGGTCGCCAATCTGACGAGAGACGACGGGCTGACGTTTCTGGCGCTCGCCGAACGTATTCCGTTGCACGTCACGACGAAAATCTACCCGCTCGAACAGGCGAATGTCGCCTTGAGCGATCTGCGTCGAGGCGCCTTTTCAGGTGCCGCGGTACTCCAGATTCGCGCGCCATAGCCGGATTCAGTCGTCGCGCGAGTGGACCGGTGCCGACGTCTCCAGGGGAATCACGGTGGTGACAACCGTTCCGCCCTCGGATGGGCTGCGGACTTCCAGCGTGCCGCCCAGCAAGCGTGCCCGCTCACGCATGCTGATGAAGCCGAGTGAATCCGATTTCGGGCGCGTTGGCGGCAGACCGCGACCGTTGTCGGAAATTCGAAGCCGGCATTCGCGATCGCATGACAATTCGATGGTGACCGACGTCGCCCTGGCGTGTTTTGCGACGTTGTTGAGAGACTCCTGAACAATCCGGAATAGCGCCGTTGCGACCGGGGCGGGAATCGGGGGCAGACTGTGTGCCTCCGTAAAATCGACGTCCACGCCATACCGGCGTGCAAAATCCCGGGTGTACCACTCGATCGCGGGACCAAGCCCCAAATCATCGAGCATCGGAGGGCGCAGGTCAGCGGCCATTTGGCGCACTGCGGCGACCATACCGTCGATGGATTGCTCGATTCTTTTGACATCGCCGCTGACGGTGGCCTGATCGCCCAAGGCGCGCTTGAGCAGCGCCGTGTCCATTTTCAAGGCGGTGAGCCGTTGGCCCAGGTCATCATGCAACTCCCGGGCGACCCGTAGCTTTTCATCCTCCCGAACCGCTTCGAGGCGTGCATTGAGCTTTTCGAGTTCAGTGCGAGACGTTTGCAGGGCATTCGCAATTTGCCGTTGTTCGGTCACGTCACGCAACACCACTGTATAGAACTTGCCGGCCGCGTCGGCGCTTTGCGAAATCGACGCTTCCATCGGAAACTCCTCGCCGTCCGAGCGCAGTCCCCAGAGCGGCCTGCCTCGCCCCATCAGGCGCTCCGACACGCCGGTCATGCCAAAACGCTCGATATGCTGATGATGTGCATCCCGAAACCGCTCCGGGATGAACCGCGCGAGCGGCTCGCCGATCGCTTCCATGGCGCTGCATCGGAACACGCTTTCCGCCGTCGGATTGAAGATCTGAATCCGTTGCTGATCATCGACGGTGATGATGGCCTCGCGCACGGATTGGATCACGCTGAAAAGGCGGCTTTCGCGGCGTCGCTTGTCCCCCGCGTCGCGTTCGCTGTGCCGTTGCGCGTGACGTCGCGCCAGCAGGGTGAGGGCCCAGGCGAACGTCGTTACTGCGGTCATGAGGAGCCCCAGCCCAAGGGCCCAGTTGGCCACGCCGGCCCCGCGCAGCGAGGCGAATTCATTGGACGCGGTGAAGGTGAGAAACAGCGCAGGTTTTTCCCCGTACGGCAGACTCGCTTGCGTTTGGTAGCCGACGCGGGGGCGGGGCTCGCCGGGCGCCCGAGGGTAGAGGCTGTCGAAGATGGGGATGGGTTGGTTCGCGCCGTCCCGGGTACTTACCGTCAGCGCAATGTCATGGAGAAGCGGCCCGATGGAAACGTGTACGAGCGCGTCGATATCCGCAACGGCGTACGCGCATAACGACGGGCGGCTGGTGTCGGACAGGAAAATCCAATACGCGCGCCCCGTCGTCGGCGATGTCCTCGTGACGAGGTTTCCTGTTGTATTTGTACCACTTGGCAGTGCCATCGAACCGCTCGGACCGAATACGGTGTCGTCGCCGATGGTATAGGCGAAGACACGCTCGATGGTGTCGCCCGTGCGCTGACATCGGGCGAAGCTCACCAGACCGGGCAATCGCTCCGCCACCCGCATGTTTTGCGCATACGCTCCCCAGGCGTTTTCGTCGGGCCGAGGCGCCATCGCCAGCCGGTCGAGTGCGCTATGCAAGGTGTCGCGATAAGCCGAGAGGGCGATCGCGAGCTTGTCCGTCGCGGCCGTCGTGCGCAAGTCGAATCGCGCGTCGACGTTAGCCTGCATGGTGGTGCGTACGGCGACCCAGTTCCATGCCGCAAGCGCGAGGCAGATCGAACACAGCAGGGCGAGGGTGATGCCATCTGACTGCTGCGAAAGCGATTGTATTGCCCCACGAAACGTCAATTTGGCCATGTACGTTGCCCCCTGTCGGTTCTCATGCCGAGGATTCCGTCTTTGTAGCACTGCTGGCGCAATTTTCCCATCCTCGTCAATCCGTAAGGCATCGCGCGTGACAAGCGCAAAACCCCGGACCGCGGACGTAAAAGCGTCGTCGTCAAGTCAGGCCTTGATCCGTGTCAACGGAGGGGGCCCGGCGTCGAACTAGAGTACAAGGTGATCGCCCCCATTGGAGAGTCACCATGACCTACCGGACGCTGCTTGTTCACGTTGATAACAGTCAGCAATCCCGCGCACGCGTCGAGCTTGCCGTGGACTTTGCCTGTCGGCTACCGGCCCACCTGACGGGCATCTACCTGCCGTTCCACATGCCGCTATTTTCCGACGTCACCGATATTGGGGGCATGGGGGTACCGCCGCCGTCGTCGCCGGAGAGCGACGCCAAGCGACTCGAGCAAGCGGAGCAGATGTTCATGGAGATATGTCGCCGTCAGGCCGTCAGTCCCGAATGGCTGGCGCCCCGATTCGACACGATTCGCGAGATGCAAACCCACGCGCGCTATGCGGATCTGGTGATCGTCGGCCAAGAAGACCAACGCGACCCCGAAACGATACCGGCCATGGGATTCGTCGAGTCGGTCGTGCTCGCCGCTGGTCGGCCTGTCCTGATCTTGCCGTATGCGGGCAAGGTACCGCGTGCGTTCAATAACATCCTGGTCGCGTGGGACGGCGGGCGCGAAGCGGCGCGCGCCGCGGCCGACGCCATGCCCTTCTTGCAGGCGGCGAAGACCGTCCATGTGATGCACGTCAGTCGAGGAAGCAAAACGGATGTCCTTGGGCCGATCCCGGGGCTCGATATCGCGATGTTCTTCGCCCGTCATGGCGTCAATGTGCGCGTCACGCCCGAGCGCGGCGCCAACGACATTGCCGTGGGAGAGGATTTGCTCTCCCGTGTGGCCGACATGAGCATTGACCTCATCGTGATGGGGGGCTACGGCCATTCGCGAATGCAGGAATGGGTGCTCGGCGGGGTGACTCGCACGCTACTTGAAACCATGACGGTGCCGGTGCTGATGTCGCACTGACACCACGCGATACGGAGTTCGGATATGAAAGCGCTGGTATTCCACGGTCCACAGCAAATCGCGCTGGAGGACAGACCCATGCCGGAGGTGATCGCGCCAACCGACGCCATCGTCCGCGTTTCCAAGACGACGATATGCGGTACCGATCTGCATATTCTCAAGGGTGACGTGCCGACGGTGGAGCCTGGGAGAATCCTGGGACATGAGGGGGTAGGCGAGGTCGTTCAGACAGGCACCGCCGTGACCGCGTTCAAGCCCGGCGACCGCGTGCTGATTTCGTGCATTTCATCGTGTGGGAAGTGCGAGGCTTGCCGACGTGGCATGTATTCGCATTGCGCGGCCGGTGGCTGGATTCTCGGCAATCGGATCGACGGCACACAAGCCGAATATGTCCGCACGCCACATGCCGACACCAGTCTTTACCATGCGCCTGTGGGCATCGATGACGATGCGCTGGTCATGCTCAGCGATATTCTGCCGACCGGATTCGAGTGCGGCGTGCTCAACGGCAAAGTCAAACCGGGCGACAGTGTGGCGATTGTCGGCGCAGGTCCGATCGGCCTTGCGGCGCTGTTGACCGCGCAGTTCTTCACGCCCGCGCAACTGATCGTTGTCGATCCGGATGCCTCGCGGCTGGAAGTGGCAACGCGACTCGGCGCCACGACGGTGCTGTCTCCCGGGCAAGCCGCCGAGGAGACCATCCGGAACCTGACCGGCGGGCGCGGCGTCGATACAGCTATCGAAGCCGTCGGCGTGCCGGCGACGTTCGAGCTATGCCAGGCGATCGTCGCCGCCGGAGGCGTCATCGCGAATGTCGGGGTGCACGGCAGCAAGGTCGATTTACATCTCGAGTCGCTGTGGGACAGGAACATCAGCATCACGACCCGGTTGGTCGACACGGCGGCGACGCCGATGTTGCTCAAGACCGTGCAATCGGGACGCCTTTCTCCCAGCGTGCTGATCACCCACCACTTCTCGCTTGCCGAAATTCTCGACGCGTACCGGACATTTGGCGACGCCGCGAACACGCATGCGCTAAAGGTCATCATCTCGCCGTGAGGTGCGCGGCGCACGGCACGGCAGCGCGGATGTCTCGTCCGCCTGCCGCCGACGATCATGGCTTTTTCGGAAGTGTATCGAGCAGGTCGTGCAACGCCTCGGCCAGCGCTGGCGTCACATCGATGGCGTTTGACGCGTGCGGCACCGTGTTGGCAGTCACGACCCGGCTGGCGCCAGCGGCAACGAGATCGTCGACGCTGATGCCGTCGAACAGTCCATGAACGGCAATGCAGACCGGGTTGCCGAAGCCGGCGCGAATCAGCGCCTTGACGGTGGCTACCATCGTTTGCCCGCTCGCCAGAATGTCGTCGACGATCACTGCCGTGCGTTTCGCAAACGTCGCTGGCACCTGCAACCGGACACTGACCTTGGCGTCGGCCTCCCGGGTTTTGTGCGCGACGACCGACGGCGCGCCGATGCGCTCGCCGATCTGTGCCACCCACGCTTCGCTTTCGTCGTCCGGCCCCACGATGAGCGGATTTGGCACGTTCGCCGAGATCCACGCGGCCGTGGCGGCGACGGCGTGGGGAGAGCGCACCGGAACGGCGTAGGCCGCCGAGAGCGACGGCAGCCGGTGCAAGTGCGGTTCAATCGTCACCAGGCCATCGATGTGCGGACTGAGCAGCCGGCCAAAGCTGTAGGCGGACACGGATTCGCCCGGATGGAAGCGCGCGTCCTGGCGCAGATAGCACAAGTACGGCGCCACAAGGACGACATTGCGCGCGCCGAGGTCTCGCGCGGTGTCCGCCGCGAAGATCAGCGGCAGTATCTTGGCATCGGGGCGGTGGAGCGAGCAGACCATGACGACCGCCTTCCCGCTCAGCGGCCCTTCGAGCGCCACTCGTTGTTCGCCATCGGGAAATCGATGAATATCCAGGCGCTGCACAGGGCAAGCGAGGGCGTGAGCGAGCGATCGGGCCACGGATTCGTCCCCGGGCATGGAATAGACCACGACATCCTTCATGATTCCCCCACAGCGACGATGGCTGGAAAGCGGCACGCATACTCGTACGCGTACTCGAGTTCTCCTTCGCTTTCCGCATAGATGGTGAACAGGGGCTGTCTCGAAACCACATGGGTTCCGATCGGTGCTTCGAAGACTACCCCAGCCCTCGGCGCGGCCGGCGCGCCCGCCAGCTTTGCCACCCGCGCCAGATGGCGATTGTCGACGGCGGTGACCACGCCACTGTGGCGGGCCGTTACGGCTTTGCTATGCCGCCCGACCAATGGCTCGCGCATGCCGCCCTGGGCCTCGCAGATTCTCTGGAATTGCCGCCACGCCAGCCCACTGGACAGAATGCGGTGCGCACATGCCTGGCCTTCGCCCGGCAGGGCCTTTCCGCCCATTTCCAGGAGTCTGCCCGCGATGTCAACACTCTTGTCGGCGAGATCGACCGGCGCGTTGCTGCGATTTTGCAGCACGGACAAAACGTCGCGCGCCTCCAGACTGGGGCCTATGCCGCGTCCGACCGGCTGGGCGCCCGCACAGACATAGGTCGAAACTTCGAGTCCGAGCGCCCGGCCAATCGTGCGCAGCCGTTCGGAAAACAGGGTGCTGGCGTATTGAGATCGAATCTTGGCGGTCAGGCCGACCGGCACGTCGATCAGCACGTGCGTAGCGCCGACGGCGAGCTTCTTCGACAGGATGGAGGCCATCATCTGCGCTTCGCTGTCCAGATCGAGCGGGCGCTCCACCTGAATCAGAATGTCGTCGGCCGGGCTGAGGCCCGCCGCGCCGCCAAAGACGATACAACCCCCAACGGCGTCGACGACCCGGCGCATCTCGTCGGCACGCAGATCGACCGGGGCCAGCGTTTCCATGGCGTCGGCGGTCCCCGCAGGCGACGTGATCGCGCGAGACGACGTCTTCGGCATAATCAGCCCTTGCGACGACACGATAGCGACCACGATCGGTGTGGTGCGATTGCCTGGCAGGCCACCAATGCTGTGCTTGTCGACGATGCAGTCCGCCTGCCAATGCAGGGTCTCGCCCGTAGCCACCATCGCGCGCGTGAGGGAAATGATCTCGTCGTCCGCGAGCCGATTCCCCGTGCATGCGGTCAGAAATGCCGAGATATGGATGGAGGAATAGCGGCCGGCGGCAATATCGCCGATCACCTCATCGAGTGCTGCGGGCGTAAACGCTTCGCCGAACATACGGCCTCGCACGTGGCGAAAGGACTCGATCGGCGGCATGTGACGCACGCGCACCCATTCGCCCTCGGACACATCAAGCGCGGCCAGGGCCGCTTCGCTCAAACCGATCTCGTCGAGTTCCACCCAATCGCCCGTCACGGTCTGTAGGGTTGCGACGACGCTTGCTGTCCGGTATTCAAGCTGCAGACGCGTCTGCGCCGCGAAACCTTCTGAGCGGCAGATCAGGCTATCGCGCCGAAGGTAAGCAACGGCTTCGCGCAACGTGTCGATTTGTACCCTGCGGGCGCGCAGCCGGCGTCCCGTGAACGGAAGGTCGGCGTGGGTATCGGCTTCTCCCGGTGACGAGCCTCGCAGGTCGGGACGACCGACGGCCTCAGCTTCCGGTGACTTCTCGATGTCGTCTGACACAGTGCGTATTCCTTGCAGAGCGCTACGGAGGCGCGTCCCGTCAGCGCGGATTCAGGGCCGATATCGGCGGTGCCTTAGCTTCCCAGCGTAGTGCCGGCAGGCGCGGTAGGCGGCGGGTGTCCGGTGAGACGTTGACGTGCATCAAATGGTGCATCTCCGCGTGTTTCTTGTGAACACCGCATCGGCCGACGTTGAGATATGTCAAGGCCTGGGCCGCTGCAACGGACTATCGTGGAGACATCGCCGGTTCCGACACAACCGACGCAAGCGACACCCGATCTTGCCGGTCCTCCGGCACTTGCGTTCGGATACGGCCCCGTTCCGAACGCAGGCAAGTTGGGTTTCTGCCCGCTTCGGCGGGCGATTTTTTTTCGCGCGTTGCGGTCGCGTTGTGTGACCCGCAATCCATTCGGGAGACGCTACGATGTCCAAGGCACCGATTCCCCCCTTGAGTCTGTGCAAGGCGCAAGTGTTCGCGGCGCTCGATGCTCACAGGAATTGGGTCGAGAACGTGCAGTGTCTGCGGCAGATGCAGCTAAAGGCCGACGAAGGTCTGATCGAGGCCGACAATGCGTTCGCCAGTGCACTGGAAAGTGCGTCGGATTTCAGTGCGCTCTTCAATAGCCAGCTCGCCTTCATGAACCGTCAGTTGGCGATGCAGAACCTGATCTGGCAAGGGTTGGTGAAAATGAGTGCCCGAGGGCCGACGGTGTGGGCCGAACAGTACTCTGCCGCGCAGAAGGCATGGCAACAGGTGTTCTCCGAGACGGCGGGCGAAGCGATGGATACGCAAAGCCCCGCCAATTGGTGGACGGCGTGGGGTGAACTGACCAAAACGGCGATGAGCACGTTCGGCTCACTCTCGGATCCGGTCGATCAGAGCGCGCCGAGGGCAAGGCCGGCGGCGTCGGCGCATAACGCCGCGCGCGGCTGATCGGCGGCGGAGCGTCGTCGTTGATCGCGCGAGTCCCCCTGGCGTCCTGACGCTACGCTCGCTCGTCACCGTGGAAGCTCATCCATATGCCCGGCGCACCTGCCACCGAAGCCATCGTCGCCACCGGACTTACCAAAGGGTTCGGGGAAGGGGCGGCCCGCACGACGGCCGTCAATGCCGTCGACTTGGTCGCCCATTTTGGCGAGATGCTCTTCATCGTCGGACCGTCGGGAAGCGGGAAAACCACGCTTCTTAGCCTGCTCTCCGGCATCCTGCGTCCCGACGCCGGCAAGGTGTGGGTGGGCGGCAGCGATATCTGGACGTTGTCGAAAGACGATCTGGCGGATTTTCGGCTGAACACGATCGGATTCGTGTTCCAGGACTATCACCTGTTCCCGAGGCTGACGAGCGCGGAAAATGTGGCGATACCGCTCATTCTCAAGCACAAGAACTGGAACGATGCGCTCGAGGCGGCCCGCCAGAGTCTTGCGATCGTCGGACTGAAAGACCGTACCGAGGTGGTGCCCGTCAAGCTCTCGGGCGGCGAGCAGCAACGCGTGGCGATTGCCCGGGCGATCATCGGCGCCCCTCAGATACTGGTGCTCGATGAGCCGACGGCGTCGCTGGACGGCGATACGGGCCGGATGATCATCGCTTTCGTCAAGCAGAAGATCCTGGACCGGAACCGATGCATCGTCATCGTGACGCACGACGCCCGCATCAACGAATACGCGGACCGGATCATTCATATGGAGGACGGACGCATCGTCTCGGCGACTGGGGGGCCTTCGTGAAAAACCCATGGCTCTTCATTGTCTCCGGCGCGGGCATTCTTGCCGCCGTGCTGGGCGCTTACGTTTTCTCGATCGAGCGTAAGCCGGAAGCGCCCGTCTTCACGCCGGTGAGCAACCCGTATCCGGCCGCGATCTACGCGACCGGTATTGTGGAAAGCGAGCAGGGCGGGGGCGCCAATATCAACCTGTACCCGGAGGTCTCGGGCGTCATCACGCAGGCGCTCGTGCACGAAGGCGACACGGTGCACGCTGGCGCGACGTTGCTGCGCATCGACGATTCGGTTCAGCGAGCGACGACGGAACAGCTGCACGCCCAGATGCTCGCGGCAGGTGTCGTACTCGACCAACTGAAGGCTGAGCCAAGGAAGGAAACCCTGGCCGTTGCCAAGGCGCAGGTCGACCAGGCGCGCGCGAATCTGACGGCAGCGCAGGACCAGTACGACAAGCGGCGAGCCTCTTATGAGATGGACAACCGGTCGATCAGCAAGGACGTGCTCGACACGGCCCGCGATGCGGTCGGTCAGGCGAGAGCAGCACTGGAAGTCGCACAAAGCCAATATGCGCTGACTCGCGCAGGCGCGTGGCGCTACGACGTGGACAATCAGGCGCACCAGTACGACGCGCTGTCCCAAGCCTATAGCGCGGCCAACGCCCTATTGCAGAAATATGCGATCACGGCCAAAGCGGACGGCGTGGTGCTGGCACTGAACGCCACCGTGGGCAGCTATGTCTCCTCGCAGGGCGTCTACGATACGTACACGGCCGGGTTCGATCCCCTGATTGTCATGGGCGGGCCCCAAGACTATCTGGCGGTACGTTGTTACATCGATGAAATCCTGGTGTCGCGGCTCCCGGCTGCCGGCCATATGCGTGCGCAACTCTCCGTGCGAGGCACCGATCTCAAGGTGCCGCTGGAGTTCGTTCGGGTACAGCCGCTCATATCGCCCAAAATCGAGTTGGCCAACCAGCGCCGGGAAAAGGTCGATTTGCGCGTCCTGCCCGTCATTTTCCGGTTCAAGACGGCAGACTTGCCGAAGATTTATCCGGGACTTCTCGTCGACGTCTTCATTGGGCAGCAATGATGAGCGCCTCCGATACCCGAGGAGGGTGAGCATGCAATCCACCGGCATCATGCGCATCGGCTTCCGGTTGCTCGTCAACGACAAGGCCAAGTTCTCGGCCTTGCTGGTCGGCATCGTGTTCGCGGTCTTCCTGATGACACAGATGACGGCGATGTTTGCGGGCATCCTGAATCGTGCCTATTCGACCATCACGAATGTCGGCGCCGAGATGTGGGTCATCGATCCCGCGGTCAAGACACCGAACTCCGCCTTTCCACTGCCCAATTTCCTGCTGGACGCGGTACTGAGCATGGACGGTGTCAAATATGCCGCGCCGTTGTATATCGGTGGCGCGCAGGTCAGGCTGGCCAGCGGCGTCTACCAATCGGTGAGCGTGGTCGGCCTCGACGATGCGAGTCTGTTTGGCCGCCCGCATATGGAAAAGGGCGACATTCTGGACATCTATGCCGACAACGCATTCGTGGTCGTCGACGATCCGGAAATCGCCAAGCTGGAACATCCGGCGATCGGCACCACGTTCGAAATCAACGACTTTCGCGGCGTGGTCGTGGGACTGGCGAACGTCTCTGCGAACGGCTTGAACGGCGTGCCAACGCTCTATACGACGTACAGCCGGGCCGTCGAATACATCCCGGGTACGCGCTTCACCATCTCCTACATTCTGGTGCAGCCCAAGTCGCCGGCGGCGATTCCAGCTATCAAGCGGCAGGTGGCCGAGCTGGGCTACATCGCGCTCACCAAGGACGAATTCAATCAACGAATTGCCAATTTCTATACCTATCAGACGGGCATCGGGACCAATATTCTGCTCATGACCATCATCAGTTTCATCGTGGGAGTCTCCATTTCGGGCCAGACGTTCTATTCGTTCGTGCTCGAAAACCTGGACAAATTCGGCGCGCTGAAAGCGATCGGCGCAAAAGGCAGCGAACTGGTGAAGATGATTCTGTTCATGGCCGCATTTACCGCATTGACGGGTTATGGCATCGGCGTGGGCCTGGTCACGCTGGTGATTACCCTTGCCAAGCGCACGTTGCCAAACTACGCCGCCATCACCACGTTCTGGAATCTCGCGTTCTCCTTCACGATGGTGTTGCTGATCGCGGCGATTTCCAGCTATATCGGCATTCGCAAAGTATTGCGGATCGAACCGTTCGACATTTTCCGCGGATAAGCCCGCGGCCCCTCGCGGGCGGCGCAGCTGCCCATTGACGTTCGTCAATGCGCAAGCGCGCCCGTTGCATCAGACTTCAGGCAATACGATCAATACGCTTGAAACGCTCGACAAGCGCAATCATCTCGCTCACCAAGCGCCTGCCAGGCCGATGTCACGTCGCGGTACCCGTGTTGTCGCGCCCTAGACCGAAGGAGGTTTTCGTGCCCCGATCCAAGGACAACTTACTCCCGGCGTGGACCGTCGACGATCAGGCGTTCGCCAGGACTGCGACGGCCGCCGAGCGGCTGAGATTCTGCCTGCAATACGCCATCCTCGCGCCCTCCACGCATAACACGCAGCCGTGGCGCTTCGTGATCAGCGACGACACGGTCCTGTTGTGTGCCGACCGCACCCGGGCGTTGCCGGTCAGCGACACCTATGACCGCGAGCTGGCGATCAGTTGCGGGGCGGCCTTGTTCAATCTGCGCGTCGCCCTCAGCCACTTCCGTTGCCCGTATGTGATCCGCATCATGCCGTCGAGCGCCGAGCCGGACGTACTCGCCAGCGTGCAAATCTCGGACGAGGGCTTCGTGGACGGGCAGATCGCTACGCTGTTCGCCGCCATCCCCAATCGGGTGACGAATCGTCAGGCCTTCGACCCGGCGCCGGTGCCGCAAGCGACGATCGCGTCGCTACAGGCGGCGGCCGAGGCGGAAGGCGCCCAACTCGCCCCGACAGCGAACGACGCAGAGCGCTTGCGACTGGCCGACCTGATCGATCAGGCGGATCGAATCCAACTGGGAGATCCGCGCTTTCGCCGCGAACTGGCATTGTGGATCAATGCCGCGCGGCGCGATGACGGCATGGCAAGCTACTCGGCAAGCGCGGCAAGCCTGCTCGACTTCGCTTCTCCGATCCTGGCCACCGTCGTGCGTACATTTGACGTCGGCGGCGGTTTGGCGGCAAGCCACCGCCGTCTTGTGGAGGGTTCGCCCTTGCTCGTCTGCCTGGCAACGCGCTCGGACGGCCCTGAAAACTGGTTGTTGGCCGGGCAGGCTATGCAGCGGGTGTTACTGACGCTCACGGCCCAGGGGTTTGATGCGTCGTTCCTCAACCAACCGATCGAAGTCGAGACATTGCGCTCGGCCATCGGTGCCATGACAGGCAGCGGGGACCATCCGCAGATCCTGCTGCGCGTGGGCCGAGGCCCCTCGCAGATCCACGCGCCAAGGCGCGCCCTGGAATCGGTGGCTTCGTAAGTGTGACGTTGCCCGAAATCACGAGTGCGCGCCAAGGGCTGGCGCGCGAGGCGTCTTGAGTCGCGAGGGCGGGAATGGGGCTGGAAACACAGGGTGAGCGGTCGTCGATGTGGCTTCAGGGGCTGCGCAAACGGCTGAGCGAGCATCCGCTCAGGCGCGTGGGCCCCGGGCTGATCACGGGCGTCGCGGACGACGATCCGAGCGGTGTCGTCACCTACACCCAGGCGGGCGCGCAGTATGGGCTTAACATGTTATGGACCATGCCGCTCGCGTTCCCCTTGATGGCGGCCATGCAGTTGATCTGCGCGCGCATCGGTCGCGTCACGGGCAAAGGGCTTGCCGCCAATATCGAGACGGCATTTCCGCCGATCGTCCTGCGCGGCGTGATCGTCCTGCTCCTCTTTGCCAATACGCTCAATATTGCGGCCGATCTGGCCGCGATGGGCGAAGTGGCGGAGCTGACCAGCGGCATCGATCGACATTGGATGACCATCGGCTTTGCGCTCGGCTCGCTGCTCCTGCAGGTCTTCGTGCCTTACCACCGCTACGTTGTCTTCCTGAAATGGCTGACCGTGTCGCTGCTCGCCTACGCCGCCGTCCTGCTGACGGTGCATGTGCCGTGGCGACAAGTGGCCATGCGCACGCTGTGGCCCGATCTCACCATCGACTCGGCCAGCGCGGCCGTCATTGTCGGGGTGTTCGGCACGACCATCAGCCCCTATCTCTTCTTCTGGCAGACCTCGGAGGAGGTGGAGGAGATGGAACGAGACCCCACGGCGTTGCCGCTGAAGGACGACAACGTGGCCGCCGTTGCTGCCAGCGGCGAGCTTCGGCGAATCGGATGGGACACCTGGACAGGAATGTTTTACTCGGACATCACCGCCTATTTCGTAATCCTGGCGACTGCCGTTACGCTCCACGCGAGCGGCATTCGGAGCGTCGACACCGCGGCGCAGGCAGCCAGTGCGTTGCGGCCGCTGGCCGGCGACCTGGCGTATGCGCTGTTCAGTGTCGGCATCGTGAGCGTGGGTCTGATCGGGGTGCCGGTGCTGGCAGGGTCCGGTGCCTATGCGATGGCGGAAGCCATGCACTGGAAGGAGGGGCTCGAGCGCAAGCCCAGTGCGGCGCACGGCTTCTACGGCATTATCGCGCTCAGCATGCTCGCTGCCACCGGCATCCAGTATTCGCCGATCAGCCCGATGAAGGCGTTGTTCTGGAGTGCCGTCATCAATGGTGTCGTGGCGGTGCCGCTGATGGTCGTTGTACTACTGCTCGCCTCGAGGAAATCGGTGATGGGCCAATTCACGGCGAGCTGGCCCATTCTTGCCTTGGGCTGGATGGCTACCGGAGTAATGGGCGCGGCGGCTGTGGCGATGCTGCTGATGTAGTCGGCGGGAGATCACCGCAGCCGACAGCGCTGGCGCGCCGACGACTGCAGTGCCGAATCACGTCAGTGGGACAGCAGCACCGGCGTGGACATGTGCTTGAGCACCGTGCGTGTTGCGCCACCGAACACGAGTTCACGCGTCGGACCGTGTCCGTAGGCGCCCATGACCAGTAAGTCCGCTTCGTACTCCTCGGTAACGGCCAACAACTGAACACCATCGCTGGCTTCGGTGTCCTGTCGGATCGAAACCGGCTTCGCGCGCAATCCGTGTTTCTCCAGCAGATGCACGATCTCGGTCAGTGACGGGTCGTCGCCGGCCGGGGAGCGGTTAATCCCCACCACGAAGATGTCCTGCGCGCGCCCGAGCAGTTGCCAGGCGTCGCCGATCGCACGTCTGGCTTCGCGCGAGCCATTCCAGGCGATCACGATGCGCCGGATTTCCTGCGGCAGGGTCACGTTGTGCGGAAGTCCGAGCACCGGTACGCCTGCCGTTACGACGATGTCGCCGATGCCATCGACACCGAGGGCGGCGACCCCACCCGGCGCATCGGGTTGACCGACGATGCACAGGTCGGTGCCTTTGGCAAAGTTCGACAGGATGGTCGGCGGCGCGCCGAACGGCGCATGCCAGTCTCCGGCGATATCGTGTTCGGCGCAAACCTCCTGGAACAACTGCTCGGCCGCGTGCAACGCCGTCTGAGCGCGCCCCTCCGTCCGGTAGTGGTCTCCGGACGATTCGCGTTGTCCTGAATGCACCGCGCCCGGGCGGTGGGGCACGTAGATTCCTGCGAGACTGGCGTCATGGTGACGGGCAAGCAGCCCGCTGAAGCGCAGCCGTGCCGCACTCGTCGCGGTGTCGTCTATATGGACACAAATTCTCCGTAAGCTCATTTCGCTCCTCCTCGCATGGGTGACCCGCGCATTCGCCTGCGACAAGTCGGATTACCACGCAGGCATGTTTTGTTATAGCGCGGACAGCCGGCTCGGCGGCGAGATTCCCGCCATCGGGTTGATGCGAATCAAGCTCGCGCGGCTTGCGTGCGGTGGGTGACGCCCTGCGTGACGTTGATGTCGGTCAAGCGCTGCCGAGAGAAGCCGGCAATGCGCCTGCTGAGGCGCTAAGGTGGAAGAACACGGCGCGATACCCGCAAATGTCAGCGACATTTGCGATGGCGCCATCCCTATTCTGTGGCACGGAGTACCCCATGAAGACAGATACTCAACTGCAACGCGACGTGATGGACGAGCTCGCGCGCGACACTAACGTTCACGCCAGCGAGATTGGCGTCGAGGTGCGCGACGGCATTGTCACGCTCTCGGGCGAGGTCGCGAGTTTCTTTGAAAAGTGCGAGGCCGAGCGCGTCGCGGCGAAGGTCGCGGGGGCGCGCGCGATTGTGATTGGACTGGAGGTCGTGCCCATGTCGAAGGATCGTCATACCGATGCCGATATCGCAAGAGCCGCGCTTGCCGTGCTGAAGTGGCACGCCGGCCTGCCGGACGATGGCATGCACGTCAAGGTCGAGAACGGCTGGGTGTCCCTGGCGGGCGACGTCGAAACCTACACGCAGCGCGTGTTGGCCGAGAGTGCCGTTCGTACGTTGCGAGGCGTGAAGGGCGTCATCAACGACATCAAGGTGCTCAGTGGGCCCCATCGGACGGAGATTGTCGGGCATATCGCCGCCGCGCTGGCACGTCAGGCGCAGCGCGAGGCGCGCCACCTAGACATCTCCGTTCTGGGCAATGGCGAGGTGCTGCTGACCGGCACGGTCCATTCGCTGGCGGAAAAGGAAGCCATCCGGGGCGCGGCCATGACCACGCATGGCGTATGTGCCGTCGTGGATCGGCTAACGGTTGAGTAAGCGCGCCGGGTGATGCCCACGGGGCGGCACTCGCAACGCGGACGCGATAGACGCAGGAGAAGCCTCATGAACGCAGACCTGGAGGCCGTCATTCTGGACGTGCTGGATTCGTGCCGGGAGTTGTCGCTCGCGACGCTCATGGCGGACGGGAACACGCAGTCCGATGTCGTTTGTTTCGTCCATCACGGACTCGACATCTATTTCGCCACCGGACGCGATAGCCGCAAGATGGCGAATATTGAGCGCGCCGCGCAGGTCTCGTTCTGTCTTTACAAGCCCTATGTCGGATGGCCGGACATCAAGGCGCTATCGGGCCACGCCTATGCCGAGATTCTGCCGGATGAATCGTCCGAGCGATTACTGGCGATGCGACTGCTCGATGAGCGCTTTCCGGACGCGTGGACACGCGTTCCCGAACACGGTTCGAGCCGCTCCACCATCGTGAAGCTCGAATGTTGGGCGCTTCAGGTGCTCGACTACAGCCGCGGGTTTGGTCATGCCGATATCGTTACCGTTCCATCGAAACGGCGCTGCGAATAGCGCGAATGGCGCGAATCGCCGTGACGTCGGTGGTTGAGGGATTGCAAAACAAGGGGAAGGAATCATGTACCGCAACATACTGGTGGCTTTCGATGCCAGTCCGCCCTCGGAAACCGCGCTGATCCACGCCGCGAGGCTTGCCAAGGCGCTCGGGGCGAGCCTTCGCGTCGCTTACGTCGAGGTCGACCCGGCACTCTACTTCCCCTTGATGGCGGCAGCGTTGCCGTCGGTGGCCGACATGCAGAACGCGCTCAATGCCGAGACGCTGGCCGTTCGGGAAGTGGCATTGGACATTCTGGCGCGCGAGGGCGTTGCGGCCGATTTCGCGACGCTACCGTTGATGGACAGCCATATGCACATCGCCGATCGGTTGCTGACGGAGGTCCGGCGCGTGGGCGCCGATCTCGTGGTCACCGGCTCGCACGGCCGCCGCGGCCTCGCGCGCCTCACGCTCGGTAGCGAGGCCAACCGCATGCTGCAGCGTGCCGACCGGCCAGTGCTCATCATCAAGTCGCCCACGCCATAGCGCGTCCGCGGCGTGCGGCGGTGCCATCAGGCCCCGCCGCACGCGGGTCTCGTCCCCGACGCGTCAGCCCGCCTGATTGACGACCAGCAACGGGCGATCGATCGCGCGGGCAACCCGCTCGTTCTCATGACCGTTGAACCATGAGCGCAACCCGTGACGATCCTGCGCGCCCACGACGACGAGGTCCGCCTCCCATTCCTGCGCTTCCCGGAGTAGGGCGGTGGCCACGTCTTCCGTCAGGCGCGTGTGCGACACGCGGCTCTCGATGTTGGCTTTGGCACCCAGTTCGGTCATGATCGCCGAGGCTTGTTTGAGCGCGTTTGCAGCGCGGGGAACGTTGGGCGTCGACGAGAGAAGGGATTCCTCCAATTCGGACACGTCGACCCCTCGGTCCTCGACATAAATAGCCAGCAGGCTCGAATGCGGCGGGGCCACCTGCATCCCCACGCGCACCGCGTGCAGCGATGCCTCGCTACCGTCGACCGCAAACAGGATCCGGCGCGCGTGGTGCAGTGACGATTCAGTCGCTTTCTTGGGAATCATGAGGATGGCGCGGTGGGTGTGCTCGGCCAATGCGGCAGAGACCTTGGTGCTCAACAGGGCGGCGATGCCGGCGGCGGGTTCGGCGCCGACGACCACCAGGTCAGCATTCCATTCATCGGCCACTCGGGCGATACCCGCCGAGATTTCGCGATTGCCCAGCGCAGGCCCCAGCAGTCGCTTGTGCACCTGTGCGCCAGTACGTTGCAATACCGCGTGCGCGCCCTCCAGCGCCACGAGTTCGTCGCGGCGGAGTTCGTCGAACGCGGCGCTGACATCGGCCGGCGTACGGGAGTGGGGCGTCAGGTAGGCCTCGGGATCCTCGAAGAATCCCAAGACCAGCACTTGCGTGTCCGGCGAACAGAAATGGGCGGCATACGGAATGGCGTTCAGCGACGCGCCGCTCGGATCGACGGCAACGAGGATCCGCCGGAATGGCTTGGGAAAGCCATGGGGCGACAGCAGTTGGGAGACAGGTTCCATGGTCGAAGTCGCCGGGCAGGGCGATCCTTATCGATGAATCGTTAATAGCATAGACGGTACACGGGCAGCGCCATTGCGTTCGATCAACATCGCACGCCACGACGCGGCGCCGACGCGCCCCATCGCTTATGCTATACCGTGCACAGAACGAAATATACGGGCGCGCGATGACCGAATCCATGCTCGAAATTCTGCCGTATGCAACCGCGCTGGCGATTGGCTTGCTCATCGGTGCCGAACGCGAGCGGCGCAAGGGTGCGACCCACGAGCGGTCGGCGGCAGGCATCCGGACGTTTGCGCTGACAGCCGTTCTGGGGGCAGCGGCCTTGGCACTGGGGGGCGTTTGGCTCCTGGCTGCGGTGGTGCTGGCGCTCAGCGCGGTGTTGATCGCCGCCTATCTACGTCCCCACGACGATCCAGGGATCACGACCGAGATCTCGCTGATCCTGACGTTGCTGCTCGGTGCGATGGCGCAACGCCACCCCGCCTTGACGATCGCCATCGCCGTGGCCGTCGCGAGCGTGATGCAGGTGCGCTTTCACTTGCATCGGCTCGTGACGCGCGTCGTGACGGAAGCCGAGTTGCAGGATGTGCTTCTGCTCGCGATGGCTGCCCTCGTGATCCTGCCTATCCTGCCGAATCGGCCTATCGATGTCTTCGACTCGGTCAATCCGTCCACGATATGGCGTTTCACCGTCGTCATGCTCTCCATTGCCGTGATCGGTCATTTTGCCCAACGCGCGCTCGGGCCGAACGCGGGATTGCCGGTCACGGGGTTGGCTTCCGGGTTCGCGTCCAGCATCGCCACGATCAGCGCGATGGGCCTGCAGGCCAGGCAAAACCCGGCCTTGTTGCTGCCCGCTGTTGCGGGAGCCGCGCTCTCCAGCGTCTCGACCATGGTGCAGTTGGCCATTGTGATTGGCACGGTCTTCCCGACCGTGTTGCTCCATCTTGCGTTGCCGCTCGGCGCTGGCGCCGTTGCCGCGCTGTCGTACGGCCTTTGGGCGCTTTGGTGCGCGAACCGGTGCGCCACGCCGCAAATGGTCCACATTGGAACCGCCATTGATTTGAAGTCCGCGCTGGTGCTGACCCTGAGTGTGTCCGTCGCGATGTTCGCTTCGGGGGCGCTTTCGCATTGGTTCGGGAGATCGGGCTTGCTGGCGGTCGCCTTGGTGGGCGGCTTGGCGGACGCGCATTCCATCGCGGCCAGTGCCGCCGCGCTGGCCGAACAGGGCCGGCTCAGCGTCACGGACGTTGGCCTTCCGATACTGGCCGGGGCCTCGACAAACGCCATGGTCAAGGGGATTGCCGCGTTCGTATCCGGGGGGCCACGTTTCGCGAAGCTCGTCGTTCCCGGCATCGTGCTGGTGATTGCCGCCCTCTGGCTCGGTTATGCCTTCGTGCCGTCGATTTCATGATCGACGCCAAGGTTTCTCTTGATGTCAGTCAATTCGTCGGCGCGCTCGCGATCTAGATTAGACAACGTGCGACATGGATCGCAGCCCCCTGGGCGCACCGCGCCCCTTATCCCACGGAGTCAGTCATGGCAAACCTCACCCGATTCGATCCTCTGAGTCTCGACGAGCCGTTCGAGAACCTCATTCGTAACGCGTTCTGGCGTCCGCTTGCGCTGGAGAGTTCGAAGCGTATGCAAATCAAGCTCGATGTCGAAGAGGACGACAAGCAATTTACCGTACGCGCCGATATACCTGGTGTGAGCAAGGAAAACATCAAGGTCGCGCTCGACGGCAACCAGGTGTCCATCAGCGCGCACCTCAGCAACACCACGGAAACGAAGGACAAGGGCAACTTCGTGCATCGGGAACGGTATGAAGGCGATATGTATCGCAGCTTCTCGTTGTCACAGGCAGTGGACCGGGACAAGGCCGTCGCGAACTATCGTGACGGAGTGCTGGAACTGGTGCTGCCAAAGCGGGCCGATGCCGGCCAGCGGGAGTTGACCATTCAGTAAGCCGCACAGGCGGCATGTGAGGGTGCCGCTCAGGTACCCTCGCGAGGCGGACTAGTGCAGCGTTTGCGGAAGCGGGATGAACGCGACGCCGCGCGGCATATCTTCAAATTCGGGCGACCGCAGCCCGTCGATCACCTGACACGCATAATCGATCGCGCATCGGAGCGCGCGATAGGGGTCTTCGTCCAACCGCTCGTTCAATGTGATCTGTATCACAACGCCTTCGGTCGGCGCGTCATCCGACAGAGGGCCGTCGTGCTTTGCCGTTGCGCCGCGCACGATCGCCACAGGCAAATAGCGCCGGTCCTGGCTCGGTATGGCATATCCGCCGCAACCGACAAGCTGCGCGTGAGCCTCGATAAGGAATGCCTTGTAATGTTGTCGCAGCGTAGACATGAGTACCTCTTAAGCACTTGGGATCGCTGGCACGATCTGGAGGGATTGACGACCGTGTCTGTATTCGCCATTTATAAGCCTGTGCACGAGAGGCGCCATGACCCAAGTCAATTCGTCACGATGCAGCGTCTTGAATACGTTGCGCGGGACCGCATCGACGCCGCAAGCACCCCAAAAAACGGCATCCCGCTGCGATTCTCCCGCGTACCGGGACGAACTGCCCGATGGGGGTACTTACCCGATGCCATAACGCCGGATCGTGCCTCCCATTTTTTGTTTGGAGGGATTCCTCTCATCTTTTCGGCTGATACGTCGGCCGCACCTCGACGGTAATATCTCTTGAAAGCTGAGAGAAATGCGCTTTAGTTAATAGAAGAACAACTGCGGGACGCAAGCGCGCTCGCAAACCGTTGCAAAAGCGAATCCCGAGCGGTGGTTTGCGCTCGGTGATTGCCGCCCCATATTGGGGGGGGTATAGGTCACTGAATAGCTCAAGATCGGACGGA
The DNA here is from genome assembly GCF_902459595.1 of Pandoraea soli. NCBI lineage: Bacteria > Pseudomonadati > Pseudomonadota > Betaproteobacteria > Burkholderiales > Burkholderiaceae > Pandoraea > Pandoraea soli. The sequence goes on along the minus strand of NZ_CABPSG010000001.1, from coordinate 216,669 downwards.
TGCGGTTTATCCGCAACGTGCCACCGCCTCGCCGGTGTCGCTGGGTACGCGAATCGAAGGCTCTGCCGGGCAGCCTCTCAGGCAAGCGGTTGCCACCAAATTCGGAGGCAAGGCATGACGCGTATCATGATCGCGGACGATCACGCCGTAGTGAGAGATGGACTCAAACATATCCTGGAGGGGGCGGGCATGTTTGACGTCGTCGGCGAAGCTGCGGACGGCGCTGCGATCCCCTTGATGGTCGATGATTGCTCTCCCAACGTGTTGCTGCTCGATCTGTCGATGCCGGGAAGAAGCGGATTGGAACTGATTCGGCTGTTACTGGATTCCCATCCTGCGTTGCGCATACTGGTGCTTACCATGCACTCGGAGGAGCAGTACATCGTGCGTGCTTTCCAGGCGGGGGCAGCGGGATACCTGACCAAGGAAAGCGCAGCAGACGAACTGGTCACGGCCATCAATCATGTGGCCGTGGGTGGCACCTATGTCAGCCAGTCGATCGCGGGCAAGTTGGCGTCGATCTTCCAGGGAAATGGCGACGACGTGCCGCATCGGCGCCTGTCCAATCGCGAACTGGAAGTCTATCGTCGCCTGGTGCGTGGCGAACCGCTCACCACCATCGCCAATGCGCTGTGTGTCAGCCCCAAGACCGTCAGCACCTACAAGATGCGTCTCATGGAGAAAATGCAGATGCTCAATGAGATGCAACTGGTGCGCTACGCGCTTCGCCATCATCTCTTCGACGAGGGCGATAACCTCTGACGATCTACGTGATCGGTCTCGCGTGGCGAGGCGTCGGACGTTCGGCGGCCGTCATGTCGGCGCCGTCAGCACGCGCCAAGCGCTTCGCGGTCCAGAAGCGTAATCCGCTTTCCCGCAACGAGAATCAACCCACCGCGCTGAAACCGCGATAGCGACCGGCTGACCGTCTCGAGCTTCATGCCGAGATGGCTTCCGATGTCTTCGCGCGTCATGCGCAATGTGAACTCGCGCGGCGAGTACCCCCGCTGCTCGAAGCGGTTCGAAAGATTCAGAAGGAAGGTCGCGACCCGCTGATCGGCACTCATGCTGCCCAATAACACCATTTGTGCCGTCTCTCGGACGATCTCGGCGCTCATGAGCCGGTGAATATGCTGTTGGAGCGGCGTCAATGCGCGGCACAGCACCTCCAGGGGCTGGAATGGGATCACACAGACGGCGCTATCTTCCAGGGCGAAGGCATCGCAGGGGTGTGACTCGGCGACGATGCCGTCCAGGCCGAGCAGTTCGCCGGGAAGATGAAATCCCGACACGTATTGGCGCCCCAGCGAATGCTGCGCCACGGTCTTGAACGAACCCGAGCGGACCGCGTAGAGACTGTGGAACGAATCGCCGGTCCGGTAAAGCGCATGCCCCTGCCGGACCATCCGCCAGGTACGCACGACAGATTTCAGGCGTGCTGCATCGTGGTCGTTCAGCTTCGACGCAACACAAAGGTGTCGCAATACGCACGTGCCGCATTGGGCGGGGGGATGCGAGATCAGCTCGCTCGACATGCCGTCACTAACCGTTGAAAACGCATCGACGGCACCGAAGCGACGCTCGGCGTCTGCCAAAAAATGTGATTCGTACATCGCCATCTCCCGGCCAGCCATTGGCCTGCATGCACCGATTGCGCGCGTTCATGCGCCCAATGTTCCGGTTGTCTTCCTGCATGTGCCTACCCGCGCTCGCGCACTGTCTGGCGTGGCCCTCAAGTGGCTTGTTTTGTCTTTGGGGTAGGGGCTTGAAACCAAGTATCGCGACGGCCGCGTCCGGGGGGAAGCAGGCGCGGCTGAGATCTCTGTAGGCAGACGCACGCCCCGTGTCAGGCAATCCTTACGCAGACCGTTTCGTGCAAACGCCTGACGGGAATGCTTGACCTTGGCTAAACCGGCGCCTCCCCCGATGACTAGGATGATCTTATGGGGGCGCTCAGCCGCCGTTCGAGGAGAACGTCAATGCCATTTATCGACAGGGCCGATGCCGCACGCCAGCTAGCCAAGGCACTCAACGCGTACTCGGGCAAGCACCCGTTGATCCTGGCCGTGCCACGCGGCGGGGTTCCGATTGGCGCCATCGTGGCCGATGCCCTCGGCGGCGATCTGGACATTGTGCTGGTGAGGAAGTTGGGCGCCCCCGGCAATCCCGAACTGGCGGTCGGCGCCGTGGACGAGAGTGGCTGGACCTACCTGACGCCATACGCGAAGCTGGCGGGCGGCGAGAGTGCCTATGTCGAACACGAACGAATGGTGCAACTCGACACCCTCAGGCGTCGCCGGGCCCGCTTTACGCCGGGAAGACAGCGGACGAGCGCCGACGGCCGGTTGGCGATTGTCGTGGACGATGGCATCGCCACGGGGGCATCGATCATCGCGGCGTTGCATTCGGTACGACAGCTTGGGCCGGCACGACTGATATGCGCGGTGCCGGTGGCCCCGCGAGATGCCTTGCGCGACATCGCGCCCTATGCCGACGAAGTGATCTGTCTGGAGACACCGGCCGATTTCAGCGCGGTGGGCGCCTTCTACCGAAAATTTCCCCAAGTCAGCGATGACGAGGTCGTCGCCTGCTTGCGTTCGCGCTGATTGTCCACGCATCGCCTGCGCAATACCGGGTGTCCTGCGTGTCGCGTCGCATGTCTGCCGGAGTCAAGGCGTGAGAGAACCCTCCGAAAAGCCTGAAATCATCGCGAAGGAAATTACCGCCACCGTGGTACCGCGCGCGGGCATGACCAACGACCGGATCGTTGCGATCTTCGACGAAATCGCCGACCTCCTCGACGTCGAAAACGCGAATCCGTTCAGGGTTCGGGCCTACCGCAATGCGGCCAGGTCGATCGGCGCGCTGACCGAAGACGTCGGTGTCCTGCTGGCGCGCGGCATCGACCTCACTACACTGCCGGGCATCGGCGCCGATCTCGCGGGAAAGATGCGCGAGATCGCCGAAACCGGCGCAAGCGAACTACTGACGCGCCTGCGCCGCGAAACGCCCGGACAGATTCAATCGTTGCTCAGTCTGCCGGGCCTGGGGCCGCGTCGTGTCCACCGGCTCGAGCACGATCTGGACGTGCATACGATGGAGGATCTGGTCGCCGCAGCCCGCGAACACCGCATTGGCACGCTGCCCGGATTCGGGCCGCGCACGGAACAGCGCCTGCTTGACGCCGTGCAGGCGCGGCTCGACCGGCACCGCCGTTTCAGCCTCGATATCGCGATGCGCGCCGTCGATCCCCTCATGGCGTATCTCCGCGAGACCGGCACCGCGCAGGCGATGGCGGTCGCGGGCAGCTACCGGCGGGGCAGGGATACGGTGGGGGACCTCGACATCGCTGTGGCGTCTGGTCGGCCTCAAGCCGTGATTCACGCGTTCCTTGCCTACGATCAGACGCGATCGGTGATCTCCGCCGGAAGCACGCGGGCAAGCACGGTGCTGATGAACGACATGCAGGTCGACCTAAGGGTGGTGGCCGCGTCGAGTTATGGCGCGGCGCTCGTTTATCTGACCGGTTCGAAGGCGCACAACGTGGCGCTTCGCAAGATGGCGCAGGCACGCGGGCTGAAACTGAACGAATATGGTGTGTTCCGGCAAGGGCGAAAAATCGCTGGCCGCGACGAGGCGTCGATCTACGAAGCGCTCGATCTGCCATGGATTGCGCCGGAGTTGCGAGAGGACACAGGGGAACTGGAGGCGGCGCGCGATGGCACCTTGCCGCGCCTTGTCGAAGCCCGCGAGATCCGGGGCGATCTTCACGTCCACACGAACGAAAGCGACGGTGTCGACAGCCTCGAAGCCATGGCCGTAGCGGCCGGCCGTCAAGGGCTTCAGTACCTGGCCATCACGGATCACTCGCCGCGTCTGGGCATCACGCATGGGCTGAGCGCCAGCCGTCTCGCCGCGCAGTCGGACGCTATTGACGCGCTGAATGCAAAGGGCGGATTGCCGGGGATTCTCAAGGGCGTCGAGGTCGATATCCTGGAAGACGGATCGCTCGATCTTCCCGACGCTGTGCTGGGGCGGCTCGACCTGGTCGTTGGCGCGGTTCACAGCCATTTCGATTTACCCACTGACAAGCAGACGGCGCGGCTGTTGCGGGCGATCGACCACCCGCACTTCAGTATCCTCGCACATCCCTTTGCTCGTTTGATCGGCGAGCGCGACGCTTGCCGGTTCGACGCCGCACGCGTTTTCCAGGCGCTTGCCGAGCGCGGTGCTTTCGTGGAAGCCAACGCACAGCCGCGCCGGCTGGACCTGTGGGACGCCGGCTGCCGGCTGGCGAAGTCGAGCGGTGTGCGGGTGAGCATTGCCTCGGACGCGCACCGCACGGCCGACTTCAACCATCTGGCGTTGGGCCTCATGCAGGCCAGACGCGGCTGGCTCGAGGCGGCCGACGTCCTCAACACCCGCCCGCTGTCCCGGCTGCGCACCATGCTCAAAAAGACGATGTAGGCGTGGCCGGCGGTCGTCTCCCCTGAACCCCATACACGAAGATCACGCCGATTTGCGCCATGTCATGGCACGCCGTGCGCAGATGTCTATAGTGAACCTGGCCCGCGCCGACAACGGCGGCGCATTGTCGAATTCGATGGGAGCGAGAAATGAACGACATTCGGACTGAATTCATGAATCACCGTCAGACCTTGGTCAACGACGCCGAGGCCCTCCTTGCCGATATCAAGGCGTTGCTGCGTGATATTGCCGACGAAGCCAATCCGGCGTCCGATGAAGCGCGTCCCGCACTCACTGCCAGGCTTCAGCAACTGAGCGCACAGCTCGATACGCTGCGCAAAACGAGCCAGCAGCGCGTGTCGGGATGGGCGCGAACCACTGACCATTACGTGCACGACCATCCCTGGCAGAGCGTAGCGGCCGCGGCATCCATCGCCGCGCTGGCGGCCGTCGCGGGCGCGGTGGTGGCCCCCATGATCGCTCGAGGCCGGCGTACGCCGTCGGATGCCGACCTGCGCCTTTGATGGGAGACCAACGATGGAAAGCCTCAAAAACCCGGGACTTGGCGCGTTGGAGACGCTGATGGATACGGAGGAAAAGCGCATTCAAAGCGTGATGGCCACCACCGAATCGCCGCTCGGCGAACGCTCGGCATCGGAGCCCCACGACGACGCCGACCTCGCGAACGAGGAAGCCGCCGAACGCGTGCAAGATGCCATGCTCGATCGCTTTCGCCAACAACTCTCGGATATTGAAGCGGCACGCGATCGCATACGCCGTGGCGAGTACGGCATCTGCATCGATTGCCGCCAGAGTATTCCGTATGCCCGGCTGAAGGCGTATCCGACGGCGAAGCGATGTGCCGCTTGTCAGCATCGCCACGAGCAACATTTCGCGATCGATCACGCGAGGTGACCGGCGTGCGCAGGGGCGCTCGCCGCCGCGCGCTTGCCCTTCTGGCCGGCGGGCTGATGGGCTTGACGTGTGCTGGCATCACGAATGCCGCCCCCGCGCAACATGACGTCCTGATTCTCGTCTATCACCGCTTCGCGGAGCGCGTCACCGATTCGACCACGGTGCGCACGGAGACCTTCGCGTCGCAACTGCGCTTTTTCGAGGAGAACGGCTATCGGGTGGTACCGCTGGCCGACGTCATCGCCTGGCATGCCGGCAGGCGGGACAACCTGCCGCCGCGCGCACTCGTCCTGAGCGTGGACGATGGCCACCGGTCCGTCTACGAGGTGCTGTGGCCGATGTTGAAGGGGCGCTCGGTGCCCGTCACACTATTCGTTTACCCGTCGGCCATCTCCAATGCGTCGTATGCCATGACGTGGGATCAGTTGCGCGCGCTTGCGCAATCGGGGACTTTCGACATCGAGTCTCACACCGAATGGCATCCCGATTTCAAGACGGAGCGCGCGCGGCTGGCGCCTGCGGCTTACCGGCGCTTCGTGCACGATCAGCTTCGCCGTTCCCGCGGTCGGATCGAGGGCGAACTGCATCGGTCCGTTCGTCTACTGGCGTGGCCGTTTGGCATTTACGATACTGAATTAGAGGCCATGGCTCGCGACGAGGGCTACACGAATGGGTTCTCTCTCGATGCCAAACCCGTCACGCCGCAGTCGAATGCCATGGCGTTGCCGCGATACCTCATGACGCAGCACTGCGACATGACGTGCCTGCGCGGCATGTTGCGCAATGCACAAACGCATCATGATTAGCCGATGGATCGTCTGGAGCCTTTCGCTCCTGTGCCTGCAACCCGTGGCGCCGGCCACGGCAGACACCGTGGCAGCGACCGTCGTCGATGTCGCGACCCGCGAGCCGATTGCGGGCGCGACGCTCGTGAGCGGGGGCCGCGCCTGGATAAGCAACCGCGATGGCGAGCTCGTGCTTCCCGACACGGCGGCGGGGGCGCCGATGGCCGTCTCGGTGCGCGCGCCGGGGTATGCGAGAGTACAAGCCTCGCTTCGCGGGGGAGGTCGCACGACCGTTCCCATGACGCGCATCCGGCCCAAAGCCGTGTATCTCTCCGTGTACGGCATCGCGAGCCGTGTATTGCTCGATGCCGTGCTGACGTTGCCCGAACGTACCGCCATTAACGCGCTTGTCATCGATGTCAAAGGCGATCGCGGCATGACGCCGTATCGCAGTCCTGCGCGGGAAGGCATCGGTGCGCAGGCGCATGTGCCCGCGAACGCGCCACGGGTAAAAGATCTGCCGGCACTGGTGAAATCGCTGCATGATCGCGGCTTGTACCTTATTGCCCGCATCGTGGTATTCAAGGACGATCCTTTGGCGCGGGCCCATCCGGAGTGGGCGGTGCGCGATGCCGAGGGTAACGTGTGGCGTGACCGCGAACAGCTCCGATGGATCGATCCGACGATTTCCGCCGCATGGATGCACAATCTTGACGTCGCCGAGGAGGCGGCGCGCATGGGGTTCGACGAGATCCAATTCGACTACCTGAGATTCCCGGACGCGCCAGGGCTGCAATTTCACGAGACCAACACCGCCGAACACCGGGTCGGCGCCATCACCGGATTCCTGAGCGCCGCGCGCGAGCGCCTGCTGCGCTACAACGTCTACCTGTCGGTCGATATCTTCGGCTACGTCTGCTGGAACCTCAACGACACGGCGATTGGGCAGCAGCTCGAAACCCTCGGCGAACAGGTCGATTACGTGTCCCCCATGCTCTACCCGTCGGGATTCACCCGGGGACTCCCGGGATCCGATCCACCGATCGACCATCCGGGCGAGATCGTGTCGCGCTCTCTCGCGCAGGCGATGCGCCGCACCGGATTGCCCGGCGTGCGTTTCCGCCCCTGGCTGCAAGCGTTTCGGGACTACGCTTTCGATCGTCGCAATTTCGGCGCCGCCGAGATTCGTGCCCAAATCGATGCGGCCGACGCCGCGGGGACCGACGGGTGGATGTTGTGGAATCCGCGCAATCGATACGAGCCGACGACCTTGCCGCATTGAAGGCGCGGACCTCGCCGCGCTCGCCGATGGTCCATGGGAGAGGGGCCTCGGCGCTCGCATGACGAGGCGTCGCGAGAGATGCTGCGCCATTTGATCCAGGCCAAGTTGTCGCGCGCGCAACCGCTTACTGTATCTATATCTGGCGGGCGAGCATGGCGTGTCGCGTTGATGTCGACCGCTTGGCATCTCCCGGTGGCGTCTGTGGCGGACGCGCATTCGGCACGAGCCTGCGCCAGCGTTTCAAGGAGTCACACCATGAAAGTCAGAGCTAGGTCTGCCATGGTCCGGCCCACGAGTTGGGATCACTTTCCGGACAAGCATGTACCCGACAGTTACAAGCAACCTTCGGCCGCTCCCGCACTCGCGGCTTGCCCGGTGTGTCACGCCGTCTACCTCCGCGGTCATTGGCAATGGCGCGCCGTGCCGCCCGACGCGGCCACCGTCACTTGCTCGGCCTGTCATCGCAGCGCCGACGGCGTGCCCGCAGCCCGTCTGGTACTGGACGGCACCTTCGAGGCTGCACATCGACAGGAAATTCTCGGTCTGGTGAATCATCGCGCGCAGCGGCTGCATCGAGAACATCCGATGGAGCGCGTGATGGCGATCACGTCGGGCGACGACGGTACGGCGATCACGACGACCGGCATGCATATTGCACGCGATATCGGCAGTGCGATTCACCATGCCTATGGCGGAAGCCTGGATCTCGACTACCGGCACGCCGAATCGGAATTGCACGTACGCTGGCACCGATCCTGACGAGGGAGTCATTCCCATGTCGATCACTCGCGATTCGGCGTCCGCGGTCTGCGATGCCGTGCTGGCGGATCGCTACCTTGGGACCGGGGAGACGGCACGCGACCAGGTCTTCCGGCGGGTGGCGCGTGCGTTGGCCGAGGCGGAGCCGCCGGATCGACGTCAGCATGCGGCACGGCTGTTCTACGGCAACATGCTGCGGGGCGCGATCGGCGCGGGCCGGATCATGGCCAACGCGGGCACGAGCAAACACGCCACAATGGTGAACTGCTTCGTGCACCCGATCGTGGGTCCGGACGTACCGGTGGCCCGTCAGGACGACATTGCGCGCGCGCTGGCGCAGGCGCTGACCACCCTGCGCATGGGCGGGGGCGTCGGATACGACTTCTCGCCGGTGGCGCCGGCCGACGCGCTGGTGTCTGCGTCGGATGATGGAACGGGCGATGTCTGCGACGTCATCGAGCGGTTCGACCTGGCCTGCCAGTCGGTGGCCTTGACCGATACGCGCGGCGGCGCGCAGATGGCGGTGTTGCGCTGCGATCACCCCGATCTGGACGAATTCATCAATGCCAAGCGCGGACGCCGGCGCTGGACGACATTGAATGTGTCGGTGGCGGCGACCGCCGAGTTCATGGAGGCCGTTGCCCGCGATACCGAGTGGCGACTTCAGCATCGCGCGGCACCCAATCGGCAACGACTGGCGACGGGCGCGCATTTGCTCGACAACGGCAACTGGTGCTACGCGAGGGTACCCGCACGGCAATTGTGGGCGCGGATCGTCGAAGCAGCCCACGAAAGTGCCGAGCCGGGCTTGCTGTTCATCGACACGATCCGTGCATCCAACGACCTTGCCGACATCGAATCGATTGTCGCGACGAATCCGTGCGGTGAACAACCGCTCCCAGCGTGGGGAAGTTGCGTGCTCGGTCCGATCGATCTGTCGAGGCGAGTCAGGCATCCGTTCGGCGTGGGGGGAATGCCGGCGTTCGACTTTGCGGGTCTGGCACGGCTCGTCCATGTCCAGGTCAGAATGCTCGATAACGCGATCGACGTCACGCGATGGCCGTTACCGGAGCACGGACACGAAGCCCGAAGCAAGCGAAGGATCGGTGTGGGCGTCACGGGGCTGGCTGATGCGCTGACGATGATGTGTCTGCGGTACGACACGCCGCAGGGCAGGGACCTCGCCAGCGCCATCGGGCGATGCCTGCGCGACAACGCTTATGCGGCATCGGCGGCATTGGCGCGCGAGCGCGGGGCGTATCCGCTGTTCGGCGGCGAGCGCATCCTGTCGACGGGATGCTTTGCGTCGGCGTTGCCGGATGCCGTGCGCGCCGATATTGCGCGTTATGGGCTGCGCAATAGCCATCTGCTGTCGATAGCCCCGACAGGCAGTGTGAGTCTGGCGTTCGGCGGCAACTGTTCAAGCGGCATCGAGCCGGCGTTCGACTGGGCGTATCGGCGTCAGTTGCGCTTGCGGCATCAGGCCCCGCGCGCTTACCGCATCGAGAATCACGCCTACCGGTGCTTCCGCGCCTTGTGTGGCGAGCAGGCGGCATTGCCGGACTACTTCGTCACGGCCAGTCAGGTGAGCGGCGACGATCACCTGCGCATGGTCGCGGCAATACAACCGTTCATCGATGCCGGCATCTCGAAGACGGTGCTGGTCCCTAGCGGGGTGTCGCGCGAGCGGGTCGGAGATATGCTCTATCGTGCGTGGCAATTCGGACTCAAAGGCGTGACGATTTTCCGGCCCGAGGCTGGCGCGGACGAGGTGCTTTCGGTGTTGCCGGCGTCGGCAGGGCGCCCGGCATGCTTTTGCTGAGCGACACTGACCGCGCGAATGGTGCGATCCGTGGCCCGGAGCCTGCTGCGGCTTCGCCCCTCGTTGACCCGTATCAAGGCCGACCGAGATCGGCTGCCTATGCTCGAAGCAGCCGGGCATGACCGCCCGCCATCGGTCTTTCGAGGGTTCCCACGATGAATGAGGCCAAGCTTCCTGCGTACGCCGTCGTGCACAATGCATCTCCTGTTCCGCTCGCCAGTGAGTCGCTGCCGCTCATATCGCTGCCGCCGCCGAGTCTCGAAGGCGGCGCCAGCTTGATGATGTCGCTGGCACGTCGCAAGAGCGTGCGAGACTTTGCGCCGACCGCGCTTTCCCGCCAGCAACTCGGCGATCTGCTGTGGGCGGCGGACGGCGTCAATCGCGCCGATACCGGCGGGCGCACTGCGCCGTCGGCGCGCGGCGTGAACGAGATCGACGTGTACGTCGCCCTGCCCGAGGGCGTATATCGCTATGACCCGGCGTCGCACCAACTGCGCCTCAAGCATGCCGTCGATGCGCGCAATCTCACCGGCTACCAGGACTTTGTCGGTCAGGCGCCGCTTGATCTGGTGTACGTGGTCAATCACGCGCGCGCCGACGCGTTTCCTCAGTCACAACGGGATTCGTTCGCCGGCATCGCCGTCGGCGCGATTGCGCAGAACGTGTCGCTGTACTGTGCGTCAGCCGGACTGGCGTGCGTCGTGCGTGGCTGGTTGAATCATCGAGTGCTGGCCAACGCCATGTCGCTCAACGAAGATGAGATACCGGTGCTGGCCCAGACGGTGGGCCATCCGATGGTGACGGGATAACGCGCGTGCGTGTCGCTGGCGTTGCTGGGCGGGGAAGCGGCGAGCGGATGCGTTTGACATCGGTCAACACGGCAGATGCACCAGCGACCATGCTTGGCTCATGGCAGTCGCACACCTTGGCCGGGAGACATCCCACGAGCTGCCATGCACCTTTGCGAGAGCCGTCATGTCAAAAAATATCGTCAAAGTTATCGAAGTGCTCGCCGAATCCCCCAAGAGTTGGGAGGATGCGGCGACGAAAGCCGTCGCCGCGGCCCAAAAGTCCCTTCGCGATGTCAAATCCATCTACATCGAGGACTTTTCGGCCGAGGTAGCCGACGGCAAGATCGTCAACTATCGAATCACCGCAAAGCTGAGTTTCAAACTCGAGTAGTCGCAGGGCGAGCTTGCCTGGACGACCTCCGGCCTCACGCTGCCAGCCTTTTTTCGCCAACCAGATAGGGGCGCTCGGTGATTCGCTGCGCTGCGGGTGCGGGAGCGATCTGGAACTCGGTTACGGCCTCTTGCAGGCGCGTTGCCTGCTCCTCCATGGATGAGGCGGCGGCAGCAGCCTCTTCGACCAGAGCGGCATTCTGTTGCGTCACCTCATCCATCTGCGTAACGGCACGGTTGACCTGTTCGATGCCCCGGCTTTGCTCGCTGGAGGCGGCGGAGATCTCGCCCATGATGTCGGTGACTCGCTTCACTGCCTGGACGATGTCCGTCATGGTCTGGCCCGCCTGCCCGACCAGCACCGAGCCTTCGCGCACTTGCTGAGCGGAACTCTCGATCAACGCCTTGATTTCCTTGGCTGCGGCAGCGCTGCGCTGGGCGAGGGTTCGGACTTCGCCGGCCACCACGGCGAAGCCGCGGCCTTGCTCGCCGGCGCGCGCCGCTTCCACTGCGGCATTCAGGGCAAGAATGTTCGTCTGGAACGCGATGCCGTCGATCACGCTGATGATGTCGACGACCTTGCCGGAACTGTCCGAGATGCCGTGCATCGTGCCGACGACCTGCCCGACGACATTTCCGCCGCGCTCTGCGATTTCCGAGGCATTCACCGCCAGCGCGCTGGCCTGCCGCGCATTGTCGGCATTCTGCTTGACCGTGGCGGTGAGTTGCTCCATGGACGATGCCGTTTCCTCCAACGACGCCGCCTGTTCTTCGGTGCGCGCCGACAGATCGGTGTTGCCGGCGGCGATCTGGCGTGCGGCCGACGTGATCGATTCGGTACCGCCGCGAATACGGTCGACCGTGGACGAGAGGCTTTCCTGCATGGCGCGCATGGCGGCAAGCAGGCTGGTGGTGTCGCCCGGTTGCGTCTCAATCGTCATGGCGAGATCGCCCTGGGCGATGCGCCCGGCAATCTCGACGGCGTAGTGCGGCTCGCCGCCCAGGCTCTTCTTGATGTTGCGAATGATCAACAACATCGCCGCCGAGACAATGGCGCCGAGCACTACCAGCAGTCCGGCCCATTCGGCGAGAGAGCGGTAAAACGCGTCGTTGATGTCGTCGGTGTAGACCCCGCCTGTAATGCACCAGTCCCACGGCGCGAAGTATCCGACACGGCTGATCTTGCCAACCGGCTTATCGTGACCAGGCTTCGGCCATTGGTAAGTGAAGTACCCCCCTCCGGCCCGGCCGACGTTGGAGATCTCCCGGAACACGTATTGGCCCGACGAATCTTTGAAGTCGGAGAGGTTCTTGCCATCCAATTCCGGCTTGATGGGATGCATCACCACATTCGCGTGGGTGTCGGAAATGGAGAGATAGCCACTGTCGCCAAAGCGCATGGCGCGCACTTCGGCGATCGCATCGCGCTGCGCTTCGGCTTTGGTGAGCGTGCCTTTTTCGGCAGCATCTGCATATCTTTTAATCACGCTGGTCGCGGAATCCACGACGTTCTTGAGGCCGAGTTCGCGCTCCGCGAACATGGTCTGACGCGTATTGATCGAGCCCCAGGCGCAAATGACCAGCAGGCTGATCCACATCAGGCCCAAGGCCAACAACAGTTTGGTGTTCAGGGTAAAACGGTGCACGACTACCTCCAGGACTGGCAGTGGGGGACAAGAGGTTGACTTTGGGAGCGCGGCATCGCGATGGCGCGCCACGAACGGCGGACGCTTTGCAAGTCAGTTGGCCGACACTTTATCGACAGGTGACCCAAACGTCTGCGGGTGTTTTCGCTCATAGACTGAATCGCCCGGGGCACGGACGCCCACGTCGATCAGCGCCCGTTGCTATTCCGCCACGGCGAACGTTTGGAGCGGGCGGAAGATGATACACGCGGGTGATGCCGATCTTCACCGCATCGCATCGCATCGCATGGCGTGCGTTCGTCACTGGCGCCGCATTACTTCGCGATCGCGCCGCTCAGCAGATGCTCCTCGGCATAAGGAAACACGATGTCCGGATTCGGACGAATCAGCTTCGTATCCTTGCCGGCGTAGTGCATGCGCGCGAGCAGGTCCTTGATGACATTGAGGCGCGCGAGCCGCTTGTCGTCGGCCCTGACCACATTCCACGGCACCCCGTCGTTCGTACGGGAAAACATCTCGTTTCTCGCCTTGCTGTACTTCTTCCACAGCGCCACCGCTTGTTCATCGATGGGGCTGACCTTCCACTGCTTGAGGGGATCCCGACGCCGCGACGCAATGCGTCGTTGCTGTTCGTCCTTGGTGATGTCGAGGTAATACTTGATAAGACGTATTCCCGAGCGCACCAGCATGCCTTCAAATGCCACGACGCTCGACATGAATTCTTCATGCTCCGTCTTGGTGCAGAAACCCATGACGTGCTCGACGCCTGCGCGGTTGTACCAACTGCGATTGAACAGCGTAAATTCGCCAGGGGCGGGGAGTTCTGCAACGTACCGCTGGAAGTACCACGAGCCACGCTCTCGGTCGGAGGGCGTTCCGAGCGCGACCACGCGTGTCTCCCGAGGGCTCAGATGTTCGACGATCCGTTTGATGGTGCCGTCCTTCCCGGAGGCGTCGCGCCCCTCAAAGATCACCAGGATCCTTTCGTTCAAATGACTGAGGAAGTGCCGCTGCAGCTTGACCAGTTCAATCTGCAGCAGGCGCAGTTCCCGCTCGTATTCGTCCTCCCTGAGGGAACTGACTTCCGTCTCGTCAGGATGATCGTGTGTCTTCGTCTTCATGCGGTTGCCCTGATTCGCGCTGCACTGACACCACGGGCACCGTCGGCCTCGTGGGCGATAGCTGAGTCACCTTCTCGGACAGCAGGAGCTCAAGCTCGCTGCGGCCTACCACTTCCTGGACAAGGAGGCGTTTAGCCAACGCGTCGAGCTTGGGGCGACAGGCCTGAAGCGTTTGTCGCACCCGCGCGCTGGACTGCGCCAGAATCGTCCGAACCTCAGAGTCGATCAGTCGCGCGGTTTCCTCGCTGCACGACCTGCGCTCATGCGGCACCATGCCGATGCCGTTGAAGAGCGGATTCGGCATGTCCTCGTAAGTGGCCAGCCCAAGCGGCTCGCTCATGCCGAACTGCGTAATCATCTGGCGCGCAATATCCGTCGCGCGCTGCAGATCGTTCTGGGCCCCGGTGGACACGTCGCCGAAAACAATCTGTTCAGCCACGCGTCCGCCGAGCAGTACATCGAGCCGGTCGAGCAGTTCACTTTGCTTGAGCAGATAGCGATCCTCAGTCGGTGTCTGCTGGGTATAGCCGAGCGCCGACACGCCACGTGGAATGATGGACACCTTCGACACGCGGTCGGCATGGGGACGCATTTCCGCCACAATGGCGTGACCGGCTTCGTGGTAGGCGATGGTCTCCTTCTCCTGTGGATTCATCACGCGATTCTTCTTTTCCAGGCCACCGACGATGCGGTCCAGCGCATCGTCGAAGTCGACCATTTCCACGGCATCCTTGCCCTTGCGCGCGGCCAGCAGCGCGGCCTCGTTGACGAGGTTGGCGAGTTCGGCGCCAGCGAAGCCGGGGGTACGCGCCGCGAGCACGGTCAACTCGACGGTGGGCGCGAGGACGACGTGCCTGACGTGAACCTTGAGAATTTGCTCGCGGCCTTTGAGGTCGGGGCGGTCCAGCGCGACATGGCGGTCAAAGCGCCCGGGGCGCAACAGCGCCGGGTCCAGAATCTCAGGCCGGTTGGTTGCAGCCATGATGATGACGCCCTTGTTGGTATCGAAGCCATCCATCTCGACCAACAACTGGTTCAGCGTCTGCTCGCGTTCGTCGTTGCCGGTAAAGGTGCCCAGGGCACGGGTCTTGCCGAGCGCGTCGAGTTCATCGATGAAGATGATGCAGGGGGCCTTGGTCTCGGCCTGATTGAAGAGGTCACGAACGCGCGCCGCCCCGACGCCGACAAACATCTCCACGAACTCCGAGCCACTGATGCTGAAGAACGGGACAGCCGCCTCGCCCGCGACCGCCTTGGCCAGAAGTGTCTTGCCGGTGCCGGGGGCGCCAAGCAGCAACACCCCCTTGGGAATCTTGCCTCCCAGGCGCCGGTAGCGGTCGGGATCTTTCAGGAAGTTGACGATTTCGGCGAGTTCTTCCTTCGCTTCGTCGATGCCGGCGACATCGGCGAAAGTCACGCCCGTCTCCTGCTGCATGTAGACCTTGGCCTTGCTCTTTCCGATCTCCATCACGCCCCCCGCGGCGCCGCCGACGCGCTTGATGAGGAAGGTCCAGAAGGCAAAGAACAGCGCAGCGGGGACAATCCAGGACAGCACTGCGCCGATCCACTTGTTGTCGGCCTGCCCGACGAAGCGCACCTTTGCCGCTTCGAGTTCCTGGACCAAGGCGGGGTCATTGACGCGGATCGTCGAAAAGGCATGCTCGCCCTTTCCCTGATGCTGCATCGCGTCAGCCTGGGGTTTGGGGAGAAAATTCTCGATGCCATCGGTATTTAGCGTCCCCGTGATGGCGCCTTCGCCGAGCGTAATGTTATTGAGCTTGCCCGCCTTCAATAGCACCTTGAAATCGCTGTACGGCAGCGTCTCGACGTCCGAAGGGGTAATGACGCTCTGAAGGATCAGCATCGCCGTGACGGCCGCGAGCACGTACCAAAGGGAAAACTGTTGGCGTGTTTCCATGGGATCCTTCTATCTTGCGGTCACATTCATCATAGGCAGCGCGCCAAGCGCACCGCTTGACGGAGGTCAAGCCCCGATCTCGCCTGTCGCGGCGCATGTCGCATGGGGTGGCTCGCCCGAGGCGCTCGCCATCTCCGTCATGGCGATGCCGACGTTTGACACGCGTCAATGCGAGAGGGTGGGGAGCGGCGATAGTGAATAGGTTCGTCCCCGGGAGGTCAACGTGAAATGGCTTCTGGCCGTCAAAGGCTTGTTTCCGGCGCTGCTGCTTTGCCTGTTCCTTGGGGCAAGCGCCGAGGTTGCCATTCCCCCATTGACCGCCCGAGTCACCGACCTGACCGGCACATTGACCCGCGAACAGACGGCAGCCCTGGAGCAAAAGCTGCAAGCTTTCGAGGCCGCAAAGGGCAGTCAGATCGGGGTGTTGATGGTACCGACCACGCAATCCGAAGACATTGCGCAGTACTCCATCCGCGTCGTCGAACAATGGAAGCTCGGGCGCAATGGCACGGATGACGGTGTGCTGCTGATTGTCGCCAAGGATGCCCGGCGAGTGCGCATCGAGGTCGGCTACGGTCTCGAGGGCGTGCTCACCGACGCCATCAGCAACCGGATCATCAACGAGGACATCGTTCCACGTTTCGAGCAAGCTGACTTCTATGGCGGCGTGAGCGCTGGCGTCGGACGCATCATGAGTGTTGTCAACGGCGAGCCGCTACCGCCGCCGAAGCGCACCAGCGATGAGGGAAGCGGCTCGGTGCGCTCCCTCCTGCCCGTAATGCTTGTGCTGACGCTCGTCCTGGGTGGCGTGCTTCGGTCGATCCTCGGTCGGGGTCCCGGCGCCGTCGCCACGGGGGGTATTGTCGGCGTCATCGGCTGGATTTTGTCCGGCACCGTCGTCCTGGGTGTGCTCGCTGGCGCGATCGCACTTCTCTTTACGATGTTTGGCGGCTCCCATCTCGGTTTCAGGGGGATCGGCGGCATGGGCGGCTTCGGCGGGTCAGGGCGAGGCGGCTTCGGTGGCGGCGGCGGTGGATTCGGCGGCGGCGGCGCCTCGGGGAAATGGTGATGCCAAACTTTCGGCGCATGGGGCGACACCTGCTGATGACGCACTGGAAAGTCGGACAAACCTTCCCGCGCAAGGCGCTGCAGGCGATCGAGCGGGCCATCTCGGCGGGCGAAGCCAGCCATATCGGTCAACTCTGCTTCGTCGTGGAGGGGGCGCTGAGCTGGGCCGGATTGCTCAAGGGGCTCACCGCTCGCGAACGTGCCATCGAAGTGTTCTCCCAGCAGCGCCTATGGGATACCGAACACAACACTGGCGTTCTGATTTACCTGCTACTGGCGGACCGCAGCGTGGAGATCGTGGCGGATCGCGGCATCCATCAAAAAGTCGGGGCGCGAGAATGGAGCGCCGTGTGCCGGCAGATGGAAGCCGCTTTTCGGAAAGGCGAATACGAAGCCGGTGTCATCGCCGGCGTCGAGTCCATTGATCAGCATCTGCGGCAACACTTCCCGGCACAAGGCGTCGGCAAGAACGAGCTGAGCGACAAGCCCGTGGTCTTGTAACAGGGTGAGGGAGCGGCGCTATGCGCTCGGTTGGCGCGGAAATAGCAAGATGAAGGTGGTTTTGCCCTCCGAGCTCACGACATCGACCTTGCCGCGGTGAAGTTCCACGATGGATTTGACGATCGCCAGGCCGAGCCCCGTGTTTTTCGCAGATCCGTGGCGAGACGGATCGACGCGATAGAAGCGCTCGAAGATTTTCTCGATATGCTCGGGGGCAATGCACTCCCCGTGGTTCGTCACGCTGACGATGGTCTGGCGCGTGGATTCACGTGCACAAAGCGTAATCGCGGTGCCAGCAGCGGCATGCGTCAGCGCGTTTGACACAAGGTTGCTCACGGCACGGCGAAACATGCCCGCGTCCGCCCAGATGCGGGCGTCTGCCTCGACCGCGATGTCCACGCCAGCCTCCTCCGCTAACCCCTGAAAGTAAGACGCGAGCCTGCGCAGTTCGCTTTGCGCATCGAGCATGCCGAGCGCCAAATGCTGTGTGGCATTGTCGGTGCGAGCGAGGAACAGCATATTCTCGGTCATGCGTTGGAGCCGCTCGCATTCTTCGATGTTGGAGTCGATCAGCGCCTCGTATTCTTCGATCGTGCGCGTGCGCGATAACGTGATTTGCGACGAGCTGATGACGTTGGCAAGTGGCGTGCGCATGTCGTGCGCGAGATCGGACGAGAATTGCGAAAGTCTCACAAACGCGCGTTCCAGCCGGTCCAGCATCCGATTGACAGAAAGTGCGATGTCCTGAAGTTCCAGCGGTGCGCCCCGAATGTCGAGTCGCTCGCCGAGGTTATGCGCTTCGATACGAGAGGTCTGGCGACCGATGCTCCTGATCGGCCGGAACCCGCGTCTGGTAACGGCATACCCCAATATGCCGACCAGCACCGCCCCTGCGGCCATCGCGAGAAGTACGTCAACGCGGTATCTGTCGAGGAGCGATCGGCGATCGGACGCGGTGCGCACGAGCGAGACGCGAACCGTGTCGCCCCCCGGCAACACCTCCTGCCCGGAGATACATCGCGACAGGCCGATCCCGGCGGGCTCGCACGTATAGGCCACGCCAAACGCGTGGTGCGACGTCGCAATCGGCAACAGGTCCACCGCCTCCGCGTCCGAGTGTTCCACCAGCGGCATGTTCGTCTCGTCAAAGATGCCGAGATAAACCCCGGGGTGGGACAGCAGCACCTCGTGGAAGAGCGTGGGATTAGACCGTATCGCCGCCGTCGAACCCTGATCGCGAATGAGCTGGAGGAACTGGTTCAGCTTGCCGGTAATTTCGATGTCGTCGCGCCGCTGCAGCTCCGTTGCCAACGAATCATAGAGGAACGTGCCCACCAGGGCGAATACGGTAATGGCGACCGTCGAAAACGCCACCGTGAGACGACGCAGCAGGGAGTAGGGCCTGCCGTCCACGCTCACGAACGATCCTCGAGTACGTAGCCCATACCACGAACCGTGTGCAGCAGCTTGTTCTCGAATGTGCTGTCGATCTTGGCTCGCAGCCGCTTGACGGCGACATCAACGACGTTCGTGTCGCTGTCGAAGTTCATGTCCCATATCTGCGAGGTGATGAACGTTCGCGTCAGAACCTCGCCCTGGCGCTCAGCGAGCAACTGGAGCAGAGAGAATTCCTGCGCCGTGAGCTCGACCCGCAACTGCCCCCTGCGGACACGGCGCTTGATAAGGTCGATCTCCAGATCTGCAATGAGCAGTGTGTCTCGCACGCTACGCGGAGCACGTCTCAGGAGCGATCGGATCCGCGCCAGGAATTCGGCATAGGCGAACGGCTTCGATAGGTAGTCGTCGGCGCCCAGCTCCAGACCGGTCACCTTGTCATCCACGGTGTCTCGCGCGGTCAGCAGAAGCACTGGCGTGGGCT
This sequence comes from Pandoraea soli, assembly GCF_902459595.1. Classification (NCBI taxonomy): domain Bacteria; kingdom Pseudomonadati; phylum Pseudomonadota; class Betaproteobacteria; order Burkholderiales; family Burkholderiaceae; genus Pandoraea; species Pandoraea soli. Next base: position 197,325 of record NZ_CABPSG010000001.1, on the reverse strand, counting down.
TTTGCATCCGCAGGCGCTTGAGCACTTCGAAGCCATCCAGTTCGGGGAGCATGACGTCAAGGACGATCAGATCGAAATCTTCGTGCAGCGCAAGGAACAGGGCGTCTTTGCCGTTGTTCGCTGTGTCGACCGTATAGCTTGCCTCCGTCAGACCCTTCCTGAGGTAGGTGGCCATTTTGGGCTCGTCTTCGACTATAAGTATGCGCATATCAGAAATGGGCGGACACGCGGCCGATCCCGCACGGGCGGTGGGTGAGCGTCAGCCGCAAGCGAAGCATTATCCCATGTCGGGCTTGGGCATCGGGCGCCCATGCCTGACCTTCGTCCCGTTCATTTGGGGCTCAAGGTGCCGAGCGCCGCGACCACGGCGAGAATTGCCGTGGCCGCGTTGGCTTCGATAAAGAGGCTTCGGCGCAGCGCGGATATCGCCCCCTGGTAATCCCCGCTTTGTACCCGGATCTCGAGCAAAGGCGCCAGATGGTAGCGATTCGCGGCCGCGAGGCCAAGCATCAGGCCAAAGAGCGCCAGCTTCACGACGAGCAACTGTCCATAGGCGGTGGTGAACAGACCACTCAACGTGGGACCGGCGATCATGCCGTAGTTGACCAGTCCGGTGGCGACGAGCGTCACGACGATCATGGCGCCGACGACCGCAAAACTGTTCAGCGTTCGGCTCAACAGCGCGATGCGCGCTTTCGGCGTGGCATGATTGACGCGCAGTAGCAGCCCAAAGGCCGTCAATGCGCCTACCCATCCGGCGGCGGCAACGAGGTGGAAAACGTCGGACGTGAGGTGGAGGACGCCTTTGTCTCCCTCGTCCATCACCCCGTGCCCACCCCAGGCAAGCGTGATCAGCGCAATCCCACCCGAGACAGTCGCCACAGCAAGCGCGGTCGTAGGGCGGCGTGCCAGGGCGAGCAAGGCAGCAAGACATGCCCCCAGGGCGGCGACGCGAACCAGCCACGCCGCCCCGAAGGCCGTACCGGAAATCAGCATCGACATCGCGTGCGCCCCGATCGAGGTGTAATCGGACGCCCCGGTCATGGCTTTGCCCATCACGATCACGCTGCCGGCAGACAACGCCATGCCGATGACAACCAGCGCCACGAGCAGCGCGCGCAGCGGCCTCACGAAATGCGGGGAATGTCGTTCATGGCGCCGCAATGCGTAAAGGCCGAAGAGCGGCAATCCAAAAAGCAGCATGAGATCCAGGTAGAGCGCGAACCGGACCGCGATGTTGACCCAACCATCCATGCCAGTCACTTCACCGTGAACATGAGCTTGCCGGTCACCGGATGCGTGTCGGAAGAAATGGCGCGCCAATCGACGCGATAGGTGCCGGCCGGCAGGGGTTGCGACGGCGCGATGACCATGACCTTGGGATCGTCGCTGCCCGACACCTTCGCGGCAACGCGCATCGGCGCATGGCTGGACATGCCAGGCATGCCCGTCATGACGAGCGCCGCGCCGGAAAATTGCGTCATCAGGTTCTCGGAAAAATGCAGCTCGATCTTTTCGGGGGAAGCGCCTTCGGCGTTGTCCTGCGGCGTCGAGGACAACAGCTTGGGATGCGCATAGGCGACCGAGGCAAGGGCCGCCGTGGTGGCGATCACCGCGAGACGAGAGGCAACGTGTCGAAGATTCATCGGTAACTCCGTGGGTATTGGGGTGGACAAAAAGGGGGACGAACGTCGTGCGTCGGGCGCACGAACGTCGACATCAGAACCAGGCGCGAACGCCTGCGACAAGGGACACTTCGCTGCGTCGCTGGCCCTCTTGTTCCGCGAAACGCGCCGTATTTCCGTAGCTTCGGTCCCAGTTGACGCCGATATAAGGGGCGAACTGGCGATCGAGTTCATATCGCAGGCGCAACCCGAGCGAGGTGGACGACAGGCCGGCACCGATACCCCGGCTCGCATCGTTCTTGCCGTAGATATTGATTTCCGCAGTCGGTTGAAGCACCAGGCGGTTGGTAATCAGCAACTCGTACTTGCCCTCCAGCCTGGCGGCGGTCTGCCCGGCCTGCCCGACATAGGCGGTTGCCTCCACGTCGAAGTTGTACAGCGCGAGTCCCTGCAGGCCTAACGCGGCCCACGTCTGGGACCGTCCCGGCTTGAAGTCGTGGCGGACGCCACCGACCACATCCCACCATGGACTGATCGCATGGCCCCAAAGCGCCTGAACCTCCGCGTCCTCCAATCCGTGTTCCGTCCGCTTGCCTTCGGAACGGATCCATAAGCGGTCGATATCGCCGCCCACCCAGGCTGTCCCTTCCCAATTCAACGCGTTGCCGCCGCCGGCGTGTTGCCACTCCAGCTTGTCGAACAGCACGAGGTAGTTGATCTGCGCGTCGCCCATATCGTGCATGTGCCCGCCATGGAATACGGCGTTGCGATCCGCGTCCGTGAGCGGCGGCACCGGAGATGCGCTCGGGGTCGACGCGGCGGGTTGCATGGGTTGCATCTCTACGTCGCCCGACGCGGCCTGATCGTGCATGTGCGCCTGGGAAACCGCCGTCTGCGCAAGGACAGGAACGGCATGCCCGAAGGCGCTTGCGACGCCTATGGCGAAAGCCGTTCGCTTGAGCGTCAGCGGGATCGTCGATGACATTCGTCTATTCGCTCGCATCATTCTTCCACGCGCACTTCGCGAAACATTCCCGTCTCCATATGGAAAAGCAGGTGGCAGTGGTAAGCCCACCGGCCAAGAGCGTCGGCCGTGACGCGATAGCTTCGCTTCGACCCGGGAGCGATGTCGATCGTATGCTTGCGCACCATGAACTTTCCGTCCTCGTCCTCCAGATCGCTCCACATGCCATGGAGATGGATCGGGTGCGACATCATGGTGTCGTTGACCAGCACCAACCTGACCCGCTCGCCGTACTTGAGGTGAATCGGCTTCGCGTCCGAAAACTTCACGCCATCGAACGACCAGGCGAACTTTTCCATGTGGCCGGTCAGGTGCAGTTCGATCGTGCGCGTCGGCTCGCGTCCGTCGGGATCGGGAAATGCGCTCTTGAGGTCGGCATACGTCAGCACGCGTCGTCCGTTGTTGCGCAGCCCGATCCCCGGATCCGAGAGTCGCGACGTGGGGCTCATGGCTTGCGCATCGACGAGTGGATTTCCGTTTTCCGTTGTGGGATGCGATTGCATCGCACCCATCGCGCCCATTCCCGACATGGCGCCGTGATCCATGCCAGACATGCCCGCCGCTGTGCTGGTGGCCGACCCCGACATGCCGTCCATGCCCGGCATTGCCCCTGGATCGGTGGCAGGCGTGTCGTTCATGGTCTGCAGGGTTTCACCGCTCATGCTCGACATCTCCATGCCGGGCATTGCGCCGTGATCCATGCCACCCATGCCCATGTCGTCCATCGTGAGCAGCGGGCGCGGGTCAGGGGAGGGTACCTCGGCCGCCATGCCTTCGCGCACGGCCAGCGTGCCTCGGGCAAAGCCGGTTCGATCCATCGACTGGGCAAAAATCGTATAAGCCGATGTATTTGCCGGTTCGACGATCACATCGTACGTTTCGGCGACCGCGATCCGGAACTCATCCACGCTGACCGGATTGACGTATTGACCATCGGCAGCCACGACCGTCATCTTCAGACCGGGAATGCGCACGTCGAAATAAGTCATGGCCGACCCATTGATAAAGCGCAGGCGAATGCGCTCGCCCGGGCGAAAGAGTCCCGTCCAGTTGCCGTTGGGCGCCTGGCCATTCATCAAATAGGTGTACGTGTAGGCGCTGACGTCCGCCAGGTCGGTCGGGCTCATGCGCATCTCGGCCCACATCTTTCGATCGGCGATCGTCGCGCGCCACCCTTGGGTTTTGACGTCGCGAAAGAAATCGGTGATCGTGCGCTGGTGAAAGTTGTAGTAATTGGACTGCTTCTTGAGCTTTGCCTTGACTCGCTGCGGGTCCTCATCCGTCCAGTCGGAGAGCATGACCACGTAATCCCGGTCGTATTTGAACGGCTCGGGGTCCTTCGCGTCGATGATCAAGGGGCCGTACACGCCCGTCTGCTCCTGCATGGCCGAATGGCTGTGGTACCAATAGGTGCCGTGTTGCTTCACCTTGAAGCGATAGGTGAACGTTTCGCCCGGGTCGATGCCGTCGAAGCTCAGCCCCGGCACCCCATCCATATTGCTTGGCAGCAGGATGCCGTGCCAGTGAATGGAGGTCTGCGCGTGAAGCTTGTTCGCAACGCGCAGGGTGACGTCATCGCCTTCGCGCCAGCGCAGGATCGGGCCGGGCAGGGTGCCGTTGATCAGCGTGGCGGTTCGTGTCCGGCCGGTCACGTTGATGGGGGTCTGACCAATATCGAGATCGAACTGGGTGCCCGCGAGCACATGGGGCTGCCCCGGGCTCGAAATCGCCCAGACGGGTGGGCGCCACAGTCCAAGCCCGCCAGCAAGACCGGCGGCCCCCAATCCCTTCACGAAGGTTCGTCTGCCGAAATGGGTTTGCATGTATCCGTATCCGAATGTCTCGACAACGCCATACGGCGCAATGTCCCTCAGTCGGTACCGCGGTCTTGGCCCGGTCGGTACCTTGCGGTATGAGGCAAGATTATCTGGACGTCGCCATCGATCCCATGACGGCAAAATGACGAATTTGTCATGATGTGGGGGCTACGCGCGGAGGGGATGCGCGAATTCCACCGCCAGCACGGGGAGTCTGCGCCCCGTGCGGCCAATCTCAGGGCGTCAGTCGGCTCAGCCTTGCCGGGCCACCCAGATTTTTTTGCGGTTCAGCAGCAGCGGAACGATACCGATGAGAATGCCGCCCATGCCGACGACATTGGTGGCCCAATCGAAGGTCGGAATGCTGTAGACCGCGATGAAGAACAAGAAAAGCCCGCTTGCCACCGGCCAGATGACATGTGTCACGGCGGCCCACGGCCCCTGCGTCAACACCTTGCGGTAGTACCAGCCGCAGGCGAGTCCGGTCAGCCCAAGGTAGAAGCAGATCTGGAAGCCGATCGCGGTAATCGAATCCTGCAGAATGACGTTGATCGTCGGCAGATAAGACGACATGAACAGCAGCGCCAGCCCGATGATCCAGATGAAGAAGATCGCAACATGGGGCGTTTGCCAACGCGGATGCAGTCGCGCATAGCGATGGTGGAGGGCCCCGTCGCGGCTCTTGGCGAAGAGGGTGCGCGTGAACTGCAACATCTGCGTCTCGACCGTTCCCACCGTGCTCAGCAAGACCGCGATGATCGCGACGTAGCCCCAGGTCGGCCCGAACAGCTTCTCGGCGATGGCAAAGATGATATTGGTGTTGAAGTGCTGGATCTCGGCGTCCGACAGCCCCAGCAGAGCGATGACGATGAAAACGAGGAAGAACACCATCAGGAACACCATCGACCAGAACGCCGCCCGGCCGGGGATGCGGTTCGAGTCGCGCGTCTCCTCGCTGAGGTTCATGGTCACGTCCCAGCCGTAGAAGAAGAAGATCGCCACCAGGGCACCGCTGGCGAACTGCGCGGGCGTGAACGCGAGGGGCGAAAACCAATGCCACGAGAACGCGTGCTGCTGTGCGTGAGGGAACACGAAGAAGCTCGCGACGATGATGACCAGCAGGATGATGCCCTCGATGATGGTCATCACCACCTGCACGTAGCTGGTCAGCTTGACGCCCTTGACGACGATTGCACTGACGACCGTGAGCCACGCGGCCGCGATCAGCGTCACGTAGTGCACGTTATTCATCATGGGTCGATCAAAGATGAGCAGTGTGGCGTTGGCCGCTGGAATCATGGCCGAGACCATGAACACGCAGCACAGCACCAGCAGCGCCCAGCCGGCAAAGAAGCCCAATGTGCGCCCGAAGACCATGCTCACCCAGGAATAGGAGGTCCCGGCACTGGCCAGGGCACGGTTCATGTTGATGAACGCGTAAGCGATGCCAAACATGATCAACCCGCACACCAGAATGCTCGCCGGCGAAAGCGTGCCGGCCGTCCCGATGATGGTCGACGTCGTAATTTCGACGCTGTAGGCCGGCGCAGTGCCGGCGATGCCCATGATCACCGATTCGACGATGCCCAGCGAATCGGCGTTGAGCTTGGCGGGTTGGTCCATAGGCGTGGTGTTCTAGGCTAGGTTGACATGGATGGATCGACGTTTTACTCCATGCCGGATGTCCAGGCAAGAGGGGGTTGTCATTCTTGCATTCGTCGTTGATTTTCCAGTCCCGGCGGGTCGCAATTCGCTGTCGTAACGGACTTGCCTGGCCTTCCAGGGGGCACCCGTGGTCCACTTTGGTGCAAGGTGCGCTGAACCACGGGATGTATGGTCGCTGTCAGAGCGTCACCGACGCCACGGCGGTGGGTCGAAGGCGCGCTTCGCCGTTTCGAGAAACACCCGCTGACGGCTCGAAAGTCCGTGACGCGTTGGCACCAGCGCCATGATGGGGGCGGGCGCCAAGCGCCATTCCGGCAGTAGGCGAACCAGTTTTCCAGCGGCAATCAGTCGTGCGGCATCCCACTCGGACCGCTCCATCATGCCAATTCCGGCGACCGCCCAATCGCTGATGACCGTGCCGTCGTTGGACGACAATGCGCCGGTCATTCGAATGGTGGCGGCCTTGCTTGCACCCGTTCCGGGATCGTTGTTACGCATGAATCGCAAATGCGTGGCGTCTTCGTCGTTCTCGCGCAAGCATAGGCATTCATACCGATCGAGCTCGGACGGATGCACGACGGCCGGCAGGCGGCGCGCAAACGCGGGAGACGCGCAGAGATATCGTTCATTGGGCGCCAGGTAATGCCCCACCCAGGAAGACGCTTTGACGTTGCCAATGGAAATGACGACATCCGCGCCCGACGCTGCGGTGAGCGGACTGTCGGCGAGCACCAGTGAAATCGAAAGGCCTGGGTGTGCCCGATGAAGCTCGCGTACCAAGGGCGCAATGTGCGCGCGACCAAAGCCAAGCGGCGCAACGATGCGCAGATTGCCGGTGAGGCTGCCGGGTTCGCCCGACACTCGGGACGGAATTGCGTCTATACGTTCAAGGAGTTCAGACGCCTCATGCAAGAAACGCTGACCTTCATCGGTCAGCGAGATACCTTTCGCGCCACGTACCGCAAGGCGCACACCCAGCCGCTCCTCCACGCGCTGTAGGCGGACGGTGACTGCGGGGGGCGTCAGGTTCAGCAGCCGCGCCGCGGCGGCAAGCGATCGCGAAGCGCCCAAGGCGCGGAACAGGCGCAGATCGTCCAGATCGATCATTAAGTCACCATTAACGTCATGTTCCGTCAATATTACACAGGACAAAATCCTGGCGGCGCCTGAGAAGCGGCCCCGCGGCGGCCGGAGGCATGAGATATCAAGTGGGGAGGGCGTCCATTAAGAAAGGTTTAATGTCGAATTTACCCCGTGTTAAACACCGCACCCGTTTGCTTCTTTATCTTGAGCCCATCTGAATCGCCTACCGTTTTTGAGAGATCGGAATCATGACTCGCACAGCTACGACGACGGACAGCACGCGCACGCTTTACATCAATGGGGAATGGTTGGTACCGGCGAATCCCCGCACGGTGCCCGTCGTCAACCCGGCAACTGGCCAAGCGATTCGCCATCTGGCGGTCGGATCGCGGGAAGATGTCGACAAGGCGGTCGCCGCGGCCCGAAGGGCGTTCGACCCGTGGTCCAATACGCCGGTGGCGGATCGCGTCGAGATCCTGAACCGAATGTATCGCCTCATTCTGGATCGAAAGGAACTGCTCGCACAGACGATCATGTCGGAAATGGGCGCGGCGATATCGTTCGCCCGTGCCTCGCACGTCCCGTTCGCCGCGGAGCATATTCGTGTGGCAAGCGAAATCGCGGCCGGCTACCCTTTTCTCAAGATTGACGGGCACACGGCTGTTGCGCGCGAGCCTATTGGGGTATGTGCGTTGATCACCCCCTGGAACTGGCCGCTGTATCAAATTACGGCAAAGGTGGGGCCCGCGCTTGCCGCAGGATGTACGGTGATTCTCAAGCCCAGTGAATTGTCGCCCCTGAACGCTGAAGTCTTCGCGCAGATTGCGCACGATGCCGGGGTGCCTGCGGGGGTATTCAATCTTGTGCAGGGCAGTGGTCCGGAAGTGGGCGAAGCCCTCGCGGCGCATGAGCAGGTTGACATGATCTCGATCACCGGCTCCAACCGGGCCGGCGCGCTCGTGGCGAAGGCGGCGGCAGACTCGGTCAAGCGGGTCACGCTGGAGCTGGGAGGGAAGTCACCGAACGTTCTGCTTCCGGATGCCGATTTTGGGCGGGTAGTGGCCTTAGGCGTCATGGCCGCGTTTCGCAACGTAGGGCAGTCGTGCAGTGCGCCCACGCGAATGATTGTCCCTCGCGATCGTCTCGCCGAAGTCGAACGCTTGGCCTGCGCCACGGTTGAGTCGATGGTCGTGGGGGATCCTGGTTCGGGGCAGACAACGCTCGGGCCGATTGCAAACGAAGCACAATTTCACCGCGTACGGGCCATGATCGACGTGGGTATCGCGCAGGGTGCAAGGCTCATCTGCGGTGGTCCCGGATTCCCGCCAGGTTTGAGCCACGGTTACTTTGTTCGGCCGACGATTTTCTCCGACGTGACGGCCGACATGCGCATCGCACAGGAAGAGATTTTCGGGCCGGTCCTGAGCCTCATGGCGTACGACACCGTCGATGAGGCGATTGCGATCGCGAACGATACGAAGTACGGCCTGGGTGCGCACGTCCAGAGCGAGGACCTGATGCACGCGCGAGCGGTTGCCTCGCGTATCCGGTCGGGCCAAGTGCATATCAACCATCCGGCGTGGGACGCCCATGCCCCATTTGGCGGCTACAAGCGCTCGGGGAACGGTCGCGAATACGGCATCCATGGCTTCGAGGAGTACCTCGAGACGAAAGCGATCCTGGGGTACGCCTGATGGCGAACGCCGAGCACGTCGCATGCCATTCCGAATCGCGCAAGCCAGGGAAGGGAATGCGGCACACGGGTCGCCCTGAGGCAAAGGGCGGCGGACAACGGAACTTCAAACAAGATATCCATGTTGCAAATCGACGGAGTCAGCGATAGTCCCGTGATGCCTACCGATGTCGACGTTGTTATCGTCGGCGGCGGCATCATTGGAACCACTGCCGCGTACGAGTTGGCGCGTCAGGGGGTGTCGGTCGCCCTGGTGGAAAAGGGATTCATCGGCGCCGAGCAGTCTGGGCGCAACTGGGGATGGGTGCGTCAGCAAAATCGCAGGCATGACGAATTGGTCATGGCAATGCGCAGCTTGACGCGGTGGTCGGAGATCGGAAACGAGATCGGTCGCGACCTCGGTTTCCGCCGTCAGGGCAGTCTGTATGGGACGACGGCAGAGGCAGACATTGCGAAATGGGAAAAGTGGGCGGTCGGCGCAAAGGCGATTGGCTATTCGTTCGATCTTCTCTCGGCAGCGGAGCTTAAATCTCGCATTCCGACGGGGACGGCGCGGTGGGTAGGCGGCCTCTGGTCGCCGACGGACGGGTTGGCCGAACCGAGCAAGGCCGCGCCAGCCATCGCCGAGGGGGCAAAAGGACTGGGCGCCTATGTGTTGCAGACATGTGCCGCGCGAGGATTCGACATCAGCGCCGGCCGTATCGCCGGCGTGTGGACGGAACGCGGTCTTATTCGCGCGACGACGGTCGTGTGTGCCGGAGGCGCGTGGAGTTCGCGCTTGTTGAAACGCCATGGCGTTGAGTTGCCGGTCGCCAATGTGGTGGGCACCGCGATGCGCACGTCGCAAGTCCCGGCGTTGCCCGGCGGCACATTCAACGGTCCCGGGTTTGCGTTGCGTCGTCGTCTCGATGGGGGCTACACGCTTGCCGTACCGGGCTATGGTCGTGTCGAGCTGGCCCCGCAAGGGATTCGGTACGCCTTGAAGTTTTATCAGACCTATCGTTCCGAACTGACGAAGAAATTGAAGATTCGCATAGGGAAGAGTTTCTTTAATGGACCCGAGGCGTCGGCAAGCTGGGCGTTTGACGACATCTCGCCGTTCGAGCGTATTCGCGTGCTGGAGCCGGCCATTGATGAAGAATGGTTGGCGCAGGCGGTCAGCAACCTGACGACCTGCTTTCCGGAAATGAAAGGGGTGCGGATATTGCAGGCGTGGGCGGGCCTCATCGATACGACGCCGGATCTCGTGCCGGTGATTTCGACCGTCGATGAAATCCCGGGCCTGATCGTCGCGTCAGGGTTCAGCGGACACGGGTTTGGCCTGGGCCCGGGGGCCGGGTTGCTCGTGTCTGAAATGGCGCAGAATAAAACGCCTTACGCCGATATCACCCCCTTCAGTCTGAATCGATTCAAGAAAGGAGGGCAGCTCCTTCGTCCGGAGATGATGTAGGGTGACCCTGGCTGTCATTCAAGGCATTCTGCGGGACCGAATTCATTGAGGTCGGTGTCGTGCGGTCGAGTCGTCGACACGCGGGCAATGGTTGTCACTGGCGACGGCGGCGTTGGGACTTGCCAATACCGTCGCCTTCGACGCATGCTAGCCAAAACTTCTCGGTCGATCGCGAAATGGAATTGAGACAGCTACGGTATTTTGTCAGTGTGGTGGAACACGGAAGTATGGGGCGGGCCGCCTTGGACCTCGGTGTGGTCACGTCCGCGTTGAGCCAGCAGATCAGCCGTCTCGAAGGAGAACTTTCGACCCGCCTTTTGCAGCGCACATCCTCCGGCGTCGTGCCGACTGACGCCGGCATCGCGTTTTGGCGTCAGGCACAACTCGCGCTGCGCCATGTCGACGACGCCGCGGTTGCCGCGCGCTCCGCCCGTCTGTCAGGACATGTGAGTGTTGGGATGGCGCCAAGCACGGCGAGCGTGCTCGGCGTCGCGTTCGCGCAAGCCATGCGTGCACGATACCCCGATGTTCGGCTGCGCATCGTCGAAAGCCTTTCCGGCTATCTCGCCCCCATGCTTAGCGCCCGTCAGATCGATCTCGCGGTGCTCTTTCGAGAGGAACCCGCGCAGCGGTGGAGCGTGATGCCACTGCTCGACGAGCAACTGTTCCTGATCGGCGCCGAGGGCCTCGATGGCATGCCGACAGGCACATCCGTGCGACTAAAGCACCTCGGTAGGCTTCCGCTCATCCTTCCCAGCGGCACGCATGGGCTGCGCTCGCTGCTGTCGTCGGCGTTTCGACGCGCCGCTTACGAACCCAACGTGGTCGCCGAAGTGGACGGTCTTGCGCTGCTCATGGATCTGGTCCAAACGGGCATGGGCGCGACGATACAGCCCGGCGCCGCACTCGCCAGATCCGCGAACGGTCTGCTGGCGAGCGTGCCCGTCGCAGAACGCTACGCCACGCGGCCCAACATGATCGCCAGTGTCTCCGACGACGAACTGTCGCCCGCGGGTCTTGCCGCGCGCGTCGTCCTCGCCGATGTCGCGCGGCAACTTGTGCACGAAAGCCGCTGGCCCGGCGCACGTCTGCGCGCGCCGCAGTCTTCACAAACAGTGAAGGCCCCTTGAGGGGACACGACTGGCAGAACAGACTTGGCATCCCTATGATGCGTCCGAAAGGAGCCAAGTCAAATGGTCGATGTATTGGTAATTGGAGGAGGCAATGCGGCGCTATGCGCTGCGTTGATGGCGCGTGAGGCCGGCGCGTCGGTCCTGCTTCTCGAATCGGCACCGCGCGAATGGCGCGGCGGCAACTCGCAACACACGCGAAATCTGCGTTGCATGCACGATGCGCCGCAAGACGTGCTCGTGGATGCCTATACGGAAGAAGAATTCTGGCAGGACCTGCTCAAGGTCACGGGCGGCATCACCAACGAGGCACTTGCACGACTGACGATCCGCGCATCGTCGGCGTGCCGGCCGTGGATGCAGCGACACGGCGTGCGCTTCCAGCCACCGCTCTCCGGCGCGCTACACGTGGCCCGCACGAACGCGTTCTTCATGGGGGGCGGCAAAGCGCTTGTCAACGCGTATTACCGAAGCGCGGAAGCGCTCGGCGTGGACATCCGCTACAACACCCCCGTCGAATCACTTGAACTCGATGGCGCTCGCTTCGTCGCGGCGCGCAGCGGTGCCGAGCGGTTCGAGGCCCGCGCTTGCGTGCTCGCGGCGGGGGGCTTCGAATCGAATCGCGCCTGGCTGCGCGATGCTTGGGGGCAGAACGAGCGCGGCGAATGGCCTGCCGACAACTTCCTGATTCGCGGTACGCGCTTTAACACGGGCGTGCTGATCAAACACATGACGCAAGCCGGCGCCGATTTGATCGGCGATCCGTCGCAATCGCATTGCGTTGCCATCGATGCGCGTGCGCCGCTTTACGACGGCGGCATCTGCACGCGTATTGACTGTGTGTCGCTGGGTGTCGTGGTGAATCGCGATGGCGAGCGATTTTACGACGAGGGCGAGGATTTCTGGCCCAAGCGCTATGCGATATGGGGACGGCTCGTCGCTCATCAGCCGGGACAGATCGGCTATTCGATCATCGACTCGAAGGCGATCGGCCGATTCATGCCGCCGGTGTTTCCGGGCGTGAAGGCCGACACGCTGCCGGAACTTGCGCGTCAGTTGGGGCTGCCGGAGACGCAGTTCATGGAAACGATCACCCGCTACAACGATGCCTGTCGCATCGGCACCTTCGACCACACCGCGCTCGACGACTGCCACACCGAAGGCCTCACGCCAGCCAAGACGCACTGGGCACGCCGGATCGACACGCCGCCGTTTTACGGCTATGCGTTGCGCCCAGGCATCACGTTTACGTACCTCGGTCTGAAAACCAACGACCGGGCGCAGGTTCACTTCGGCGGCGAGGCGAGCGAGAACCTGTTCGTCGCGGGGGAAATGATGGCCGGCAACGTGCTTGGTCAGGGCTATACGGCCGGCGTTGGCATGTCGATCGGCACTGCGTTCGGACGCATTGCCGGCACGCAGGCCGCGCGCGCCGCACACAAGACAAGGGAGGCTCACAGTGCAGCAGTCTGACGTGCTCACGCCCGAACGTACGCGGACGGCGTCGCCGTTCGATACCAAGGCAACCCAACACGGCGCATCGGGCAGCGCGGCGCGCGTGATTCCCATTGTGCCGTTGAGCAACAGTGAAGCCGAAGTGGCGAGGCAGATGCAGATTTGCAACGCGTGCCGCTATTGCGAGGGATTTTGCGCCGTATTTCCGGCAATGACGCGCCGTCTTGAATTCGGCAAGGCGGACGTCAACTATCTGGCGAACCTTTGCCACAACTGTGGCGCGTGTTATCACGCGTGCCAGTACGCGCCACCGCATGAATTCGCGGTTAACGTGCCCAAATCGATGGCGCAAGTCCGCCTCGAAACGTACACCGAATATGCGTTTCCCGCGGCGTTCGGCGCGCTGTACAAGCGTAACGGCGTGACCTTGTCGGTCGCGCTGGCGGCAGGTCTCGCGCTCTTTCTGATGCTCGGATTGGCATTGCGCGGTGGTCTTTCCGCAGACGCCACGCCGGCAAACTTCTACGCGATCTTCCCGCACAACCTGCTCGCGGCAATGTTCGGCACGGTCTTTCTGTTCGCGATGCTGGCGTTGGGCGTGGGCGTTACGCGTTTCTGGCGCGACGTCTCGGCGGGAACCGCGAGCGCGAGCATGCCTGCCGCCGTCGAAGCCGCAAAGCACGCGCTGACGCTCAAGTATCTCGATGGTGGACACGGCGACGGCTGCAACGAATCGGACGATGGGTTCACGCTCGTGCGACGCCGCTTCCATCACCTGACGTTCTACGGGTTCATGTCGTGCTTCGCGGCAACTGCGGTTGCAACGCTCTATCACTATGCGTTCAGTCTGGAGGCGCCATATCCCTATCTGAGCATCCCGGTGTTGCTGGGCACGGTGGGCGGCATTGGACTGTTTGTCGGGCCGGCAGGGTTGTGGTGGCTGAACCTCAGGCGCAATCCCGAACGCACTGATGCCCGTCAACGTCCGATGGACCGCGGCTTCATCGCGCTTCTGATGTTGACGAGCGTATCCGGACTCGCGTTGCTCGCGTTCCGTGCTACCTCCGCGATGCCGCCGCTCCTCGCCATCCATCTGGGCATTGTCATGGCGCTGTTCGCGACGCTGCCTTACGGAAAGTTCGCGCACGGCATTTTTCGCTCGGCGGCGTTACTTAAATCATCGATCGAGAAGCGCCAAGGTAACGCGTTAAGCCTGGGCGCGGATTAAATCCCGCAGGGTGCCGACGGTACCCGTTACGTACATAAACCAATAATCAGGAGACACCATGACCCCCACAGAACCCATCTCCGCCAGTGGCGGCAGCTCGCGCGCGAACCGGGCCGCTGCCGTGCTACGGGTCACCAGCGGCAACTTTATCGAGCAGTTCGATTTTTTTCTGTTCGGCTTCTACGCGACATCGATCTCGAAGATTTTCTTCCCGTCGACCAGCGACTTCGCGTCGTTGATGCTCACCTTCGCGGTATTTGGCGCGGGCTTTCTGATGCGTCCGCTGGGCGCGATTTTTCTCGGCGCATACATCGACAGGGTGGGGCGGCGCACCGGACTGATCGTCACGCTGTCGATCATGGCGAGCGGCACCATCCTGATCGCGTGCGTACCAGGGTATGCGACCATCGGGCTGCTCGCGCCCGCACTTGTGCTGCTGGGACGCCTGTTACAGGGCTTTTCGGCGGGCGCGGAATTGGGGGGCGTATCCGTCTATTTGGCGGAAATGGCCACGCCCGGCAACAAGGGCTTCTACACGAGTTGGCAGTCGGCCAGTCAGCAAGTCGCGATCGTGATGGCGGCGGCGATCGGCTACGGCCTGAATCATTGGCTTACCGAGCATCAGATTGTCGCGTGGGGTTGGCGCGTGCCGTTTTTCATCGGCTGCGCAATCGTGCCGTTCCTCTTCGTGCTGCGCCGTTCGCTGCAGGAAACCGCGGCATTCGAAGCGCGGCGGCATCGTCCGCAGGTGCGTGAAATCTTTGCGATGCTGTGTGTCAACTGGCGTATCGTCATTGGCGGCATGCTGCTCACGGCGATGACGACCACCACGTTCTATCTCATCACGGTGTACACGCCGACGTTTGGCAAGTCTGTGCTCAAACTCTCGACGTCAGACAGTTTGATGGTGACGTTGCTGGCGGCCACGTCGAATTTCATCTGGCTGCCGATCGGCGGCGCGATCTCTGACCGTGTGGGGCGCAAGCCGGTTTTGCTTGCCATCTCCGTGTTGGCGATCTTCACGGCCTATCCTGCGCTTTCGTGGCTCGCCGGCGCGCCGAGCTTTGCACGCATGCTGACTGTGCTGCTGTGGTTCTCGTTTTTCTTCGGGATGTACAACGGCGCGATGGTGGCCGCACTGACGGAAGTGATGCCCGTGGAAGTGCGGGTGGCGGGCTTCTCGCTGGCGTTCAGTCTCGCGACCGCGGTGTTCGGTGGCTTTACTCCCGCCATCTCGACGTACCTGATCCAGGTCACGCACGACAAGGCTTCACCCGGGTACTGGTTGAGTTTCGCCGCGCTCTGCGGGCTGGTTGCCACGCTCGGGCTGTACCGGCGCGGCCAAGGTCATACGGCGACGGCCGCCTCGTCGGCCTGACGCATCAAAATGATATCGGTGGCCGGTGGAAGACCGGCCGCCGCTTTCTTGCGGTGGTGTCGGCCGTATTCCTCAATATGCCGCCGGCATTCGTGCAATGTTTCCGGGTTGCAGGACGCAATGGGGCAGGGTGTAGCCGGGGCGCGGATTGATTCGACCAAGCGGGAACGCAGCGGATGGCACTAGGTTAATCGTTCCATCATGCGAACGGCAGAAGTTGAATCAGCACCCTATGGATATGCCCGTCGTCGACTAATGGAATGTCCTGATCGTGGCGCTCGCGAAGATGTCCGTCGACTGTCACGGATACAGGGCCTTGGCTCCGGCCGTGCGGATTCAAAACCGAAATAAGATAGCTGGATTTGCCGAAACGGTAATTTAGGCGGAACTGACGCCATTCAGGTGGAATGCAAGGCTGAATGCGCAGAGCGTTCCCGCTTTTGTGCAGCCCCAAAATGGACTCCACGATACCGCGATACATCCACCCCGCAGCCCCCGTGTACCAAGTCCAACCGCCTCTGCGGACATGCGTGGGGGACGCATAAATATCGCCAGCCATGACGTAAGGTTCTACCTTGTAGGCATGCGCGCCGGCGCGAGTGTCAGCATGGTGGATGGGATTGAGCATCTTGAGCATGTCGCCAGCACGGTTGCCATCGCCCATTTGCGCAAACGCGATCATGCACCAGATAGCGGCGTGGGTGTATTGTCCGCCGTTCTCCCGCACACCCGGCAGGTATCCCTTGATGTACCCAGGATCTCGTTCTGTTTTGTCGAATGGTGGCGTCAACAGCAGGATGAGGTCGTCGCCAGGGCGCACCAGATAATGCTCGACGGACTCCATCGCACGACGCTGCCGGTCGACCTCTCCCGCCCCCGAGATCACACTCCAGCTCTGAGCGATCGAATCGATACGACACTCCGCATCGCCCGCACTGCCAAGCGGCGTTCCGTCATCGAAGTAGGCTCGCAAGTACCACGCGCCATCCCAGGCATCGCTGTTCAGCGCGACACGCAATCGGCCAGCATGTGCCCGCCATCGCGCTGCGGCTTCGATCTCTCCACGCGCTTGCGCCAATTCGGCGAAGGGCAGCGCCGTGGCTTGCAGGAACCAGCCCAGCCAGATGCTTTCACCTTTACCCTCCACCCCGACGCGATTCAGGCCGTCGTTCCAGTCGCCCCCGCCCATCAGCGGCAAGCCGTGGATACCCGTTGCGAGACTGCAATCAATGGCCCGCTGGCAATGCTCGAACAGGGTGCCGGTCTGCGCTGAGACATTCGGCACGTAGTACGCATTCTCTTCCGCGTCCGAGACAGCGCGTCCTTCAAGATAGGACACGGGCTCGTCGAGAACCTGGGTGTCGCCCGTCGTCCTGACGTAATGCACGACCGAGTACGGCAGCCAAAGCCGGTCGTCGGAAATATGGGTACGGACACCTCGACCTGAAGGCGGGTGCCACCAATGCTGCACATCCCCTTCGACAAACTGCCTCGCAGCTGCCTTGAGCAAATGCGCTCGCGCTAGGTCGGGGCACGCGAGGCACAGCGCCATGCAATCCTGCAATTGATCGCGAAACCCAAACCCACCGCTCGCCTGATAGAACGCGGCACGCGCCCACATGCGGCAGGACAGCACCTGATAGAGCAGCCACCCGTTGAGCATCAGATCGGTCGCCCGATCCGGTGTCTCGACCTGAAGCTGCGTGAGAATGGAGTGCCATTCGGATTTGACCGTGTCCAAGACCGTGGCGGGCGATGTCGCACGGTAACGTTGGATATATCCCCTTGCAGCGTCACGGTCGTTTGCCTGACCGAGCAGAAGGGTAAGTTCGACGTGTTCGCCTGGATCCAGCGTGATCTGCGTGAGTAGCGCGCCGCAAGGATCCAACCCCACGCCCGTCGCATTGCTAAGCGCAGTATCGGATATCAATCCAGCAGGACGGGCGAGGTTTCCGTTTCGCCCGATGAATTCGGTACGGTCGCCGGTCCAACTGGTCTGTTCGCCAAGCCAGTCCATAAAAGCGACGCGTTCACTAAATTCGGCGTTCCATGGGTTGGTGGCAAACATCGCGCCTGTGACGGCATCAATCTCCGAGACGACAAACGGAGCATTCCGAGCACGCTCGGTCCCTAACGCCCATTCGGCGTATGCAGTGGCAGAGAGTCTGCGCGGGCGGCTGGAGCGGTTTTCGATGGTGAGCACCGAGAGCTTGACGGGGTCGTGCCAACTCACGAACTGCACGAGTTCGGTCTTTATGCCATGCACCGCATGCGCGAAACGACTGTATCCGAATCCGTGAGAGGCAATATAGCGAGTGTTCTCCAAACGGATGGGCAATGCCGTCGGGCTCCACAGATCGCCTGTATCGTCATCGCGCAGAAAGAACGCTTCACCGCACGGATCGACGACCGGGTCGTTCGACCATGGGGTCAGCTGATTCTCTTGGCTATTGGACGACCAGGTATAGCCGCCCCCTGACTCCGAGACCTGAAAACCAAAGTCGGGATTAGCAATGACGTTGAGCCACGGTGCGGGTGTGCGTTGCCCCGGCCCGAGTACCGTCACATACTCGCGCCCCTGCTCGGCAAACCCACCCAGCCCATTGAAGTACTCAAGGACAGGGGAGGGCAACGGCGTGTCGACGAATTCATCGCTACGCGCTCCGGGCCATTGGGCGATGCTCAACGGCTTCCGGGCAAGGCTTCGTACCATGCGCACGACTTGCTCTTCGAGGCTGCCTTGTCGTGCCCCCGCGAGCACGACACGAGCGGCAGTTAGCAACAATGTCATTTCCGCGGCTTCGAGGCCGTCGGCACGAATGACGGAAATACCGCCGCGCCCGTCGCTCGGCTCGGGCGTGACTTGCGTGCCGCTGACCATCGTCTGCAGTGAACTTTGCAGATCCTGGATATACGACACTTTGCACTCGTTGAGAATAACGAGGTCGACCGGGACCCCCTTGCCTTGCCAGTATTCATGGGCACGCAGCAACTGTCTGACGATGTCGCGGTCGTCCGGATCGTTCACCCGGATCAGTACGATGGGCAGATCGCCGGAAATACCGAATCGCCATAACGATGGCGCACTGAGCGTGTTCCGTTTGAGCACCTCGGCGGCCGCACGCATGGCGGCGTCCACATAAAGCACCCGGTTGGCGATGAACTGGAAGAGATTCGCGTCGTCGGCCGTGATACCGAGATAGTGCAGATTGACCTGTCCCTGCGTCCAAGCCAATGTCGAAATGCGATGGAAGCTTGCCGGGTCGTGATACTTGTCGGTGAGATCGAGCAACGACTCACGGTCTGGCGCCACCATCGTAGAAAACACCAGGTGCTCGGTCGCGCCGGGGGCAACGGTAATGCGCGTGCGCAGGCTGAAAATCGGGTCCAGTACTGCGCCAACCGTATTCGACAACGGACGGCCGTCCATGACTGCTACCGGGTCGCAGATCGTATGTCCCCGTGTGATGAAACGTGCCCGATCAGTCTCATAGCCCACGTTGCCGCCATGCGGCGAGCGCGCCAGTACGTGCGCCGCCCACAGGGGCGCATCGTTGCCGCCACGAGGACGGCGTACGGCGAGCAGTCCCTGCACTTCCGGCAGATATTCCGTCTGGACAAACAGGTTCGAGAAGGCAGGATGCGCCGTGTCGCTCGCCATCGGGGCCAACACGATTTCGGCGTAGGAAGTGACTTCTATTTCACGCGCCAGCGCGCCCGCATTAGTGATGGACAGGCGGCGGATTTCTGCGTTGTCTTCTGGGGATACCAGGATTTCCAGCGTCGTGACAAGCGAACCCTCCTGCCGGACGATGGTTGCACGATCTTCGGAGAATGCCACGTCATAGCTGTCGGGCTCGGTGTCGACGGGTTGGAAGGTCGCAGACCAGACGGCGTCATCGGCTGTGTCCCGCAGAAAAAGGTAGGCTCCCCAGGGATCGCACGTAACGTCCTCACGCCAGCGGGTCACGGCCGCGTTTCCGCAGAGGCTGTATCCGGAACCGGCAGCGGTGACCATGACGGAATACTGGCCGTTCGATAGCAGGTGCGTGGCGGGAGGCGTCTGGCCTGCGGAATAGAAACGGCGCACGACCGGCACAATCGCATCAACACCAGGCGGCGTGTCAGCGATGTCAGGCGCGAGATCGACTTCGCAAATTTCACGCGGGCTAACCTCATGCAAGAGCAAGTCGGCGGCGCGTACGACGGCCTGACGATGGAAGCGTTGCCGCACGACGTCGCCGAACAGCACGTTGGACAGCGCGACCAACGACATGCCCTGATGATGGGCCATGTAGGTGCGAACCGGCACCGCGCTACAGTTATTCGGCAGGCGCGACGGGGTGTAGTCGACGGCGTCGTAGTAGCCGAAGACACCGCGAGCGCCAACGGCATCAAGCCGCTTCAGGTTGGTAATTGCGTTCGGCAGGTCATACTGTGCAGCGAGCACCGTGGCATAGGGTGCGATCACCAGGGACCGCGCCAGCCCGCGCTTCAAAGCCAACTCAGGCACGCCGAAATCGGCATATTGATAGGTCATCGCGCGGTCCCGAATGTTACAGGCCGACTCGGAGATTCCCCACGGCACGTTACGCGTCTTGCCATAGGCGATCTGACTCGCGACGGCAAGCCCGCACGATGAATCCAGAAGGCTCCTGTGGGGATAGTCCATCACCAGTGACGGCATCAGGTATTCGAACATCGAGCCTGACCATGACATCAGCACCGCTGCCTTGCCGTAAGGCGCCATGATGCGCCCGAGCCGGAACCAGTGCGTTGCCGGCACGTCGCCCTTGGCGATGGCGATGAAGCTCGTCAATCGCGCCTCGGACGCTAGTAGGTCGTAGTACGAGTTGTCCAGCTCCGCGTCCGCCATTCGATAGCCAATCGAGAACAAACGCCGGTCGGAGGCGAACAAGAAGCGGAAATCCATCTCGTAGAATAGCCGGCGAGCCAATGCCGCAACGGCTTCAAATCGTTTCGCAATGTCCGGACCGGGTAAAGGTGACGCCGTGAAATATAGGGGCGATTCGCCTGCAGGCGATACGTCCGGCGCGAGATCGAGCAGGTGGCTCTTGACATCGTTCCGGATCGCGCCGACCCAGTAGAGCACTTCGCTATGCGCAGCGTCACCACGCTCGTTCACGAACGTCTGGGCGAGATCGAGCAGCGTCGTCACGAGACGGTCGATCGCATACCAGCGCCGGCGCCACCCATCCGATGCATCGGCGATAACTTCGATCGGTTTGGACGGTACCGGCTGGAGGAGAATGTGTTCCAGCGCATTGAGTTCTTCGTATAAATGGTTGCGGTTCACGGTGAGCGTTCGCCGGTCGTCGCTCTCGTGAGCGATGGCGTCGCGCAAGAGGGCGACCGTGTCGAGAATTCCATCGAGTTGCGCACGGTCGAACACCGGTTCAAGAGTAATTTCTTCGCACGCGCTCGCGACCACGAGCAGATGGCCTGCCAGATTGCCGCTGTCGACGCTCGACACGTACTGTGGAGCCAGCGGGCTCAAATCTTGGGTGTCATACCAGTTGAAGAAATGCCCCTGGTAGCGCGCCAGGGTCGACATCGTGCCAAGCGTTCGCTCCAAGCGTTCGAGCGTCTCCGTCACGCCGATCCAACCGAAGTCGCGGGCAGAAAGTACCGACAGCAAATAGAGGCCAAAGTTGGTCGGCGAGCTTCGGTGCGCTACCACGGGGCGCGGGTCTTCCTGAAAGTTGTCGGGAGGAAGGTGATGATTGTCGTCGTCGACGAAGGTAGTGAAAAAGCGCCAGATTCGCCGGCCGGCCATTCGCAATGCCTCGCTATCTTCCGTCGAGACGAGGGACGAGCGCGCGGGGCCCGGATGGCGGCTTATCCGCTGGGCGACGAACGGAGAGAGGCCCCAGACGATCAGAAACGGCGCTGCCCAGGGAAGGCTGGCAGGTCTGGACCATGTCACGATAGCCGCGCACAATACCGTGAGTGTGATGGCACCGCGAAGCGACCAAATAAAATTGCCAAACGAGCGCCCCGCATGCAGTTTGAGCTGCGCCGCCGTCACCCATTCGAGCAGTCGGCGCCGTGAGACGGTCAGCCGGAATAACGTGCGCGCGATGGCGTCGGCGGCTAGCCACGCCTGGTTCGCCAACATCGACACTACGATAAAGGTACGCTCGACGCCGCTGCCAATGTCGCGGCCTACCGCGCGCAAGTGGCTCGGCATCGAAATGCCAGTCTGCGACGGGATCAGGCCTGCCGCGATCATGAATATCTCAGAGGCGGATATCGCCAGCAATACCAGTGCCGACCAGATCCCGACAGGCGCCTGCGCGACTACCCATGCGCACACCAGCGTGGCCAGCGCTCCTGGCGCAGTGAGCGAGCGGCGCAAATTGTCGAGCATCTTCCATCGAGCCGCAGCCGGAATCGCCCCACCGCGCTTGCCGACGATCCACGGCAGAAGTTGCCAGTCGCCGCGGATCCACCGGTGCAGCCGGGTGGCGGCGACCTGCGCATGCGAAGGGAAGTCTTCGAACAGTTCGACATCCGTGACCAATCCGCAACGGGCGAAGTTGCCTTCGAATAGGTCGTGGCTAAGAATCGTGTTCTCCGGAATTCGGTCCGCAAGCGCGGATTCGAAGGCATCGACGTCATACAGGCCTTTGCCGATGTAACTGCCCTCGCCAAGCAAATCCTGATACACATCGGACACGGCGCCGGCATAGGGATCGATGCCGTAGCGTCCCGAAAACAGACGCGAATAGACGGTTCCCTCGTGCATGGCGGGCAGTGTGGGTGTGATTCGCGGTTGCAGAATGCCGTAACCAGCGACCACACGCCGCGAGCCCCGATCGAAGTGCGGACGGTTCAGCGGGTGCGCCGCTGTGCCGACGAGCTGCCGCACGGCGTCGATAGGCAAACGCGTGTCGCTGTCGAGCGTGATGACGTACCGGACGCCGGGAGGTGTCCACGGCGCACGTCCTTCGACGTCCATGAACGAGGTGTTCGTGGCACCTCGCAGCAGCCGGTTGAACTCGTGGAGTTTGCCCCGCTTGCGCTCCCATGCCAGCCATTTGCGCTGCGTTTCATTCCAAAGTCGCCTGCGATGGAAGAGGAAGAATCGGGGGGTATCGGGAGTGCAGTCTGCATAGCGGGAATTTAGTGTCGCTATGCGGGCGCTGGCCGCTGCCAGAAGCGGCATATCGCTGTCGACGTGCTCCGCATCGGCATCCCGCCAGTCTGAGAGCAGGGCAAACCGGACGTCCCCCTTGGCATTCGCGAGATAGTGCACTTCCAACTGTGCGACCTGTGCGGCGATGTCCGCCTCGTTCGTCAGCATCATCGGTACGACGACGAAGGTTCTGAGTTCAGGCGAAATGCCGTCGGCCAGCTCAAGGCGCGGCAAGTGACGGGGGGGAATCAGTCGGGCTAACGCGCGGTCGATGAGCAAAACGGCAAGCTCCGACGCCGGGAACAGACCACATACGGCCAAAACAACCAGACCGGCGACGCTGACCCCCGCCGTGGCACTGAGCAAGACGGGAATGGCCAGGATTAGGCCACTCAACAGACAAACGCTCACGATGTAGGCGACCGCGCATTGGTGGGGATCATGCAACCGACAGCGACGGGTGATCGGCATACGATACGCGATCTCACGCTCAAAGGCCCGCCGGCCGGCCGACAGAAGATAGTAGCCCGGGTCCGTGCGACGCGGCATGTCTTCGACGTCAGTCGCATCGCCCGTGCCAGCCGCCGCGGCGGCCGCCATGGCGTTCAGCGCTTGCGTGACCTCAAGCTCCGAGAACCGCGATCTTGCCGCCAATTTCTCGATCTCGTGCCGGTACCCATCTCGAGTCGCAAAGTCCATTTCAGCATAACCTGCGTTGTGGCGCAGATGCGCGTCGACCAGGCTGACATCCTCGAACAGCGGCTGCCAATCGAACGCCCGCATGTCGCGCAAACTGGTGATGACATTGCGCACGCTCATGTTAGCTGCCGCCTGGTTCGCGTGTTCGGCCTGGACGATCTCCTCAGCCGATTGTCCTTGTTGCGCCAGTTGGTCGCTCAGCCATTGCAGGGACCTATCCTGATAGCGCAGGCGCTGAATCAACTGGACCGTGAAAGCCGGCTCGAACGGCTCGAACGGCTCGACGACGCGCGCGTGTGTCGTCGCTACATCACCGGCAGCAGGGGGTGCAGTCTCTTTGTGCGCGAGTAGGTCATCCGCATATCGGTCGGCGGCCTGACGGCTCACCTGGGCTCGTGTGACTTGCGCGCAGAGGCGCCGGAGATTCTCGATCATCACGGCGCGCAGTGTGAGTGGCATGGCCCAAAGCTCTGCCATGGTCAGCGGCTCGACCTTCTGATAGGCGAGCAGGAAGCACGTGAGCAGCGCAGGATCGAAACGGCTGTCGGTGTGAGCCACGAAGGCCCACATCACACCATAGATGCGCGGGAGGCCACGCAACGGGCCGTCAAGCAGCCGCGGCAATGATCGGAAAGACTTCGTGTTCAGACCGTTCCGGACCTCTCTGAACTGGTCCGAGACGGTACGGAAATTGTCGAGTAACCATTCCGCAGCCGGGGTAATCGAGCGGCGCTGCAAGGTGGCGTGCGCGGTTGCGTCATAGCACCGGCGCAATACACGCTCATTGTCGGCGGCGCGTAAGGTTAGCCCTCGGGTGCGCGGCGGATGCGCGGCGACTTGCTGGGCGCGCGCCAAACTGAGCGCATGCTGCTCCAGTCGGTCGCGGCTGAACAACTCCGCGCGAATCGGGGCCTCCACAGGCCCGAAGTCGCTCGTCCCCCGTGGGGTTCCGACAAAGTAATCCAGTCCTGGCGGTTTCCACATGCCGATGTCTCCGGCGTTGCACGGCTATCAGGAGAACACGGGATGCTTGTCATCCAGACCGACGACCTCGTCGTAAATGTGGTCTCGCGTATGGGGGTCGAAGTGCTGCCAGATTCGAGCGATCCAGTATCTCAGCTTGCGCTGGAAGACGTCGCGCCCGCTTACCGGAATGGCCGGGAACTGGATATTTTCACCAATCAATTTTCCCTGCAAGTACTTGTGGGCGTTCGCTCTCACATACGCCTTGGCTTTCATCAGATCCGTGGCGCTAGAGGAAAACGACAGATCCAGACATGTCAATGTCCAGACCGCGTCCTGACGTTCTCCGTAGACATGAAGCAGTATCCTTTCCTTTCTCATGATCGACTCCTCTTGGCGCATGCGCGGCATAGGTATTTGACGATCATCGCGGCTTTTGCCGACCGAGTCGGTTCGATACCGAACGGACTCGCCAGATACTTTGAAGTACGGTGAGAGCGACTACGGCGTCTGACCGTCTCCATCGCGTGGTGTTTGTGTACATGCAACGGCCGGGCGCCGTCATTGACAGGCGATTCACGGGAGGTTTGCCATGTTACGAACCCTGGACGAACTGGAGGGCTGCACCGTCCGCGCGACTGACGGTGATGTCGGTCTCGTGAAAGATCTGTACTTCGACGACAAGGCGTGGGTCGTCAGATACCTCGTCGTGGAAACCGGGACGTGGCTTGCGAACCGGCAGGTATTGATCTCGCCGATCTCGATTGGCCAGAGCGACTGGCTCGACGACATCATCCCGGTCACGATCACCAGGGACCAGGTCAAGCACAGTCCGAACATCGACATGCACAAGCCGGTTTCCCGCGAGCATGAAGCCGACTATCTGGCGTATTACGGGTACCCGGACTACTGGGGCGGCATGGGCGCATGGGGAGAATGCGCGTTTCCGGGCGGCCTCGCAAGCGGCAGCCGTTCTGAACTGGATGCATTTCGTGCGGCACGAGAAGCTGCGAATTCCAACGACGAGGGCGTGAATCGGCCGCGACACGATCCGCATCTGCGCAGTGCCGATGCGGTGAGCAACTATCACATCCATGCGAGCGACGGGGACATCGGACACGTGGAAGGCTTGCTCGTGGATGTTCACACCTGGGCGCTGCGCTACCTCATCGTGAACACCAGCAACTGGTGGATGGGCCATCTGGTGGCCGTCCCCGTGAAGGTGATCGAGCAAATGAACTGGCTAGACGCGACTGTTTCGCTGGCGCTGACGCGCGAAGCGGTGAAAGCCGCGCCGCCCTACGATGCCAAGGCCCGGCTCGATCGACGCCAGGAAATCAGCATCCATAACCACTTCGGCCGCGCGGGCTACTGGGACGATCCGCCGGCTAACAAGCGAGAGGACAGTTAGGGGCGTGGCTTCAAGGCCCCGCATCTTGATCGTCTCGATACGCCGGTGGACTGAAATCCGCCTGCACAGGAGCGCCCAACATGAATTCCATCACTTCATTCCTGGTACTGGTTCTGCTTCTCGCGG
The DNA here is from genome assembly GCF_902459595.1 of Pandoraea soli. NCBI lineage: Bacteria > Pseudomonadati > Pseudomonadota > Betaproteobacteria > Burkholderiales > Burkholderiaceae > Pandoraea > Pandoraea soli. The sequence goes on along the minus strand of NZ_CABPSG010000001.1, from coordinate 171,419 downwards.
GAGCCGTGGCTGGCGTCTACGTCAGTCCGTATCTGGCACCATGCTTTCTCGTCGCTGCCGTATTGCTGGGTTCGACGCTGAAGATGGCTAACGCATGGCAGAAGTTCGTGATCCTGCGCGCCGGCAAACTGCAAAGTGTGAAGGGCCCGGGACTGTTCATGATTCTGCCGGTCATCGATAGCATCACGGCAGTGATCGACGAACGCATTCAAACCACGGCATTCAACGCCGAGCAAGCGCTGACAAAGGACACCGTGCCAGTCAACGTCGACGCGATCATCTTCTGGCACGTCGACGATGCCCAGAAGGCCGCCCTGGCGATCACGGATTACCGGCAGGCGATCGACCGGGTGTCTCAGACCTCCTTGCGCGAGATGATAGGCGCGTCGATGCTATCGACCCTGCTTTCCGATCGGAAGGCATCGGACGAACAACTGCGCGCGGAAATCGGCGCCAAGACGGCCGCATGGGGCATCGCGGTGATGTCGGTGGAGGTGCGCGACGTCGCCATTCCGGTCGCCCTCCAGGACGCCATGTCGAGGCAGGCTCAGGCCGAGCGCGAAAAGCAGGCTCGCATGATTCTCGGATCTGCGGAAGCCATCGTCGCGGCGAAGTTTGTGGAGGCTGCGGCAATTTACGAAGGACATCCGCAGGCGTTGCAACTGCGCGCCATGAATATCATCTACGAGACGACCAAAGAACGCGGCGCCACCATTCTGATGCCGTCCTCGATGGTCGACAGCATGAATCCGGTAGCGATATCGTTTGCTGTAGCCAGCACCGACCTGGGCAATTCGATGCCGGGACTGAAGACAGCCGCGTAGTCTCCGATCTACCGCATGTGGCGGGGCTGCCGTCGATCTAGTCGCCCAGGAGTTCCGCCACAGGCTGGAAGTGCTCCACGTGCTGCGATATGACCTTCACGATGACAATGATCGGGATGCTCAGCAGCATGCCGGCGATTCCCCAGAGCCAGCCCCAGAAAAGCAGCGAGACGAAGATGGCGACCGGATTCATCTTGGCGATCTTCCCGGTAATCCACGTGGAGACGAAGGTTCCGACGAGCGTCGCAATCGCAAGAGACGTCGCCGAGACCAGCAGCGCCATCGAGAACGATTGGAACTGCATGTACGCGGCCATACCGGTCGCCGCAGCGCTCACGCCCGGCCCGAGGTAGGGCACCACATGCAAAAGCCCCGTCGCCAGGGCCCAGGCCCCCGCGTTATCCAGACCCATTGCGCGAAACGCAACCCAACTGAGCCCGCCGACCAGCATATTGGTCACGAGCAGCATCAGCATGTATTGCTGTATGGAGTTGTTGATGTCGTCGAGAATGCGCACGGTGATTTTTTTCGACGATAGCGACGGCCCCGCCAACCGCACGAGCTTGCGCTTGAACGTGTCTCCGCTGACCAAAAGAAAAAATGCCAGCAGGATCACTGTCAGGGCTTGGGCAATGAATCCCAGCGCCCCCATTGAACCCACCCACAGAAAGGTGCTCAGCTTGAAAGCGGGCTGATCCAGCACGACATGCGTCACCGACTGCCTCGGCGGCGAGGACAGGTCGGAGGCCCGATTGGCCGCGTTCTCGATCGCCCCCGCAGCGGCTTTCATCTTTTGAAGATTGCCGAATGTGCCGCTGTGCAGGTTATCCAATAAGGTCGAGAACGTCCGTGTGACCGCAGGTAACTGCTCGACCACTCTGTCGATCTGATCGCGCAAGGGATAGCTGCCGGACACGAATATGCCGACGACGGCGAGCATCACGATAACGGCGCCAGCGTAACGTCCGACTCTTAGCTTCCCCAGCCCAACGACCAGAGGGTTGAGGGTGTAAGCAAGGAAGACGCCGAGCAGGACCGGGACGACAAATCGTTGCGCCCACTCAAGGGCGAATAGGACGGCGAGCGTCGCCAGAATGCCCAGTGCCAGGCCTCGCGCGTCCACTGGCATGCGCGGTGTCGGCTCGACCAGGGACGCTGCCGTGTCCACGCCTTCCGAGCTGTTCGCGGATAGGGGCGGGCTGGCGTCGGGTCGTTGCGAGATTGGGCCGCCATGACTTCCTATAGATCCGAAAAGACGAGCCGCGCCCCGGTTGATCCATGCGAATGACCACACGGTGGACCTCCTGATTCGTAGGAATATGCGAGCGAGTCCATAGGCTCGATCGATTGAAGGGCATGTGGCGTGATGCTCGTTTGCAAGCGGCACTTGCCGCTATGGGCAGCGCAAAATGAAACCCTTCGTGACAAACAGAAGCACCGCATAACGCGTGACAATCACCTCGCTTCCTCGGTGAGACTCACCGATCTCTTCATGCTGTTATCGAAGTTGTGCAAACTATCGCGGGCCAACGGTCAATCCCGAGCTATCTACGCGCTTGACGCCCTTGACATGTTCCGCAATGCGCTTCGCACCGCTGACGGCGTCTTGACTGGCAAGCGTCCCAGTCAACACGACTACGCCGTGGGTGGTCTTCACGCTGACGTTCGTGCCGTCGCTGATGCTATTCGCGAGGAGCTCGGATTTCACTTTGGTAGTAATCCAACTGTCGGACATGACACGTTCCGAACGGTGCATGTCGCTCTTGGCCTCAGAGGTCATGCTGCTGTCCTCGGCCTTTGCGGGCACAAGCGCGAGGCCAAGTGCGATTGCCAAGCCGCCAGTGAGCGCCCCGCGCCAAGCGGGCCGATGGACGCGAACCATGTTCAGCAGATGTTTCCTTGGCTTGGGAGTGGTGGGTCGCACATCGGTGCCGAGACCCTCGGCAACAGCGGGAACCACGGAAATTTGGGTAGTCATGGCGATCTCCGTATGACCACGGTGGCCTTAACCGGACGTCGGCATGACGTACGCGAGGCGAACCGGACGCGACCATTCACAATTCAGGCCGCGCTCAACCGCACGGCTGAGAAGCTCAGCATGCGCGTACGTCTGCGACATGTCAGTCCGCTACCGAACCGATGGGCCGCATTCGGCGTGCGGACTGTCAACGCTTGGGGCACTGGCGAATCGTCCGGGCGCGTACGTTGACGTACCGTATCTGGAGGCGCGCGGGCATGGCGTAAGCGTGTCATTGACGATCATGGATGCGGGCTTCGTGGTGGGCGGGCAGTACGGCAAAGGATCGCTGCGCGTTGCAGACCACACTGTGGGATCAAATCGTTGTGATGCCGCGCATTGAACCGGGCCCCCGAATGGGGGCTCGGTCCGTTAGCGCACCAGACCTTTTGGTGTGGCGATTTACTCGTCGGAAAGCTGCACCAGCGCTGCTGTCTCGCCCGGTGTAGCCACGTTGACAAGCTTGTTTCTCGCACCGCAGCCGGGGCAATCGAAATAAAAGCCGAGGTCGTTGACTTCCGGAGTCACGTCCGGAAAGTCGCTCAACTCGCCGCACGTTCTGCATGTGAACATCTGCCTCTCCCTAACGTCTTGACGAAAGTGCTTTACCAGCCACTCGGCGCCGACGACCTAAGCCGCTCAAGGGTCGTCAGTGCCGCTCGAACCCATATCGATGGCGTGATGCAGAGGCTAAGGGCGGACGTCCCGAACGTCTGTCCGATAGCGAACAATCTTTGATCCGGGGAGAACGGGGAGGAGGGTCCGCCAGCGAACAGACGCAACCTCGGTGCGCAGATAATGCTAGACAACGCCAACAGGGCGCAGTCGTTGCTTAAAACACACGCCGATGGCGAAAACCATATGAGCGTCGTTGACGATTTGCGGTCATACGGTCAAGTTGCCAAGGCCCATGCCGACGGTATCGGGAAATTGACGCCCGCCTTAGAGGCGCGTTACAACAGCATGTCCGACGTGCAGAAGCACAATGCCGACCTGATATTCCGCAAGGAAGGTCATCAAGTGGGCCACAAGCGCTGAGAAGGCAGGAGTCTATGATGAAATCCTGGCTCACACGAAAACAAAGCACGAGTCCCATCAGGACGATCGGTCTTGCGTTGGTGATCCTGGGCCACTCGAGTTTCGATAGTGTGCGAGTGCCCTGACCGGCCGGGGTCAACTGATCACGAGGGGCCTGCTTCAGGCAGGCTTTGGGGAGACGCTTGCTATGAAGGCGGCGAGGTTACGTCGCCAAGCGCCTCTTTGACGATGGCTTGAGCCTCGTTCAGCAGTCGCTGCAGGTGGCGCTCGCCCTGAAAGCTCTCGCCATAGATCTTATAGATCGCTTCCGTGCCGGACGGGCGCGCGGCAAACCAGCCATGATCGGCCACCACTTTCAAGCCACCGATTGGCGCGTCGTTGCCGGGCGCCTGGGTCAGAATTGCATTGATCGGCTCTCCGGCGAGCCGCTCCGATCGCACCGTGTCGGCTGACAGGGCCGCGAGCGCAGCCTTCTGTGCGAGTGTCGCACTCGCTTCGCGCCGGGCCTCCACGGGTGAGCCCAATGCGTACGTCAGTGTCTTGTAAAGCGCTCCGGGGTCCCGCCCGGTGCGCGCCAGCATCTCGCCTGCCAGCAGTGCAGGGATCAGACCGTCCTTGTCGGTTGTCCAGACGGCGCCGTCGCGCCGCAAGAAGCTCGTGCCTGCGCTTTCCTCTCCGGCGACCGCAAGGGATCCATCGAGCAGCCCGGCAGCAAACCATTTGAACCCGACGGGAACCTCGTAAAGACGGTGCCCGAGCTTCGACGCCAGACGATCGATCAACTGGCTGCCGACAACGGTCTTGCCAATCGCGGCGTCGGCCGGCCATTCGGGGCGGTGCTCAAACAAGTACTCGACCGTCACGGCCAAATAGTGGTTGGGCGCAAGCAAGCCCCCGCCTGGCGTCACGATGCCGTGCCGGTCATGGTCGGTGTCGCAGGCGAAGGCGACGTCGAACGCATCTTTCTGTGCGATCAGGCCTTGCATCGCAAAGGCCGACGACGGATCCATTCGGATTCGGCCGTCCCAATCGGCGGTCATGAAGGCAAATGTCGGGTCCACGGTCGTCCGGGTGACCGTCAGATTGAGTCGATACCGATCGGCAATGGCCGGCCAATAGTGAACGCCGGCTCCCCCCAGTGGGTCAACGCCCATACGAATGCCTGAAGCACGCAACACATCCATGTCGATAACGTTGGGCAAGTCGTCGATATAGGTGTTCAGGAAGTCATAGGGGTGCGTCGTGGATGCGCGCATGGCCTGCTCGACGCTGATCCTTGGCATCGTTCGCAGTCCGCCGCGCAACAACTCGTTGGCTTGCGTCTCGATCCAGGTGGTCACCGCAGACTCCGCCGGCCCGCCGTGCGGCGGGTTGTATTTGAAGCCGCCGTTATCGGGAGGGTTGTGCGACGGCGTGATGACGACACCGTCAGCGAGCCCTGCCGTACGCCCGCGATTGTATGTGACGACGGCATGCGACACCGCAGGCGTTGGCGTGTATTCGCCGCCCGCCGAAATCATCACGTCGAGACCGTTGCCCGCGAACACCTGCATGGCAGTTGCAAACGCCGGTTCGGACAAAGCATGCGTGTCGATGCCAACGAATATCGGTCCATCAATACCATGCCGTTGGCGGTAGCCGCAGATGGCCTGACTGATCGCCAGGATATGCGCTTCGTTGAACGTCGTCAGGAACGACGAACCGCGATGGCCGGAGGTTCCGAACGCTACGCGCTGCGCCGGAACGTCCGGGTCGGGGGTGTTGCAATAGTAGGCCGTTACTAGACGCGAGACGTTGACCAGCTTGTCCGGCGAGAGCTGCTGTCCAGCGTATGGGCTGACCGACGCGATCCGCGATGCAAGCGTTCTGGATTCGCTCACGACGGTGTCCCGCGCGACTTCGTACCGTGACGCATGAGCTGCGCCTTGGCGGCAGTGACGATATGCGCCACGTCGAAGCCGAAATGACATGCCAGCGCCTCGCGCGGGCCAGACTTGCCAAACGTGTGCATCCCGAAAATGGCGCCTTCATGCCCGGCATAGCGCTCCCATCCAAAGGTGGAAGCCTCCTCCACGGCAACTCGCGCGATGACGGAGGGCGGCAGAATGTGGTCGCGATACGCCAACGACTGACTCTCGAATATTTCCCACGACGGCATGCTGATCACCCGCGCGAAAATTCCATCCCGCTTCAGTTCGTCGTACGCCGCAGCGCACAACGCAACTTCGCTGCCAGTGGCCAGCAGCAGCACGTCCGGGGTACCGCCTTCGATGTTCATTTCCTCGCAGGCATCAACCAGGATATATGCGCCTCGGGCAACGCCTGCGGCACTTGCGTAACGTTGTCGATCAAGAATTGGCACGGCCTGACGGGTGAGTACGAGGCAGACCGGCCCGCGCTTGCGCTCCATGATGACGCGCCACGCCTCGGCGACTTCTGCGGCGTCGGCTGGACGCAGTACGGTCATGCCCGGCATGGCCCGCAGCGAGGCAAGTTGTTCGATCGGCTGGTGCGTGGGCCCGTCTTCCCCCAGGCTGATGGAGTCATGCGTCCAAACCGTGACGAGCGGCAGTTCCATCATCGCACCCAGCCGGAGTGCCGCCCGGCAGTAATCGCTGAAGATGAGAAAGCTGACGACAAACGGACGTAGCGACGACAGACTCATGCCGTTGGCTATCGCACACATGGCATGCTCGCGCGCGCCGAAGTGAAAGTTCCGGCCCCGATAGTTGCCGCCAGCCTGTGCGTCGGGGTTCTGGAAATCGCCCACGAGATCGAAGGTCAGGCGAGTAAGCGTCGATGGGGAGAGATCGGCAGCGCCCCCTAGTAACCAGGGTACACGCTCGGCAATGGCATTGAGCACTTGCCCCGATGCAGCGCGGGTCGAAAGACCGGCCGTCGTCGCGGTAAAAGCGGGTAGGGGGGCGTCCCACCCAGGGGGTAGCTCCCGCGCCTGCATTCGCTCCAGTGCATCGGTCAAGTCGGGATACTGGGCCCGATAGTCCGCAAAAAGCTCGAGCCAACGCGTATGGGCGTCGCGGCCACGGCGGCCGAGGCCTCCGTGCAAATGCGACGTTACGCCATCGGGCACGTCGAACTGCTTGTCGGGATCTCTGCCGAAAAATTCTTTGGCTAGACGCACCTCCGCCGCGCCGAGCGGCTCTCCATGAGCTTCACGCCTGTCCTGGCGGTGTGGCGCGCCATAGCCGATATGGCTTTGCACGATGATGAGGGTTGGCGCGTCGCCGGTGTCGAGAAAACCTTGGTAAGCACGCGACAACTGCGTCAGGTCATTGGCGTCGCTTACGCGCTCGACATGCCAGCCATACGATGCAAAGCGCGCACCGACGTCTTCGGTGAATGCCAGGCGGGTGGATCCTTCGATGGTGATGTGGTTGTCGTCGTATATCCAGCACAGATTGGCCAGCTTCAGATGACCGGCGAGCGAGGCGGCTTCGGCACCGAGCCCCTCCATCATGTCGCCGTCGCCGCAAAGCGCGTAGATGTTGTAGTGAAATAGCGGAAACCCCGGACGGTCGTAGGTTGCACTTAGCCATTTCTGTGCGATCGCCATACCCACGCTCGTGGCAATGCCTTGCCCAAGCGGACCGGTCGTGGTCTCGACACCCGTCGTCCAACCGTACTCGGGGTGTCCGGTGCATCGGCTTCCCGGTTGTCGGAAGGACTTAAGGTCGTCGATCGTCACGGCCAATTCGTCGGCTGCATCATCGCTCTTGACACCACAAACGTGCAGCAAGCTGTACAGCAGCGCACAGGCATGCCCGTTCGACAAGACAAAGCGATCCCGGCCAGCCCAGAGCGGATGGTCCGGGTCGTAACGCAGGAAACGTTGCCACAAACAATAAACCGTCGGAGCAGCGTCCATCGGCGTGCCCGGGTGCCCGGACTGCGCCTTTTGCACCGCGTCGATCGACAAGGTGCGCAGGGTGTCGACGCACAACTGATCAAGATCATCGTGCTGCATCGCTGGCATCTCCATCGAATGGTGAAACGGTTGACTGCTACGCCCTTTGACTCACGAAGGTATTGCGATCGGGCAACATCGCTCGCTCGACACTAGGAGCGTTTGTTCGGTAGGTCTGTCCACTACCGAACAGAAATCCATTGCCGCACCACCTGATCGCGGCGCTGATCAGAGGCTTCCAATACCGAACGAGCCTCGTTCGCCGTCTTAGTACGGCACCGAACCGACGTGCCGTCGTTGTGCGACTACCCTTATTGTGAGGGCCTGGAAATCTCCCTCTAACCAAAGCAGGGAGTAAATCATGTCTTTAGGAATTGTGGCGCTGATTGTTCTGGTACTTCTGTTGGTAGGAGCATTCCCAGCCTGGTCGTACAACTCGGGTTGGGGATTTGCGCCGAGCGGCGCAGTGGGATTGCTGCTGGCCGTCGTGATTGTTCTGCTCTTGATGGGTCGACTATGAGGCGCGCAATCCATATCTTGCTCGACACCGTCAATCGGCGTGTGACGCATGTCGCCACGAAAGCGCGCGACACCCGAGCCCCGGTCAAGGGGCTCAATTTCTTATCCACCGAGAACGTAAATCATCATGAACAAAGACCAAGTGAAAGGCCGGGTCAAGGAAGCCGTCGGCAAAATCAAAGAGGTCACCGGTAAGGTGGTCGGCAACACGAAATTGGAGGTCGACGGCAAGATCGAGAAGCATGTCGGCAAAGTTCAGTCAGTCGTCGGCGACGCACGCCACGATCTGAAGAAGCACACGTAAAGGAATCGCCCGACCCCGTCATACGCGGCGCTTCGGCCATCAGTGCGCTCGGGGCGTACGCTGTGCCGCCGGGCTCGGGTGTCAGTCGGGTGTGCGCTTGTCGGCAATGGCCTGCATGAGTTCAGTCCATGCCTGCCGAAACGACGCAACGCCTTCGCGCTGAAGGCGTGCGGCGAGTGCTGCGACGTCGATGCCGGCGTGCGCGAAGTCTGCGAGCACCGGATCGGCGTTACCACCATCCTCGCGCATGACACTGATCAATTCGCCGTGCGTCGCAAATGCCAGAAGGGTTGCCTCCGGCACCGTGTTTATCGTATCCGGTGCGGCAAGTGCTTCAACGTAGTAGCCCGGCGAGAGTTCCCGGCTCTTGACTCCCGTACTGGCCCACAACAGGCGCTGGGAGCTTGCACCAGCTTCGGACAACTCGTGCCACATCGGGTGCGACATGCGCTCACGGTAGGCGCCGTACGTTTGTTTGGCCACGGCCACGCCGAGACGGTTGCGCAATCCGAACGGCACCTCCCCTGTGATGGCGGTGTCCCAGCGGCTGACGAAAAGCGATGCCACGGATGCCACGTGCAGATCAAGCCCGGCATCACGCCTGCGCGCCAGGCCTCTCCAGTAGGCGTTTGCCGCCTCTACGTATTGCTCTCGAGAGAAAAGGAGCGTGACATTGATCGGCACGCCGGCAAAGATTGCCTCCTCGATCGCGACGAGGCCGATCGCCGTGCCGGGGATCTTGATGAACAGATTGGGACAATCGGCGCTTGCATGCAGGCGCTTGGCGGCTGCTACTGTTCCGACGGCGTCTTCGGCGAGCCACGGCGACACTTCCAGCGAGACCCATCCATCGACACCGTCGGTCTTTTGGTGCACCGGAAGGAACAGCCCGGCCGCCTGGGTCAGGTCCTTGATCGCAAGGGAGAAGAACAACGCTTCGTCGGTGAGCGTCGGATCGGCCGGCTTCGCGATGTCCATGTCGTACGCTGCGGTATCGCGAATCGCCTTGAGGAATATGCTGGGATTCGACGTCAAACCTGTGACGTCGTATTCATCTCGGTAACAGGCCAGCGTCCCGTCAACCAGCAAGCATCGCGTGATGTTGTCGAGCCACAGACTCTGCCCGAGCGCCTGCAATTTCCGAGTGGCTTTCATGGAACCTCGCCGAAGGCGTTTCGCAAGACGTTATCGAGCTGCAGCTATTCCGGTATTGACCTCACGTTACACGGCAGACCGACGCCGATACGGTACGTCAGCGTACCAATCCACCGACACGATCGGGGCAGGGATGACGCATCGCGGCGCGAGATCGGCCGGTTCAGTGTTTGTCATATTCCGCAGCATTTCTTCATCGCCATGTGCGATACCGGACGGACACCCCATATCCCCCACGAGCAAAGTGGTCACGAGCCATGGGCATAGGCACGCACGTGAGTCTACGGAGAGGGTTATGACACCGAGTCAGGTCAGAGAGCGAATCAGAGAGTTGGAAGCGAAATTCTCACGCATCAAAGAAGATTTCTTCCATGTCGTGCATAGTCAGGAAGACGCGCCTCGCAGAAATGACGAGGCGACGCCGTCAGGCGAGGCGGGTGAAATCAGGGAGGATCTCACCAGGGACCGTTAGGACTATCAGGCGGCCGACCATTTGTGTTGAGAGACGTACGGAGGGCATAGGTGCCGGTTACCCCGGCGAAAATGCCGTTCTCGGAGGAGGGTGCCATGAAAGCGGTTCGAAGTTTGCTATTGATGCTTGTCGTCGTCACATTGGGCGGCTGTTGGTGGGGACCCGGCCCCGGTTACGATCACGGGGGCTATGGGCAAGGCGGTTACGACCACGGGGCAGATGGCCACGGCGGTTATGGTCGTGGGGGAGATGGCCACGGCGGTTACGACCGCGGGGGCGGCCCGGGACGAGAAAGATAAGTGGAGCCCCGTTCAGAGCCCGCGCAAGTGTCGCGCGGACAACGCGGACAACCTGCACCGGAGCAAACAGGACAAGCGCCTCGTGAAAGGCGGCAAGGCGGTGGGGACTAGGGGCGAGACGCTGGACACTGTGAATCGCACCGCTAACTCGGCCAACGGCAGACATTCCCGATTACAGCGGGTTGGGGCGAACGAAATGCCAGTGCGGCAAGACTCGATGAAACGCTCGTTGACACTCCCGCTGGCGGGGGCGACGTCAAATGGCCTGGATCTCGGGAAGCAATCGATCGAACTCCCGTTTCACCACACCATAGCACTCGCAGACACGCTTTTCGAGTCCGGCCCGGTCCAGCACTTCGATATGCCCGTGGCTGTAACGGATAAGCCCGGCTGTCTGAAGCTTGAGCGCGGCTTCCGTGACGCCGGATCTGCGTACGCCCAGCATGTTGGCGATCAACTCCTGTGTCATCCGCAACTCGTTGGACGGCAGGCGATCGAGACTCAATAACAGCCAACGGCACAGTTGCTGGTCGATCGAGTGGTGGCGGTTACAGACGGCCGTTTGCGCCATTTGCGTAATCAATGCCTGGGTATAGCGCAATAGCAAACGTTGCATGGGTCCAGCGCGCCTGAACTCTTCCTTGAGCAACCGGGCGCTCAGCCGATAGGCGTACCCGGCGCTTTGCACGATCGCTCGGCTCGGCGTTGTTTCGCCGCCCATGAAGAGGGCGATGCCGACGACACCCTCCTTGCCCACAATGGCAATCTCGGCCGACGAGCCGTCTTCCATCACATAAAGCAATGAAACGATTGCTGTGGTAGGGAAATACACATGATCCAGACGGTCTCCAGACTCGTAAATGACCTTGCCAAGTGGCATTTCGATCAACGTCAACTCTGGGGCGATTCGCGCCCACTCGTCGTCCGGCAAGACGGACAGCAGATCGTTGGCGTCTTTGTTCGGTTGCGCAAGCATGCCTTTCCTCTCTTCCATGCCCTGAGATCGGACACGTGCGCGTCTGAATCGCTGCGTAATGAGTGCGTTGAGTGAATCGATGGCGCTACCATGATTGAACGAGGCTCTGCGTGGCAGGGCTCCCTGGCGGTTGCTCTGAGCTGTTGCCGCTCAACAGCTCACTTCTGAATTTTTTTCCGCCGTAATGAAAATGTCAATCACTCATTGCCAGAGAGCCTTCGGCGATCCTTTCACGCATGGATGAAAAAATCCAGGGCGGGTAGCCATCGGGACGATCGTCCGCCTTCCTCTTCCCAAACAAGAACTGCCGCCTGATACCGGTCACGCTCCTGCTTGGTGAGAGAAAGCCGAGTCTCGCGGATCGCCAGTTGCAAGGCGATCATTCGCTTGCTTAATTGCTTGTGGCCTCTCATGGTCGTTGTCCTCGCCCGCAACTTCCAGGCATTAGTCCGAGTGAACTCGCGTCCTGAGCGCTTGTCGCGTCATTCACAATAGGCCCAACTCCAACGATGATCCGTACGTAAGCGTACGAACTATGGCGTGCTGGACGCTCCCCGCGTCTGATATCGAACACGCAGTCATCGTTGCACAGCAATGCACCTATTGGAAAGGGCATAGCAATCGCGTCACGTGCTTCGGCACGCAAACAACTCACCGCCCCCATGTGGCGAACATGGTGAGGACTGCGCAAGCCATGGTGCCGGTGGCTAGCCAGCCCAGCGATTTTAGCCGCAGACTGATCGCAAATTTACCCATCACGTCGCGTCTGCCCGCCATCAGCATCAAGATTGTCATGATCGGGACGGCAATTACGCCATTAATCACGGCGCTCCAGAAGAGCGCCTTGATGGGATCAATGGCGGTGAAATTCAACGCCAGACCTAGCAGGGTGGCGAGCGTCAATATCATGTAGAACCCACGTGCCTGTAGGACTTCGCGCCCCAGACCAATGCGCCATTCGAAAGCCTCGGCGACTGCATAGGCCGACGAACCCGCCAGCACCGGCACCGCCAACAGCCCGCATCCGATAATGCCGGCAGAGAACAGCAGGAACGAGACTTCGCCGGCAAGCGGCCGTAGGGCTGCGGCTGCCTGCGCCGACGTCTGGATGTCTCTCACTCCGTGCTGATATAGCGTGACAGCGGAAGTCAGTATGATGAAGAAGGCGATCACGTTCGAGAACGCCATTCCGATATAGGTGTCGATTCTGATGCGGCGCAAGTTTCGCCGCGCTTGCGATGGGGCCTCGGTCAGCGGCTCCTGCCCCTTTGTTGCGCGCTGGACCTCCACCTCCTGAGACGCTTGCCAGAAGAACATGTAGGGACTGATGGTCGTGCCGAACACCGCGACAACCGCCACGATGTAGCCGCCGTTGAATGACAGATCGGGAATTACGGTCCGATACAGCACGTCCCCCCAAGAAATCTTGACACTGAAGACCGTGGCCACATACGCGAGCAGCGCAAGCGTAAGCACCTTAAGAATGGGGGCATAACGCGGAAACGGGATGAAAACCTGCAACGTCAGCGACCCCATGCCGAAAGCGACCGCGTACCAGACAGCCGGACCACCGATCAGGAGCTTCAATGCCGCCCCCATCGCACCGACATCCGCCGCGATGTTGATCGTGTTTGCCACAAGCAAAAGTCCAACGAGGACATACAGTATCCAGCCGGGGTAGTGCTTTCGAATATTCGCCGCGATGCCGTCCCCGGTGACGCGACCGATTTGCGCACTCACCACCTGAATTCCGATCATGAGCGGATACGTCGCCAAAGCCGTCCACAGCAAGCCGTAGCCGAATGCTGCGCCTACCTGGGAATAGGTGGCGACGCCGCTCGGGTCATCGTCTGCCGCGCCGGCAATCAACCCTGGTCCCAGCTTCTCCCAGAGCGATTGGTTCTTATGGAGTGCAGTGCGGTCGAGCGGCACGATATCCACCCCGTGAGGGGAGACCGACCGAATATCTCGGTCACATCAGGCGATTTTGCCAATCTGGTCGGTACGCTCGTCAACCGAGGGGCCGGCCGTCCGTGCTCCGCGGCGGCGGTATGCTCATCATTTCGAAAAGGACTCGGCAAGGGAAGACGGCGAATGCTATTTGCCGATCACATTCCCAACGACGCCACCGACAACAGCGCCCCCGACGGTGCCCACCGCACTCCCGCCGGTCAGTACTGCGCCGGCCACCCCACCCACGCCTGCGCCTACCGCAGTATCTGTGCCGCGCCGCGACATCCCCGCGCAGCCGCTCAAACTGGCCGCGATGACAAGAACGGAAATTCCCCAAGACAACATACATTTGGCATTGTTCATTTAACTAGCCTCCCGGCACTATCGCCTAGATGACGAGTACGGCCGATCTGAATCGTTGCCCCCTCAGGGAGTTCGGATTGGAAATTTATGAACTGTCGTAGTGTCGACGACGGCCTGAGGCGAGTCATCAGCACAGTGCGGTCGAGATGTGTGAAAGAGATATGCCATCCCGCTGCCTGCGTGCGCTTCTGCGAAGGTTTGTGTGCCATGGCTATCGGCGCGCAGAAGCGCGGCGGTTTCATGGCTTGCACACTCAAACGGCATAGTTGAGAGTTCCACAATGCGTCATTTGGCCGGGGCAATCGGTTCGGTAGCCGACGCTGGCGGACGGGAATATCGCGCTGTGGTGTCAGCGCATTCTGACGTTCGTTGTGACATTCCCGAGTCGCTGTTAGCGCCGACGTAAAACTGACCCGCCTGGGAGAGGATGGCGGATTTTGCCGCCGATGCTGACTCCGGAGCAAGCAGTGGATGGTTTGAGGTGAACAGAGACAATGCGCGGGAAACTCCGCATGGCGGTTTATCAGGGAAATGTGCTCGACTAACATCGGCATGGCTCGTGCTGCCCGGAAGACCCAATCATGGATCGGCATCTGATTCAAGTACCGCTTCGCGCAGCTGCCACCCCATCTTCTGTGCGGTGGATCAAGTGGCTGCTGCTCGCCGGTTTTGTGATCGTCCTTGCGATCGCGGCGCAACTTCTTCGAATCGAAATCGGAACCTCGCGGATGCAGGCGCGCTACCTGTCCGAACTGGGACACGACATCCACTTCGCGGTTGCCGACGGCCCAAGCGACACCGTCCGATTCCCGGTAGCCGGCGGTCCGTACGACATGCGTCTCGGCTACGCGTCGTTGCCCACCTTCGCGCGGCGCCTGGCCGACCGCGGCTTTTCCATTACGGCACAGGCGCGCGACTCACCCATGATGACGTCAGTGGCAGACCATGGGCTGTTTCTACCTTACGAGGAAAAGGATCAGGCTGGACTGCAACTGTTCGATGCAACGGGAATACCGCTTTATAGCGCACGCTACCCAGAGCGAATCTACAGCCGCTTCGAGGCGATTCCGCCACTGATCGTCAACGCGTTGCTATTCATTGAGGACCGAAGTTTGCTAGATGCAAATCAGCCGAGCCGCAACCCGGCAATCGACTGGGGACGTTTCAGTCGTGCGTTGTACGACCGGGGCGTGCGCATGTTCATCAGGAGCCAGCCGAGCCCGGGCGGTAGCACCCTCGCCACCCAGATCGAAAAATTCCGTCATTCGCCCCGCGGCCGCACCGCGACGCCGCCGGAAAAATTGCGGCAAATCGCGTCTGCGTCCGTACGCGCCTATCTCGGCGGCCCGATGACGCTACCGGCGCGCAGGCAGATCGTCGTCAGCTACCTGAACACGGTGCCGCTTGCCGCGCAGCCCGGCATGGGCGAAATCGAGGGCATCGGCGACGGCCTCGCGATCTGGTATGGACGCGACTTCGACGACGTGAATCGCCTGCTGTCGGCACCTCCGCATGCCGACACACTCGGTGCGCAGGCGATCGCGTTCAAACAGGCGCTGTCGCTGATCATTGCGCAGCGCGCGCCGTCATATTTCCTGAGCCGGAACAACGCCGCGCTCGAACAACTGACGGACAGCTATGTGCGCTTGCTGGCGAGCAACGGGATCATCTCGACGCCGCTGCGCGACGCCGCACTCATGGTCCATCTCGAACTGAAGCACGCGAGCCCGACTCACCCGCAGGCATCGTTTGTCACGCGCAAGGCGGTGACTGCGTTGCGTGCGGATTTGCTCAATACGCTCGGCGTGGCGAGCTTCTACGATCTCGACCGCCTCGACCTCTCCGTACACGCGACACTTGACGACCGGGTGCAGCAGGCGGTTGGCGAAAGGCTCGCGCTTGCCACCACCCCCGGGGGTGCGAAGGCGGCAGGCCTGTATGGCTTCGAGATGCTGCGCCCGCAGGACGATCCGTCGCGAATTGCCTTCAGCTTCACGCTGTTCGAGCGGAGTCACGGCGCGAACCTCATGCGCGTGCAGACTGACAGCGTGAACCAGCCGTTCGACGTCAACCAGGGCGCGCGCCTGAATCTCGGTTCGACGGCCAAGCTACGCACGCTGATTACGTATCTGCAAATCGTTTCGGAATTGCACGCGCGCTACGCGCCGATGAGCACGGATGATCGGCGCCACGTCAAACCCGACAGGCAGGACGTGCTGACGCGCTGGGCGCTCGATTATCTGTCGCACACGCCGGATCGCTCGCTGCGCGCAATGCTCAATGCCGCCGTCGAACGCAAGTATTCCGCGAGCACTGGCGAGACGTTTTATACGGGCGGTGGTGCGCAGACATTCACCAATTTTGACGCGACGGACAACGGCAGCATCCTCACCGTTCATCGGGCGTTCCAGCGTTCGGTGAATCTGGTGTTCGTGCGACTGATGCGAGATATCGTGCGCTACGAGATGATCCAGACCGCGGGGCCGTCATCGCAATGGCTCGACGACCCGGTCGTGCGCGGAAAGTATCTTATGCGGTTTGCCGGTCAGGAAAGCCGCGTCTACGAGCGTCGCTTCTATGCGAAATACCACGGCAAGACGCCCGACGAGGCGCTGGCGACGCTGCTGCACGAAGTGCGCAAGTCGCCGCCGAAGATTGCAACGGTCTTGCGCAGCGTCGCGCCCGACGCAGCCGAAACATGGTTTGACGCGCAGATGCGCGCCACGCTCAAGGGCACGCCAGCGGCGTTGCTGACGCCCGAGGATCTCGCGAAGCTCTACGTGAAGTACGGCATCGACAGGTTCAACCTGAACGACCGAGGTTATATCGCCAGCGTGCATCCGCTCGAACTGTGGACGGTCAACTACCTGCGCGATCATCCGGATGCGACGGAAGCGGATGTGCAAGCCGCCAGCCGCGATGCACGCGTCGCT
This sequence comes from Pandoraea soli, assembly GCF_902459595.1. Taxonomy (NCBI): domain Bacteria; kingdom Pseudomonadati; phylum Pseudomonadota; class Betaproteobacteria; order Burkholderiales; family Burkholderiaceae; genus Pandoraea; species Pandoraea soli. The sequence continues at coordinate 154,641 of NZ_CABPSG010000001.1, read as the reverse complement.
GCGTATTCGTGGCTCTTCAAAACGCGCTATCGCGCGACGCAGGATCGCCGGATCAGGCGCATGGTGGAGTTGCAGGCGTATGAGGAAATCGGCACATCGTGGCGCGCGCTGGGTTATCCGTTTGCGGCGATCACGCCGTCGTATGCCGCGGCGATAGGCGCGTCGGGTGATCGACCCGCCGCGCTCGCACAACTGATCGGGATCGTCGCGAGCGGCGGCACGGCGTTGCCAGCCCGGAACCTCACCGCGCTCGACTTCGCGCAGAACACGCCCTACGAGACGCATTTCGTGCACGCGCCCGTTGGCGGACAGACGGCGCTGTCGCCCGAGATCGTCGAAGTGGTGCACGGACTGTTGCGCGACGTAGTCCTTGGCGGCACGGCGAAGCGGTTGGCGGACGGCATGCCGGTCTCTAACGGTCGGGGGCTGGATGTCTACGGCAAGACAGGTACTGGCGATCAGCGCTTCAACGTATTCTCGCGAGGGCGTCGACTAATCGAATCGCGCAAGGTGAATCGGACGGCAACCTTCGTCTTCGTGATCGGCAATCGTTTTTTTGGTGCGCTCACCGCCTATGTGCACGAGCCATATGCGGCACGCTACGACTTTACGAGTGCGATGGCGGTGCAGTTGTTGAAGTCCATGGCACCGGTGCTTCAGCCATTGCTTGACGTGGAGGCGACTCGGGTTTCGAACCGATCTCTCGATAGGTCCACAGGGGATGCGGTGGTGGCGGGCGCGAGGTCAGCGCGACAATAGCCGTATGCGATCGCGCAATCCGGCCGCTATGTCTTCGGCCGGGTTGCGCGTCTTCACGGTGACAATGCCTGTCGTGGCCGATCCCGCCTTGCCGGGATGGGCCCGTACATCGCTATATTGCCGGGGCCTTCGGCGCCACCCCCTCCGCGGCAGCCACGCGGCGCTTGACCGCGATGAAGCTGTCAGGACTCACCGAAATGGAATCGATGCCACATCCCACAAGGAAGACGGCAAACTCCGGGTGGTCGCTCGGCGCCTGTCCGCACAAACCGACGTCGGCGCCGGCTTTGTGTGCCTGCGTGATGACGCTCTGGATCATCCATTTGACGGCGTCGTCCTGCTCATCGAACAGTTCCGCAAGATCCGCCGAGTCGCGATCAACGCCGAGCGTCAGTTGCGTGAGGTCGTTACTGCCAATCGAGAACCCGTCAAAGCGTTGCGCGAAAGCCTTCGCCAGAATCACGTTCGACGGGATCTCGCACATTACGTAGATCTTGAGTCCGGCTTCGCCGCGCCTGATGCCGTTCTCGGCCATGACCTCGAGCACGCGGTCTGCCTCCTTTGTTGAGCGGCAGAATGGGATCATGACGATGACATTCCTGAAGCCCATCTCGTTGCGCAGGCGGCAAATGGCCCGGCATTCGAGCGCGAAACCCTCCCGGTAGCGGGGAGAGTAGTACCGTGAGGCACCTCGGAATCCGAGCATGGGATTCTCCTCCTTCGGCTCGAATTCCGCGCCGCCGATCAGGTTCGCGTACTCGTTGGTCTTGAAGTCGCTCATGCGAACGACAACGGGATGGGGGTGCTGCACCGCGGCAATCCGTCCCAATCCACGTGCGAGACGATCGACGAAGTACTCCGTCGTGTCTTCGTACCCCGCCGTCAACGCGGCGATGGTCTGCTTGGCGACTTCGTCCTTGAGTGTCTCGTAGCGCACAAGCGCCATCGGATGGATCTTTATAGAATTGCTCACTACGAATTCCATTCGTGCGAGCCCGACACCATCTGCCGGAATCCGCCACCAGCGAAACGCTGCCGCCGGATTGGCGAGGTTTAGCATGACCTTGGTGCGTGTCGTCGGGATACGGCCAAAATCGATCTCCTCGACCTCAAAGTCGGCGGTGCCCTCGTAGACGAATCCCTCGCGGCCTTCCGCGCAGGACACAGTCACCACCTGCTCGTCGTGCAGCAGATGGGTCGCATTGCCCGCACCCACGATGGCCGGAAGCCCTAGTTCGCGACTGACGATCGCGGCGTGTGATGTGCGGCCGCCCTGGTCGGTGATGATGGCCGCGGCGCGCCGCATAACAGGCACCCAGTCCGGGTCCGTGGTCCGGGTGACGAGGATGGCGCCGTCGACGAAGCGCCCCATGTCGCGCGGGCTTTCGATAACGCAGACGTTGCCGGCTCCAATGGCTTCGCCGATGCTTATCCCGGTGATGAGCTTGCGACCTGCCTTCTTGATGCGCCAGGTTTTCACTGCGCTGGCTTCGCGACGTGACTCGACCGTCTCCGGCCGGGCCTGCACGATGAACAGCTCCCGGGTATGGCCGTCTTTTGCCCATTCGATATCCATCGGCTGGCCGTAGTGCTGCTCGATCACACAGGCCCATCGCGACAAGGTCAGGATCTCCTGATCGCTCAAAACGAAGGTCGTGCGCTCGGCTTTCGATGTCGGGACGTTCTTTGTCGGTCGCGCGGTCTCGCTCGTGTAGATCATCTTGAGAACTTTGTCGCCCAGCTTCTTCCCGACGATAGGCGCCAACGATGGCTCCGACAGAAGCGGTTTGAATACCTCATACTCGTCAGGATCGACCGCGCCCTGGACCACGTTCTCGCCGAGCCCCCAGGCCGCATTGATCAGGACGGACTTGTCAAATCCAGTCTCCGTGTCGATGGAGAACACGACACCGGCGCCCCCCAGATCGGATCGCACCATACGTTGCACACCGACTGACAGCGCGACCTTCAGATGATCGAAGCCCTTCGCCTGGCGGTAGCTGATCGCCCGGTCTGTAAAAAGCGACGCGTAGCATTGCCGGCAGGCATCGAGCAACGCACGCTCGCCGCGGATGTTGAGATAGGTTTCCTGCTGCCCGGCAAAGCTCGCGTCCGGCAGATCCTCGGCGGTCGCACTCGATCGCACGGCGACGTCCAGGTCGGCCTGTCCCGTGCGGTGGTTCAACTCGTCGTAAGCGAGCCGGATAGCCTCGGCGGTCTCCTTTGGCCAATCGCCCCGAAGCATGGCCCGGCGGATTGTTTGTCCGGCCTCGGCCAGGGAAAGCTTGCAGTCACCCAATTCGCCGAGCACCGAGGCGATTGTCTGTTGCAACCCGTTCGCGTCGATGAAGCGCCAGTAAGCATCGGCTGTGAGTGCAAAGCCCGGTGGGACATTAACGCCCCGGTTCGCGAGATTTGCGATCATCTCGCCGAGCGACGCGTTCTTGCCGCCGACGCGCGGAACGTCGGTTCGTCGCAGTTCCTCAAACCAGACAATCTGTGATTTGTCATTGGCCATGTATGGGTCCTTTGCGGCGGGGATGGTGATATTTCCCCAGAGTCGTCATTTCGGTTCGAACATGCGGCGCACCGTGGCGATGGCGAAATGCTGCCGTTCCGACGCTGTGGCTGCCTGCAGGACTGGAAACGAGTCAAGGGGGGAGGGAACAGATCGGCCGTCGGACAGGTACAAAAAAGTACCCGCTGTCGAAAGTCTTGAGGCGCGCGTTCTCGGTTTCTAATGCTTTGAGGCGTTTGACATCATCGCTGATCATGTCGCCGAACTGTTTTCGCCAAGCGTAGCAGGTGTTCTTGTTCAAATTTAGGATGCCATGGCGAACGATGTTCCCGCTCAGCAAGACAAGCGAAAATCGTGATCGATGACTGGCGGGACGCATCATAGCGAAGTGCGTCCGCGGCAGGGAACGCATAGCACGGCGGCGCTCTTCATTTAACATAATGTACATTATGCGAATAGAATCCGCATTTTGGGCTTGCGGGTTTACCACTTTCGCTCCGCAACATCCTTCAATCCCACATTGTCCAGCGTCGCGTCCGCCAGCAATCCCTCTAAGCGTAGAAAGTTATCAGAGTGGCCGCGCATCATGCCAAATAATGTAGCCTAGCCGCTACAATCAACACTGTTGATAATCTTTAACGTTCGTCGGGAATTTATCTGAAGCACGATCACTGTGCTAGCAACCAGCGCCCCGTCATTGCTCCTTGTCCCTCATCAGATCATCGCAAGCAGCGCTATTATTTGGCACGAGTCATGGAATTTCGTCAGGTTCAATATTTTCTCTGTCTTTTTGAGGAAGGCACCGTAACGAAGGCGGCGCACCGTCTGAACATTGTGCAGCCCGCTCTCAGCATGCAGATTGCGAAGCTGGAAGATCAGCTTGGTCAGCAGTTGTTCGAGCGCACCAAGCAAGGCATGGTGCCGACTGCGGCTGCTCGCGAAATGTACCGTCTTTTTCTGCCGATCATGCGCGACTTCGCAAATGCTCGCGCACAATTGATATGCAGCGATGGTGAAATTCTCGGTCACGTCGACATCGGCTTGATCGCCTCCATCACTGAAGGCGTGCTGGTGGAAACGCTCAGCGCGTTCTCGCAGAAATACCCGGACGTGAGCGTGAAAGTCGCGGACGGTTACAGTACCACGTTGATCGATGCGGTAACCGCGGGTCATCTCGACGCTGCCATTGTCAACAAGCCGCGCCGGCCGCTGGCGCTCACCGTCGAGCACATCGTCGACGAGGAAATGGTCCTGATTACCAGCGCGGGCAATGCGTCGACGCTGCCACGCCAGCTGACGCTGCGCCAAGTCGCCTCGCTCGGCCTGCAACTCGTGCTACCCACCCGCGGGCATGGCCTGCGGAGCAACATCGACAGCTTCGCGCAGAACGAGGCCATCGAGCTTGTACCGAAGTTCGAGATTGACTCCCTGGTCGCGACCATCAAACTCGTGGAGCAAACCCAGTTGGCAACCATCGTGCCGCGTATCGCCGTGCATCAGGCGTTGGCTGCTGGCCGCCTGCGTTCTCACAACATCGTCTCGCCGCGCCTGATCAGGCAGGTGGTCGCCGTCTCGCATCCGCGCCGACCGTTGAATCCGGCAACCAAGCTCTTCCTGGCAATGCTGGCCAAGAACATGATCCTGCGTCTGCAGCAACAAGCCGAGGGGTCTGTGCATGGCACGACCGGGGAGCGCTCATCGGCAGATGCAGAATGACGGAACGCCGCCGGCTTGCGGCGGCATTGCGGATCAAATCACTGACCGTTCCGTCGGTGGCCGTGATCAGGAACCGATGAACTTCGGCGCTCGCTTGCTGTGGAATGCTTCCACGCCCTCCCGGAAGTCGTCGGAAGAACGCAGCCGGCTGTAGCAGTGCCCTTCCAGTTCGATGGCAATGGACAACGGGGAATCCTCGGTGTCGTTGAGCAGCTTCTTCGCGGTGCGCTGGGCGATCGGCGAGAACGCACGCAGTTCGTCCACAAGTCGATCGGTGGCCGATTCGAGTTCGACATCCGGCACGATCTCGGTAGCGACGCCCCAGTCGTAGGCCTGCTTGCCGGGGATGCGGCGCGAACGCATCACGATGTCCTTGGTGCGGGTGATGCCGACCATCTTTTGCAGACGGGCCGAACCACCGGAGCCCGGAATCTGGCCCAGCTTCTGCTCGGGCAATGCATATTGCGTGGTTTCGGTGACGATGCGGAAGTCGCAAGCCAGCGAGATTTCAAACCCCACACCAAAGCAGTAGCCGCGATTGGCAGCAATCACCGGCTTGCTGCAGCGAGCCGGGGCGGCAATGTTCCATGCCAGTTTCGACACATGCTCGGGGCTGGCCTCAAGGAAGCCCTTGATGTCCCCGCCGCTGGAGAAGTGCTCGCCCTCGGCGCGCAGCACGATAACGCGGACACGGTCGTCGGCATCCAGCGCTTCGAACACCAGGCGCAACTGGTCACGTTCCGGCATGGAGATGATGTTGAATGGCGGACGCTGCAGGATGATGTCGGCGCGTTGGCGAGTGGCGTCGATTTCAACGCGGAAGCCGTCGAGGTTCTCCAACAGGCTTTGAGCGGGATGGCTGATTTGTGTCATTGCGTTCTCCTTGGTGGCTTGTTGAAGCGGCGCTGCCCGATGGGGCGGCTGTCCGCTGGAATTTTCATTTCCGGCTTATTCGTCGTGACTGTTTCGCTTTTCCATGCCGGCCCAGCGCTTGACCAGACCTTCATGCGGAATGTCGAACAGGTCGAGCAGCCGGCCGATCGTATGGTTGACGATGTCGTCCAGCGTTTCCGGCTGCGTATAGAAGGCCGGTACCGGCGGAAAGACGATGCCGCCCATTTCGGTGACGCTCGTCATGTTGCGCAGGTGGGCGAGGTTGAGCGGCGTTTCCCGCGCGAGCAGCACGAGGCGGCGCCGCTCTTTCAGAATCACGTCCGCCGCGCGGCTGACAAGGTTATCGGCGAAACCCTGCGCAATGCTCGCCAGCGTCTTCATCGAACACGGTGCGATCACCATCCCCGCCGACTGGAAGGAGCCGCTGGCGATGGTGGCGCCGATGTCCTTGACGTTGTGCACGACGTCGGCAAGAGCTTCGATCTCGGCACGCCTCATGTTCAGTTCCTGCTGCGCGGTCATGACACCGGACGACGACATCACGAGATGCGTTTCGCAGGTGCCCGTGGCGCGCAGCATTTCCAGCATGCGCACGCCGTAGACCGCGCCGCTGGCGCCGGTGATGGCGACGATGAGCTTGCGCTTTGGCGGGGCGGAGTTCATTTGCGTACGAGGCTCAGGGTGTTCCAGTTCACCGCAACGCCGCTTAGCACTTCTTCGTTCAGATCAACCTCGTTCTCGCCGGGGATGCGGACCTTGGTGAAGACGTGGCCGTGGTAAACCACCGGCTTGGTGGCATCCAGGCCCATCTTGGCGCTGACACCTTGCATATGGGTTGGGGCCGGCTCGCCATTGGGCCCTTCGGTGCCCACCGTGGTGGAAGGATCGAGCACCGAACCGAGCGCGCCCGAGATCACGATCAGGTCGCGATCGGCCTGGAACCGCGTGGCAACTGCCCACTCAACCTGCTGCGGATCATGCACGTCGACGTCATCATCGACCACCGTGACCTGCTTGATGTCGTAGTGCGCGCCAAACGCGGCCAGGATGACGTTCTTCGCCTCACCCTCGCGACGCTTTTTCATCTTGACGAACAAGTGGTAGCGGCCGACGCCGCCGATGGACAGATGCACATCGAGCACGTTGGGATGACTGCGCTGCAGATGAGCGAGCAACGTGGCCTCGCGCGGGATCGAGCCCAGCAGCAGGTGCTCCATCTCGGCCGGAATGATGGTGTGATACACGGGCGAGTTGCGGTGTGTGACCGCATCCACGGCGATCACTTCGCGGTTTTCCTGCTCGCTGTAGTACTTCGGAAACTCACCGAAAGGACCTTCCAGTTCGCGCACCTTGGGCAGAATCTTGCCTTCGATGACGATCTCGGCATTGGCCGGCACGCGCACATCGTTGGTCAAGCACTTGACCACCGGCAGCGGCGCACCTTGCAGGGCGCCGGCGATTTCCAGCTCGTCATGGTCGATCGGTGTGATCGCCTGCGAAGCCAGCAGCGTGAGCGGGTCGGCGCCAATCACGACGGCGACGTCTAACGCCTGGTTGCGCCCTTCCGCCTCCTGATAAAACGCGTGCAGGTGGCGCGGCAGCATCAGGATCGCCATGCGATCCTTGGCGTGGACCTGGATGCGGTTGATCGAGACGTTCTGAATGCCAGTGACCGGATTGCGGGCGATTACCATGCCGGCCGTGATATAGGGACCGTTGTCATGCTCGCTATGCGTCGGGATCGGCAGCAGTGCATGCAGGTCGATCTCGCGATGCACGACTTGCTGGCAGGTGGCTTGCGCTTGCGGCACTTCGCGCCACGGCAGCGGATTCTCGGCCGCGCGGCGGAAGGTTCCGAGCAGTTCCGACGATGGCACGCCCATTGCCTCGGCGATCCAGCCGCGGCTCGCCATGAAACCGGAAATGACTGGGATCGCGTGACCGTCAGGCAGGGGGAAAAACGCGGCCTGCTTGCCGTCCAGGCGCTTGGCGATGGCGGCCAGGCGATGCTTGAGCGGCACGTTCTCGCGCAGCACTGCCAGGCGGCCCGTGTTGCTCAGATGCTCCAGCCATTGGCGCAGGTCGCCGGCGACGGCCTGGCGTTTTGCTGCCTCCATTTTCAATGCCTCCTCTTCTCTTACTTGGTGTTCGTTGTTGCGTCGGCCGGCGGTACGACGCCTTCATATTCGCCGGCGACGAGTTTGCGGCGCAGCACCTTGCCGACCGGCGACTTCGGAATCTCGCGCACGAAGACGTATTCGCGCGGGCGCTTGAAGTTCAGCAGGTCGGATTGCTTGCAGTGCGCATCCAGCTCGGTCGGGTCGATAACTTCCTTGCACTTGATGAAGGCCACCACGCGCTGGCCCCAACGCTCGTCCTTGAGGCCAGCCACAACGACTTCATCGACCTTCGGATGCAGCGACAGCACCGATTCGATATCCACCGGTGAAATGTTCTCGCCGCCGCTGATGATCATGTCGTCCACGCGGCCGCTGACAAACAGGTCGCCGTCGTTGTCGATGTAGCCGGTGTCACCGGTGAAATACCAGCCCTGACGAATCGCTTTCGCGTTGGCATCCGGACGGTTCCAGTACCGCTCGAAGGCCTCGTCGCCGGCGAGGTCTGCAATGACCTCCCCTTCTTCGTTCGGTGCAGCGACATCGTCGGGCGACGTGGCATTGAGCTTGACGACGCGGATGCGGGTATTGATGCCAGCACGGCCAGCGCTTCCGGGTTTGCGCATGGCCTCCTGGTCGATGGCGAAGGTATAGACCTCTGAGGAGCCGTAGTGGTTGACGAACAGCCCCGGCTTGAAAGTGTCGTTCAGTCGCTGCAGCAGGGCATCATGCATGGGCGCACCGGCAAAGCCCAGCTTGGTGACGGACGAAACGTCCGACGGATGCTTCTCGCGCTGGGCCAGCATGTCGTGGTACAGCGTCGGCACGAGATAAAGGCAGGTGATGCGTTCCTCGGCGATGTAGCGCAATGCGGCGACAGGGTCGAACTTCGGCACGCAGACGAACAGGCCGTCGATGAGCGCCATGGCCAACAGGGAGCGTACGCCCATGGTGTGGTACAGCGGCATCACGCCCAGGGTGCGCTCACCACGGCGATACAAGTTTTGTGCCACATGGGCCAGGGCCGCGGCGCGCTCATGCCGGTGCCGGCGCGGTACCCCCTTGGGCCTGCCGGTCGTGCCGGAGGTGTAGAGCATCAGCGAGATGTCGTCGCTCTCGGCCTGCAGGATGGGCTGCTCGGGAGCGCGCTCCTGTAGCTTGCCGAATGCCATGGTGCCGCCTTCGGCGCCGTTGACGGCGATGCGCGTCAGCTTCTGGGCCACCGGACTCTCGGCAACGGCGGCCGCGCTCACGGTTTCGAAAACCACGGCCTTCGCGTCGGCGTCGGTCGCGCAATAGTCCACCTCCTCCGGCTTCGCGCGCCAGTTCAGCGGCGTGGCGACCACGCCCAGGAACTGGCAGGCCCAGTGCAGGGTCGCCATCTCGATACGGTTCTGCAACACCACCAGGAGATGATCGCCGCGCTGGAAGCCAAGCTCGCGCAGGCCCGCGGCAGTGCGCTGTATGACCTCATACCACTGTGCATACGTCAGTCGCTGCTGCCCGTCGACGATGGCCAGCGCATTCGGACTGCGTTCGACACTTTGCAAAAATGTGCGTCCAAGATCCAGCATTGATGTCCCCTTTATTTTTGGTCTGCGGCGCGGGCACGGCGGGATGCAGCCGTCTCGAGCACAGCCTTGACGATATTGGTGTAGCCGGTGCAGCGGCACAGGTGTCCGGAAAGCATGTCGCGCACTTCGGCTTCCGTCGGGTCGGGCTTGCGCTGCAGATAGTCCTGGCACGACATCATGATGCCGGCGGTGCAGAAGCCGCATTGCAGCGCGTGATTGCGACGGAAGGCCTCCTGCAGGTCCGACAGCCCATCACCGCCGCCGTTGAGTCCTTCGACCGTATCGACGCGGTGGCCGTCGGCCTGGACGGCGAGCGTGAGGCAGGAGCGCGCCGCGACGCCGTCGAGCTGCACGGTGCAGGCGCCGCAGACGCCATGTTCGCAGCCGACGTGGGTGCCCGTTGCGCCGAGTGCTTCGCGCAGGAAGTCGGACAGCAGCATGCGCGGCTCGCAGCTTCCGGTGCGTTCGCGGCCATTCAAGGTGAGGCAGATTTTCACGGTACTGCCCTTTTCATGCTTTTTCATGACAGTGCCTTTTGGATGACGGCGTTACCCAGGTGGCGCACGAGCTGGCGCCGGAATTTCGCCGAAGCGTGATGATCGTCACGTGCGCCGAGTTCCCACGCGAAATCGTTGATCGCGCTTTCGAGATCCGCACCCTGCAACCGCTCCCAGGTCTTCGCGCGAGGACGGTCGGACACACCACCGACGGCGAGGCGGATGCTGTTCGGACCGACCACGGACGCCACCGAGACGATGGCAAAGTCGCCGTGACGCAGAGAGAATTCGTCGAAGGCATAGCGAAAGCGTCCATCAGCCAGCGGATAGCGCACCTCCTCCACCAACTCGTCAGGTGCGCGTGCGGTCATCAGCATGCCTAGGAAGAAGTCCTCCGCCGCCAACACGCGACGGCCCTTACGATTACGCAACACCACCTGACCGCCGAGCGCCACCAGAGCCAGCGGCAGTTCCGCGCTCGGGTCGGCATGTGCCACCGAACCGCAGACCGTGCCGCGATTACGGATCTGAAAATGCGAGATATGGGGAAAGGCTTGCGCCAGCAGCGGCACTTCCTGCGTCAGCGTCTTGCGCCATTCCACGCTGCCCTGCGTTGCGGCCGCACCGATCGCCAGATAGCCGTTGTCAGGACGCACATAGTTCAGGTCTACCGTGTGCGATACGTCGATCAGCACGCTGGGCTGGGCCAGACGCAGGTTGAGCACCGCCATCAGCGACTGGCCGCCGGCGAGGATGCGCGCATCTTCGCCGCTGCTGCCGAGCAGTTCGACAGCTTCGGCGACGCCGTCGGCGCGAACATAGTCAAATGCTTGAGGCTTCATTTACCGATTCCGAAGAAAGCGAGCAGACGGGCGAGGAACGAGGGCTTGGCTGTCGTTGCAGCCTGTGCCCCAGTGCCGCCAGCTTCACGCCCGAGTTGTTCGAACAACTGGTTGAGGACCATCTTGGCCGCGCCTTCAAGCATGCGGCTGCCGACCGCAGCGACCTTGCCCGAGACTTCGGCGGCGTAGTCGTAACGCACCCGCGTGCCGCCATCCTTGGGCTCGAGCATCACGAGGCCGCTGCCGCGCGCGCTGCCGACCGACGACAGACCGGAGCCGGCCAGGCGCAGGCTGTGCGGCGGCTGCAGTTCGGACAGCGCGACCTCGGCGGTATAGCGCGCCTTGATCATGCCGATGCCAAGCGTGACGTCGGCGCGATAGCGGTTCTCGCCCACAGGTTCGAGCGCATTGCAGCCCGGGATGACTTTGGCCAGCGCCACCGGATCGAGCAACACGCGGAACACGGCTTCGGGCGGGGCGGACAGCACAACTTCGCCCTTGGCGGCGAGCGACTTGCCGCCCTTGCCGCGCTTCGCCTCAGCGCCTGTGTCGGCGAGTGCGCCCTGCTCTTGCTGGATCTGCTGCTGCACCTGTTTGCTCGGCGGCGGTTCGTCGATGCCGATCAGCTCCATGATCTTTGCGGGCGTGAGTGGCAGCGTGACATCGTCCACGCCGAGCGCATCCGCGACGGCATTGCCGATGCATGCCGGCGTACTCATGTTGTTGCCCTCGCCCAGGCCTTTGGCACCGAGCGGCGTGAAGGGCGACGGCGTCTCGATGTGAATGATGGTCGGTTCGGGGATCTCGCAGGTGGTCGGCACCAGGTAGTCCGCAAAGGTGCCGGATTGGAAGCTGCCGTCCTCGCCATAGCGGAACTCCTCCATTAGCGCCGCGCCCACCCCTTGGGCGAACGCGCCGCGAATCTGGCCGTCGGCCAGCGCCGGATTCAGGATCTTGCCGGCGTCGTGGGTCGTGATGTACTTGTCGATACGCACCCGGCCGGTGTAGCGGTCTACTTCCACGGCGCAGATGTCCAAGGCAAAGCCGTACGCGGCCGAGGTATTGATGCGATCCTGTTCGTCGGGTGCCTGTAGCGATTCGCCAGTCCAGAACGCGGTTTCCCGCAGACCCGGCTCGACGCCTTCGGGCAGTAGGCCGGGCGCCCAGTGCGGGCTGGCGGCCATGCGGGAGAACACGAGTTGTTTCTCGGGATTCTGCGTCGCATAGACCTTGCCGCCGGCAAACACGACATCTTGCGGCGCGCATCCGAGCTGTGGCGCGGCGATCTGGGCCAGCTTGTCCCGCAGCTTGCAGCAGGCGAGGTGCACGGTTCCAGCGACGGCACCGGCAAAGCGGCTGGAATAGTTACCCGCCGCGACCGACCAGGCATCCTTTTGCGTATCGAATTCGACGTTGACGGCGACTTCATCGGGATGGATGCCGAACACATCAGCCGCAACCTGCGTGCAGACGGTGCGATGGCCCTGCCCTGCCGGTGCCGAGGCGATCACCACGTTGATACCGCCAAGCGGATCGATGCTGACACTTGCGGCGGCGATGGCACCATTCTTCGGACCGGCTTTCGCCCGTGCTTCCTTGGGCAGCACGGTGGAGATGTAGCCCATGTTGGAGATGGAAGGTTCCACGATGGCAGCGAAGCCAATGCCGTAGAGCCGACCTTCGGCGCGCGCTGCCGCACGCTTGGCATAAAGCGCTTCCAGCCCGCCCTCGCGCGAGGCAAGTTCGAGCGCCAACTGGTAGTTGCCGGAGTCGATCAGCGCGCCGGCAGCGGCACGGTACGGAAAGGCGTCGGCGGGGATGAAATTGCGACGATAGAGTTCGGGCTCGTCAATGCCGAGCGTGCGCGAAATGCGCTGCATCAGGCGTTCGAGCTGAAAGTAGACCTGCGGGCCACCGAAGCCGCGCACCAGGCCGGCGGGCGTCTTGTTAGTCAGCACCACGCGGTTGCGCACGAGCAGGTTGGGGATCGCATAAGCGCCGGTGAGGCAGCCGTGCATACGGTAGAAAGTTGCCGGTTCCGGCGCACGCAGATAGCCCCCGCAGTCGTCGAACTGGTCGTACGCGAGCGCGGTAATGCGGCCATCGGCTTCTACCGCCGCCTTGAGATTGGACACGCGGCCGGTGGCGGATGTGAGACCCACCAAGTGTTCAAGGCGGTCTTCCACCCATTTCACCGGAGCACCGGCCTTGCGGGCGGCGAGGCACATCAGGACCACGTACTGGAACACAGCATGCTTGACGCCGAAACTTCCGCCCGAATCGCGGAAGGTGCGATGGCGTAGCTTGGTGCCGGGCACCCGCAGCGCCATGGCCATCACGGTGTGCAGCGAGAACGGCCCCATGAAATTGGAACTGACGTCGAAGCCTTCTTCGGCGGAAAGATATTCCGCAACCACAACAGCCCCCTCAATCGGCGTGCAGGAGTTGCGCGGGTATTCGGTAGCGATTTCAATGCAGTGCGCGGCGTTGGCGAACGCGGTTTCGGGATCGCCGTAACGGAAGCTGCGATCGCTCACCACGTTCGAACCCACGCCTTCGTGCAGAATCGTCGCATTTGGGCCGATGGCGTCTTCGACACTGACCATCGGCGGCAATGGCTCGTAGTCCACGGCAACCAGATCGGCGCCGTCCTCGGCAAGGTAGCGCGACTCCGCGATCACTACGGCAACGGGATCGCCGACATAGCGCACGCGATCCGTCGCCAGCGCCCACATCTCCATCGGCGCCTTCACGCCGACGACAAAAGGCTTTGACCAATCGCGGATATCGTTGCCGGTCAGCACGGCACGCACGCCCGGGGCGCGCTCGGCGTGGCTGGTGTCGACGTGCTTCAGGACGGCATGCGCATGCGGTGAGCGCACGATGGCGGCGAACAAGGTGCCAGGTTTCACACCGACATCGTCGCCATACTGACCGCGGCCGATCAGAAGTGACGCGTCTTCGATCCGGCGCTGCGGGCGGCCGACATGCGGCTCGGCCTGTGGCGACGCTACCCGAGGTTGAGCGACTTTCATTTCCATGGTGCTAGCCTCGTAACGGCGGTGCGCGACGGGACCGCGCAAGCGCGCCAGCCATAGATGGCGTGGCGAAATAATTGGGTCATCGGCGTCTCCATTCGTACTCCGCACGCGGGCGCTGAACGCTGTGCAGCGCTCGCGCACTGCCTGATATCGGCATGCGGGCCGGCGTATTCGATTTAATCGTTCCGAGTATAAGCACCGAATATCATCACATCAAATAATCTTTAATGATTCAATTCATCAGTATTAATGATGACAAGATTCACGCATCGGGCTTTTCAGGATTTCTTTCCTGACGTTTCCGCAAGAGGGGGCGAAATAGGACGGAACCACGTAAAAAAGCGCCCGCCCGGCTAAGCCGGGCGGGCGCTTTTCGTTATCTTTTCATTGCAAGGGATACTGAGTCAGTATCTCCGATTGACATGCCGCGACCCGTGCTCAGACAGCCCGGCGCTTGGCCTGCGCCCTCGCCTCGCGGTCCAATTGCTGGGCGGCGAGCTTTTCCTTGTCTTCCGGCTTGCGGGCGTCGTCGGACATGCCATTGAACAAGGTAGCGACTACCCCCTTGTTCAGGTCGCTGGTGCCGAACAACGCGTCACAGATCGGAAACGTCAGGTTGAAGTTGCGGTCATGCATGAAGTCCGGATTGTGATGCAGAACATGCATGCGGCGCACGGTGTTAATCAGCGGAATGTGGTCAAGGATCGGATGATCCAGGTGAGACGCGGTATGCAGCCCTTCATACATCAGGAAGTACGAAGCCATGGCCAGCATGGCAATATAGCCGGCGTTGGCCGTCCAGAGATTGCCGACCAGCAGCGCAGGAGGCAGCGCGGCGAAAACGAACAGGATTGGCGCGAACGGCGGGAACAGCAGCGCGCGCCACTCTTTCTGGCCGTTATATTCCAAGGTCTTGTGCGAGAAGAACTGATGATGGGTAGCGACATGGCGCTTGTAGGCGGACTTGAGCACGCTCTTCGGGCTGTGCAGCAGGTAGCGGTGGGCGGCCCACTCCGCCCAATTGCCGAACAAGAACATGGGCACGACGACGTACGCCCATTCCTGCCAGCTCACGTTGTGCAGGTGGGTCGCGCAATATACGATCACCGAGAGGGTGAACACAAGGGTGAAACCAAGGTGCATTTCGCCCCGGTACCAGCTCGGCGTGTTTTGCACATAATCCTGCCGGAATGCGCGCGAGCGCGCGACGATTTCTTCTTCGCGGTTCATCATCAATACCTTCCTGTCTCCAAGCGCTGGTCCAGCCCGAAATTTTTGTCGGGCAACTTGTGCCATAGAATGACGATGGCATAATTAAGTCAATTGACTTAGTTAAGTCTACATACTTAAATTAAGATGTCAACTCCAAAAACACAAAGATCGGATGGCAACGAGACCCGCACCCGGATGAAGGCGGTAGCGCAACGGCTGTTTGCGCTGCATGGCATTCACGGTGTTGCGATCAAGGACATCGTCGAGGCCGCCGAGCAACGGAACAAGGCCTCGGTGCAATATCACTTCGGTTCGACGGAAGGCCTGATCGGCGAATTGCTGGTGGACGGCGCCAAGCAGATCGATGCCTTTCGGCAAGCCATGCTTAACGAAATGGCGGCTGCCGGCGGACCGCGCAACGTGCGCGATGTGCTGCAAGCCTTCATCCGTCCAGTGGATCAGATGGCGGAGAGTGCCGAGGACAGCACTTATCTGCGCTTCCTGTCCAACGTACAGATGACGCACCGTGCGCTGATCAAGACCCACATCGGTAATCGCTGGAACGCTGGCTACCGGCAATGCCTGGAGCACTTCCGCGCGCTGCTCGGCCACATCCCGCCGGCACTGGTGGAGCAGCGAATGTCGCTGGTCGCTACCTATGCCACGGCCATCTTTGCCGCCAAGGAAGCGGCACGCGACGAGGGACGGACGTCGAGCCGCTTCTGGAGCGTGCCCTACACGCTCGACAACATCATCGACACTTTCCAGGCCATGCTGGAATGCACGCCCTCGGCATCGACGCTGGAACTGCTGGACGAGCGCGATAGCGCATGAAAATCGGCCAGGTCGAGCCGCGCGACCTGGCCGTTTCTGGCAAGTAGAACCTCGAGGGCGGAGGCGCGCCCTACAACCGCTTACACCACGCCCGAACGGCGGAAAATGTGCTTGGTCTCGAGGAAGTCGAACAGGCCCTCGTAGCCATGCAGGCGGCCGATGCCGCTGCGGCGATAACCGCCTGTCTCAGCTTCCGCGAACAGCCGGTTGTGGTCGTTGATCCAGACCGTGCCGTTGCGCAGTGCACGCGCCAGGCGCATGCCGCGGTCGCCGTCGGCGGTCCAGACGCTGGCCGAGAGGCCGTACACCGTGTGATTGGCGCGCGCCACCGCTTCCTTCTCGTCCTCGAACTTCTCCAGCACCAGGAAGGGGCCAAAGATCTCTTCCTGCACGAAGGAGGCGCTGGTGTCGGCGTGCGCGACCAGGGTCGGCGTCAGGAAGTGGCCGTTGGCCAGCTTGCCGCCGGGACGACCGCCGCGCAGGACCACTTCATCACAGGTATCCATGGCCTGCTGGGCCGCGCGGTCTACCGCTGCGGCGGCACTCGCGTCGATCAACGGCCCCATGCCGGCGCCTGGCGTATCTCCCGGCGCCACCACGATGGCTTCGAGCGCCATCTTCAGCTCGCGCTTCATCTCGTCGTAGCAAGAGGCATGCACCAGCACGCGGCGCGCGGCGGTGCATTGCTGGCCGGAGATCACCGTCGCTGCTGCCGCGATGCGCGTGGCGACCGTGGCGAAGTTTTCGGTAGTGTCCGGAAACACCAGACAGCAGGACTTGCCGCCGAGCTCCAGAGAGAGTTTCTTCATGGTCGGCGCGGCGGCAGCCATGATGCGCTGGCCGGTCGCATTCGAACCGGTGAAGCTGAGTACGTCGACGTCTTCCGATGCCACCAGCTCCTGCGCCACTTCACTGCCGCCTTCGGAGACGAGATTCACCACGCCACGCGGCAAGGCCTCGACCGCCGCCAGCTGCCGCAGCACCTGCGCGGTGATCTGCGTGGTCTGTGCCGCCGGCTTGATGACTACCGTGCAACCTGCGGCCAGGGCCGGAGCGAGCGAGCGGATCAACAGCACGATAGGCGCGTTCCACGGAATGATCAGGCCGGCGACGCCGGCGGGTTCACGTAGTGTGGCGGTGTAGGCGCCCGGCTCGACTTCCATGAAGTGACCAGGAATGTGCCGGGTCAGGCCGGCGTAGTAGCGGATCTCGGAAATCGCGCCCGCCAATTCTCCTCGTGACTGGGCCACGATCTTCCCGTTTTCCTGCGTCAGCAGACCGGCCAGCTCAGGGTGCCGTTCCAGACGATCAGCCCATTGCAGCAGGACGTTCTGGCGCAGGCGCGCATCATGCGGCCACAGCGAGGTCTCGAACGCTTGCTTCGCTGCGGCAATTGCGATCCTGGCATCTTCGCGATTGCTCTGCGCGAAGGTGCCCAAAAGGCTGCCGTTCGCCGGATTGCGGCTTTCTCCAGTGGCGCCGCTCAGCGCGCCCTGCCATTGGCCATTGATCAGATTCAGTGCTGCGAGCTCGGTCATGTTGATTTTCGATGCATTGCGGCGAGTGCGGTCGGCATCGCCATCGGATGACGGATGACTTTGCGCACGTCTTGCGCATTTTCATAACAAGGTTGGGAAGCGGCGGTCCCGCTTGTCCGCAGGGCCGCGCCACTAACCACTACCACTAGCCACTACTTAAACTGCGTCATTGGACGGCTTGTCGAGATTGCCCTGTGTCTCCGGAACGATCAGCGCCCCAATCAGGTAGATCACGCTGATGCCCGCGAGGAAGAATGCGAGGGTCGTCGGCAGGCTCGTCGGTGCCGGCGAAGCCAGCGACACGAAGGTCGGCATGATGCCGCCGATGGCGAAGCCGATGTTCCAGGACAGACCGGTACCCGTGGCGCGGATGGCCGTCGGGAAGCGTTCGTTCAGGAAGATCAGGACCGGCGCATAACCGCTGCTGCCCAGCATGCTGAACAGGACGACATAGCAGGTCAGCGTGGTGATATCGGAGATGCCGGGCATCTTCAATGCGAGCATCGGCAACAGAATCAGACGGGCAACGCCGACGACGAGGAAGGTCTTCTTGCGGCCGATCAAGTTGCTGAGGTGTCCGGTCAGGACCGAGGCAACGATCACGCTTACGCTTGCCAGCATCAGAATGGCCCCAGCGGTTTCGCCGGGCGTATGGTTCACGACCTTCAGGTAGGTCGGCAGGAAGCCGGAGGTCAGGTAGTAACCACTGCCGCCGCCGATCGTCAGCAGCAGGTTGACGAACAGAATGGAACGGTAGTCTGCCGAGAACAGCGCGCGCACCGGCGAGCGGGACGACTTGGCCTGCGCCGCCTTGGTCGCTTTGGCTGCCTGCAGCTTCTTGAAGAGCGGGGATTCTTCCAGGTTGTTGAAGACGAAGATGCCCAGGATGGCGCTGATCAGGCCGGAGAAGAACATGCAGCGCCAGCCCCATTCATCGAAGGCCGCGCCAGGGAAGATCCACGACAGAAGGTAATACACTCCCGACGCGAGCAACGCCCCCAAGCCGGCACCGCCACCACCGATAAGTCCGGAGCAGGCACCGCGCCACTTTGGCGCCACCGATTCCGTACCGATCGTGTGCGTCGAAGCGACCACGCCACCGACGAATATCCCTTGCACCAAGCGCAGAGCCAGGAAGATGACCGGCGCAATGAAGCCGACCTGATGTACGGTTGGCAGCGCCCCGAACAATGCGGTTGAAACGCCAACGCCGACCATCGCAAAAATCATGGCGCGCTTGCGGCCATGCTGGTCAGCGTACGAACCGAACAGCGCGGAACCCAGCGGGCGCATCAGAAGGGTGACGCCGAATGAGGCATAGACCGCGGCCAGCGACAGCATCGCATGTTCCGACGGAAAGAAAAGGCGGCCGATGATCGGTGCCACGAAGAGCAGGATAAAAAGGTCGAAGAGGTCGAGCGACCAGCCGACGCAGGAGGCCAGTACGGCGCCTAATACCTGTTTGTTGCTGACCGGTTGAGCGAGTGCCGCATCGTTTGTTGCTACAGCCATGATTGTCTCCTTGTGTTTTTGTAAGCGCGCGTGGCAAATGCGGCGCATGTGGTCAAATCAAATCAAACCAAATGAATCGTTCCTGGGAAGACGTGTGCAATTCGCGTTGTCGACCTACGCCTCACTGCTAACGAGGACGCCGGGAGGCGCCTTGCGCCGCGCCAAGATCGCGTCGGCAATTTTTTCCGCCATCATGATGGTCGGGATATTGGTATTCGCCGACGGCAGCTTGGGCATCAGGGAAGCATCGACCACGCGCAGGTTCGCCACGTCGTGCACCAGCCCTTCCTGATTGGTTACCGCCATGCGATCGCTGGCCGGCCCCATGCGGCAAGTGCCGCTGGCATGCCAGACGCCGAACACATACTTGCGGATGAAAGCATCGAGCTCCTTGTCGTCCGCCAGCAGCGCCGACATGCGAATGCCGCCGGTGACGAATGTGTCGATGATCCATCGGCGCAGCGGCGCCGGTGTGTCGAGAGCCAGGCCCAACACCTTGGTCAACGCGGCATTGCCGGCACTAAAGCGGCTAAGTGCCTTGACCCGCGGCGAAAACGCGGCAGGGAAGAAATCGTCGGGATGGCGGTGCAATGCCGTCTGCTGCACGATCTGCGCGACCCTGCGCACGCCGATGGCCATGCGCCTTGCGTCGCGCTCGTCGTCCAGCAGATTCAAATCGACGCGCGGTGGCGTAAAAGGGTCAGCGGAAGTGAGCTGCACGCGCCCGCGCGAGAATGGCCGGTTGCACCACAGGAAGAACAGGCCAAGCCGATTGCCCAGCGCATGCCATGCTGCGCGCGTGGCACTCGACAGATACATGTCGGCGTTATCACACCCGTCCAGGCCGGAGGAAAAGCGCGCTGCGGTCATGCTCGCGCGGCGTCGCGAGAGCGGCATGCGAAATTCAGGGTCCAGGAAGTGGCAGAAGGTCAGCGAGGGATGGTCCTGCAGGTTGCGGCCCACGCCCGGCCGGTCGGCGACAACCGGAATGCCCAGCGCTTGCAACTCGCTGCCGGCGCCGATACCGGCGCGTAACAACAAGGCCGGGGATTGCAGGGCGCCGGCCGACACGATGACCTCCGCGGCATCGATCTGCAGGCGCTCGCCGCTCGCGCTCATCGCCACCACGCCATGCGCGCGCTGGCCGGTGACGATGAGGCGTTCGACTGTCGTATTCGAGTAAATACGAAGATTGGTCCGCGCGCGCGTCGCCGCATCGAGGTAGGCAACCGCTGTTGAGACACGCTTGTCGTCGAAATTGGAAAACGCAGCGGGGAACATGCCATCGCCGAATTCCGCGTTCTGGTCCTCAAGCATTGGTAGACCGTTGCGCTGCAAGCCTTCCGCAAACGCGTGACAGAAGCGCGGCCAGGCATCCGGCTTGATGCGGCGGATGGCAACCGGCCCATCGGCACCGTGCAGCGCAGAGCCACCGTAATCCACATCACGCTCGAGCTTGCGAAAGTAAGGCAGGACATCCTTCCATGCCCAGCCGGAGGCGCCCTGCTCGGCCCAGTCATCGTAATCGCGGGGCAAGCCGCGGTTGGCAGCCTGGACATTGATGCTCGATCCGCCGCCCATCACCTTGCCCTGTTCATAGACCTTGAGCGGTGAGGCTGCGGTCGCCTTGGCTTTAAGCTCCGGCCAGATATAGCGGTCCCCGCAGAATACGGGCATTGGGTAACTGTCGAGGATTTCCGCCGGTATGGCACCAGGCGGCGTGTCGGAACCAGCCTCGATGAGGGCGACTCGCAGCTCGCGATTCGCGGACAGTCGATGCGCGAGTACACAGCCCGCCGATCCACCGCCGATGATCACGTAATCGAATCGCTCACGCACGTTTTGCACAGAATGTCTCCTGATTCGTCGATGCGCATGGCCTCGGGGCATTGCCGCATCTCGACTATCGCCAACGGGTGCCGCAATTCGCGGCGACATGCAGCGACTTGCCTTCCGGCCAGGTACAACTTGTTCTTCGACGTGTGCCTTTTGCCTGGAACCGGACTGCGTTCTTCCTGCTGCAGCGCTTTTTGGGCATTCACGGCACATCTTGTCCTTGCGTTTGGCAAAGATTAGACTGATCACGTCATCGCTTCAAATAATGTTTACTGATTTAAATTATCATTATGACTGATACAAAGAAATGCAGGTCGCGACGCAAAGCCACTGAAGGCGCCCATGCATTCATTCCGACGAATCGATCCCTTTGCCCTTCAATGCCCATCCTCTCCATCATTCGATGGGACTGAACCATCTGGCATACACGAAAATCATGGACAACATTGATCTGGAAGTCTTGAAGACCGCAGTGCAGTGGTCTGAGTCAGGGGCCTACACGCTGCTTGCCACCGTTGTTCGCACGTGGGGCTCGGCACCGCGGCGCGTAGGCTCCTTGATGACCATCCGCGAGGACGGGCATGTTAAAGGGTCGATCTCGGGCGGCTGCATCGAAGACGACCTGATACAGAAGATAAGCACCGGCGAGTACCGCGACCGGAAACCACGTGTACTCACATACGGCCTGAGTGCCGACGAAGCCCATCGCTTTGGATTGCCATGTGGTGGAACCCTGCAGTTCGTACTGGAACCGGTTTGCGCTCAGTCGCGGCTGCCGGAACTGCTTCAGGTGCTGCAAAGGCAAGAGCTGGTGACGCGCAAGCTGAACCTGGACACCGGCGTTGTATCACTCACGCCGGGTGCGCAAGTCCCCGCCCTCCGATTCGACGAGCATTGCCTCACGGCAGTGCATGGCCCGCGCTACCGCCTGATCATCGTAGGCGCCGCACAGGTGTCGCGCTATGTGGCCGCGATGGCGAAGAGCCTGGACTATCAGGTCGTCGTGTGCGATCCGCGCGAAGAGTACCTGGATGAATGGGATGTGGAAGGCGTCGAGTTGTCGCGCGAGATGCCGGATGATCTGCTTATCCGACTGCAGCTCGATGCCCGAAGCGCAGTCCTGACGCTAACCCACGATCCCAAGCTGGACGACATGGCATTGCTCGAGGCACTGATATCGCCGGCCTTCTATGTCGGCGCTATCGGCTCACGGGCGAATAACGAGAAGCGGCGCGAGCGACTGGCACTGTTCGATATCAGCGAGGCGGAAATCGCGCGACTGCATGGCCCGGTCGGCATGCACCTCGGTGCGCGCACGCCACCTGAAATCGCGATCGCGATCCTTGCGGAGATGACCGCCATACGCAATGGCGTGCCAGTGCTGCAAATCCATGAGACGCGGCACGCGCATCGTCTCGCCTCGCCTGAGGGATGTGCAGCTTGAGCAAGGTCAAGCATAGTTTGAAATTCTAGCGGTGCGCATGACGGTGTCTCACTCGCAAATGGTCACCGTCGTCCTGCACGGACCTGATCATCAGTTGGGAACACCATGGATCGCGCCGGAACGAACGCCAGGCTGATCGTGTTCCTGCATGAAGGGCTCTGCTCGATTTCGATGTGGGGGAGACTGGCCGCAGCGCCTGTGCGATGCCATCGGCCGCCGTGGCTGGGCATATGCGCGCGATGGATACGGTCGCTCCACCCGACCAGACGTGAGCACGGCCGCCGATCATGTTCAGCAGGGCGATTCCGCGCGTCAGCGAGTCTTTTCGGTAAACTGCCGGTATTGACGGGACGGACCACCGCCCGATGTTTACCTAGCCTGCTCATGTCAAATACCCACGAAGTCCGCGCCGGCCAGTCTATCGAGCTGCTCAAGGAACTCCACATCCTCACGCGCGACGGCAAGATGAACCAGGACAGCCGGCGCAAGCTCAAGCAGGTCTATCACCTGTTCCAGTTCATCGAGCCGCTGCTCCAGGAAGTCAAGGCCGAACGCGGTCGCGTCACGCTCGTCGACCACGGTGCCGGCAAGTCGTACCTGGGTTTCATCCTCTATGACCTGTTCTTCAAGGCACTCGCGGACGACTCGCATATCTACGGCATCGAAACCCGCGAGGAACTGGTCAAAACCTCGCAAGCGCTCGCCGAGCGGTTGGGCTTTAAGGGAATGTCGTTCCTGAACCTGTCCGTCGCGGAGTCGATCACCTCGCCAGCGCTGCCGCCGACGGTCGACGTCGTCACCGCGCTGCACGCATGTAATACCGCTACCGACGATGCGATCCGTTTCGCGCTGGCCAAACAAGCGCGTCATATCGTGCTCGTGCCCTGTTGCCAGGCCGAGATCGCGGGCGTGCTGCGCAAAAACAAAGGCAAACAACTGGCCGGCAATCCACTCACGGAAATCTGGCGCCACCCGCTGCATACGCGTGAATTCGGCAGCCAGATCACCAACGTGCTGCGCTGCCTGCAACTGGAGGCCCACGGCTATCACGTCAGCGTGACCGAACTGGTGGGCTGGGAACACTCAATGAAAAACGAGCTGATCATCGCGCAATACAAGAACCTGCCGCGCCGCCGCCCCGCCGAACGCCTGGAAGAGGTGCTCGCATCGCTCGGGCTGGAAGAAATGCGCGAACGTTTCTTTACCTCGCCAGCACCAGTGTCAGCGGAGTAGGCCCCACAATCTGAGGTGCGCGAAGCGCAAACAACAACGCGCCACGCGCCCTACTCTCAACGCGCCGGTCGAACGAACCCGGAGTGCCGGTTGACCTCATAGCGCTGAACGACGACATCTTTCTCCGCCGTCACCACATCGGCGGTGATGGTGTCGGCATCTCGCTCGACCACCTTGCCGAGTTTGAGGCGCGCGTTGCCCATGCGCTTGAGCCACCCGTCCATGTTGTTTCGGACCTGATCAACGCTCAACTTGAGATCTTCACGCTGGGCACCCGGCCCGCCCCCGCCCGTGGCGCCAGGCCCCCAGCACGGCCCGCAGCCGCCGGGGCCCTCCATCATGCCGCCCCGCCCCATCATGCCCGGCCCGTAGCCATAACCGCCGCCCATCATGCCCGGCCCATAACCCCGCTCGCATCCCCAATCGCCGTCTTTCGGTTGGGCAAGCGCCGGGATTGCGGCGAGCATCAAAACCGCTGACGACGCGATAGACAACGCGCGCTTCATGGTTCTCTTATCCATCTCATCAATCTCCTGAACCTAAATCCTGACGGCACCAACGCGCGTTCAAACCGCGCGAATGCCGGGCCAATCGTGCATGTTCAGCGTAGGCGACGCCCCAAGGCGTGCCTTGAGGCAGGTCAAACCTTCGATCGCGTCGGCCGTGCGGCGCCAACGACGTCGGTGCGCATCAAGCGCTGCTGCCGACCGGCCGCGCGGCACGCGCGCGTGTCAATGGACGCACGGCAAACGCCGCGCCCAATGCAATGACGTCGAGCGCGATGACGTCGCAAGCGGCTCCTTGACATCGATCAACACGCAAACGAGCGCCACCGGCCATTCTGGAAACGAGACCGATATGGGGAGAATTGTGATGTCGAGAAGCGCCCGCGTTTCGCTGTTTGTGCCACTTTTCGCGTGGCTATGCATGATTGGCGTCGCGCTGGCAGCATCGACACCACAACCGGAATCGGAAAGTGGCGTCTCGTACATCACGGGCGGCATTGGCGAGGACGAAGTCCAGGTATTTCGCGCCGCAGCGCCCCAGTACAACCTCCGGATGACGTTCACGTCGACGTCGGGAAGCTATCTCTCCGACGTCGATGTCACTATCACCGCAGGGGCCGGGCGACACGTCCTGGCGGTGCGAACGGAGGGACCGTTCCTCTTTGTCAGGTTGCCCGCAGGCGACTATCGCGTCTCTGTGCACACTCCCGCCAGATCGGAATCCAGGAATATCCATGTCCCCAAGCGCGGTGCCGTCGACCTCCATTTCTCCTGGGACGATCCGGATGCGCCAGGCGTGCTGCATCTCTGTAAGCATTGCCCACGGCCAAACCGCCGGTGAGCGGCACGGCCACGCCGCGAGACGCCCAAGCGCCGACACGCATGCGCGCAACGCCATCCACATCCGCTTCCAGTGGGTCCACTGACGTCGCCAGCGCACCCGAGACCGCCCCGATCCGGTCGCCCGACGCCGAACACGGCCTGTCGAGCGCCGAGGTGCTGGCCCAGCGCGCTCGGTTCGGCTGGAACGTCGTGGACTACGCGGCGCGCCGCACCTGGTGGCTCACGTTATGGGAAGTGCTACGCGAGCCGATGTTCCTGCTGTTGCTCGCGGCAAGCGCCGTCTATCTCATTCTCGGAGATCGCGCCGAAGCGCTGACACTGCTTGCCTTCGTCACGGCGATTGTCCTTCTCACCGTCTATCAGAGCCATCGCACCGCCCAGGTGCTCGACTCGCTTCGCGAACTGTCGGCGCCGCGCGCCAAGGTGCTTCGCGACGGCAGTCGTCAACTCGTCTCCGCCTCGGAACTGGTTCCCGGCGACATCGTTTTCGTCGATGAAGGCAACCGCGTGCCCGCAGACGGTCTTGCCGTTGAACTCCACGAACTCAGTGTGGACGAGTCACTGCTCACGGGGGAATCCGTTGCCGTCAGCAAGGCTGTTGCCCCGCTCGATGCCCGCTCCCGCCAATCCAGCGAACAGGGCGAGGCCGCCGACAACCAGCTATTTTTCGGGTCCATGGTGGTACAAGGTCAGGCCCGCATGGTCGTGACCGCCACCGGACCGAATACGACGCTCGGTCGCATCGGCAAGTCGCTGAGCGGCATCTCGGAAGCGCTCTCCCCGCTGCAAATCGAGACGAGAACCTTCGTCAATCGCTTTGCCGCCGTCGCCATCGCCACGGTCTTTCTCCTCACGCTCACTTACCGTTGGCGCGTTGGCGAATGGCTTCCCGGCATACTCGCCGGGATCACGCTGGCGATGGGCCTCCTGCCCGAAGAGATTCCGGTCATCCTCACGGTGTTCTTCGCCTTGGGCGCACGCCGGATCGCCAAAGAGGGCGTGCTCACGCGCCGGATGAGCGCGATCGAGACACTCGGTCAAACGTCGGTGCTGTGCGTCGACAAGACGGGCACGCTGACACAGAATCGCATGTCGGTGAGCGCACTCGTCGCCCATGGCAGACGGCTTGACGTGGATCCCTCGACCCCAAGAATTGACGCCGCCTTTCACGAGTTGATCGAGTACCTCGTGCTCGCCAGCGAAATCGAACCCATCGACCCGATGGAGCGGGCGTTCCACGAGACCGGACGCCTGGGCCTCGCGGGCACCGGACGTTTGCACACGGATTGGTCGTTGGTGCACGAGTACGCGCTGACGCCCGAGGTGCCCGCGATGTCCCACGCGTGGCGCACCCCGGAACCCACGCATCATTCGGTGGCCTGCAAGGGGGCACCGGAAGCCGTCTCTGCGCTTTGCCATCTGGACGAGACGGCAACCCAGGCGGTCCTGGATCAGGCGGCGGCCATGGCGTCGGGCGGATTGCGGGTGCTGGGGGTGGCGAAAGCCTCGCATTCCCACCCCGAGTGGCCGAAGGATCAGCACGACTTCGCGTTTACGTTCCTGGGGCTCGTCGGTCTGTCCGACCCGGTCCGGCCGGAAGTCGCACAGGCGATCGCGCAATGCCATGCCGCGGGCATTCGCGTGGTCATGGTGACCGGTGACTATCCGTCGACGGCGCAGGCCATCGCGACCGAAGTGGGCATCGACTGCCGACGGATCGTGACCGGGCAGGCCCTGGCGGCCATGACCGACGCGCAAGTGCACGACGCGGTCAAGGACGTCGAGACCTTCGCCCGCATCCGCCCCGAGCAAAAGCTTCGCCTGGTGAATGCGCTGCGAGACAACGGCGAAGTGGTGGCGATGACGGGCGACGGGGTGAACGACGCACCGGCCCTGAAGGCGGCCCACATTGGCATTGCGATGGGATTGCGCGGCGCGGAAGTCGCTCGCGAAGTCTCCGCGCTGGTCCTGCTGCGCGACAACTTCGCCCCGATCGTGTCGGCCATCCGACTCGGGCGACGCATCTACGCCAATCTCGTTCTCGCGATCAGCTATACCATCGCGGTGCATGTTCCCATGGTCGCGGCAGCCGTGGTGCCGATTCTGGTCGGCTTGCCGCCCATGCTCGCGCCGGTCCACATCGTCTTCCTGCAACTCGTGATCGATCCGGTCTGCTCGATCGTATTCGAGAACGAACCGGAAGCCGCTCACCTGATGACGACCCCTCCCCGGCACGCCGGGGCACGACTCCTATCGTCCCACGCCTTCCTGCGAGTGGCCTCCGTGGGCGCGCTGGCTGGCGTGCTGGTCCTTGGGGTCTATGCGGGATTGCTGCACTATGTCAGCGCCGACGCCGACCCTCTCCCCTTGGCCCGCACATTGGCATTCGAACTGTTGGTCGTGGTCAATGTCGCGCTGATCTTCGTGGTCCGGCGGGTACTGCGAACGAAACGCCCCGATCGCGGACAGCCCCGAAACCCCTATCTCTGGCGGGTGTTGGGCCTGACCGGGGGCGCGCTGATACTGCTGATGTCCGTACCGCCCCTGGCACGACTGTTTGGACTTGTGGCACTGCTCACTCCCTGAACGCGAGCCAAAGGCGAACCGAGAATACACCGATGCCGCGCATCCGGACGCGTGCCTGATACGTATGACTCAACACGCTCATCGTCGATCAGCACGCCATGCCGAATCCTCGCCTTCTCATGCCGGACACAACGCGCCATCTCGCACCGAAGGTGCTATATTGCGCGGAACGTCAATGCTATGGTTCACACGAAGGCCTCGTCCGCATGAACGACATGCCCAGAAGTGCCAATCGAGCACGTACATCCCCCTCGCAGCGCCAGCACGACCCCAATGCCGACATCGCATGGCGCGACGCATTGAACCGCGCATTATCGGCCGTGGGACAGGAAGATCGCGATGCTTTTGCCGCCGTCTATCAGATGACATCGGCACGTTTGTTCGGCGTGATCCTGCGAATGGTGCGCGACAAGGCGGAAGCCGAGGACCTGCTTCAGGAGGTGTTCGTCAGCGTCTGGCGACGCGCCGGCGGCTTCGACCCCGAGCGCGGCAACGCCATGACATGGCTGATCACGTTGGCCCGCAACCGAACCATCGACCGACTGCGCGAGCACCGTGAGGCCGCCCTCGATGATGCCGATGCCCTCGCCATCCCCTCAGACGACCCCACGCCCGCCGCGCTTGCCGAGGCGTCCGAGGAACGGCAACGCCTGGAGCAATGCCTGCAACGCCTCGAGCCGCAACAACGTGGCGTGGTGCGCGAGGCGTTCTTTACCGGCGCCTCGTACAGCGAACTCGCGGCTCGCCTTAGCGTGCCGCTTGGCACGATGAAAAGCTGGATTCGCCGCAGCCTAATGCAACTGAAAGTGTGCCTCGAGCAATGAATACGCCCGCCAACCAAGACGACGAGCTGCGCTGCGCCGAATATGCCCTCGGCGTGCTGAGTGCCGCCGAACGGCGCGAACTCGAGCAGGCCGCCGACGCGAATCCGCTGATTCAGGCAACCCTGCTCCAGTGGCAAGCACGCATCGCGCAACTGGCCGAAGACGTTGCGCCCATCGCCCCCCCGCCGCGCGTGTGGCAACGCATCCAGCGCGATCTTGGCGTTGCGCCGGAAGCCCTGCGCACCACCCGCCCGCGACCGGCCACCTGGTGGGACAACTTGCGCCTCTGGCGATGGGTGGGGCTCGGCGCAAGCCTCGCGGCGCTAGCACTGCTTGCCGTAAACGTCGTCACGCTGATGCCCTCGCGCAGTCCGTCCGCCGTGACGGCCAATGCCTATATGGTGTCGACCATCGCCCGCCAGGATGGCGTCGCTCACTGGACCGCAACGGTCGACAGGCGTCGCTCGAGCATGGTCGTGGTGCCGGTTCTCAAGCCCACCATTGCCGCCGGCCGCGCCACCGAGCTGTGGCTGATCCCGCGTAACGCCAAACCCATCCCGCTAGGCGTATTTGCGTCGGATCAACCCGCGTCGATGACCCTGTCACCGCAAATCCTCGCGCAGATGGACAGCAACGCCGTACTCGCGGTGTCCGTCGAACCGCCGGGCGGCTCCCCCACCGGACAACCGACCGGTCCCGTGGTCGCGACCGGCGCCATCCGACCCGCCTGAGCGCTCTGGCGCGCCTCCGCCATCGTGTCATTTGAAGGGGTTGTCCGTACGTTGGACAACCCCTTCGTCGCTTTCCCGCAAGTCCGCTCCCCGCTTCGATTCCACGATGTCTCCGGCGCGTGCATCCGGCAACGCGTGACGTTCGTATACAGCAGCATCGAGCCCCGAATCCCTATCTGGAGCCTGCATGCTGTCTGCTGTCACCGTATCGTTCGCTGGAATGTGTGCTGCGTTAACGCTCGCCTGGTGCTACCAATGGCGCTCGCACAACGCCGGCATGGTCGACCCGGTGTGGGCCGCCGCGCTCGGGAGCGTGGCGATCGTGGCGGCAGGGCTCGGCACCGGCCACGCGATCAATCGCATCTTCGTCGGGGTGGCCGGTGGCGTATGGGGCCTGCGCCTCGCAATGCATCTCTGGCGTCGCAACTACGGGCATCCGGAAGATGCGCGTTACCGGCAGTTTCGCGAACAGTGGGGCGAGCATGCCGGACGCAACCTGTTCTGGTTCTTCCAGTTGCAGGGCGTGATCGCCATGCTGCTCGCGGCGGCGTTCTTCGTGCCGGCATTCAACGCCCACGCGCCGGCGCCGTGGGCGCTGGCCGTCGCCGCGCTCATCTGGCTGGCCGCCGTCGCGGGCGAGGCGTCGGCCGACCGTCAACTGCGACGCTTCACCGCCGTCACCAGCCATCGTGGCCAAGTCTGCCAGGTCGGCTGGTGGCGGTACTCGCGGCATCCCAATTACTTCTTCGAGTGCCTGCACTGGTGTGCCTACCCGGTGATCGCATTTGGCGCGCCCTGGGCATGGACGACGCTGCTCGCGCCGCTGCTCATGGCGTGGCTACTGCTCAAAGTGTCGGGCATCCCGCTGCTTGAAGCGCACCTGATGCGCTCTCGCCCCGCCTACAAAACGTACATGCAAACCACCAGCGTGCTGATTCCCTGGCCCCCCAGGAAGCCTGTGGAAACGCCGCTGCCATGAATCCGCCCATTGATGTCAGGAGCCCATCGCCATGACCGCCTCCCTTACGCAACCGCCCGCCGCACGAGCCCAAGCGCCCGACGAAACCGGTTTGATCCGGCTCTGCGAGCGGGGCCTTGTGCCGGATATTGTGTTGCGCGCGGGCATGCGCATGCTGATGCGCCAGCGCCTGCGCGAGGCGCACGCGCACGATCCCGAGCGAAGCGCCGAATCGCTTGCCGCGTTCGTCAGTGAACTGCGCGCGAGTCCGATTGCCGTGGATACGCAGGCCGCCAACACGCAACACTACGAGGTGCCAAGCGACTTCTTTGCCGAGCACCTGGGTCCCGCCGTCAAGTATTCGTGCTGCTATTACCCGAATGGCGACGAGACACTGGCCCAGGCCGAGCAGGCGATGCTGGCCCTCTACGCGCAGCGCGCCGACATCGCCGACGGTCAGCGGATTCTGGATCTTGGGTGCGGCTGGGGCTCGCTCTCGCTCTGGCTCGCCGCGCAATATCCCGCTGCGCAGGTCGTCGGGCTGTCGAATTCTCACGGTCAACGCCGTTTCATCGAGTCGACGGCGGCGCGCCGCGGGCTTCGGAATCTGCGGATCGTGACCGGCAATGTGGCGGAATTTGAGTTCGATGACGGCGTTCGCGCAGGATTCGACCGCATCCTGTCCATCGAAATGTTCGAGCACATGAAGAACTACGGCGCATTGCTCGGCAAGATCGCCCACTGGCTGAACAACGACGGCACCCTGTTCGTCCATCTCTTCGCGCATCGTCATGTGGCCTACCCCTTCCAGAACAAGGATGGCAGCGACTGGATGTCGCGACACTTCTTCACCGGCGGCACCATGCCCAGCGCGGATCTGTTGCTGCACTTCCAGGACGACCTGCGCATCGTGAACCGCTGGTGGGTCGACGGTCGCCATTACGAACGCACAGCCAACGACTGGCTGGCGGCCCTGGACGCGTCGCGTGCGACGACGCTGCCGATGCTCGAGGCCGGTTACGGCCCGCAGGCCGGCGTTCAGTTCCAGCGCTGGCGCATGTTCTATATGGCAGTCGCCGAACTGTTCGGCTACGCCCAAGGCCGTGAGTGGGGCGTGGGCCACTACCTGTTCGAAAAGCGGGGCCAACGGGCATGAGCCGCCGCCCCGCTCCCGCCATGCCGTGGCGCGCCCTGCGTATTCGGCCGCGACGTCCAAATTCGTGGGTGTCTCGCCGCTTTTTCAAACGCGCCTGCATCCGCGCGCGCTCGTGTTTCGTATAAGCAAAAAACTTCGACGAGACAAGCCAATGAATGCATCGACCGCCACCCTGCCTCCCGGACAACGTGTCGCCGTGGTGGGCGCGGGCATTGCCGGACTGGCCAGCGCCTATTTTCTCGCGCGCAAGCATCACGTGACCGTGTTCGAGGCAGGCGATTATGCCGGGGGACATACGAACACGGTCGATGTCACGCTCGACGGGCATTGTGCCCCTGTCGACACGGGCTTCCTGGTCTTCAACGATCGCACCTATCCCAACCTGATCGCGTTGTTCGACGAACTCGGTGTGAGCGCCATCGCGAGCGATATGTCGTTTTCGGTCTCGGTCGACGGCGGCGCGCTCGAATGGGCGGGCACGAACCTGAACACCGTATTCGCCCAACGTCGCAACCTGTATTCCCCGCGCTTTCTGGGAATGCTCCGCGACGTGCTGCGCTTTAACGCGACGGCCGAGCAACACCTGCAAAGCGCCATGCGCGAGCGCCAATCCGTCGGCGACCTGCTGGTGGCCAACGGTTACGGACAGTCGTTCCAGCATCACTATCTCCTGCCGATGGCCGCCGCGATCTGGTCGAGCCGGGCGGCCGACATTCTGCACTTTCCGGCGGCGACCTTCCTGCGCTTCTGCCTGAATCACGCGCTGCTGCAGATTCGGCATCGTCCGCAATGGAAAACCGTCGCCGGTGGCGGACGCGCCTACGTGCGCCGCTTGCTGGCAACGCTTGACGATGTCCGCCTGCGAACGCCCGTACGGCGGGTGATGCGCGAGCGCGATGGCGTGACAATCGCCTTCGGCAACGGCGAATCGCAGCGCTTCGACGCCGTCGTGCTCGCCGGTCACGCCCCGGACAGCCTGCAGTTGCTGGGCGACGCCAACGCGGCGGAGCGTCAGATACTCGGTGCGGTGCGATATCAACCGAACGTTGCAGTCCTGCACACGGATCCGAAGCTGCTGCCGCGCCGCCGACGCGTCTGGTCCGCGTGGAATTACGTCAGTCAGGCGAACGCGGCTGCCGACGCGCATCGTCCCGTATGTGTGAGCTATCTGATCAATCAGCTCCAGGCCCTGCCCTTCACGTCCCCCGTGATCGTCACGCTCAATCCGAGCCATGAGCCGGCGTCGGACACGGTGCTGGGACGCTATGCCTATGAACACCCCCTCCTCGATCTGGCGGCCGTGGACGCACAATCACGCCTGCCCGATATCCAGGGCTGCCAACGGACGTGGTTCGCAGGCGCCTGGACCGGCTACGGCTTTCACGAAGACGGCCTGAAATCCGCGCTACGGGTGGCCGGCGACTTCGGCGTGATGCCGACGTGGGCGCAACCATGAGCACGAATGCTGCGATGGCCAACCCATCGACACCGCCCGCCTGGCTGCTGCGCGGCCTCGTGACCCACGAACGGCTGCATCCGGTGCGGCATGCGTTCACTTATTCGATGTTTCAGATCGCTTGCGATGTCGAGCGTCTCGACGCCCTGCGCAGCCGGTGGTTCGCGCTGGACCGACGACGCCCACTCGCCTTGAGATCGGGCGACTATGGTCCCCGCGACGGCAGTGCGCTCCTGCCCTGGATGCGCGCGCGTCTGGCGGAGGCAGCGATTCCCGCCGACGGCGCCATCTGGCTGCAGACGATTCCACGCATGGCCGGCTACGCGTTCAATCCGGTGAGCTTCTGGTACTGCCATGATCGTCAGGGGAATTTGCGCGCCTTGTATGCGGATGTGCGCAACACCTTCGGTCAACACCACGGGTATCTGCTCAGTGCCGACGATCATGCGCCCATTCGTGGCGATACGCGGCTCGTCTGCCGCAAGGTCTTTCACGTCTCCCCATTTTGCGACGTGCAGGGGCAATACGAGTTTCGCGTGCGCCGCAAGGGCGCGATATGGTCGGTCGCCATCGACTACCGCGTCGGCGATGCGCTGCTGCTGCGCACGGCCATCGCCATGCGGGCCGAACCGTTCACGGGGCGGCGCGTTCTGTTCGCCGTGCTTTCGCAGCCTCTCAATGCGCTGAACGTCGTCATCAGAATTCACTGGCAAGCGCTGAGGCTCTGGCTCAAGCGCGTGCCGTTCTTCGGCAAGACGCCGCCAACGCTACGTGCAACGGCGCCGGAGCGCGCCGCTTCCGCCGACCGGGAGATCCGTCCATG
This sequence comes from Pandoraea soli, assembly GCF_902459595.1. NCBI lineage: Bacteria > Pseudomonadati > Pseudomonadota > Betaproteobacteria > Burkholderiales > Burkholderiaceae > Pandoraea > Pandoraea soli. The sequence goes on along the minus strand of NZ_CABPSG010000001.1, from coordinate 121,191 downwards.
ATTCCGCTCCGCCTGCTTTCCGTGCGTCCGATCGCACCGATTTCTGCGCGCCTGTTTATCGCATTGCTACGCCGGATTCACGCCGGACACCTGACGCTGATCTGTCCCGACGGCACCCTGCATGTGTTCGGAGATCCCCACAGTTCGCCGGGCGCAACGCTTCACCTGCGCGACTGGCGGGCGTGCCGCCGCATCATGCACGCCGGGGACATCGGCTTTGCAGACGCCTATCGCGCCGGCTGGGTCGACTCGCCCGATATGGTGGCGCTGCTCCGGCTCGCGATACGCAACCTCGCGTCGATCTCCAACACCGTGACGGGCTCGCGGATCGCTCGCCTCTGGTATCACCTGCGCCATCGACTGCGCGGCAACACCAAGTCGGGCAGCCGTCGCAACATTCACGCGCATTACGATCTCGGCAATCGCTTCTACGAACTGTGGCTCGACGCAACGTGGACCTATTCCAGCGCCTGGTTCGAGGGCGATCCCCACCGTTCGCTTGCCGACGCCCAAGCCGCCAAGTATCAGCGGATCATCGATACGCTGGCGCTGCGTCCGGGCGAGCGGGTGCTGGAAGTGGGATGCGGATGGGGCGGATTTGCGCTGCACGCGGCCCGGCAAGGCATCGCAGTGCATGGCATCACCCTCTCGCAAGCGCAACTGACGCTCGCCAAAGCCCGCATCGACGCCGAGGGACTGAGCCACCTGGCCGACATCTCGCTCACGGATTATCGTGACGTGCAAGGCCAGTTCGCCGCCATCGTCTCGATCGAGATGTTCGAAGCCGTGGGGGAGGCGTTTTGGCCGGCGTACTTCGCCATGCTCAGATCTCGCTTGCTCCCCGGGGGCCGTGCGCTCATTCAGTCGATCACCATCGAAGACAACGCCTTTGACGCCTATCGCGCGTCGAGCGACTTCATTCGCGAGTTCATCTTTCCGGGCGGCATGCTGCCAAGCGCAGAGCGATTTGTGAGCGCCTCGGAGGCAAGCGGCATGACCGCCGTCGAGACGCTACGCTTCGGTCTCGATTACGCCAGAACGCTGCAGCACTGGCATGCCGCCTTCGAAGGGCAGATCGATGCGGTGCGTGCGCAAGGCTTCGACGACACGTTCGTCCGGTCGTGGCGGCTGTACCTCCAATATTGCGAGGCGGCGTTCGCCGAGCAGCGCATCGATGTGAGGCACTTCGTTGTCGCGCATGGGCGTTGACAGGCCTTGCGACGTTGGCTGGGCGACGAGCGGACCTTGACGTGATACGAAGCGCCCTACTCGATGGTGCGCCGACGGGCCCGTCGCGCGGCGTCGAGCTGGCGCTCTGCCTGACTCAAGAGTGCCGAGACATTGGCCGGCCCACCGCTGGACACCCGCGTCGCACCCAACGTCGTCGGATCGTCGATGGCTATGCCGACGCTCGCTGTCAGCGGCACGACTTCGCCGTTCGGCAACGTCAACGTGGTGGCCTCGATGCGCCCGCGCATCAGTTCCGCGAATTGCTGCGCGCGAGACGGGGCGAGCACACGGGCCACGATCGCGAACGCGTCCGCGCCCAACCGCGCCACCACATCCCCCGGCTGACACGTGTTCAGACACACCGCGCCGACACGGCGCAGCACATCGTCGCCGACACCGTGTCCCCAGGTCGCGTTGATCTGCGTGAAGTTGTCGATATCCAGCTTGATCAACGCCACCAACCCCGGCGACGGCATCGCACACAGTGCCTGGGCCTGCCGCTCGAACGCTCGCCAGTTCATCAGTTGCGTCAGCGGGTCCGTGTCCCCGCTCATTTCCAGTTCACTCTGCAACCGGGTGCGATCGCGCCGCAATTGCCGTAATTCGAGGGCGTTGAGCCTGAGTACGCGCAGCGCATCGAACACGGCCCTCACCTGCGGACGTTGCCTCGGCATGTCGTCGCCCGGCACCGCCGCGTCGAGATCGTCCTGCGCCAGCGCCTCGACGAAACGCGTTGCCGCCTCGAACGGTTGCACCACGCTGCGGCGCAAATTCCGCAACGCAACGATCATCCCGAGCACCAGCGTGATCGCAGCGGTTGCCGAAACGATCAACCACTTGAGCGCGAGCGCGGCGCGGGCGTCGACCTTGCGTTGGGCCAGCGTCAGCATGTTGTCGCGGAAGTCGGTGATCGCGCGCATCGTCGGCACGTATTGGCGCGCAAACTCGGCCGTGGTTGGCGCAACGGGTTGGGGCTGACTGGCCAGCGTGCGCACCGTCGCCACATAATGCAATCCGGCGGCGAAGTACTGGGTGTTCAGGGCGTCAAGTGTCTCGGGGCTGAGTTCAGGGGGATCGATCATGCGCGCGGCGATCATGTCGTGCAATTGCTCGACGCGCCCGAGCGTGCGTTCAATCGCGCGCTGATCGACCTCGGCGAGCGGCTTCCCGGTGGTGAGCGCCGCGGTGAAGCGTGAGCCGAGTTGACCGGCAAACTCGCGCAGATCCGCCGCCAGTCGCGCCAGAACGACGTAGTGAAGCGCATCGGGTGCGCCTCGCGAAATCACGTCGATGCGCGACGATGCCACAGAGGTGAACTCGGGGATGACACGGATCATGCGATCGACGGCATCGCGCACGGCCGCGTCGCCGCGCATGTCGCGTGGACGTTGCACCAACAGGTCGACGTTCGCGCTGGCCGCCGCGAGATCCAGGCGCGCGCGCTCGACGATCCGCAAGCTGCCGCCGCAGGCGTCGCACCGATCGGTCGAGAGCGCAGACAGCAGTTCCTGCAGACGCGCGTTGGTCGCCTCGCGGGCATTGCGCAGCGCAATGACCGATGCGTCGGGAAGTGGGAGATCCGCGCCCAGCACGGCATTGGCCGGCCCGCGTTCCGCCGACGCCTTCTCCATCGCGAGCAGCGTGGCACGCAAGGCCTCAAGGGCAAGGGACGCGTCGCTGGCGCGCTGATACGTTCCCCAAGTCCAGGTGAGCAAACTGCCGCAAAGGATGACGACAACACAGACGACTGCGAGATTCAGCCACCGAAGGCGGCCAGCGAGCGAAACGGTGGAGAGTAACGTGCGCTTCATGGACGATGAGACCGTCGGCCACACGGTTCAGGCTCCCACGCGGGCCGCTTCGGACGCTGCCGTGACGACGGCAATCCGCAGCGTGCCTCGGACACGTGACGCCCGGCACTTGGCGCCCACGCTTTGGCATTGCGACAACGCCGGCGGACGAAAAAAGAGCGGCCGAAATCGACGAGACGCCATTGTCGCACAACGATCCGGCGCCGCTCGCGCCCGCCCGGCACCGTCACAGGTCGATCGCCACCTCGGTGCCCTGCTGGATCGCGCGCTTGGCGTCGAGTTCGGCCGCCACATCGGCCCCGCCAATGACATGCACGCGCGCACCGGCCGCCCGAAGGCCGTCGGCCAATTCGCGCAAAGGCTCCTGTCCAGTGCACAGCACTACGTTATCGACGGGGAGTACGTGCGGCGTGTCGTCGATGGTGACGTGCAAGCCGTCGTCGTCGATCCGGCGATAGGTCACCCCGGGGATCATTTCCACGCCGCGATGCTTGAGCGCGGTGCGGTGAATCCATCCCGTGGTTTTACCCAGTCCGTCGCCCACCTTCGAGGTCTTGCGCTGCATCAGGTAGACCTTGCGAGGCGACGTCTGCGGCACTGGAGGGCGCAGGCCGCCGGCATGCGCGTAGGCCGGGTCGATGCCCCACTCCGCGTAGAACTTCGCCGGCACGAGCGTGGCACTCTCGCCGGCTTGCGTGAGAAACTCGGCCACGTCGAAGCCGATGCCACCTGCCCCGATCACGGCGACGGTCTTGCCGACCGATGCCCCGCCACGCAGCACATCGATGTAACTGAGCACCTTGGGGTGATCCAGTCCTTCGATAGCAGGCCGACGCGGCACGACCCCGGTGGCCAGCACGATGTCGTCGTACCCGCCGTCGACCAGCGACGCCACCGTCGCACGCGTGTGCAATTGCACCTTGACGCCCGTGGCATCCAGTTCATGACGGAAGTAGCGCAGGGTCTCGAAAAACTCCTCCTTGCCGGGAATCCGCTTGGCCATGTTGAATTGCCCGCCGATCTCGGCATCGGCTTCGATGAGCGTGACGTCGTGTCCCCGCCGCGCCGCGACGGTTGCCGCCGCCAGACCTGCGGGGCCCGCGCCGACGACGGCCACACGACGCGTGCGTCCGGCCGTCTCGATGCGCAGTTCCGTCTCATGACAGGCGCGAGGATTGACCAGGCATGAGGTGATCTTGCCGCTGAACGTGTGATCGAGACACGCCTGATTGCAGCCGATGCATGTGTTGATGGCCTCGGCGCGGCCGGCCGCCGCCTTGTTCACGAACTCGGGATCGGCCAGCAGCGGGCGCGCCATCGACACCATGTCCGCTTCGCCGTCGGCGAGAATGCGTTCGGCCACGTCCGGCATGTTGATGCGGTTGGTCGTGACGAGCGGAATGCCAACGTGCCCCTTGAGCTTGCCGGTGACCCATGCGAATGCGGCGCGCGGCACGCTCGTGGCGATCGTCGGGATGCGGGCTTCGTGCCAGCCGATCCCCGTATTGATCAGCGTCGCCCCGGCCGCCTCGACCGCGCGGGCCAGTTGCGCCACTTCCTCGAAGGTGGACCCGCCTTCGACCAGGTCGAGCATCGAGAGGCGGTAGATGATGATGAACTCGCGCCCCACGCGCTCGCGCACGCGGCGCACGATCTCGACGGGGAAGCGGATCCGGTTGTCGTAACTGCCGCCCCAGGCGTCGGTGCGATGGTTGGTGCGCGCCGCAATGAATTCGTTGATCAGGTACCCCTCGGACCCCATGATTTCGACGCCGTCGTATCCGGCCTGCTGCGCGAGCGCGGCGCAGTTGACGAAGTCGTCGATGGTCGCCTCGACCTCGTCGCTCGTCAGTTCGCGCGGCTTGGCGGGCGTGATGGGCGCTTGCAATGCGCTGGGCGCGACCAGGTCGGGATGGTACGCGTAGCGCCCGAAATGAAGGATCTGCAAGGCGATCTTGCCCCCGGCCGCATGCACCGCCTGAGTCACCACGCGATGCTTGTCCGCCTCATCCTCGGTGCTGAGCTTCGCGCCGCCCGCGTAGGGCCGACCGGCGTCGTTCGGGGCGATGCCGCCCGTCACCATCAACGCCACGCCACCGCGCGCCCGTTCCGCGTAGAAGGCTGCCATGCGGGCGAAACCGTTGCGTGCCTCTTCGAGCCCGACATGCATCGAGCCCATCAGCACACGGTTGCGCAAGGTCGTAAAGCCCAGATCCAGCGGCTGCATCAGGTGGGGATAGGCGCTCATCGTTGTCTCACTTATCGTTCGGCGGGGGCCGTGGGTTTCGGAGGTCACTTCCCGGCAAGCACAGGCCGCGTCGTTCGCGCGGCTTCGATGGATGCAACCGGTTGCATAGTTCGAGAGCGATTTTAAGGGGCTGTCGCGCACTATGCAACGGGTTGCATAGTAGAAATAGAGTCCCTACACTGCCGGACATGCCGCTTGCCCACGCCCTGATGACCTCGTTACTGGAGAAATCCTCCTCGGGGTACGACCTTGCCCGCCGCTTCGATAAGTCGATCGGCTTTTTCTGGCATGCCACCCATCAACAAATCTACCGGGAGCTGGCCCGCATGGAGGCGTCCGGCTGGATTGACTCCATGGCCGCGCCCGACGGCGGGCGCACACGCAAGCGCATCTATCGCGTGCTCGACGCCGGTCGCGACGAACTGCTCGCTTGGGCGGCCACCCCGACGGCCCCCGCCGACCTGCGCGACGACCTGATGGTGCGGTTGCGGGCGGATGCCGCCATCGGGCCGCTTGGCCTGCAGCCTGAACTGCAACGCCGCGCGGCACTCCACACCCAAAAGCTCGCCGCCTACCGGGCTATCGAGACGCGCGACTTTCCCCCTCAAACGCCGCTGACGCGCGAAACCGCCCTGCAACGGCACATCCTGTTGCTCGGCGTGCGTTATGAGCAAGGCTGGCTGGACTGGACGCGCGAGGCGCTCGTCCTGCTGGAAACCTGGGACGGCGTGGCGCCCGCCGATGCGCCTTCCGCCTGACAAGACGCGCCGTGAACCAATGAGCTTGGGGAGCGCGGATGAGTTTTATCGGACTGCGGCATCCCGTTTTGCCGTGTTTCGTCCCGTCTCGTCCCATTTTTCTGTCAACGCGCCGGGCACGTGGCGCGTTTAACGAAGGAATCGACGCATGGCTTACCGGCCCTGCGTTACTGTTCTACGCCCCACCCCAGGCTCTCATGGCGTTCTCTCTCAAGTTTTCCCGGCTGACCGGCCGTGTCCGCACCGTGGCGACACTTTCGGCCCTGGTCGCCGCTATGCTCCCGCTCTCGTCCGCGCATGCCGGCACGGTCATCGTGCTCGATTCCGGCGCAGCCCAGCTTTCCCTCATCGATCAGGCGTCGCACAAAGTCGTCGGCACCATGCCAACGGGCAAGGAGCCGCATCACCTGATGATCACGCCGGACAAGCGTTCGCTGATCGTGGCGAACTCGGTCTCGAACAGCCTGATGTTCCTCGATCCGAACACCGGCAAGCTGCAACGTCAGGTCGCGGACATCGAAGACCCGTATCAACTCGGCTTCTCGCCCGACCGCAAATGGTTCGTCACGACGGCACTGCGCCTTGACCGGCTCGACGTCTACCACTACGACGGCCAGAACTTCTCGATCGCCAAGCGCATTCCGCTGGCCAGGACGCCCAGCCATATGACCTTCACATCGGACAGCAAGACGGTGTTCGTGACGGTGCAGGACACGGGCGAGCTGGCCGCCATCGACCTTGCAACGCAAACGGTGAAGTGGCGCATGGCGCTCGGCAAAACGCCCGCGGGGCTGTGGATGACGCCGGGCGACAAGTACCTGCTCGTCGGCATGACAGGGGAAGACGACGTGGCCGTGGTTGACTGGCGCACGCAGAAGATCGTCAAACGCATACCGACGGGACGCGGCGCCCACAACTTCCGCTCGCTCGCCGATGGCCGTCACATCGCCGTGAGCAACCGTGTCGAGAGCACGATCAGCATTCTCGATTACGAGTCGCTGACCAAGGTGGCCGATATCACCGGCCTGATGCCTGGGCCGGACGATATGGAATTGTCCGCCGACAAGCGTTATCTTTGGGTGACATTCCGGTTTGCGCGTCACGTGGGGGTGATCGACCTGACGACGCGCAAACTCATCGACCGAATCGCCGTCAACCGGTCGCCGCATGGTATTTTCTTTGCTGATCGCGCGCCCGTACTTTCGCCGAATCCGGACTGACGAGACCCCAGATGATTCAGGAAGCCATCAACTTCGTAGACAGCGGCATCGCCGCTGTGCAGACGCTCGTCTACGTCGGTGGGGTGCAGCCGCTGCTGTTCCACTTCAACCTGATGGGCTACGCCGACGACATCTATGACGCCTTGTACTGGGTGCTCGTCGGTGTCTTCCAGATCGGCGTGACGTACGCCCTGCTGCGTCCGCTCGAGGCGTTGCGCCCGGTCGAACAGTGGCAGGATCGCCGCCAGGTGCGGGCCGACGTGATCTACACGTGGATCGCCAAGCTCGGCATTCTCAATCTGCTCTTCTTCCTGGTACTGCAACCCGTTTTCAGCGCGTTGCAGAGCCAGATGGTGATCCACGGGCTGCCGAACGTCCAGTTGGACGGCCTGTACCCGGGCGTGACGGATCAACCGCTCGTGTCGTTTCTGCTCTACCTGATCGTGCTCGACTTCGCGGGCTACTGGTATCACCGCTGGCAGCATCGCTTCGGGGTCTGGTGGGAACTGCACGCGGTACACCACAGCCAGCAGCAGATGTCGATGTGGACGGACGACCGCAACCACTTCCTCGACATCATGCTGCAAGCCGCCTTCTTTGCGTCGATTGCGCTGTTCATCGGCGTGCAACCCGCGCAATACGTCGTGCTCGTGGCAGTGGGGAATTTCTTGCAGAGCGTGCAGCACGTGAATGCACGGCTACCGTACGGCCCTGTCCTCGAACGTCTGATCGTGAGCCCGACGTTTCACCGTCGTCATCACGCCATCGGCTACGGGCACGAAGGCACCCGGTACGGCTGCAACTTCGGCGTGCTGGTTCCCTGGTGGGACATGGTATTCCGTACCGCCTCCTGGGAGCGTGCCGTGGAGCCGACCGGCATTCGCGACCAACTTCCCGCCCCCGAAGGCCGTTCGCGCCGTTATGGTATGGGCGTGATGGCGCAACAACTCCGCGCCTTCGGACGCATCGCGAGACGCCTTACCCTGCGTCGCCCCACCTTGCGCACCGACGCTTCCTGACCGGACGGGCCCGCCCCAACGCGGGCAGGGTTCAGGGGACGGCGTTGATCTGGATGTGATAAATGCCCCACGGGCAAAGCGCGAACTGCTCCCTGAGGGGTTTGCCCGCCAGCATGGGGATCGCGGCCGGGTCGTAGACGGCCCACAGCGGCCCCAATCCACCGAGCGCAAGCGGCTTGTCGTCCAGATGGGTGGCGAGCAGGAAGCGATACTCGCGCAACTGCGCCAGCGTGGTCGCGACGATGTACCCGTCGATCGCGCGCAACAATACCTGCGTCGCCGGATGGGCGGGTACACCCGCCTGCGCAAGGACGTCGATCAGGCGTGGGCCTCGCAGCGTGTGCGGCCGGGCATCGTATTCCAGCGTCGGACGAATGGTCTGCGCGGGCAGGCGCGTCAACATGCCGAAGTCGAACGCATACGCGGTGTCGAATTTCACCAGTTGCTTGTGAAAAAGTTGATCCAGCGCGGGATCGACCGCGCCGCGATTGTGATGACCGATAGCACCACTGATCGTGACGAGCGGCGTGGTCGCGGACGATCCCGGCGTAACGGTCGCCTTGGCGAGCACAGGGGCCGATGCACCAAGTGCCGTGACACTGGCGAGAAATTCACGTTTCTTCATGACTTTGGCGAAGGCAAGGGGCGGACAGACTCCGCACGAGCGTACCATCGAATCCGCCCGGTTCACCATCGGCCAGCGTCTCGTCCCTCCACGACTTCGGCCTGCATTTTTCCCAGGCGCCCCGCCCGAGCGTCTGAGTGCTGCGCGGCCATCTCCGTCGTTCAACGACGCTCGCCCTCCTCCGCGGGATGAACGATGTCCTACGCGCACGCTGTGGCAGCCGAATCTTGAACATGAAAATAATTAACGTTAATACAAAATAAGACCATTTTCATTCATGAAGCGGAATCTCTATGATCGTCGTCACGATTTCATTCATCTGGCGGCAAGCGTCATAAGAGACCATGGCAAAGACACACAATCTGGGATTTCCGCGCATTGGCGCGAAGCGTGAACTTAAATTCGGTCAGGAAGCGTATTGGAAAGGGCAATCGTCGCGCGACGATCTGACGGCGCTCGGCGCATCGCTACGCCTGCGTCACTGGCACGATCAAGCAGCCCTGGATCTGGCACCCGTCGGCGATTTCTCGTTCTACGACCACGTCCTCGACATGAGCTTCACGCTGGGTAATCTGCCCGAGCGCGTGCAAGGCTTCCACGGGGACGCGCTGGACAACTACTTCCGCGTCGCCCGCGGCCGGTCGGCCCATGGCGCCGAAGCGCACGATGCCTGCTGCGGCGGCGTCGCCGCGGGGGAAATGACAAAGTGGTTCGACACGAACTATCACTACATCGTCCCCGAATTCTCGGCCGCCACGACATTCGCGCTCGACGCGTCCCGTCTGGTCGGACAACTCGCACAAGCCCGCGCTGCCGGTGTGAAGGTCAAGCCCGTCATCATCGGCCCGGTCACCTATCTGTGGCTCGGCAAGGCCAAGGACGACAGTGACAAGCTCGCCCTGCTGCCGCGCCTGCTCCCGGTCTACCTGAAGCTGCTCGAGACGCTCGCTGCGCTGGGCGTGGAATGGGTGCAGATCGACGAGCCGATCCTCGTCACCGAACTCGGCACCGAATGGCAACGCGCCTTCGAGACAGCATACGCGGCGCTCGCCGCCGCCCCGGTCAAGCGCCTGCTCGCCACGTACTTCGGCGAACTGCAAGAGAATCTGCCGCTGGTCTGCGGGTTGCCTGTCGACGGTCTGCATCTGGATACCGTGAACGCCCGGAGCGAAGTCACCAAAGTCATCGACGCCCTGCCCCCCGACACGGTCGTGTCGCTTGGCGTGGTCAACGGCCGCAACATCTGGAAGTCCGACCTGAGCGCCGTGCTGGACTGGCTGGAGCCGGTCGCCCAGGCATTAGGCGATCGCCTGTGGGTCGCACCGTCGTGCTCGCTACTGCATGTGCCGGTGGATTTGGACAGCGAGCAGAACCTCGATGCCGAAATCCGATCATGGCTGGCCTTCGCCAAACAGAAGCTCGCCGAAATCGCAATCGTGGCGCGCGCCATCAACGAAGGCCGCGACGCCGTGCGCGCCGAGCTGGCCGCCAATGCCGCCGCCATCGCCAGCCGTCGCGCCTCGCCGCGCGTCCACAATCCGGCCGTCAAGGCCGCGGTGGCGAAGATCGAAGCGTCGCTGGGCCGACGTCAGCACCCGTACGCCGTGCGCGCCGAGAAGCAAGCCACCACGCTGAACCTGCCGAGTTATCCGACCACGACGATCGGCTCGTTCCCGCAAACGTCCGAAATCCGTACTGCGCGCCGCCAGTTCAAGGCCGGCGAACTGGATCAGTCCGGTTATGTCGCCGCGATGCAGGCCGAAATCGCCCGCAGCGTGCGCGAACAGGAGGCCCTCGGTCTCGACGTGCTCGTGCATGGGGAAGCGGAGCGTAACGACATGGTCGAGTATTTCGGCGAGCAGCTTGACGGCTACGCCTTCAGCCAGTTCGGCTGGGTGCAGTCGTACGGGTCGCGTTGCGTGAAGCCGCCCATCATGTTCGGGGATATCCGCCGCCCGAAGGCCATGACCGTCGAGTGGATCCGGTACGCGCAATCGCTGACCCGCAAACCGATGAAAGGTATGCTGACCGGGCCGGTCACGATCCTGAACTGGTCGTTCGTGCGCGACGATCAGCCCCGCTCGGTGTCGTGCTACCAACTGGCGCTGGCGATTCGCGAGGAAGTGCTGGATCTGGAGCGTGCCGGCGTGCGCGTGATCCAGATCGACGAGGCAGCCCTGCGCGAAGGCTTGCCGCTGCGCCGCGCGCAATGGCAAACGTATCTGGACTGGGCCGTCGAGTCGTTTCGCATCACCGCGAACGGCGTGCGGGACGACACCCAGATCCACACGCATATGTGCTATTCGGAGTTCAACGACATCATCGCCGCCATCGCCGACATGGACGCCGATGTCATCACCATCGAGACATCGCGCTCCGACATGGAACTGCTGGATGCCTTCGATTCGTTCCAATACCCGAACGAAATCGGACCGGGCGTCTACGACATCCACTCGCCGAATATCCCGACGCAGGCGCACATCGTGTCGCTCATGCGCAAGGCGGCCGAGCGCATTCCGGCTTCGCGTCTGTGGGTCAACCCCGACTGTGGCCTGAAGACGCGCCAGTGGGCGGAAGTGATTCCGGCACTGCAGAACATGGTGGCGGCGGCAAAGACACTGCGCGCTCAGTAAGCGGCCTCCCGGCGAAACGGTTCGAGAGGGTTCGATCTGCCGCCAGACAATCATTTCAAACGCCAGCGGGCCGGCACTCGCCGGCCCGCTGGCGTTGGGGCGCCGTATTTGTCTCCCGATCCGCGGTGAAACGACGCCAACCGGCGTCAGCGATGCCTCAGAACAAAGCCGATGCGGTCCCGCCGTGGCGAGGTTACGTGAAAAAACCTTGCTAAGTCATTGATTGGTTAACGGTTTGCATGGCATAGTCGCGCGGACGCACCTCGCCGCGGACTAAGTTTCTCCTAATTCTCGCGCGCTATCGTGCGCCCGTGCCGTCCTGCTTGACTGGCGGGGTATTGGGCGTTCGTCCTTGGGGCGACGTCGGGAAGCGTTCGGAAAACCATGCGGATATTGCTCGTAGAAGACGACACCATGATCGGCGAGGCCATGATGCAGGCGCTCAAGGACGCCTCTTATGCGGCCGACTGGTGTCGTGACGGCGACGCCGCCCTGGCGGCGCTGGCCGCGCACGCCTACGACCTCATGCTGCTCGACCTCGGCCTGCCCGGGCGCGACGGCTGGGAGGTGCTGCAGGCGCACCGCACGGCGGGTGGACGCACGCCCATCATCGTAGTGACGGCCCGCGACGGTGCCGACGACATTATCCACGGGCTCGATCTGGGCGCCGACGACTTCGTCGTGAAGCCGTTCGAGGTGGGCGAGTTGCTTGCGCGCATGCGCGCCGTGATCCGCCGGCAGGCGGGCGTTGCCGCTCCGGTGCTCACCAACGGCGCGCTGGTCCTCGATCCCGCCACCCACCAGGCCACTTACGGCGAGAACCAGTGTGTGCTCTCCGCACGCGAGTACGCCCTGCTGCACGCGCTGATGCTGCGCCCGGGCACGATCCTCTCGCGCGACGCGCTGGAGCACCGCCTCTACGGGTGGGGCGAAGAGATCGAAAGCAACATGATCGACTTCCTGATCCATTCCATTCGCAAGAAGCTCGGCGCGGACGTCATCCGCAATATCCGTGGTGCGGGCTGGCTGGTGCCCAAGCCATGATCATGATGCGTTCGCTGCAGTCGCGACTGGTGGTCACGCTCTCGGCCTGTGCGCTGGGACTGGCCATCGTCGCGGGCTTCGTCTCGTACGCGGCGGCCTTTCGCGAGGCCTACCGTTTCCAGGACGATCAACTGCTGCAACTCGCCGCGCTCGTCGACACGCGCAATCTCGCCGAGGCCGACAGCGCCATGCATGGCCTGCCGGTCGAGGATCACGACTACCGTCTCACGGTACAGCGGCTCGGCGGCAGCTTCCCGGTCACGCTGGCCGACGGCTTTCACACGGTCAATACGGGCGACCACACCTGGCGCGCCTTCGTGCGCACTATCGAGCCGGAGCTGCGTATCGTCGTCGCCCAGCCAACCGAGGGTCGCAACGAGATCGCCCGTAACAGTGGACTTCGCACCGCGCTGCCCTTCGTGGGGTTCGTGCCGCTGCTCATCGGCGCCATCGTCGTGACGGTGCGCCGCGCATGGCGGCCGGTGCAGCGGCTGGCCGACGATGTCGACATTCGGCGCGATACCGATTTGCGCGGCCTCGACGCGCAAGACGCGCCCACGGAAATCGAGCCGTTCATCGTGTCGATCAATCGTCTGCTGGCGCGACTCGCCAAGGCGCTCGACGAGCAGCGCCGGTTTGTGGCCGACGCCGCGCACGAATTGCGCTCGCCGGTGACCGCCCTGGTAATTCAGTCCGAGAACCTCGACCGGGCGCTCGATCCGGTGCCCCTCGATACCGAGACGCGCAATCGTCTGACCAAGCTCAAGAGCGGGCTGCGCCGCACACGCGCGCTGCTCGAACAGTTGCTGACCCTCGCGCGAGCCCAGAGCGCCCCGACGGTCGCCGCCACGCCGCTCACGCTGCTGCCCGCCGTGCACGAAGCGCTCGAAGACGTGTTCGTGCTGGCGGACCGCAAGCAGATCGTGCTCGACCTGGTCGATACGTCTCAGGCAACGCCCGGCCGCCCCACGCTGCGCGTGACGGGAGCGAAACGCGATATTGTCACGCTGCTGAGCAATCTTGTCGGCAATGCCGTGCGCTATACGCCCGCGGGCGGCAGCGTCGGCGTGCGTCTGTCGGCCACGGCGACCGAGGTGGTCATCGACGTGATCGACTCGGGACCAGGGATCGACGCCGACAAGCGCGAGCGCGTGTTCGATGCGTTCTACCGCGCGAGCGACCAACGCGAAGCCCGTGATCACGGCGGCGAAGGCACGGGCCTGGGCCTCGCCATCGTGCGCGCGATCGTCGACCGCCTCGGCGGTCAGGTGACGCTGGCGGATGCCAGCCCGACTCCGCCGCACGGCTTGCATGTGCGTGTGACGTTGCCTAACCCCGACGCCGCCGACAACACCGGCGCCTGATCGTCATACGCCTTATTCACGACACTTACCTCATTCAACAAGAACGGAAACCTCCCATTCATGTCCATACGCCCTCAACGTGACGCCGGGCTGGAACCCTGGCCGATCTCTCCCGCCGCCTTGCTCTGGCTGCTGGCCGCGTTCGCGCTGGTCTGGTTCGGCGTATTGAACCTGCGCCATCTGGTGCCCAGCGACGAAGGCCGTTACGCCGAGATGGCGCGCGAAATGCTGGCGACCAACGACTGGGTCACGCTGCGCTACAACGGCTACCTATACTTCGAGAAACCGCCACTCCAAACCTGGATGAACGCGCTGACGTTCATGATCTTCGGTCTCGGCGACTGGCAGGCACGCCTGTGGTCGGCATTGACCGGATTCGCGGGGGTGCTGCTCGTCGGCTACACCGGTCGTCGCGTGTTCGGCGCGCGCGCGGGCTTCTTCGCCGCGCTGGTACTGGCGAGCGCGCCGCTGTGGAGCCTGCTCGGTCACTTCAACGTGCTCGACATGGGCGTGTCGTTCATGATGGAACTGGCGCTGTGCGCACTGCTGCTGGCACAACGCCCGGGCCTTACCGACACGCAGGTCCGCAACTGGATGTGGCTGTGCTGGGTCGCGATGGGGTTGTCGATCCTGAGCAAGGGGCTGATCGGGGTGGTGTTACCGGGCGCCGTCCTGGTGATCTACACGCTGATCGCGCGCGACTGGGCGCTGTGGAAACGCCTTCACCTCGCGAGCGGCCTGATCGTGATGCTCGCCGTCACCGTGCCCTGGTTCGCCGCCGTCATGGCGCGCAACCCGTCGTTCTTCGACTTCTTCTTCATCAACGAGCACTTCAACCGCTTTCTGAAGCCGGATCACCATCGTCCCGGCGCGTTGTGGTACTTCGTGCCGGTGCTGATCATCGGCTTCCTGCCGTGGCTGTCGATGATTCCGCGCGCCATCTCGGCGTCGCGTGCCGTGCCGCGTCAGGTCAACGGATTCCGCCCGGTCCTGATGCTCACGGTCTGGGCCGTGTTCATCTTCTGCTTCTTCTCGGCGTCGCACTCGAAACTGCTGTCGTACGTGCTGCCGGTGTCGCCTGCCCTTGCGCTGCTCCTCGGGCTCGGGCTGGCTGGGATCTCGCGCGAGTCGCTGCGCAAGCACCTTGTCGTGTCCGCCGGGCTGTTCGTGGCGACGATCGTGACCTGCCTGGTCTTCCTCTCGCATCACTCGGACAACCGCAACCCGGTCGAGGCGTACCGCACGTTTTCCTACTACCTTTACGCGGCGAGCTTTGCCGGGCTGATCGGCCTCGCACTCGCGCGCTGGCTGAGCACGCGCAGCACGAAGCAGGCGCTCGTCGCGTTTGCTGGCGCGTGGCTGGCCTTTGCGATGATTGGCGGATCCGGGCATGAAGCGTTCGGGCGCAGCAGTTCGGGGATCGATCTGGTGCCGGCCGTGCGCGCGGAAATGGATCGCCTGGGACCGGACACGCCGTTCTATTCAATCGGCACGCTCGATCACACGATGCCGTTCTACCTGCGTCACACCATGATCATGGTGGCGGTGCAGGACGAACTCGAGTTCGGCATCTCGCAAGCGCCGGATAGCTGGATCCCGACGCTCAACAAGTTTGCCGATGTCTGGATGGCAGCGCCCAAGGCGCTCGCGCTGGTCGATCCGCAAAAGTTCACGGTGCTCGAGACGCTCGGCCTGCCGATGAAGGTCATCGCGCGCGACAACCGGCGCGTCATCATCGAGAAGCCGACGACTGAGACGCCGCCCGCCGCCAACTGAGCACGGCCGCGTCGAGACGGAAATGGCTGGGGGCAATGCGTTGCCCCCAGCCATTTTTTTGCGCAGCTTGTTGAAAGCGCAACACACCGTAATATGCCACGCCCATCGTCATGACTGTGCACAGCGCCTTGCCGGACAAGGCTGTGCGGCTGGCGTTGAGATTTCTGGCAGTTTTGCCATTTTCGCGCCATTTTGGCGTTGGGGGCGCACCCCTACCATGGCGGCATTCCATCCGGGACCGGTGCCGCGCCATGGCGCACGCGCGCCGGACGGCCCTTGTCCCGTACGCCTGTGACTGCGCCCGAGCGCGTCTGAACCATGTGGATTGTCAACGTTGCGCTCAAGCGGCCCTACACGTTCATCGTGATGGCCATCCTGATCCTGCTCGCTACGCCGCTCGCGCTCATGCGCACACCGGTCGACGTGCTGCCGGAGATCAACATTCCCGTCATCAGCGTCATCTGGACCTATAACGGCCTGGCAGCACAGGATGTCGCCAACCGGATCATCTCCGGCAACGAACGCGGACTGACGACCACCGTCAACAATATCGAGCACATCGAGTCGCAATCGCTGCCCGGCATCGGCATCATCAAGATCTTCCTCCAGCCGACGGCGAACCTCCAGACGGCCATCGCCCAGGTCGTGGCGATCGAGCAGGCGCAGGTCAAGCAGATGCCGCCGGGCGCCACGCCGCCGCTCATCATCAGCTACTCGGCCTCGTCGATTCCGGTAATGCAGCTCGGCTTGTCGAGCCCCAGCCTGTCGGAACCCGCGCTCAACGACACGGCGCTCAATTTCCTGCGGCCGCAGTTGGTGACGATCCCGGGGGCCGCCGTGCCCTATCCGTACGGGGGCAAGACGCGACTGATCTCCGTGGACATCGACACGCGCGCCTTGCTCGCCAAGGGATTGACGGCGCAGGACGTGGTGGCTGCCGTCAACGCCCAGAACCTGATCCTGCCGACCGGCACAACGAAGATCGGCTCGCGCGAATACAGCGTTGACATGAACGGGTCGCCGGCCACCGTCGAGGGCCTGAACAACATCCCGGTGCGTACGGTAAACGGCGCCACGACCTATCTGCGCGAAGTCGCGCACGTGCGCACCGGCTTCTCGCCGCAGACGAACATCGTGCGCCAGAACGGCCAGCGCGGCGTGCTGATGTCGGTCATGAAGACGGGCGATGCGTCCACGCTGTCGGTGGTCGACTCGCTCAAGGCCCTGCTGCCCGAAGCGCGCGCTGCGCTGCCGCCGGATCTGCACATCTCCGCGCTGTTCGATCAGTCGGTGTTCGTGAAGGCAGCGGTGCAAGGGGTGATTCGCGAAGCGCTGATCGCCGCCGCGCTCACGGCCGCCATGATCCTGCTGTTCCTCGGCAACTGGCGCAGCACCTGCATCATTGCCATCTCGATCCCGCTCTCGATTCTGTCGTCGCTGCTCGCGCTGCATGCGCTCGGTCAAACGATCAACATCATGACGCTGGGCGGATTGGCGCTGGCCGTGGGGATCCTGGTCGACGACGCGACGGTGACCATCGAGAACATCGAGCGCCATCTGCATATGGGCACGCCGCTGCACCAGGCCATTCTCGACGGTGCGGGCGAAATTGCCGTGCCTGCCCTGGTCTCGACGCTATGCATCTGTATCGTGTTCGTGCCGATGTTCTTCCTGACGGGGGTGGCGCGCTACCTGTTCGTGCCGCTCGCCGAGGCGGTCGTGTTTGCGATGCTGGCCTCATACCTGTTGTCGCGCACGCTGGTGCCCACGCTCGCGATGCTGCTCATGGGACACGCCCGCGCGGCCGATCCGGACGCGGCGCCCGGGGCGTTCCGGCGCGTCTATCTGCACTTCGATGCCGCCTTCGAGCGCATGCGCGCCGCCTACATCGCCGTGCTCTCGATGCTGCTGGTACGCCGGCGCGTATTCGCCACGGGTTTTCTGGCGTTCTGCGTGCTGTCGATGGGGCTGGTGTTCGCGTTGGGGGCGGATTTCTTCCCGAGCGTGGACGCGGGCAACATCCGGTTGCACATGCGCGCGCCCACTGGCACGCGCATCGAGGAAACGGCGCGTCTGGCCGATGAAGTCGAAAAGGTCGTGCGCGAGATCGTGCCCGCCAACGAACTCGAAACGATTCTCGACAACCTGGGCCTGCCCTACAGCGGCATCAATCTGTCGTACAGCAACGCGGGCACCATTGGCACGCTCGACGGCGAAATCCAGATCGCCCTAACACCCGACCATCACCCAAGCACGAGCTATGTCGACAAGCTTCGTGCGGTACTGCCGCAGCGCTTCCCCGGCGTCGAGTTCTTCTTTCAACCGGCCGACATCGTCACGCAGATTCTCAACTTCGGGCTGCCCGCGGCCATCGACATTCAGATCAGCGGCAACCGGCAACTGGCGAACTTCGACGCCGCAACGAAGCTCCTCAAGCAGGTGCGTCAGGTGCCTGGCACCGTCGACACGCATATCCAGCAACGGGTCAACGCGCCGACGCTTCATCTTGACATGGACCGCACGCGCCTTCAGCAACTGAACCTGAACGCCAACGCCGTGGCTCAGAACGTGCTGATCTCGCTCTCGGGCAGTTCGCAGACGTCGCCGGGCTTTTGGTTCAACCCGGAGAACGGCGTGGAGTACAGCCTGTCGGTGCAATCGCCGCAGTACCGCATCAGTTCCATCGACGACCTGTTGCGCCTGCCGGTGGCGGGTACCGCCAACAACGGCCAGCCACAACTGCTCGCCAACTTCGTGAAGGTCGAGCCGACGCAGCGCTTCGCCGTGGTCAGCCATTACAACATCCGGCCGGTGATCGACATCTTCGTGAGCGTGGAAGGACGGGATCTGGGGAGCGTCGCGAGCGACATCGATCGGCTCGTCGCACAGGCGCGCAAGGATCTGCCGCGCGGCAGCCAGATCACCGTGCGCGGCCAGGTCAGCACAATGCAAAGCTCCTACCTCGGACTGGGGCTGGGCGTGGCGATGGCCATCGTGCTCGTCTATCTGCTGATCGTGGTGAATTTCCAGTCGTGGGTCGACCCGCTCATTATCGTGAGCGCCCTGCCCGCCGCGCTCGCGGGCATCGTCTGGATGCTGTTCCTGACCGGCACACGGCTCTCGGTGCCTGCGCTCACGGGGGCCATCATGACAATGGGCGTGGCCACGGCCAACAGCATTCTCGTGGTGGCCTTCGCACGCCAGCGCATGGAAGCGGGCATGGCGCCACTCAAAGCGGCGCTCGAAGCCGGGGCGAGCCGGATCCGTCCGGTGCTAATGACGGCGCTCGCCATGATTATCGGCATGGTGCCGATGGCGCTCGGTCTCGGCGAGGGCGCCGAACAGAACGCGCCATTGGGCCGTGCGGTCATCGGCGGCCTGATGTTCGCCACGGTTTCCACGCTCTTCTTCGTGCCGCTGGTCTTCGCCGGCGTGCACACGCGGCTCGCGCGACGCAAGGTTCGCCGCGCCGAACCCGATATCCAAAAATCCTGACGGGTCGAATCTCATGACCGAGAAACATCACGCCGAACTGGCCATTCCCGAACACAAGCCCGCCGACGGCCGGCAGTTGCCGCCGCGACAAGGCGAATTCCGGCGCGCCAAGCGCCTGTTGATCGTCGTGGCCGTGCTGCTCGCGGCCGGCGCGGCACGCACGACGATCTCCAATGCGCTGCAACGTCGCGATGTCGCCAAGGCCACGGCCGAGAACGCCTTGCAATATGTCAGCGTCGTCACGCCACGACCGACGCCGGCGAGCGAAACGCTGTTGCCCGCCACGTTGCGTGGCGCGGTCGAGTCGCCCATCTATGCCCGAGCGACCGGCTATTTGCGGCGGCGATATGTGGACATCGGTGCCCGCGTCAAGCAGGGGCAGTTGCTGGCCGAACTCGATACCCCCGAAATCGATCAGGAACTCGCTCAGGCGATCGCCCAGCGCAACCAGATCGATGCCAGCCTCGGACTTGCGAAATCGTCGCTTGCGCGTTGGCAGCAACTGCGCCAGCGCGACGCCGTCTCCCAGCAGGAAGTCGACGAGCGCCAGAGCACCTACACGCAAGGTCTCGCCAATCTGGCGGCGGCCGAGGCCAACGTCAAAAGGCTCCAACAACTCGAGTCGTTCAAGCGAATCGTCGCGCCCTTTGACGGCGTGATCACCCAGCGCAACGTTGACATCGGCGATCTCATCGATGCGGGCAGCGGCAACAGCCGCGCACTGTTTTCGCTGGCACAGACGGATCCGCTGCGCGTCACCGTTCAGGTGCCGCAGGCCTATGCCCAAGGGGTGAGCGTCGGCCAGTCTGTGGTTGTGACGCAAGCGGAGCTTCCCGGCATGCACTTCCAAGGCAAGATCACGCACGTCTCGGGCGCCATCGATGTGGCGACCCGCTCGCTGGAAATCGACGCCGCCCTGCCGAATCCCGACAGAAAGCTGCGCCCGGGCGCGTATGTGCAGCTTGCGCTGCCAAGCGCCGTGCAAGCGCATCTGAGCGTGCCGGCCAATGCCCTGCTGTTTCGCGCCGAGGGCCCGCGCGTGGCGGTCGTGGACGACCAGGGTGTCGTGCATCTACACAAGATTGCGATCGCGCGCGATCTGGGACAGTCGCTGGAATTGTCGGCCGGGGTCTCCCCGACCGACTGTGTCATCGTCAATCCGAGCGATTCGATCGACGACGGCGATCAAGTGCAGGCCAAAGCGCCGGCGGTCAAGACCGCCCCGGCGGCCAGACCCGACGGCAAGGCGCAAGGGGGCCAGTCGTGAACGCCCCAATGCGCGGCGCGCGCTCTGGCATGGCGCTGCTCGCCGTCGCCACATTGCTCGGTGGGTGTGCGGTCGGCCCCGATTATCGTCGGCCTGACGTCGCGGTGCCGCCCGACTGGAAGACGGACACCGGGTGGCAGCTCGCGCAGCCGTCGCACGCGGCGCTGCAGCCGGATTGGTGGAAGGCTTTCCGCGACCCGGTGCTGGAGGCGCTCGAAATGCAGGCGCTCGCGCAGAACCAGACGCTCGCCGCCGCCGTGGCGCATTACGACCAGGCCCAGGCGACGCTCTCCGGCACCTCGGCACAACGGCTGCCGGAAGTCGACGCGTCGGTCGGTCTGGCACGCCAGCGCGTCTCGGCAAACCGGCCGGTCACGAGCTATACGTCGACGAGCATGTCGACCGTTCAGAACAATGTGCAGGCGGGGTTGGGTGTGAGCTACGACACCGATCTGTTCGGCCGCCTGCGTCGTCAGGTCGAAGGGGCGCGCGCCTCCGCCGAACAGGCGGGGGACGATCTGGCCAACGCGCGTCTGGTGCTCACGACGCAACTGGCCACCGCCTACGTCCAGCTACGCGCCGCCGACGACGAAATCAAGGTGCTCGACGAATCCGTCGCGCTGCAACGCAAGGCGCTCGATTACGTGAGCGCGCAGCATGATCTGGGCGCCGTGTCGGGTCTCGATGTCCTTCAGCAACAATCGGAACTTGACACTACGCGCGTGCAGGCGCGCTTGCTGCTTCAGCAACGCGACCAATACGAGCATGCGATTGCCGCGCTCGTCGGCGTGCCCGCCCCGGCCTTTTCAGTGCCCGCGGGAACACTGCCGGCCACGCTGCCGTCGATCCCGATCGGCGTGCCGAGCGACATCCTGCAGCGTCGTCCCGACGTGGCATCGGCCGAGCGCGCCATGGCAGCGGCGAACGCCCAGATCGGCGTGGCGAAGGCGGCGTTCTTCCCCAGCCTCACGCTCAATCCGGGCATCGGCTGGCAAAGCACGCAATTCGCCAACCTGCTCTCGGCGCCGAGTCTGCTCTGGACGCTGGGCACGCTCGCCACGCAAGCGGTCTTCGATGGTGGACGGCGTCAGGCGAGTGTCGACTTCGCCAGTGCGGGATACCGCGCCGTCGAGGCGAACTACCGGCAGACCGTGCTCACTGCGTTCCAGCAAGTGCAAGACGGCGTGACGGGTCTGTCGGTACTCGACGCCGCCGCGCGCGAATCGCATGCGGCTGTCGTCGACGCGCAACGACTCCTGAGCTTGGCCAACGACCGCTACTCGGGCGGGCTCACAGCCTATCTGAGTGTGATCACGGCGCAGCAAGGCCGGCTGGCGAGCGAGCGCCAGGACGTTCAGATTCGCGCTCAGCAATGGGTCTTGTCGGTGGCGCTGGTCAAGGCGCTGGGCGGCGGCTGGCAACCCTCGGAGGTCAGCACCGACTCGTATAATGCGCAAAGATGAGGTGGCGAAATGAAAGTATTGATCGTTGAAGACGAACACAAGGTCGTGGACTACCTGCGCGCCGGGCTGACCGAGCAAGGCTGGGTGGTCGACGTCGCGCTCGATGGCGAGGAAGGCACGCATCTGGCGCTGGAGTTCGACTACGACGTGATCGTGCTCGACGTCATGCTGCCCAAGCGTGACGGCTTTGCCGTGCTCGGCGCGCTGCGCGAGCGCAAGTCCACGCCCGTCATCATGCTCACGGCCCGCGATCACGTGAACGACCGCGTGCGGGGTCTGCGCGAAGGCGCGGACGACTATCTGACCAAGCCCTTCTCTTTTATCGAGCTGGTGGAGCGCCTGCACGCCCTCGCCCGTCGCACGCGCGTGCAGGAATCGACGTTGATCTCGGTCGGCGAACTCTACGTCGACCTGATCGGTCGCCGGGCCACGCGCGACGGCCAACGGCTTGATCTCACGGCCAAGGAGTTCCAGTTGCTGTCGGTGCTCGCGCGCCGGCAAGGCGACATCCTGTCCAAGACGGCGATCACCGAACTCGTCTGGGACGTCAATTTCGACAGCCACACGAACGTGGTCGAGACAGCGATCAAGCGATTGCGCGCCAAGCTCGACGGGCCGTTCCAGTCCAAGTTACTGCACACCGTGCGCGGCATGGGCTACGTGCTGGAGGTCCGCGAGGCCTGAGTGCCGCGCGTCATTGCCATGTCCCTGTCATCGTGACCCATTCGATCGCCCGCCGCCTGGCCGCCATGTTCGCTATCGTGGCGCTGTCGGTGTTCGCCATGGTGGGGGCTGCGCTCTTTTTGATGCTGCGCATCCAGTTGGAGCGGCATCTGCGGGAATCGCTCGACGACCGTGCCCAGATCGCCCACATCATCGTCTATCACGGCGCCACGCCGCAGAAGTGGCAGATCGTGCGCGAAAAGCTCACCGACATGACGCCCCGCGATGGCACCACGACCTATGCCGTGACGAGCGACGACCCGAATTACACGTTCGGCAAGCCCGTGAGCGGCATGTTCGTCAAACGGCTGGCCAACGGCTATGTTCGGCTGCGCCCCGATGGCGGGGGCGACGACATGCTGAGCACGCGCGAAATCCTGCCGGCTTATGGCACGCGTCCGGCGGTTTCCCTGCAGGTCACCGCGAGCTACTCGCGCAACGAACGCACGCTGCGCGCCTTCGGCCTGGGACTCGCGGTGCTCTCGGCGCTCGGCAGCCTGGGCGTGCTGCTGCTCAGCTATTGGGCGACGCGGCTGGGCTTGGCGCCGCTCACGCGACTGACGCGCGAAGCGTCCGAGATCCGCCCGGACAATCGTTCGCAACGGCTCGACACGCGTTCATTGCCCGTCGAACTCGACGATCTGGCACATTCGTTCAATGGCGCCCTGGCACGACTCGATAGCGCCTACGAGCGCCTGGAGTCGTTCAATGCCGATGTCGCACACGAGCTGCGTACCCCGGTGACCATTTTGATCGGCCAGACGGAAGTGGCGCTCACACGTGAGCGGCCTGTCGAGGATTTGCGGGCCCTGCTGCAATCGAATCTGGAAGAGCTGGGACGCATGCGCACGATCGTCAACGACATGCTGTTCCTCTCGCGCGCCGATCAGGGCGAACGGGCCACGGGGCTGAGCGCGGTGTCGCTCGCGAGCGAGGCGGCGCACACCCTGGAGTTTCTGGAGATTCTGCTGGAAGAGGCGCAAGTCACGGCCCGCTTGCATGGGAGCGCCGTCGCCCAGGTGAACAAGGCGCTGTTCGGGCGGGCATTGGCCAACCTGGTGACGAATGCCATCGAGCATTGCGCCCCGGGGGCGAATATCGATGTCCACCTGCGCATCGACGCCGATGACGCGCGCACCGTGTGCATCGATGTCGTGAATCCCGGCCCGTCGATTTCGCTCGATGTGCTGCGGCATCTGTTCGACCGCTTCTACCGGGCGGAGGCGTCGCGCACCAACAGCCGCGAGAATCATGGCCTGGGGCTGGCCATCGTCAAGGCGATTGCCGACATGCATGGCGGCACGGTCTGGGCGCATAGCGCCAACGGTCTGAATACGTTCGGCTTCTCGGTGCGTGCCGACACGGCAGCCGGCGTGCAGATAGCCGCGCAGGCATCGAACCGCGGCCGCGACGAAAACCTCCAGCCTGTCGTTCAAGGCACCGTTTGATCGGCACCTCTGGCGCGCCGCCCCACTCTCGCCCCAGGCTCACCTCGTCATGGCACAGCGCCGTCGTTCTGCGCGCTTGTGAGCGAGACGGTGAGAACGGTATCCTTGCCCTATGAACCGTCGCATTCTCATTGCTCCCGAAGACGTCGAACTCACTGCCATGCGCGCCCAGGGCGCCGGCGGCCAAAACGTCAATAAAGTCTCCAGCGCCATCCATCTGCGCTTCGATGTGATGCGTTCGTCCTTGCCCGACGATGTCAAATCGCGTTTGCTCTCCCGGCTCGACCAGCGCATCACTCAAGACGGCGTGATCGTCATCAAGGCGCAGCAGCATCGCTCGCAGGAACTCAACCGGGCCGATGCCCTTGCGCGTCTGCAGGCGCTGGTCGATGCGGCCGCCGTGGCGCCGCGTCGGCGGGTTCCGACCCGGCCCACGCTCGGCAGCCAAGTCCGCCGACGGGACGCGAAACAAGGTCGCGCCCGCGTCAAGGCAACGCGTGGCAAGGTGCATGCCGGTCGCGACGATTGATGATAGTCATCGAGATCTTTTTCGACTAAAAGATTGCAATTATTAGCTTTCATGGAAATCTTCTTGAGAAAATGCTAATATAAAGTATCTTTTTTATGTAAAAGCACACCATGATGAGCTTCATTGCACCGCTGATCGCGGCACGCAAGGCCGCCGGCCTGACCCAGGCGGAACTCGCCGATCAGGCGGGGCTGTCGCGCATGACCGTCCAAAAAGTGGAGTCTGGCGCGTTCGATCCGCGCCTGTCGACCGTGCTCGAGACGGCGCGCGCCCTCGGCCTCGAACCGATGCTGGTACCGGCGGGTCTGCGACAGGAGGTCGAGGCCTTTCTTCGCTCCGGCGGCAAATACCTCGCGCAGCCCAGCGGCATCGCCGCCCCGCCCTCCATCGTCGAGACGCTTGCAGGCTAACCTGCCACGGGATCACGCCCCCGCCCATGAACATCAAATACCTGCGCGCCTATCTGCACATGCCCGACGGGTCACGTCGCCCCATCGGTTATCTGTCGCAGTATGGCGACATCCTGCGCATGTCGTTCGATGAGGACTACATCGCCGACGCCCAGCGGCCGGCACTCTCACTGGCCTATCGCGGCGCCAACGAGACGGCGACGCGAGCGATTCTCGCGGCGCCCCACGATGCGCGCCTCGTGCGCACTGACGGCCGCTGGCCGATGTATTTCGAGAACCTGCTGCCCGAGGGCCATAACCGTGAACGGCTCGCCGCCGAGCGCCGCTGCAGCCCCGACGATGAGTTCGAGCTGCTCGCCGCCGCGGGACACGACCTGATGGGCGCGCTCGAGGTCGAGCCCGTGCCCTTGCGCGAGGGCGTGCCCGACGTCGTGCATCGCTGGCACACGGCGCTCGGTCTCGAAATGGTGGAACCCGGTTTCGTCGATACACCGGTGGAGGACGCCGCGTCGCTGCCCGGCGTGGTGACCAAGTTCTCGGCCGTTCGCGATGGACGGCGCTACGTCGTCAAGCGCCAGGGGCGCGCGGGCTCGGTCATTCTGAAGTTGCCGACGACGCGCCACCCGGATCTCGTTGAGAACGAATTCACAGGCTACCGACTGTGCGAGGCCCTCGGCCTGGATTGCGCGAAAGCCGAGATCATCTCGCGACGCGATGCCGACTTGCCCGAGCAGGTGCCGTTCGAGCATATCCTCGCCGTGCCGCGCTTCGACCGGCTGCCCGACGGACGGCGCGTGCATATGGAGGAATTCGCGCAGGTGCTGCAATATCCACCGCGCAGCAAGTACGGGCGTGGACTTGATATCGACTACACGACGATGCTGCGGGTGCTGGATCAGTTGTCCGCTCAGCCGGTGCGCGACGTACGCGAGTTCCTGCGTCGTCTGATCGCCTTCATCCTGCTCGGCAATACTGACGCCCACCTGAAGAACTGGGCATTGATCTATCCCGATGCCCATACGCCGCAGTTGGCGCCGGTGTATGACCCGGTGTGCGTCGTCGCCTTCTTTCACGACGTGCCGGCATCGCATTACGGCGTGAACCGGGCGATCGACAAGACACTGCGGGCATTCGACTGGCATGCCCTCGACGCGCTGCTCAAGGGCGCCGGGCTGCTCCGCGTGAGCCGCTTGAGCGCCATTGCACGCGAGGCCGTCCGAGACGCGCAGGCCCAATGGCCCGCACTGCTCGCGGACGCCCCGGCCGCCGTGCGCGCCACCGTGCTCGAACGTCTGAACGGCGGCGTGGCCCTCACGGCCTGACCGGCGCCTTAGCGGGCACCTGCCGGCTTACCGCGCCTTTTGACGGGCATTGTGGCGCGCCCAGAAGAACATCAACATGCCGGCGCACGACAGCAAGACACCGACCCAGCCGGTCGATGTCCAGCCGTAACCCGCGGAAATTGCCACACCCCCGAGCCACGCGCCGGCCGCGTTGGCCATGTTGAACGCCGAGTGGTTGAGCGCCGCCGCGAGTGTTTGAGCCTCGCCGGCCACATCCATCAGACGAATTTGCAACGCCGGGCCGATGATGATGATCGTGCCGATGGCGAGCACGTTGACACCGGCCAGCCAAGGACTCGACGCCGTGAAGGTGAAGGCGCCCAGGAGCAGCGCCGACCAGATCAGCGTGCCGCCGATGGCGCGCATGAGCGACGCGGCCGCGACCAGGCGCGGTCCGACGACCGTACCCGCGACCATGCCGACACCGAACAGTGCAAGGTAGAACGGCACCCACGCTTCGGGAACGCCGGCGACTTGCATGAGCGTCGGCTTGATGTAGCTGAACACCGCGAACATGCCCCCGAAGCCGATCGCGCCGATGCCCAGCGTGAGCCACACCTGGGCGTTACGCAGCGCGCTCAGCTCGCGCATCGGACTCGCGCCATGCGGTGCCGGCGCATTCGGGACCCAACGCCAGACCATCACGGCTGTCAACGCCCCGATGATGCCAACGAGGACGAACGCAGCGCGCCAGCCGAGCCACTGCCCGAGACCTGCGGCCAGGGGCACGCCGAAGAGCGTGGCGAGCGTCAGCCCCAGCATGATCTGCCCCACCGCATGCACACGCCGATGTGGCGGAACAAGCGAAGCCCCCACCAATGCGGCGACACCGAAGTAAGTGCCGTGCGGCAGGCCGCTGAGAAAGCGCAGCACGATCAGCGCGAGGTAGCTCGGCGCAAGGGCGCTGGCCAGGTTGCCGACGGCGAACATCGCCATGAGCGCGATCAGGAACGCGCGGCGCGGCAGGCGCACCCCCAGCACGGCGAGCAGCGGTGCGCCGATCACGACGCCCAGTGCGTAGGTACTGATCGCATGGCCGGCTTGCGGAATGGTGATATTCAGACCTTGGGCGACATCGGGAAGCAGGCCCATGATGACGAATTCGCCGGTCCCGATGCCGAAGCCGCCCATGGCAAGCGCCACGAACGAGAGCCAGACGGGAATGGACGACGGAGCCAACGCTTCGGCCGCCTGAGCGGGCAGGATTTGGGGGGCACTCATTGGGATTCGGTCATGACAGCCAGTCCGGGACTGGCGAGGGGGTCGGCAACGACAAGCGAAACGATATTGGGCGCGGCAGGCAGTGGATGTCGAACGCTCGTCGCCCCCGGCCCATCAAGGATGGCCGATTCTACGCCAACGCGACAAATCCTGCAGACCGCGCGCCGCAATGCAACATTGCGCAAACTTCATCCGTGCCGACAAACGGCCGACAATCGACACACCAGACATTGCGTTGCAGGATGTGCGCAACATCGGTGACAGCAGCGCCCCAGGATCGGCCCGGCCAGACAGCCGGCATATGCGGAGCCCGCACAAAAAACCGGCCCAAAGCATGGGCCGGCGAGTGGCGATTTCCCTCAGATTCGATCACTGGCGACGCGCTTTCGCGCGCCACTGACCGGATCCTTCGTCCTTTTCGTAAGTCTTCTTCACCGCGGCCCAAGCCACTTTGTGTGCTGTGGCTTCGCGCGATTCATGACCGCGCCGCTCGCCGGGATCTCGGTATTCGTCCCAAGCGGCATTGAACGCCTTGAGGTAAATCTCCTTCGCGTGCGCGGGCA
This sequence comes from Pandoraea soli, assembly GCF_902459595.1. NCBI lineage: Bacteria > Pseudomonadati > Pseudomonadota > Betaproteobacteria > Burkholderiales > Burkholderiaceae > Pandoraea > Pandoraea soli. Next base: position 93,001 of record NZ_CABPSG010000001.1, on the reverse strand, counting down.
AGTGATCCTTGACACTTGCCGGCAGCTCCTCGGTCTGACGATAAGGCATGACTTTCCTCCCTTGGGGATCCGGCTGTCACGAACGGCGTCGCTCCCTGTGCCGCCGCTGCCGGTCCACCGGATCGCCCCAAAGCGGACGTCGTTGAGCGGACGTATTTGCCCGGCGGCCGCAGCGGCGGCTCTTGCACCGGGGGATCCAGCGGTCTGTCCGGTGGCGGCATCGGCTCGTCGTCGTCGGGCGGCGTTTTCGGCGGCGGTGTCCCGGGCGGCTTGCCTGGGTCGTAAGGCTCAGGCAGATGCGCGTACCGAGGCAGCGCTTGCGTCATCCGGCAAATCTCGGTTTGACTCGACATAAGCAAGCTCTCGCCCTGCTCAATGCCAATAGGGATCGACGGTGTAATACGTGTGCACCTGTTCGGCCCATTGCATGTCAGCCATGCTTGGCCAGTGATCCTTGTCGAAGCCTGGCGCCTTCTTGAGCGCTTCCTTGTCGATATCCAGAATGAAACGCTTGTTCCCGACGTCGAGCTGCAAGGCATGCCAAGGAATGGCAAACAGCTTGTCGCCCATGCCGAGAAACCCACCGAACGACAGTACCGCGTAGGCGACGGTGCCGCGTTGCACATCGAGCATGATGTGCTTGACCTTCCCGAGGCTTTCGCCGGTGCGGTTCACAACGTCTTCGGCGTCGAGCGTGTCGGCGGCCATCACCGACGGGCCCGGCCCCTCGGGCAACGTGTGCGGATCGCCCACGATGCGAGCGCCTGACTGGGGCGTTTCGCCCCGACCGGTTTGCATGGTCATGCTCTTCTCCTTCTTCCAGTGATGTCGAGGCGCGCGACACGCGCCATCGACGGGGAGAGAATGCGGTTACGGTTACTTGCCCATTACCTTGATGTCGTCCTTCACGTCGACGACACCTTCAACGCCCTTGACCGTGTCGACGACGAGGGTCTTCTGCGCGGATTGCGGCACCGAACCGGTCAGATGCACCACGCCGTGACGCGTCGTGACATGCACCTTGGTCGACGGCACGTCCTTCTTGGCGAGCAATTCAGCCTTGACCTTGGCAGTCAGCGCCGAGTCGTCAATTTTGCGACCGGTATCGCTCATCACGCCGCTGGCGCCCGACTGATCGGCGATCTTGATGATGCCGCCCTGGTCGAGGGCATGCGCTGCGATGCCGGTCGTAGCAAGTGCACCGGCCATGATGAGTTTGAGCAGATTGGCTTGTTTCATGGTTGACCTCCCGAAATTGAGTCGTCGCACCAATGGCATCGCTGCCTTGGGCGTCACCTCCAGCACGTTTGGCGTGCGGCACCCCTGCGGCGACCGAGTCTTAGGTGATACCTTCCCTCGCGTGGAAATACGCGGGATCTTGCCCTGCTTCCGGCAGCCGGCGCCCTTCTATGCGAAGGGATCGCCCGAATGTCCGGTTGTCCTGCATAGCAATGTCGCCCGAGTCAGATCTTGTGACCCTCCTGACTTTCTCCGGGACGGCTCATCGGCTGTGGGCGCCGTTCGTGCAATCGGTTGTCGACGCCGCTCACGCCAGGCACTTCCGAGACGACCGCCTGCACCTCATGCTGCATCCAGCGCTCCGGCACATCGCCGGTCAGCAACGCCAGTCCCGCGCTCACCGCAATGTCGATGTGCGAGATATCGAGGTCGGGTACGGCGGCCAGCCGCTGACGAATGTCGTCTCGTATTGCCAGATCGCCCGACCGTTGCGCCGCGGTCGGCTCGCGGGGCTTCGGCGCCGCTTCCGCCCCGACCGTGCCCTCCGGCCAGTCGACCTGGTGAGACGCCGGCGGTCGGTTCTCGGGCGGCTGAGCGCCTGCAGTATTTCGGCCGGTGCCAACGTAATCGTCATGTGGGCCGTACGCACTTTGGCGGCCGAACCGGGGATGTGCGCCCGGCGCACTATCGGCCGGTCCATAGCCGCTCTCCTCTCCGTGGGCGATGTCCGGGGCATACCCATGCCCTTCCGCTACGGCCCCACCGTCCTTGTTCTTCGTTCCTGGCTTCTCGCTGGAAGCCCCCAGCCAAACGGGATCGGACTGCTTGTGCGCATGGGCTACCTGCGCATCACGAGCGACCGACTGTCTGGCCTCGTGCGGTTGCGCGGGTGCCGAACGCTCGCCTGCAGGCGTCGATGCGCCGGTTGTCTCTGCGTCACCATCCTCATGCGTCAATGCATGCTGCGCGTGCGCCGTCCCTGAACGGGACGTTCCACGCGGTGTAGACGCTATCGGTGATGGGAGAATGCGCTTCGCCATGACAACCTCCTATACGGCCGTCCGTGCTTTGGTGAGTGGCACCGGAACTGTTGAAATCGATTGTAGAGAGGTGGTCTCGTTTGGCGAATCGGCGGACTCCGAAAGATGTGTAGGCGGACACCGTCAAACGATGCAGCGTCGGGGTCGCATTGAAATGAATATTATTAATTTCAATTAAAATCAACTACTTGAAATTCACATCTCATGTAATTTAGAGAAAAAATAGCGACATTCGGACAATATCGCGTCCCAATTGCCTCACTCCATTGGACGATTCCTGCGAAGCAGTCCTTAACCGGACCCTACGTCGACCGGCGGCGTGCCGCGTTGCACGGCGCACCGATACCGAATGCGTGTCAACGCGAATTGGCATTGACCGGTATCAACAAGCGTTTCATTGGTCGACTTATGCTTCTTACGTGATTTTCCTGAACCGCAGCAGGATGCCATGCACAAACACATCTTGATTACGCCCGGCGTGGTGGCTCATGGCATGAATGGTCACGCCCCCCATCGCTTATCATGAGAACCGTAAGCAGCCGTCGCTCGGTAACCAAGGCGCTTACGTATCGGATTGTGGTCATGTGCCTCGACTTCGGGACGCTCTACCTGCTTACCGGCACCATTCACATTGCGGTCGGTTTCATGATCATCAGCAACATCTACACTTCGGTCGCTTACCTGGCTCACGAGCGTCTTTGGGCGCGTATCAAGTGGGGCATTGTTGAAACGTAGCTATGCGTTCGTTCGTCATGGCAGCGGTTGAGCGACGATTGTCTTGCCGACGAGCGGCGCGAGTGTCGGTCCGAGGGACTTCAGGAGCTGGACGGCCATCGCGCTAGTGTAGGTGTAGTGTGTCGCGTAGGGCTCGTGCACATAGGCGCTCAACACACCGTAGAAGCGGTTTCCGATCATGAACACGAATGTCGCCGTGCGGTTGACCTTGCGCGATTCGATGAGCCTGGCGCCGCGTGCATAGACGTTGAAACGCTGATCGCCGGTGCCAGTCTTGCCGGAGACTTCGAGGGTGCGGCCCCGGCCTAGCGGCAGTCCGTCGGCGAGGCGCTTTCCCGTGCCGCCCTTCACGACGTCACGCAGCAGGCCCCGCACGACGTCGATGATCGCGGGCGCAATCACGACCTGTCCCGCATCGAATGCACGGGCAAAATGCGTCTCGTATGGCGTGGCGGCCGCGAACGTGAGCGAACTCAGGCTTTCCTGTTGCACCTTTCGGCCGTCATTGGCGATGATGCCCATGAGTGTCGCAAGCGCGGCTGGCCGGTCACCCGCAGCGCCGATGGCGCACCCATAGGACGGCGTGATGCGCTTGAATGGATAGCCGAGCGAGCGCCACGCGCGCACGATTGGGACGTAGGCCTGAAGCTCGATCGTTTCCCGAATCCGGCGGTCCTGGGTGGCATGGAAGCGCGTCTTGAAGAGCCACGCGTACGATTCGAGACGCACGTCACGACTCGCGTCTCGCAAGTCGCTCTCGGTGGCATTGGGATGAGCGCGAAGGTAGGCGAGAAGCCAAAGCTCGATCGGATGAACGTGCGCGAGATAGGCGCGGTCGGTGAGGTTGAACTTGTCGGGGCCATACTTTGCGTATAGCGCCGCCATATCGTCGGCGCGCATCAAGGCCGCTGGCGTGCCCTTCAGCGCCGCGCGCATCTGGCCCTCGAACCAGGCCAGCGGGGCAGCAGGCGCCACGCTACGCAGGGCCGCCGCGAGCCTGACCGGCGACTTGGGCATCCCCGCGACAAGCTTTTCCACTGCCTGGTCGGCCGCAAGCCCTGCAAACCTTTTATTGAAGCGGTCGAGAAAGGTCAGGCTCTCTTCATCGGCAAAGCGTGTCAGATACTGCTGCCGCAGCGCCGGATCCGTAAGCCAGTGCGCCGACGGCCCCGCCTGCCTGACCATCTCGTAGCGGACAATGTCGCGCATCAGCCTCACGAACACGAGGTTGACCGAGCGCTGGAACGCTTCGTGCACGCTCAGGATGCGGCCATTGTCGGCGGGCTCGAAGTTCGAGAACGCCTGTTCGCCGCTGCCGGTGTGAAAGACTTCCCCGGGATTGGCCGAGTACCTGCGTTCGACGGCGGCGTTCAGCATCGCCGGCAACGAGTGGTCGGTCGTGTGCGCAAGATAGTTGAGCGCCCACGATGTCAGGGCGTCGAGCGCGTCGGGCTTCACGCTCGCAAGTTCGGGCGCTGTGAGCGAGGCATAGTGCGCGTGGAGATCGGAGACGATCTGCAGATACAGGATGAGGGTGCGAAGCTTCGCGGTCGAGCCGAGATTGAGGCGCGCCCCCTGGTTGATGTCGAACGGCTCGTTCACGGTGTCGGTTTGCACGCGCAGCACATTCTCACCGCGGCGGCGCTCATAGAGCGAGAAGCTGAAGGCGATCTTCGCAGGATCGTCGCCGGGGCGAAGCATCTCGAAGCCATAGAGGCCGGCCTGCTGCGCGCCAGCCACCGTTTGTGCACGCGCAAGCTGCTTGCTGACGGCTTGCTCGAGCGCATCGGCGAGTGTCGAGCTGGCAGTGAGGTCGAGGTGATCGAGCGCGTAGGTATTTTTGAGGCCGAGTGTCTCGAGCAAATGCGCGCGCAATACCGAAATCGCCTTACGTTTGGCAAACGGGATTGCCGGCGCGGTTGCCAGACCATGCCGTACCTGCAGGGGCTGACCGAGCGCGGCGTCGCGCAGCCGCGCCGAGATGACGTGGTTGTCGGCAAGCAGCCGAAGGTAACTGTTCGTCAGCGTCTCGAGCGCTGCATTGTTCCGTGTAAGGAAATACGACGGTGCGCGTTGCGCGATCAAGAGTGAGAGCACCTGCTTGAATGCGAGCGCTTCGTTGGTGAGTCCGCCGGTGACAGGCGCCCCGGTTTGACCTCGAGCGTCCGTGTCGAGCGCTGCGAGCAGATGGTTCGCCTCGTCGAAGTCGCGGCCGTACCAGGCCACGAGCCCATCGCCAATGCCTTCGATCTCGCCGATGCCCGGCTGCGCACCAAGCGGCTCCGTATTCAGGTAGGCGACGATGATCCCACGGCGTGCCGGGAGCGTCCGTTCACCGCCAAGATAGGCGCGCAACGCCGCCGAGACCATCTGCCGGAGCTTCTCGGACGGGTTGACGGTACGCCCCCCCGGCGAGTGACGATACTTCTCGATCTGGGTTGCAAGCGTGCTGCCGCCGGGCATTGCATGGTCATGGAGCACGTGTTTGAGTGCCAGATCAATGACGGCGAGCGAGAAGCGCTTCCAGTTGATCGCAGGATTGAGGTACGGTTCAGCGGCATCGAGCAGTGATCGGTCTTCGATGAAGGTCAGCGCATCGGCAACAATCGGTGGTACAGCCTCGAAATTGGCGTAGGTGCGCAACGGGTAGCGCGCCCTGTAAAGCGGCGCGCCGCTGGCGTCGAAGAGCTGAAGGCCGGCTTGCGCCTTTTCCTCATAGGGAACGAAGAGTCCCTGGTCTGCGATGCGGGCCATCGTGACTGAGTCGCGCGCCTGTGCCGTGACGACGAAGCCACGTGCGGTAAGGCGAGCGGTAAACTCGGGTAGTCGCTCATAGCCCATGCGCAGGTCGTAGGGACCGCCGTGGGAAGGGAAGCGGATGGTGTCGCTTGGGCCTTGCGCAACCCTGAACGAAACTTGGCAGTCAACTGCCGCAAAGTACTTCGCCTGGAGGCGCGAAGTCTGCATCTCGCGCGCCACGGAATAGACTCCGATGGCGCACAGTGACGCGGCCGCAAGCAAGAGAAGCCATTTCAGACGTATGCCAAACGGCTTTGTCGCTACTGCGCGCAACGTCGAATTGGCGGGCGGGCGGTTCATGTCAGTTCCGGAGGACGCCCGCATGCAAGCATGCGTGGCGGTGGACGTCCAGCGTACCTAGTGTCGCGCTTGTGAATTCGCGCTTGTAAATAGTAGTTTAGTCACGCCCGATCGCCGATGCATTGGGGGAAGCCTGCATCGCCCCCGTTCGGCTCACGCAATGAAATCGGCGGCCATGTCGGCATCGGTGCGCGCCTCGAGCTGACCGTCACGACATGCCTTTCGGAACAGCTCGTAGTCGCGTTCGACCTGGTCGGCGTAATCGGTCGCGTAATGGACCAACGCTTGTGCGAGCCGGTTGCCTTTGCCCACATACCCAACCAGCTCAGCCGCACAACCGCCCGCTTTGGCGTGCGCGCGCGCCAGTACCCATCCGCAAAGCCCGGCGTACTCACGGAAGCCGTCGGCGCGGAACAGCTCGAATTGCGCCGACACCTTCATGTCGCGCAGTTGACGTCCATACACGCTGCGCCCGAACGGGCCGCTGCCCCAGCCCAGAAAGGCGTCGGAGGCCGCCTGCATCAGTCGCTGCCCCTCCACGACGCGACGCCCGTCGTGCTTCGACGAAGCGCCCTTGAAAAAGCGCGTGACGACCGACTTCGACGCCTCCTTGAACTGCAGGAAGAGCGGTTGCTCGTGGGTATCCATCATCAGCAACACCAGACACCGGGTGCCGACGCTACCGACACCCACGACCTTGAACGCCAGATCCTCCTGCGTGTAGCTCGACAACATGAGCGCACGATCGGGCGAGAGCGAGTTCAGATAGCTCTTGTAGACGGGGGCGAACAGCGTGCGCCACTCGCCCAGGCCGAGCCAGTCGTCTTCCGTGCCGAACAGCGTCGTGGCGCCGTGCACATGGAAAATGCTCGGCGGTGCGTCGCGAATCTGCCAATGATCGCCCACTTGCTGGGCGAACTTGGGGAGCACGTTTTCATGCGTGCGCCCGGTGGCGCGCGCAATGCCGCGCTTCACGCCCTCTCGCACGCGTTCGCTTTCGGCAAGGTCGAGCATGCGCTCGAACGTCACCTGCTCGTGCCATAAGGCGATGGTCGGCATGTGTGCGTATTCATTCAGGCGACGCGCGTACGTCTGAACCGCCGTGCGCACCATCTCGACGCCCAGCGTATCGCCGAAGCCGAATTGGCGGGCGGCCAGTACCAGGCTTGCGCATAAACGCTTCAGATCCCACTCCCACGGCCCGAGGGCTGTCTCGTCGAAATCGTTCAGATCGAAGATCAGGGTGCGCTCCGGCGTGGCAAATCCGCCGAAGTTGGCCAGGTGGCAATCGCCGCAGATCTGGAGCGTGAGACCGGTATGCGGGGTTCCCGCCAGATCGTGGGCCTGGACAATGGCGCTGCCCCGATAGAAAGCGAAGGGCGACGCGAGCATGCGTCCGTAGCGCAGCGGCACGAGCGCATCGACGCGCCCCTCGCTGCTGGTGCGCAGCAGTTCCACAATGTCTCGGTCGACGTTGCCGACATGCGCGTGGCTACCACGCGGTGTGGTGTCGCGCAGCTTGCGCCCGGCCGCGATGCGGGCTTCGAACGGCACCACGGAATCGACGGGCATATGCAATCTCCCCATACGAATGCGCATTTCAAGGCGCGGGCGGGGAAATTGACCACCCGGATTAACACAACGCGAGGAATTCCCGCGAAACTCAGGCAAAATTGGGGGCTTCCTTACTTTGCCCCTCAGACGTCGTACGACGTCACGTCCGAGATTTCGTGTTCCTGACGAGCGATCGCCGAGGCGTGTCGCGCACGACGCCACCGGCCAAGGCGAGGTATGGGCGGATTATTCACTATGACGTCGGCAGTGTCGAGTCTCGGCACAACGTGCCACCGACATCAGGGAATTCCTTCGCGCCTCCAACGCTATCGGACCGAATCGGCAGCGTGATGTCGGAAAAATTCCGACAGGACCCTCAACTATCGGCCGCCCTTGCCGATAACCAGTTAAGCAGGACTTTTCGGTCGGTTCTCATATGTCCAGTTCGTACAGTGGTTGGCTCGTTGCACTATCGCTCGCGGTTGCCGTGCTCGCGTCCTATACCGCACTTGACCTTTCGGGTCGCATCTATCTCCTGACGCACCGCGGCATGCGTCACGCGTGGCTCGCCGTCGGCGCGGCCGCGATGGGCATTGGTATCTGGTCGATGCACTTCATCGGCATGCTCGCGCTGTCGCTCGCACCGATCGGGTCGCCGCTGGGTGCGCACGCTACGCTCGCGCTCGGATACGACCCGATCATTACGGCGGCCTCGCTCGGCATTGCCGTCGTCATCTCGTGGGCGGCGCTCTGGCAGGTCGCCCGCGAGCACTTCACCAAGCGACGGCTGGTCATCGCAGGTGTCACGCTCGGCCTCGGGATCGCGGCCATGCACTACACCGGCATGGCCGCCATGAAGATGAATCCGAGCATCGAGTACGATCCAGGACGCTTTGCCGCCTCGATCCTGATCGCGATGGCGGCGGCCACGGCGGCACTGTGGATCGCGCGCACGCTGCGCGACGGCAGTCTGCGTTACGTCATGGCCAAGCGCATCGGCGCCGCCGGGGTCATGGGACTGGCGATCACGGCCATGCACTACACCGGCATGTCGGCGGCCCACTTTATGCCGGGCGCCATCTGTGGCGCGGCGGGCGGGGTGAGCTCCCCGTGGCTGGTCACGACCGTCAGCCTGTTCACCTTCCTTATGCTCGTCACCACCCTGCTCGTCTCGCGCCTGGACGCCCGCACGAGTTTCCTTGCCAACTCCGTACTGCAACTGAACTCGCAGATCGCCAGAATGGCGACCTACGATGCGCTGACCGATCTGCCCAATCGTCGCGCGCTGCATGACGCCGCTGCCCGCATGCTCGTGAACTCGCGTCGCGACGAGCGCCGTTTCGCGGTGCTGTTCATGGATCTGGACGGCTTCAAGACCATCAACGACTCGCTCGGCCACAACGTGGGCGACGACGTATTGCGCGCGTTCGCCAAACGGCTTCGCAAAAACGTCAATGGCGACGACGTGGTCGCCCGACTGGGCGGCGACGAGTTCGTGGTACTGCTGGGCTCCCTGTCGTCGCCCGCGGTCGCGGGGCGCGTGGCGCAACGCCTGCTCGACGATATGCGCGACGGACTGCGCGTGGGCAACCAATCGCTGCACGTCATGCCCAGCATCGGCATCGCCGTGTTCCCGGACGATGGCGATACCATCGACACCCTGCTCAAGCACGCCGACACGGCCATGTACGAAGCCAAGCGCGCAGGCCGCGGCATCTTCCGCTACTTCGAGCCTCGCATGAATGCCGCCGCGCAACGCACGTGGGAGATCCAGCAGGCGCTCCACGACGCGGAACACGAGCAGTATTTTTCGCTTCACTTCCAGCCGAAGTACCGGGGCGACACCGAGGCGCTGGCGGGTGCCGAGGCATTGCTGCGGTTGTCGCACCCCACCTTCGGCGAACTGCAACCGGCCGACTTCATCCCCGTCGCCGAGCGCACCGGCCAGATCGTGCCGATCGGCTATTGGGTCGTGCGAGCCACCTGCCGACAGATCAAGGAATGGGACGCCGCGGGTCTGCCGCCCGTCAAGGTCGCGATCAACCTCTCGCCGCGCCAGATGGCCCAGTCGCAACTCGTGGAAAACATCGTGGAGATCGTGCGCGAGGCGGGCATCGCCGCCGACCGGCTCATGTTCGAAATCACCGAGACGGTGGCCATGTTCGACGCCCAGCACACGATCGACGTGATCCGCGCCTTCCACGAGCAGGGTTTTGAAGTGGCCATCGACGACTTCGGCACGGGCTATTCGAGCCTGGCGTACTTGCAGCGCTTCCGCGTCAAGCAATTGAAGATGGACCGCTTCTTCACGAGCGGGCTGGACACCTGCGGCCGCGAGGGCAGCGCCGTGGTCTCCGCGATCATTGCGCTGGCGCATTCGCTCGATATGGACGTGGTGGCCGAAGGGGTCGAGACGCCGTCGCAGCGCGAGGCGCTCAAGACCCTCGATTGCGACGAACTGCAAGGCTTCCTGCTCGGCAAACCCGTCACGGGCGACGCCTTCGCCCGGATCTTATCGGCGCTGCCGGGCGCCCCCGGTGCGGCGGCGATGGCCTGAGCAGCGGGCATCCACGCTCGCCCGTTCGGGGGCGCCGAAGCGCCCCGCAGGAGTGGCGCCGGGGTTGCCGGCACCGGCGGGAACGACCGTGTTACTTCACCGGGGTCAGGATCGGCGCGCCCTGCTTCTTGATCAGGAACACGACAAACTTGGCAGGCCGCGTGGCACTCGCATTACGCCCTACGGTATGAATGTCGTTGGGGCCTTCGTGGAACGTATCCCCCGCCTTCAGCGTCACCGTTTTGCCCCCCTTGACGCCCATGACAATGCTTCCCTCGAGCACATACACAAACGCTTGCGCGTCGTGACGGTGCACGGGGTCGACTGCGCCCGGCGGATACTCCACAACGATCATCTGGGCTTCCTTGCCCGGGTACTCCGGCAACGGCGTCGAACGCAGCGACACCACGTGCGCCTCGGGCGCGGCCGTGACCGGGCGCACTCCCATCAGGCACAGACACATCAGCGTTGCGCCGAACAAAACCATTCGTTTCATGACTTCACTCCATCGGGGGGCCTTCGTCGGCCCAAAAAATCAGCCTTCGCGCGTTTGGGCGAGCCACTGGTCGAGACCGATACGGCCGATCGTCGCGTCGCCGAGCGGAACTAGCGACAGTTCCTCGACGATGCCGCCGTAGTACCGCGCGTTGCGATCCGTCACCACCGGGCGCGCGTCGCCCTTCGCGCTCAGATAGCGCGCAATGATCTGCGCCAGCGACGCACGGTCCGGGCCGGCAATGTCCATCGTGGCGTTGCGCGGCGCCGCGAGCGCGACCTGTGAGAGGATCTCGACGATGTCGTCCACAGCGATCGGCTGGAACAGCCCGTCGCCGACGCGCACACTGTCGCCATCCGTGCTGAAATCCGCGATGCCGCCGATGAACTCCATGAACTGCGTGGCGCGCACAATCGTGTACGGCACGCCGGCGGCTTCGATCGCCGCCTCCTGCGCGACCTTGGCCGTGAAATACGCGTTCTCCGGCATGCGCTCGGTACCGACGATCGACAACGCGACATGATGGCGCACACCCGCAGCGACCTCAGCCTTGCCGAGATTGCGAGCCGAGGTACGGAAGAAGTCCAGCACCGCCTGAGGCTCCCATGACGGTGCGTTCGTGACATCGACGACGACGTCCGCGCCGACGAGCGCTGCATCCAGACCTTCGCCGGTCACGGAGTTGACGCCGGTACGCGGGGACGCGGCGAGCGCCTGATGGCCTGCCTGGCTGAGCAGGGTGACAAGACGTGAGCCGATCAGGCCCGAACCACCGATTACCACGATCTTCATGGCAGATTCTCCAAAGGGGTAACTGAACGCGCGAGACGCGCAATGAGCGTGGCATCGCGTGGAAGGGTCCTCGCCATGGCATTGCCTAAGGGCAGTATGTAACAATCATGTCGTAACAATAAGGGCCAAAAATCATCGATATGACTAGTCCAAATGGACCTGGCCCGCCCTCATCCACGAGACTCTCATGCCCGCACGAACGCCCTCCCTGGACATCCAGATAGATCGCGAGCGATCGCAGCCGATCTATCTGCAGATTTGCGAGCGTTTCAGGACGGCGATTGCAGCGGGGCATCTGCGTCCTGGAGACCGCGTGCCGGCACTTCGCAGCCTCTGCGCGCAATTGAGCACCGCTCGCGGCACCGTCGAATTGGCCTACACGATCCTTGTCGATGAGGGTTACCTGCAGATGCGCGGCGCTGCCGGCACGTTTGTTTCCCCATCGCTGGCGCCGTCAATCGGGCATTCGACTTACGGAACAGGTGGCCCCGAACCCCAAGGCGCCCCGCACACGGCACGAACGGACGCAGAATGCGCCGGGCAGAAGAAATCCTCCTCGGCGTCACCGAGTCAGCCGGCACCGCACCCAGTGGCCATCACTGTCGCGATGAGCGGCGAGCCACGACCGTTGCAGCCCGGGCAACCGGCGCTCGACGCGTTTCCCCGCAAGATATGGAGTCGACTGGTTTCGCTTCGTGTGCGCAGCGGCGATCGCGCCATGCTCTCCTGTCCGGATCCGATGGGCTACCGGCCGCTTCGGGAGCGCATTGCCACTTATCTTGGCTTATCGCGGGGTGTCACGTGTCTGCCCGAGCAGGTGTTCGTGACCGGTGGCTACCGCGCGACGCTTGAACTCGTGCTGCGCAGTCTCGCGAAGCCCAACGATCGCGTGTGGTTCGAGGATCCCGGCTATCTGCTCGCGCGCAATTTCTTGTCCGAGTCCGGGATGCAGTTCGTCCCCGTGCCGGTCGACGATGAGGGGATCGATGTCGCGCGCGGCATACAACTGGACCCGGAAGCGCGCTTCGCCCTGGTCACGCCATCGCACCAGAGCCCGCTGGGTCATACGTTGTCGCTCGCAAGACGTCTGGCACTGCTGAATTGGGCCGAGAAAGCGTCTCGCTGGATCATCGAGGACGATTACGACAGTGAGTTCCGATATTCGGGCAGGCCCTTGCCGGCGCTGAAGAGCCTCGATCGGCACGATCGCGTGATCTATTGCGGCACGCTCAGCAAGCTGATGTTCCCCGGCCTGCGGCTCGCTTACGCGGTGGTGCCGGAGCGTGCCGTGGAGCGCGTCGCGCGGGTGGCATGCAGCATGAACACCGGCTCTCCAGCGCTATTGCAGGCGGCCGTGGCAGATTTCATGGCGCAAGGCCATTTTGCGCGACATGTGAAGCGAATGCGCACGTTGTACGGGCAGCGCCGCGTTTTGATCATGCAAGCGCTAGGGCAGGCGTTCGGCAAGCGGCTGAGCCTCGAATTGCCGCTCGGTGGCGTCCAGTTCGCGGTGAAATTCGTCGAAGGCCCGCACGGCCCCGTCGACGACGTTGCCGTTGCCGCCCGGGCCCGCCTGGCGGGGCTTGCCGTGTTGCCCCTCTCCATCTGGTATTCGAACGGACATACGCCGCACACGCCGCGTGGCCTCGTGATTGGTTTCGCAAACGTCGCCGATGCCGGGGAAGCCGCTCGACTGGCGCAAACGTTGCGCGCATGCCTGGACGACTGACTTGTTGACCGACGGCTCGCCAATCCCGACAAATCTCAGACGCGCTGCACTACCCCGTCATGGCCGGCGCGCGCGACGCAACACCGACGTTGCCGGCACGGCCACATGGCTCACGCGACGCTTTTTTCCCGACACGTTGCCGCGCCCGGGCGACGACACCATCGGCGCCGCCAGCATCGACTGGTACGTCGCCGTCAGCGCCTCCTGCGTACTGACCTGCTCGCGCAGCCTCGCCACGACTGCATCCTGCAACGCCTTCGCGGCCCGCATCTCGTGCTGCGCCTCGGTCATCGCCGCAAGCCCAGTTTCGGCATCCTGCAACTGACGCTGCACCTGCTTGCGCTCCTGCTGTAGCGCCTTGATCGATTCGCGCGCGGCGTCCAGTTCAAGCATCAAGCGGCGTTCATTTGCTTCGGCACGCTCACCCAGCCTAGTGCGCTCGGCGTCCCAATGAATGTGCTGCGATGCATGGGCTTCCTGAAGCGCCTGTGTGCGCTCGCGCGCCACGGCAAGCGCCTGCCGCGACGCCACCGCATCTGCCTGTGCCTCGATCAGCAAGGCCTCGGCGCGTCGTGCCTGCGCCTGTGCTTCCTCCCTCGCCTGGCGCGCATCCGCCGCCGCCGTCTCGGCAGCGGCAATGCGCTCGTGGAGCACGGCCCGCGCCTGTTCCAGCGCCTCGCGATCCGCTGCCAGCTCGGCTTCGCGCGCGTCCAGCACCGCGCGCCGCGCCGCTTCGTCTTCCGCCAGTGCGGCACGCCCCTCCTTTAGCGCCAACGCCCACAGATCGAGCGCGGCACGCGCCACCGATTCCGGCATCGTCACCCCCTCCGGCAACCCGGGCGCGGCGGCCGTCGCGCCCGGCAAGCGCGCACCCAGCCCGGCGAACCACGCATCCAGATAAGGGCTCACGGTATTGGGCGAGCCGCGCCCCAAATGCTGACGAATTCGCTCGATGGTCGGACGCTGCCCCGCCATCAACAACGTATCGGCCGCCGTCCAGACGTCGTGCTCCGAAATACCTCGCCCGCCTTGCCGCGGCAACGGCATGGACATGGCGGACGTCAGCGTTTGAGGCGTAGTCATCGCGTAGAGCTCCTGAATATCGAGGGCATTGCCAAATAACCCGCGATAATGGAAGATTATCGCTAGCTATTTGTCGATTAGATTATATTTCGTACATATTACATATTAAATCATATGTCAGGCAAAAAAATGACATCCGGGAGCCCGTGGCCAGTCGAATCGGTGCACAGCGCAGCGACGGGAGGCGCGTCGGCCCTCGGACTGCCCCCACCGCGAAATCCGGCGGCGCTCCATGACGACGCGCTCGACGCGGCACAAGCCCTCGCCCGGGAAGGCGACTCGCAGAACACGCGTCAGAGCTATCAATCGGCCATGCGCTACTGGATGGGCTGGTACCGGCTGCGGTATGGGCAGGCGCTCGTCGCGCCGCTGCCGGCCGCCGTGATCGTGCAGTTCGTGGTCGACCATGCGCTGCATCAAGGCAAGCACGGTCTCAGAACCGAGATGCCGGACACCCTCGACGCCGCGCTCGTTGCGCAGGGACTCAAGGCGCGTCCGGGGCCACCGGCGCTCGCGACACTGCTCCACCGGTTGAGCGTCATCGCCAAGCTGCATACGTCGCGCCACTTGCCGAACCCGTGCGCGGAACCGGCGGTACGCGAACTGCTGGCAAAGACACGTCGCGCCTATGCAAAGCGTGGCGTTCGCACGGCAAAAAAAGAGGCGCTGACGCGCGAGCGTTTGCGCGCGCTACTCGCGACCTGCGACGACACCCTGCGCGGCAAGCGCGATCGCGCGCTCTTGCTGTTTGCTTGGGCAAGCGGCGGCCGCAGGCGCTCAGAAGTCGTGCGGGCGACGTGCGAGAACGTGCGGCGCAGCGGGCCAGACCATTACGTCTACACGCTCACTTGGTCGAAGACGAATCAGCAGGGCGCAGACCTCCCCGAGAACGAAAAACCGGTCACGGGTGCGGCGGCCGTGGCGCTCACGGATTGGCTGACGGCGGCGGACATCACGGAAGGGGCGATCTTTCGGCGCGTTCGACGCGGCGGACATGTGGGCGAACCGCTCTCCGAGGCCGCCGTGCGCGACATCGTGCGCGAGCGATGCGCACTCGCCGGTCTCGAGGGCGACTTCTCCGCCCACTCGCTGCGCGCCGGCTTCGTCACTGAGGCCGCGCTTCAGCAGGTGCCGCTGGCCGAAACGATGTCGATGACGGGACATACGAGCGTGGCGACCGTCATCGGCTACTTCCGACGGGCCGATATGCAGCGCTCACGCGCCGCCGATCTGATGGGGACCGACGAGGGGGGCAAGCGTCACGAAGGTGCCGGCGAGCGTACCGACCCCAAAGCGTGACCCCGTTATCGCGAGCCGATGCCCGTGCCGATGTCGAGGGCAGCCGACATAAAGATGCATTTTAATGATATCTTTTGTCGCACCGGGCGTATGCCATAGTGAATCGACCCCCTGCTGCGACGGGTCCGGTTCCCCCTACCGAACACTCAAAGGTGCAGATCGTCATGTCAAGCTCCACTGCCTCGCAATCCCGCAATCGCGCGCTCGTCGAACGACTCGGCCTGTCGACGCCGATCGTTCAGGCCCCGATGGCCGGCACGTCCACGCCCACCCTCGCGGCGGCCGTCTCCAACGCGGGCGCGCTCGGCTCGATCGGAGTTGCCGCGATGAATGCCGACGCCGCGCGCAAGGCAATTCACGATACGCGCGCGCTGACCCGCAAGCCGTTCAACGTCAACGTGTTCTGCCACGCGCCCGCCAAGCTCGACGCGTCGCGCGACGCCGCCTGGTTGGCCTATCTCGCCCCGGAGTTCGCGCGTTTCGACGCCGCGCCGC
This sequence comes from Pandoraea soli, assembly GCF_902459595.1. Classification (NCBI taxonomy): domain Bacteria; kingdom Pseudomonadati; phylum Pseudomonadota; class Betaproteobacteria; order Burkholderiales; family Burkholderiaceae; genus Pandoraea; species Pandoraea soli. The sequence goes on along the minus strand of NZ_CABPSG010000001.1, from coordinate 76,883 downwards.
CGACCACGCTCAGCGAGATCTACAAAACCTTTGCGGCCGACGAGGCCATGTTCGCCATGCTTCTGGAAGAACGCCCGGCCGTCGTCAGCTTCCATTTCGGGCTGCCGTCGCAGGAGAAGATCGATGCGCTGCACGCGGCGGGCATGATGCTGTTCGCCTCGGCGACGAACCTGGCGGAAGCCAAAGCGATCGAGGCCGCGGGGGTCGACGTTATCGTTGCACAGGGATATGAGGCAGGCGGTCACCGTGGCCGCTTCGAAGATCTTGGCGACCGCGTGCCGACCGATGACGAGCAACTGGGCACGCTGGCGCTGGTGCGGCTGATCGTAACGCACACGTCGGTGCCGGTGATTGCCGCCGGCGGCATCATGGACGGCGCGGGCATCGCAGCGGTCCTCGCGCTGGGTGCACAGGCCGCTCAACTCGGGACCGCCTTTGTCGCTTGCCCCGAATCGTCGGCCGATGCGGCCTACCGCGAGCGCCTGACCGGCAACGCTGCGCCGCGAACCGCCTTGATTCGTGCGATCTCCGGGCGTCCGGCGCGCGGCTTCGTGAACCGCCTCTATGCGCTGGAGCAAGCAGCCGAGCGCCCCGACCTGCCGGCCTATCCGGTGACGTATGACGCAGGCAAGGCGATCAACGCGGCCGCCAAAGCCAAGGGCAACAGCGATTACGCGGCCCAGTGGGCCGGTCAGGCGGCGCCGCTGGCTCGCGCCATGCCCGCCGCCGACCTCGTGGCCACGCTAACGGCCGAACTGCGCGAAACGTTCAGCACGCTACGCGAGCTTTCCGCCGCGTACTGAGCGAGGTACGTCGGCAAAGGTCAGTGACTGCCGCCCAGGTAGGCGGCGCGCACCTTGTCGTCGTTGCGCAGGTTTTCCGCCGGGCCGTGCACGGAAATCTGGCCGTTCTCCAGCACGTAGCCATAGTCGGCCACCGCCAGCGCGGCCGCCGCGAACTGCTCTACGAGCAGCATCGTCACGCCCTCCGACTTCAGGTTGCTGATGATGCGGAAGACTTCGTCGACCAGGATCGGCGCCAGCCCCATCGACGGCTCGTCGAGCAGCACGATGTCGGGGCGCAGCATCACCGCACGGGCCATGGCGAGCATTTGCTGCTCGCCGCCCGACAGGGTGCCGGACAACTGATTGCGCCGCTCTTTGAGTCGCGGGAACAGATCCATCGCACGCTCAAGATCGGCCGCGACATCGCCGCGCGGGCGGCTACCCGTCAGACGCGGAAAGGCACCCAGGCGCAGGTTGTCCATCACCGACATGGTCGAAAACACGCGTCGGCCTTCGGGGGAGTGCGCCAGGCCAAGCTTGGCGATGCGATGCGAGTCGAGTCCGTCGATACGCTTGTCGCCCAGCGTGATCTCGCCTGCCGTCGGCTTGATCATGCCGGACACGGCACGCATGGTCGTCGTCTTGCCCGCGCCGTTCGATCCGATAAGTGTGACGACCTGGCCGCTCGGCACATTGATGTCGATGCCGTGCAGCACCTGCACCTTGCCGTAGCCGGCTTGCAGATTACGAATGGAAAGCATAGTGGTTCCGTTTGTCCGTCGTGGCTGCGGCGCAGGGCATTGTCCCCGCCGTGCGCCGCATGCGCGAATGTCGTCAGTGCGCCGTCGATGCGCCGCCCAGATACGCTTCGATCACCTTCGGATCGGCCTGGATCTGCGCCGGCAGGCCCTCGGCGATCTTCTGTCCGAAGTCGAGCACGGAGACCGTCTGGCACGTGCTCATCACCACGTCCATGTGGTGCTCGATCAGGATGACCGTAATACCGTGGTCGCGAATCTTGCGAATGATCGTGAGCAATTCACGAATGTCGGGGGCCGTCAGACCGGCGGCCGGCTCGTCAAGCAACAGCAGACGCGGATCGAGTGCCAGTGCGCGCGCGATTTCGAGCAGACGCTGCTTGCCGTACGGCAGGTTGCGCGCCTCCTCGTCGGCGAGCGACGCCAGCCCCACGAAGTCGAGCAGTCGCATCGCCCGCGCCCGTGCCGCCCCTTCCTCACGCTTGTAACGCGGCAGACGCAGCGATACATCGATCAGCGTCGCGCCGAACGTGTGATGCAAGCCGACGAGCACGTTTTCCAGCGCCGTCATTTCGCCGAACAACTGCACGTTCTGGAATGTACGGGCCACGCCCGAGAGCGCAATATCCGACGACGAACGCCCCGCAAGCGACTGACCCGCGAACTCGATGCTGCCCGCCGTCGGCACGTAGATGCCCGTGAGCACGTTCATCATCGTGCTCTTGCCCGAGCCGTTCGGGCCGATCAATCCGTGAATCGTGCCGCGCTTCACACTCAGATCCACTTGATTGAGCGCTTTCAGGCCGTCGAACTGCATGAGCAACTGGCGCACGTTGAGCAGATCGTCGGGACCGCTCGCCGCCGCTGTCAGGATCGGGTCGCGCTCGCCATCGACCGACTCGTCGATCTGCGCGGCCGAGACGGTCAACGTGCGACGGCGATGCAGAATGCGCGAGCGCACGAAGCCGATGATGCCGTCCGGCAGGTAGTACACGACAAACAGAATCATCAGCCCGAAGATCGTCAGGCGCCAGTCGGTGATGCTGTCGCGCCACCAGGTTACGCCGGCCAGGGCCGCCGTCCCGACGATCGGCACCGCCGCCTTGGCGAGCGAGGTGCGCCCGCGGGCGATGGCGGTCACCGCCACGACGGTGGTCACCGCGGCGATGACCGTCGCGACGATCCGGAAGGTGCCGATGTCGTCGAGCAATTGCGGCAGCAAGACGACGATCGCCGCGCCTAACAACGCGCCGCTGCGCGTCTTGCGCCCACCCATGATGACGGCGAGCAGGAACAGGATCGTCAGCTCGAAGTTATACGTATTCGGCGAGATGTACTGCTCCGAGTAGGCGTACAGGCTGCCCGCCAGGCCGGCGAAACCGGCGCTGATCACGAACGCATACACCTTGTAGCGATACACCGACACGCCCATGCAGTCCGACGCCACCGGTGAATCCCGCAACGCCTCGAAGGCGCGCCCAAGATGCGACTTGAGAATCCGGTGCGCCACAAGCATGCTTGCCAGCAGCAACGCGGCCACCAGCCAGTAGTACTCGGTCTCATTGATCGGATGCCCCCCGACGAGTGGCTTCGTGAGCGTGATGCCCATTGGCCCGTCGGTCAGGAAATCCATCTCGTTGATGAGAATCTGGATGATGGTGCCGAACGCGAGCGTCACCATCGCCAGATACGGGCCGATGACCCGCAGTGCGGGCAAGGCGAGCACGGCGCCGAACGCGGCCGTAATCAGGACGGCGGCCGGAAGCGCCAGCCAGAGCGTGAGTCCGAGCTTGGTGAAGAACACCCCCGCCACGTAGGCGCCGATGCCGAACAGGCCCGCATGGCCCAGCGACACCTGCCCGGTGTAACCCACGACGATATCCAGCCCGAACAGCAGGATCGCGTAGATCATGATCGTCTCGATCATGTGGATGTAGTAAGGATTGCCGATGGCCATCGGAAAACCGAACAGCGCAACGATGCCCACGATAGCAGCCAGCTTCGTGGTCACGCGCAGGCCGCCGAGATCGCGGGCCCCGCGTGCGGTGGAGGTCTGGGCGGTCATGGTTACACCTTCTTGATGGCGGTCTTGCCGAACAGGCCCGCCGGCTTCACGGCCAGCACGAGCAGCAGCAGTACGAGACCCGGCACGTCTTTGTAGCCGGTCGAAATGTAGAATGCGGTCGTCGTCTCGGCGATGCCGAGAATCAGGCCACCCACGAGCATGCCCATCCCGCTCGACAGCCCGCCGATGATCGCCACGGCGAAGGCCTTGAGCCCTAGCACCGCCCCCATCGTGGCGCCGGTGAGCGTCAGCGGGGCGACGAGCACGCCCGCAAACGCGGCCGCCATGGACGACAGCGCATACGAGAAGGTGATGACCAGACTGGTGTTGATGCCCATGAGTCCGGCGGCGTCGCGGTCGTTGGACGTAGCCACCACCGCCTTGCCGTAAATCGAGCGTCGATTGAAGAACTCGACGGCCGCCATCATGAGCAGCGCGCCGACCACGACGAGCAGCTCCATCGGCAGCACGTTTGCGCCGAACAGGTGGATGGGCGACTCGGGCAGCGGCGAAGGGAACTTGAGATCGTCGCGTCCCCAAACGTTTTCCGCGACGTTACGAAAGATGATGCCCAATGCGATCGTCGACATGATCCAGCCGAACTCCGACTTGATCCGCAAGGCAGGCTTCACGCCGATGCGCTCGACCAGCGCCCCTTGCACGAGACCGAACAGGCAGACGATGGGGATCATCAGCCAGTAATTCAGACCCAGGGTATCGACCAGTGTCAGGCCGACCAGTGCGCCGAGCATCAGCGATTCGCCCTGGCCGAAGTTCAGCGTGCCGGACGTCGCGAACGTCAGTTGGTAACCGAAGGCGATCACGGCGTAGATCATCCCCAGCGCGATACCGCTGTAGATGAGTTGAATCAGGATGGTCATGCGGTCCTCTCTCGCGAGTGCGAGCCTACGAGCGATGCACGGGAGGTATTCGAGACGTGTGCCGCGCGCCGGTCCCGAGTGCCGGTGCGTGGCGCGGGTGAACAGACGGCGCGCGCGCTGCCTCCGGACACCCCGTTGCCAGGGGTCCGGATCACAAGCAGCGCGCGCCGCTGTTTATCCGTCATGGCTGCAAAGCGCAACCGAAATGCCAGGGAGTGAGAGGGCGAATTACTTCGCGGCCTTCTCGCGGACCTTGCTGCCCGCCTTCAGATCGCTGTCGTAGGCATACACGACACGGCCGCCCTTCACTTCGCCCATCACCGGAATATTGGCAGTGATGGCGTCGTGATCATCATGCGTGAATGGGTGATCGTAGGTCGTGACCACGCCGTCGACCGGCGCCTTCAGGTCTTCGAGCGCGGCACGTACCTTCGGGCCGTCGGTGCTGCCGGCCTGCTTGATGGCCGCGGCCAGCAGGTAGACCGAGTCGTAGCCCTGCGCCGCCGACACCGCCGAGTCGATGCGGTTGTTCTTCGGCTTGAACATGGCCAGATACGCGTCGATGAAGGCCTTGCGCTTGGGCGTGTTGGGCTCCTGGATGAACGTTTGCGGCATACGGGCACCTTCGCCGTTCGCGCCCGAGTTGTCGATGTAGTTCGACATCGCGAGCGTCCAGCTGCCGACCAGCGGCAGCTTCCAGCCGAGCTTGGCCATGCCGTTGGCGATCTGCGCCAGTTCCGGGCCGATACCGTATGTGAGGATGACGTCAGCGCCGGCCTGCTTGGCCTTGAGCAACTGGGCCGTCATATCGACGTCCTTGATGTTGAACTTCTCTTCAGCCACCGGCTTGATGCCCTTGGCGGCGAGCGCCTTTTCCAGATCTTCGCGTCCGAGCTGGCCGTAGTTGGTCGAGTCGGCGAGAATCGCCGGCTTCTTGAAGCCACGGCGCGTAATCGCCTCTTCCACGATCATCGGCGCCTGAATGCTGTCCTTGGCCGAGTTGCGGAAGACGTAGTTATCGGCGTACTGAGGCGGTTTGAATTGCTGGGTGATGACCGTGCCGGTCGCCACGTTGTTGAACACCGGAATCTTGGCGTCTTGATAGAAACGCTGGGAGGCGAGCGCCACGCCCGTATTGATGAAGCCGACGGTCGCGACCACCTTTTCCTTGTTGATCAGTTCCTGCGCGACCTGCACGCCGCGCTCGTTCTTCGCTTCTTCGTCGCGCTCGACCAGCACGATCTGGCGGCCCAGCACGCCACCCGACTTGTTGATTTCCGATGCGGCGAGACGCACGCCGTCGCGCATGGAAACGCCCATCGACGACGAGCCGCCGGTGAACGGGCCGGATACGCCAATCTTGATCGGATCGGCCGCCACAGCCATCGAGGCGGACAGGGCAAATGCCACGGCGCCAGCCATGACCTTGAATCGGAATTGCATAAGGGTCTCCTTCGGTGCGATGCGTTTCGATATGACGCTTTTCTGCTGCGATTTCCTGATGTCGCAGGCCCTGCCGTAGAATGCGCGACGCGCGAGTCGAATTCCCCCCGCCGCATCCCCCCGATGTTGTAATTCGTGTCGGGGCGATACCGTACCGCACGCCTTGAACGACCAAGCTAGCGCGCCGATTATGTGTTCGCTGAGTTTTACCCGCAAAGGCGGGAATACCCCTACGCTCGCGAGGGTATACGCGCTGCTATCGCCAATTGGCGCGGGTTTCCAAGGGGTTTGACGGCACGCGCCACGGGTGGCGCGTGTCTTGAGATCGGCACGGAGTGCCAAAGAGTTCGACTCGGGGGGCGGGTCGTAAGGCAGGTGTAAGCGATGGCGATTAGTCGCCCGGTGCAATCACTTCGCGCGCGCCGTTTCGCCCCATCGGACTGACGAGGCCGGCCGCCTCCATCTGCTCGATGAGACGGGCGGCGCGGTTGTAGCCGATGCGCAATTGCCGCTGCACCGCGGAGATCGAGGCACGACGGGAATTCAGCACGAATGCCGCCGCGTCGTCGTAGAGCGGATCGGCCTCGGCATCGCCCGACGACTCGCCAAACAGATCGGTGGAAGCGGCCTCGCTCGGGTCGCCCGCGAGGATCGCTTCGTCGTAGTCCGGCTCGCCATATTGCTGCCAGTGCTGGACGACGCGATGCACCTCGTCGTCGGCAACGAACGCCCCGTGAACGCGTTGCGGATACCCCGTGCCCGGCGGCAGGAACAGCATGTCGCCCTGCCCCAGCAACGATTCCGCGCCCATTTGGTCGAGAATCGTGCGCGAATCGATCTTAGACGACACCTGAAAAGCCACCCGCGTCGGAATGTTCGCCTTGATGAGGCCGGTAATCACGTCGACCGAAGGTCGCTGGGTCGCGAGAATCAGGTGAATACCCGCCGCGCGCGCTTTCTGCGCAAGCCGCGCGATCAGTTCTTCGATCTTCTTGCCCGCCACCATCATGAGATCCGCCAACTCGTCGATGACCACGACGATGAACGGCAGACGGTCCAGCGGCTCCGGCGCGTCGGGGGTGAGCGAAAACGGGTTGCGCACCTTGTCGCCCGCCGCGCGCGCGGCATCGATCTTCTCGTTGTATCCGGCCAGATTGCGCACGCCGAGCGCGGACATCAGCCGGTAACGCTTTTCCATCTCGCCCACGCACCAGTTCAGGGCATGCGCCGCCTGCTTCATGTCGGTCACGACCGGGGCGAGCAAGTGCGGAATGCCGCCGTAGACGGATAGCTCCAACATCTTCGGATCGATCATGATGAGGCGCACGTCGTCCGGGGTTGCCTTGTAGAGCAACGACAGGATCATCGCGTTGACGGCCACCGACTTGCCCGAGCCGGTCGTGCCCGCCACCAGCAGGTGCGGCGCACGCGCCAGATCGGCCACGACAGGCTCACCCGTGATGTCCTTGCCCATGGCGAGCGCAAGGTGCGAGCGATGGGCGTCGAATACGGGGGCGGTCAGGATTTCGGACAGCCGAATCATTTGCCGCTGCGCGTTGGGCAGTTCCAGTCCCATGCAGGTCTTGCCGGGAATCGTCTCGACCACGCGGATCGACGTCACGCCCAGCGCTCGCGCCAGATCCCTCACGAGTCCGACGACCTGCGCCCCGCGCACCCCCACCGCCGGTTCGACTTCGAAACGCGTGATGACCGGGCCGGCCGACGCGCCGACCACCGTGACGGGCACCTTGAATTCGGCCAGACGTTGCTCGATCAACTGGCTCACGGCCGCGAGCGCTTCGTCGGAGACGACATTGGCGACATCCTGCGACGTCACGGGCGACAGCAGGTCGAGCGGCGGCAAGTCGTAATCGATGACGACGCGCGGCGGCGCAAGTTCGTAGGGGGTGTTCCCCGAGAAGCTGGCGGCGCGCGACTCAGCCGTCGTCGCCATGCCGATCGGCACCGATGCGGCGACCGCCGGAATCGCAGGCACGGCGGCCGCAGGCGGCGGCAAGGTTGGCGGCAATGACGCGACGGCATCGTCGTGCGTCTGCGGAGCGTAGGCCGGATGGGTGGGATGGGGCGGCTCATCGGCACGCGCCCACGTACCGTCGGCGCGCAAGACGTAATGCGGCTTCGATGCGGACGCTTCGGCCTCCGGCGTGTCGGGTAGGTCTAAGGATGCAGCGTCAATGGCGACGGATTCGATAGCGTTCGTCGCTTCCGTGCTCAAGGGTTCCTCGCCTATCGCGACGCTTTCCGGGCGATCGACAGCGGTCACCGGATAAACCGATGCCATCGCGGGTGCATCGCCGGCCTGCACCATGTCGGATGCTGACCATTGACGTAAGTCGCGAAGCAACGCTTGTGTCTCGTCGCGCAGCACGGCCAATGCCTGCACGCGCGCCTGTTCGGCGGCACGCGCGGCCGCTTGCTGGGCCAGCACCTCCGGGGTCGGCTCGAGCGGCAAGGCTTCGACGGCGAGCGCCTGGACGTCCTTCGCCGACAAATCGACGGGCGAAAATGCGGAGACGGGCGCGCAAAGCGGTGAGGCAGCGTCGGTCGCGGACCAGGACGCGGCCCCCCGCATCGCAGGCGCCGCCGGGTGACGCGCGACAGCGCCCGACGCCGCAACGTTGGCCGACGTGTCGGCGATCACCGGCGTCCCGGCATCCGCCGGGGACGACGCGACAGGCGGCGCCCCCCGTGGCGGCATTTCTTCAAGCCCGAGCTGCGGCTTGCGGAACGGGCTATGCACGATCGTGCCGCGCAGATGGGCGGGCGCGACGCCCACGGGGCGGCGATATCCCGTCGCCCCAGAAATCGACGTCAAATTCAGGGGATCGGCGGGCGTAGGCGGCTTCGCGGGCATGCCTGCCTTGGTTGCCGTGAGCGGCGCAGCAACACTAGAGGGAGCGGTCGACACAACGGATGTCGCGGTCCTCACCGAAGCCGCGGATACGGAAGCCCCGCTCGCCCGCGTGGTCGCTGCGGAGGCGACGGTGGCAGCCACGGCGGTCCCTGCACGTCCCACCGTGGCGCCCTTGCCTGTCGGACGAAGTCGCGCGCCATTCGCAAACGACGGCTCGGTGCGCGGCGCACCCGGTACCCTCAACGGCGGCGGTCGCATGGCGTCGAGCCGCGCGCGCTCCTCGTCGGACAACTTCCAGCGCGGCTGTGCCGCCAGACCACGGCGGCGCGGCAGTGGGTCTTCCCTCAGGCGGCCGACGTCGTGATGTCCTTGTCCGAGCGTGGGCGTAAATCGCTCACCACGCTCACTCGTGTCGAACGACATGTGCGAGAGACCCCGCGCCGGCTCGCGGGCGGCGCCATCGAAACGCGATTCGTAGGCGGGCGCCTCGGTATCGTCGTCGGACGATTTGCCGCGCGCGAACATGCCCCACCAAGTGGTGCCGAAGACCAGCGGAAGGGAAAAGAGCAGGACGAAGCTCGCCACGCCCATCGCGAGCGTACCGCCCAACGCGACGTGCAAGCCGTGAGACAGGGATTCGCCGACGCTGCCACCCGCGGTGTTGCCCTCCCCGCCCGTCAGCGCGGCGAGCGTGGCACTCGATCCGATCGCGAGCGGTATACCGAGCAGCATGCGCAGCGTGCCGGGGCCGAAGATTCGTATCTCACCGCCAAGCAGACCCCGCACGCCAGGCCAGCACAACGCCAGCAACCAAAACGTCGACAGTCCGAACCAGCCAAACCCCATAATCGCTCGTGCTTCAGGAAAACCCGGAGTGCGATTGTAGCAGGTAGACCACCGTGCGGAGGCCCTCTCGGCAAGGACTTTCGCGCGTCGTCTGGCGTGGGTGCCGCGCGTGGCAGACGTTACGGCCGCCCGTGCGTGCCGGTCGAACGCCACGTCGGCAGGGTGCCAAGACCGGCGCTTTCGCCGCCGGCGTCCGGCACGACCAGACTCAGGTTTCGGCGACGCAGCGCGCGCCAGTCGACCTTGGCGAAGATGTCCTCCCCCAGCGCGCTCGCGTACGACAGGTTCTCGACGCGCACACCGCGTGCGCGCAAGACCGCCGCCGCGTGGCGGAACGACGGTTCGATCAGGCTGGAGAACTCCACGTCCAACCGCGTCGGTGCACGCGTTTGCAGCGTCTCGTAGAAGCGTGGCGTCTGCGCGGCGTCGCGCAGATCGACCCCATGTAGATACAACTCGGTGAAGCCGAGCCATGTCGCCACCTGAAGTGCGAAATACGCCACGGTGCCACCGTGGAAGAAGCCATGATCGAGATCGAAGCTGTAACCGAGGCGGCCCTGCTCGCCCAGGAACGTCGCGCTTGCCGCGACCTGCGGATCTGCACGCAGGGCTTCGGGGGTCCTGGCCGCGTCCATCCCGCGCTTGAAGATATCGTCCACAAGATAGAAGCGGCACCCGAACGCCGACGCCGGGAATGTGTCCAGCAGACGGGCGAGCACGACGGGCGTGACGAACAACACCAGATCACGCGCCACGACGCGGCGCGCCAGGTCAGGACGCTGACGCACGAAACCGGCGTCGAGAATGCAATAGAAATTGAATTTGACCGGCGCGTGGTCGGTCAGCGCGATGGCCCCATTCACGCCCATGACGTGATGCATCGGCAGCGCTTCGTAATCGATATCGGCAACCGACGGGCCGCTGGCGATGATGTGGCACGGCAAGCGGCGCAGGCGCTGCAATTCGGCGCGCCGAACGAGTGGCACCCGGCGCGAGCGCCACGTAAAGCGCTCGATGGCCCCCATGGCGTCGCGCTCGATGCGCGCGTGCGGCCAGAGGCGTTCGTTGTGCCGCCACTTCGCGGTATGGCTGTAGCGGTAGACGAGTTTGAGAAGCGTCGAGATCATTGTCGTTGTTCTGGCTAGGTCATACGGTTGCGCCGCGCGCATCTCGTGAATGTGCGCGGTCCTAACCCCGTTGCATATCGCGTGCCTGTCATTTGCCGAACGCCGATGCGCCGCATTGCATTCCGCGTCATGCCCCGCCCACGGAAACGGCTCGCCGGCGCATGGAGGATGCGCTCCACCACGTCGATGCGTTGATTCTGCCACCCGGCCTTTATCGGGGACAAGATTTATTCCAATTGGAATTCTTACTTCGGGTTACGTTTTGATGACGCCCAGAAAAAAATGGCTTGACGCGAAAACGCCCGATTCATGGGGGTTTCCGGCAGATTGGGTACTGCGGACGGAGTGCCGCACGGGAGTCGGGCGGGCAATACAGTATTGCGGAAAATACAGATAATTCGCACGACAAATCGTCGACTGATGCGACTTTCATCGGCTGACGGACGCACCTCGCCGACGGACTGTCGAAGCGTCGCGTCGGGAGAATCGAATCAGTGCAACGTCGAGTTGCTGCGATGACGCGGGTAGAACGCATCCCCCAACTCGACCAGCAATGACGCCAATTGCGGATCGCGAACGAAACTGATGGCCGAGTCGGCGGCCAGAATAGCCTCAGGCGTTTGCGGGCGCGCAATCAGGAACCCCTGGACATAGTCGACCCCCAGTTCCGACAAGGCTTCAAGCGTTGCGGCGTCTTCCACCCACTCCGCGACGCTGCGAATCCCGAGATTCTTCGCCAGCGCCACAATCGCTTCGACGATCGCCAGATTGGCCGGATGCGCCGCCATGCTTTTCACGAACGCGCCGTCGATCTTGATGGCGTCGACCGCGAGATCCTTCAGGTATGAGAAAGAACTGAAGCCCGCACCGAAGTCGTCGAGCGCGATGCGCCCGCCCATTTGGTGAATCCTATCGACAAAGCGACGCGTATTGTCGAGATCGTGCAATGCCACGGTTTCCGTGATCTCGATGCACAGCAACCCGACCGCACGCTCATGGGCCGCCAGTGTGGCGAAGATGTCCCGAATGAAATGTTCGTCGTTGAGCGACGCCCCCGACAGATTGACGCAGACAAATCGTGTTTTTGTGAGACGGTCGCGGTTAAAGTCGATCCAGGCGAGCGTGTTCGTCAGCACCCATTTATCGATCATGCCGATGCTGCCGTTCTCCTCGGCCGCGCTGATGACACGCGAGGCCGGTACGATATTGCCGTCGGAATCGCGCATGCGCAGCAGCACCTCGAAGTTGAGCGACTCGCCGGGCGACGCCATCTCCATGATCGGCTGCATTTCGAGAAACAGCGTGTTGGGCGTGAGCCCGGCGTCGAGCGCATCGATCAACCGCAATTCGGCGAGGCGCTCACGAAATGCCGCGGCCCCGCGCTCGTAGACCACCAGCTCTCGGCGACTCTTCTTGGCTTCGCGACAGGCGCGGTCGGCCGACGAAATCGCGTCGGGCACCCGCATATCGGCCGTCAGCTCGATGACCCCGGCCGACGCGCGCACCTGGAACGCACGCTCCCCGATCTGATACGGCTCGCCGCAAATCGCGTCGACCAGACGCCGCGCCACGGCGGCCGCCTCCTTGATCGTTGCATCGCGAAACACCACAATGAACTCATCGCCGCCGGTACGACCCACGCTCTGATCCGTCGACAGGCGCGCGCGCATCCGGTCGCATGCCTGGCGCAGCACCTCATCGCCCGCCGCGTGACCGAACAGATCGTTCACGAGCTTGAACCGGTCCAGATCGAGATACGCCAGTGCCGCCGGCCGGGCGTCGGATAAGGTACGAATCGCCTCGGCAAGCGCCTTTTCGATGCCGCGCCGGTTCGAGACACCGGTGAGCGGGTCGTTCTCCGCCAGATAGCGCAATTGCTCCATCGTGCGAGCCCGTTCGGTGATGTCCTGCAACGAGCCTTCGATTCGACCTGCGGAAAAAATAGCCTTGACGAGATAGCGGCTGGTGCGGCCGTCGTCGCGGGGTAGCGAGAGAATTTCGAGTTCCGATTCCTCGCTGTGCTGCGCGACATCGAGCAGCATGCGCCACGTGCTCTGGCCGAAGAACTGGTCCCAGCGGAACGCTCGCCCTTCGGTATTGGGAATGCCCAGCATGGTGTGCAACGCCGCGTTGCCACGAACGAAAATACCCTGATCGTCGAGGGTGAACAGACCGACGGGCGTCACGTCGTAAGCGTTGCGCAGTTCGGTCTGGGCTTCGAGCTTGCCCTGGTGCTCGGCCCGCATCTGCTCGGCGATGGCCAGCGCCGCCATGAGGCTAGAGAACAGCGCCGCAGTCACGCTGTTGAACGCCGTCGCCAACGCGCGCACATTGAACGCGGCGGCGATCACTTCGGAAAACGTGGCAAACAGGACGATGGACAGCGACGCGCTGTACCACATCGCGACCCGCGAGCGCGTCAGCACGAGAATGCGGGTCAGCAGCACCAGGACGATGGCGATGCCCAGGGCGGCCACAACCCACAGCACGGGGATGAAATGCGCATACGGCAATGCGATGGCCGCGCAGCAGAGCACCACGCCGGCCCATTGCAGCACCATCACCATCCACCGCCAGCCGATGCGGCGCAACTCCCGCTTGAAGAGCTGCGTGAACAGTGAATAGGTCAGCACGTAGTAGATGGCGAACGTCGCCTTGCGCACCAGGGCGTCAAGGTCGGTCGGAATGGCGCGTTCCAGCCATTGCGTGTCGGCCCCGAGCGAGTTTGCCGCGAGCCGCAAGTTGCCGATCAGCCACGCCGCGAACAGGACATAGAGCCATTCCTTGTTGATGATGGCGGTGACGAGCACGAATGCCGAAAGCGTCAGCAGACCGCCTTCGAGCAAGCCGTTGCTGCGATGGAACTCCCGTTCGGAGACATTCAGTTCGGACGCCGGCCAGGCTACCAGCGTGAGATGCGCCGGCCCGGTGAATGTGCCCTCGCAGAGGAGCGTTACCGGCGCCACGAGTTGCCCGAGATCGATAGCAAAGCCCGCTTTCGACATTCGGATCGCCCCGCGCACGGCGCTGCGGTCCGCGCGTCCGATGGCCGGGGCGTCGGGGTTGCGCCAGCAGATCAGCGTTTGCGCGTGGCGCGAGGGAAATTCGATGACCGTATGTTGGGCGGCACCCACGGGCGGCACGGTGACGCGGAACCACACCGGCGCCTCGGACAGATGCGTGCTGAACTGCCGAACGGCGGGCGCGCGCTCAAGGACGCTCTGCACCATCGGCGGGCCGAACGTCGCGGGCACATCGCCTTTCGCCTGAAAGGTCAATGATGTTTCGCCGCGCACGGCGTACTGGCTCTCCTGGAACACCAGCACCAGGCCCGAGAGGAGCATGATGGCGGCGGGAACGGCGTACAGCGAAATGGTGCGAAAAAGCTCGTCGAGCCGCGCGCTCACGCGCCAGCGGCGCCGCGTACCGGAGCGTTCCGCCCACTCGTCGGCGAAATCGGTCGAATTGCGGCTGTAATCGTCACGCTCGTTGCCGAGTTCCCCCGCCATAGAAATCTTAAGCCCTTATCTTGTTGGTCGCCCCCGCGATCATCGCCGGGCAAGGCGTACCCCTCGGCACGCCCTGCCGGCCGGGCCGGTCCTGGCCCGTGCGACCCCGATGCAGGCCGACACGGGCAGGTCTCTTTTGCCCGTCTTGCGCGTTATCGCCATCGCCGAAAAAACCGAATGCGGCAGGCGACGGGATAACGTTAGTTCGAATAACGGCATTACACCGACAAGCTGAAGCCTGATGCACCGCATCGTACCGCGTCGCCACCAAAAGATAAATCCCGCAAATGCGCGCCAACACTGGCTTCGCCCGATGACGCCCGCACAACGTCCTGCATTCCGGGCACCCCCAGCCGCAGGTCGGGATGATGGGTGAGGCACATATAGGCGAACAAAGGATGCTCCGCCGCCTGCCAACGCGTGCGTGCCTGCGCCACGTCGAGCGCCAGCACGCGGTGTCCGATACCGCCGACGTGTGCCATCGGGATCAGGGCTTGCGACGGAAACACATCGATAAACATCAGGGCTTCATACTGCCGATGCAGCGGCGGACGCGCCGTAATCACCATCCAGTCGACATCGGACAGCAGGCAATACTGATAGAACGCCTTGAACAGTGCGGTCTTGACGACACGTCCCGCCGGCCCGGCCACCACGCCCAGACGCGTCGCCTCGGCCAGCGCGGCGCTGTCCAGCCACTGGGGCAACGGCGCCGAATCTTCGAGATGCAACGGCTGGTAACGGTTGGTCTGGATACGCATCGTGCCAAGGACCGCGCCGTCGAGCCGCGCGCGCGCCACGAGCACGATGGCCCCCGGCTCGCGGTCGCTGGGCTCCGGCTCGTTCAACGTGGCGGCCAGATCGGGAAGGTGGCGACCGTAGGCGGCCTGACGCATGGCGACCGCGTCGCGCAACGCGGCATCGTCGCTCGCGATGGTGACGATGAAGGGCAGACGTTCTTCGCGCAGGGTATCGAGATCGGGCGCCGGGGCCTGCACCGGGGCCGACAACGACGTGGGACGACGTTGGCCGGACGGCAGGTCGGTCGGGGCGATGGACAGGACATCGGAGGCGTGGGCAAGGTCAAACATGATTGATACTCCTTAAGGTCAATAGAGGATGAGTGCCATGCACGGGCGGGCTCGCCGATGCATCGCACATATCCTTTCTTGACCCGCCAAGGCGAAGTGTCAAGTGCTTATTTTTCTTGGCTTTTTCAGATTTTCACGGGCGGCGCAACGGCGTCTGGCCGGAGATCGTGCTCGCCGCCCGGGAACCCGCGTCGCATCGGGCGAAACCGGCCGACCGCGTTTCGGCGCCTTTGGGGGGCGAGTTTGGGTGTCACCTATTTGCGACAGTTGCAGTCCGAAGAAAGACTCTGGCAAAATGATAAACCTGTTTACTAAATGACCTGGCCGGGACTGCCCAACGGCGCCCCCGGCACGCCCTCCGATATGCCGAAAATCGATTGGTCTTCCCGTTTCGGCACGCTGGTACACGACGTCGCGCGCGTTCATTCGCGCCTGTTCGACCGGCGTGCCCGCGGCAACTTCGACCTCACGCGTGCGCAATGCCGCGTGCTGGTCATGTTGCATCGCTATGGGGTCCAGACACAGGCCGAACTGGCCGAACGCATGGAGTTGACGCCGATGGCGCTGGTGAGACTGCTGGACCGGCTCAGGGACAAGGGACTCGTGCGGCGCGAACGGGATCCGAACGACAAACGCGCCCACCTGCTTTATCTGACGGAGGCCTCGGAGGCCAAGATCGACATGATCGTCGCGTTCGCCAATGCCACCGAACGCGAAGCGCTGGCCGACCTCACGCCAGCCGAGCGGGGCGAACTGTCGCGCTTGCTGGGCAAGGTGCTGACGAACCTGACGCGCGCCGAATCCGAATGCCCGCCACCGGCACGCCGCGGCGAAGAAGCCGCGCCGGAGTAAGCCGCCGGCGCGGGAGACAACGCGTGCGACGCATCGATGCGTCGCACCGCCGTCACGATAACCATCACGATCCAGCAAAGAAATGAGCGTGTCACCCCCCGAAACAGCGGACGATCCGGGCAAGCATCGCTCGCTCGTCAGCCTGTCCGTTATGCTCGCGACGGTGTTGCAGACACTCGACAGCACCATCGCCAACGTGGCACTCCCCCACATGCAGGGCAGTCTTTCCGCCTCGCAGGACTCGATCACCTGGGTATTGACGTCCTATATCGTGGCGGCCGCCATCGCCACGCCGCTCACCGGCACGCTCTGTGCGCGCTTCGGGCGCCGGCGCGTCTTCCTGTGGTCCGTCGCCGGCTTCACGATCGCCTCGGCCTTGTGCGGCATGGCGCATTCGCTCACGGAAATCGTGGCCGCCCGGCTGTTCCAGGGGATTTGCGGCGCGGCGCTCGTGCCGCTGTCGCAGGCGACCATGCTCGACATCAACCCGCCGCACAAGCACGGCTCGGCGATGGCGGTGTTCGGCATGGGCGTGATGGTCGGGCCGATTCTCGGCCCGTCGCTCGGCGGCTGGCTTACCGACAGCTACAACTGGCGCTGGGTGTTCTACATCAACCTGCCCATCGGGTTGATCGCGTTTCTCGGCATTGCTGCTTATCTGAGAGAGCCGCCGGAGCAGAAGGCCGGGAAATTCGATGTGCTCGGTTTCGTCACCCTCAGTCTGGCCATCGGCCTGCTGCAACTGCTGCTCGATCGCGGGGAACAGCAGGATTGGCTGAACGCCACCGAGATCTGGCTGGAGATGCTCGGCGCCATCATCTGCTTTGCGTACTTCGTCATCCACACGTGGACGGCCGGCGAGCATTCGTTCTTCGACCGCGCGTTGCTGCGTGACCGAAACTTCAACACAGGCGTCGTCTACATCTTTGTCGTCGGCATCATTCTCTACGCCACGCGTGCCCTGCTCCCGCCGATGCTGCAAAGTCTGTTCGGCTACCCCGCGATTCTCACCGGGATGGTGACGGCGCCCTCCGGCGCCGGGACGATGGCCGCCATGCTGATCGTCGGACGCCTGGTCGGCAAGGTCGACGTTCGCTACCTGCTGGGTTTCGGCTTCGGACTCACCGCCTATTCGCTGTATCTGATGGCCGGTTACTCGCTCACGCTGCGGCCGTCTGACATTGTCTGGCCGGGGGTCATTCAGGGTTTCGGTCTCGGCTTCGTTTTCGTGCCGCTCACCACGGTCACGTTTGCCACGCTCGCCGGCACGCTGCGCGCGGACGGCGCCGCCATCTACAGTCTGTCGCGCAACATCGGCAGCAGTATCGGTATCTCGGTCGTGCAGACGCTGCTCACCCAGAACACGCAAGTCAATCATGCGGTGCTCTCGGAGCGCATTACGCCGTTTACACAAGGCGTGGAGGCTTACGTGCAGACGTACGGTGCCGCGGCGATGGCCGCCCTGAATGCGGAAGTCACGCGACAGGCGGCGATGATCGCCTACCTGGACGACTTCCGACTGATGATGGCGCTCACGATCGCCGTCATGCCGCTGCTACTCTTCATTCGGCTGAAAAAGCGCACCCCCGGCGAGATCGACAAGCACGACGAGATCGTGCACGTGGCGGCCGACTGACGCGGCGTCAGCTCTCCTGGCGACGCCGCGCCGACAACGCGCCGGCCGTCTGGATCACGAGATCGGCGAAGCGCCGTTCGTCGCGTTCGGCGTTCCACCGCACGCGCGGCACGGCAATGTTGATCGCCCCGATGGCCCGGCCGTCCTGGTTCACCACGGCCGCTGCCGTCGAAATGTCGCCCATGAAGAATTCGTCTTCGGTGTGCGCATATCCCTGTTTGCGAATGCGCGCGAGCCGTTCCTTGATCTTGCGCGGCTGCGCCACGGTCGCCGGCGTGAACTGCACGAGATTCGTGCGCGCGAGAATGTCGTCGACCTCGGCATCGTCGAGCGTGGCCAGCAACGCCAGCCCAGGTGCCGTGCAATAGGCCGGCAGGCGCGAGCCGACGATGACATTCGCATTGAACACGCTGCGGCTCACAATGCGCAGCACGAACACGATGTCCGTGTCGAGCCGCACCGTCAGGTTCGTCGCCTCCTCGGTTTCCGCAGCGAGTTGCTGAAGATACGGGGCGGCGCGGCTGACGAGTTCGTTCGAGACGAGGTAGTGATACGTGAAGTCCAGCAGCTTCGGCGAGAGTTCGTACTTCTTGCTCTGCGGGTCCTTGAGCAGATAGCCCAATGCCGAGAGCGTAAAGGTGAAACGCTGCGCCGCGCTGATGTCCAACCCCGTGGCCGACGCGATTTCGGAGAGCGACAGATGGCGCTTCGACCCGTCGAACGCCGTCAACACCTTCATCGCCTTTTCCACGGACTGCACGTAAAGCGTGGATTCGGTCGATGGGGCGGTGGCGGCCGCTATCTCGCTGGCGGTTGCCGCTTTGGCGCGGGTGCGGGGTGTCTTGGAGGTGGCCACGATATCGATGGAATGGGGCAGGCAGAGACGAATTATCTCATAAAAATAACAATCTATCTTATACCGATAACACAAGAATCACGGTTATCGTGATCATCATCGTGCCGATGACCGTGACGGCCGTCCTGCCCTCATGGGTTACGTTGCCGCCGTGAGCTCCCACGCCTGCGAGGTATCGCGCGAGAGCAGATGCTTGCGGATGCGCTCCGACGGCGTCGTCTCGAAACGTTCGGTGGCGCGATAGTAACGCGGTCGCTGGTAGCTGGCGAGTTTGTCGGCGGCCCATTGCGCGAGTACCGTCCAATCGAGCGTCTGGCCATCGCGAAACTGAACGTAAAGCATCACGTCCTGCTCCCCGATGTCGCTTGCCACCCCAATGGCGGCACAGGCCGCCACCGCCGGATGTCGCGCAAACACGCGCTCGATCTCCCAGGCGGACACGTTCTCGCCACGCACGCGCATGCTGTCCGTGCGCCGGCCGATGAAGACCAGGCTGCCGTCGTCGCTACGCCGCGCACTGTCGCCCGTAAAGAGCTTGCCGTCGCGCAACGCCTTCGAGGTGGCTTCCGGATTATCGAGATAGCCCGGCAGGAAGACGCCTTCCACCTCGCTCGACAGCACGATCTCACCAGGTTCTCCGTCGGGCACGGGCTGGCCGGCGTCGTCGAGCAACTCCAGCGTCAGCCACGGCAGGGCGTGACCGATCGAGCCCGGCACTTGCGCATCGTTGAGGGTGGCGAAGCTCGAACATTCCGTCATTCCATAGCATTCGCGCAACGTGCATTGCAGGCGCTCGCGCGTGGCTTGCCAGGCGCTCGCCGACACGCCCGCGCCCCACGCCACGCGCAACGAGTTCCGTACCGGCTGGGCGTCGCGCGGCAGTTGCATGAGGATGTCCAGGATACCGCCGAGATAGTGCAGATGCGTGGCCTGCGCGGTCGCGCATTGCTGCCAGAAGCGGCTGGCCGAGAATCGCTCCACCACATGCATCTCGACATCGGCGAGAAAGGGCAGCAGCAGCATCTGGGCACCGCCGATATGGCATAGCGGCTCCCACAGGAACAGCCGGTCGCCGTCGTGCGCATTGGCCACACGCAGCGCCGCCTCACTGGCGATGCGCATCATACGGTGCGTGAACAGCACGCCCTTGGGCGCGCCGGTGGTGCCCGAGGTGTAGATGATGCACAGTACCGACGCAGGCGCGAGCTCCGCCGCCGCCGGCGCGGTACCCGTGTAAGCGGCGGCCTGGGTCATGACTTCCGCGAGCCAGTGACGAACGACGCGCGTCCCGTGGTGCCCCGGCTGCTGTGCCGCGAGGGTGGCACCGGCGTCGAGCACGTCGGCGAAGGCCGGTTCGGCAATGAGCAGTGTCGGCTTGGCGTGGCCGAGCAAATACTCGATGCCGTCGCCCTTCAGGCGTGTGTTGACGGGCACCCACACCAGCCCGGAGAGCATGAGCGCGTAGATCAACGCCACCTGCGCCGAACTGTTACCCAGCATGACCGCCACGCGGTCGCCCGGCACGAGGCCTTGCGCGGCGAGCCAGCCCTGCATGGCGCCCACGCGCGCGGCCATCTGGGCCCGATCGATGGCTTCGCCTTCGAACACGACGACCGGCTTGGCCGACGTGGCGTGCAGCCCCGCCATCAACAGCGGCACCACGTCGAGCCGATCGCCTTCGGCCCGCTGGGGAAAGTATTTCGTATATGGAT
The DNA here is from genome assembly GCF_902459595.1 of Pandoraea soli. Taxonomy (NCBI): domain Bacteria; kingdom Pseudomonadati; phylum Pseudomonadota; class Betaproteobacteria; order Burkholderiales; family Burkholderiaceae; genus Pandoraea; species Pandoraea soli. Next base: position 56,447 of record NZ_CABPSG010000001.1, on the reverse strand, counting down.
GCATGGAAGAAAACGTCTGCGCATTCACCGGCGCAACTCGGGCAACGTTGGACATGGACATACGGAATTCCGCGGATATCAATAGCGCTTGCGTTTGAAGATCGACGACAGCCAGACGATGAATACCATCAGGAACACCAGCGAGGTCGCCACGGCAGCCAGCGTCGGCGTGACGGCCAACTGGATGTCGTCCCACATCTGCTTGGGTAGCGTGGTGTTGATGCCGCCAGACACGAAGATGGCGATCGTCAGGTCGTCGAACGACACGATGAAGGCGAACAGGAATGCCGACCCCAGGCTCGCCGCCAACAACGGCAGCAGCACAGTGCGCACCCGGGTAAAGGCCGATGCACCGAGCATCTTGGCGGCATCGTCGAGCCGCCAGTCGAAGCGCTTGAAGCTCGCCGACAGCGTGACCACGACATAGGGAATCGCAAGCACCGTGTGGCCGATGACGAGACCGGCATTGGTGCCTGCGAGCCCCCAGCGCGCGAACAAATACAGCAAGCCGACGGCGACCACGATACGCGGCACGATCAACGGCGCGATGAACATGGCGAACAGCGGCTTTCGCCAGCGCGACGGTAGCCGCACGAGCGCCAGGCTGGCGCCGAAACCGAGGATGAGGGCAAGCGTCGCCGTGGCGAAGCCCACGCCGAGCGAGCGCAGCAACGCCGCCTGCCATACGCTCGACTCGATGAACGCCACGAACCATTTCACCGTGAAGAGTTGCGGCGGGAACGCCACGAACGACTGCTTGGTAAAGGCCAGCGGCACCACGAACGCGATCGGTAGCACCAGAGCGAACACGACTGCCCCCGTATACGCCTTGAGACCGAAGCCGCCCTCCGCCCGCGTCCGCCCTCTCGATAGCGACAACTTGCCCGCGAGGCGGCCGACGGCGATCAGCATCGGCAACATACGCCCACCGGTCCCCGCACGGCGTTCGGGCGCTTCGCCTGCGAGCGACGACAACCCCACGACGCGGTCGTACACGAAGAACACGACAATCGAGCACAGCAGCAGCACGCTCGAGAGCGCGCCGGCAAAGCGCAGGTCGAACAGATCGAGTACCGACGAGATGACGAGCTGCGCCACCATCGATTCGCGCGGCGAGCCGAGCAGTGCGGGCACGATGAAGAACCCCAGGCTCGTGATGAAGACCAGCAACCCGGCCGCCGCCGCGCCCGCCCCGGACAGCGGCAGGAAAACGGTGAAGAAGCCCGTCGCCCGGTCGGCACCGAGCGTTTGCGCCGCCTGCACCAGTTGCATGTTGATGCCGCGCATGATCGGCAACATCGTCATGACGGCGAGCGGCAGCATCGCGTGCACCATGCCGATCAGCACACCGGTGAGCGACGGCGCAAGCGTGCCCGCGCTATCGATCAGCCCGAGATGCGTGGCCACGACCGTGAGCAGGCCGGTCTTCGAGAGCAGCAGCATCCACGCATACGTCTTGACGAGATAGCTGGTCCAGAACGGCAGCACGATCCACAGCAACCAGCGCTCACGCGAGCGCGCCGATAGCCGCGCGAGCAGATACGCCACCGGATATCCGAGCAGGACCGAAAGCCCGGCGGTAAGAAACGCAATCCAGAACGTCGAAGCCAGCACTTTGATGTACACGGCCGAGTGCGTCATGCGGGCAAACTGGGCGACGGACAGCACACCGTCGGCATCGTAGAGGCCGCCCTGCAGAATCTCGACGACCGGTACGATGAAGAACACCACGAGGAACAGCAACGCGGGCAAAGCCGGCAACCACCGGGCCACCTGTCGCGGCCAGGCAATACGGGGCCCCGCCTGAGGTAGGCGTTGAACAAGCCACATGACAAAAACTCCTGAAGCGGATGACGAGGACGTTGGCGCAATACGCTCAGCGCGTGAGCAGCGTCGCACGGCCGTGATCCCACGCCAGTCCGACGCGCTCACCGACACGCGGCGTCAGATCGCGCGGGCAGCGCACGGTAAAGTCGGCCGCTTGCGCCCCATCGTTCTCCTGCCCCAGCGAGACAATGGCGCGCGTGTCCGATCCCACAAAAACGACTTGGCGAATCGTGCCGGCGAGCGCCCCGTCTTCGGGCGACGTCAGACGCGCCGCCTCCGGGCGCACCAGAAGACTGGCCTCCCCCGCCGCGGGCAAGTCGGGGCTCGGGCCAATGGGCAACAGACGCTCGCCCACGCGTAGTCCAACACGGCCATCGGCCATGCGCTCGACCACGCCATCGAGCAAATTGGAGTGACCGAGGAAATCGGCCGCGAAACGTGTGGCCGGGCGGTCGTACAACTGTGTCGGCGTACCGATCTGCTCGATGCGTGCCTGGTTCATCAGGCAAATGCGGTCGGACAGCGTAAGCGCTTCGTCCTGATCGTGTGTGACGTAGATGAACGTCGCCCCCAACTCCTGATGCAGTCGCCGGATTTCCAGTTGCATGTGCTCACGCAATTTCTTGTCGAGCGCGCCGAGCGGTTCGTCGAGCAAGATGATCGAGGGACGGAACGCGAAGCAGCGCGCCAGGGCAATGCGTTGCTGCTGCCCGCCCGACAGCTCCGACGGCAGTCGCTGCGCGAACGCTTGCATCTTGACCATCGCGAGCGCGGCGTCGACGGCCGGCGCCAGTTCGGCGCGCGGCAGCTTGCGCATGCGCAAGCCGTACGCCACGTTGTCCCAGACGGTCATGTGCGGAAAGAGCGCGTAGCTCTGGAACACCATCCCGATGCCGCGCTTGCCGGGCGCTTCGTGTGTGGCGTCGCGCCCGTCGATGAGCAGTTGCCCGGCGCTCGGCTCGACCAGCCCCGAAATCATCTGCAACAGCGTGGTCTTGCCCGAGCCTGACGGCCCGAGCAAGGTCAGAAACTCTCCCGCCGCGACCCGCAGGTCAGTCGGCAGGAGCGCGGGGGTCTCGCGATACGTCTTGGCAAGACCGAGGGTTTCCAGTTTGGTACTCATAGTCGTTTCTTCCTGCTTCGCGGTACCTGACGGCTTACGACAACAGCCATGCGTTGAAACGCTCGGTGGCCTTCGTGCGGTTCTCGGCCCACCACTGCGGGCTTGGCAAACGCATGCCCTTCAAATTGGCCGGGGCCGTGGGCATTAGCGGGGCGCGATCCTTCGGGATCGCGTCGAACGCCTTAAGGTTCGTCGGACCGTACGCGAGGTCCTGGGTAATCAACGCCTGACGTGCCGGGTCGCCGCAGAACCGTACGAACTGCCGTGCGAATTCGGCACGCGGCGTGCCCTTCGGAATGCCCCACCCTTCAATGGAATACAGCCCCTGGTTCCAGACGATCTTCACCGGCGCCTTGTTGTCGATGGCGGCCTGCGCACGACCGTTCCACGTCGACATCATGTCGACGTCGCCGTTCTGGATCGCTTGCATGGCCTGCGCGCCGGACGTCCACCAAAGATCGATGTGCGGCTTGATCTTGTCGAGCGACTTGAAGGCGCGGTCGAGGTCGAGCGGGTAGAGCTTGTCGATCGGCACACCGTCGGCCATGAGCGCCTGCTCGAGCGTGTCGAGCGGGCTGCGGCGCAGCGAGCGGCGTCCCGGGAAGCGCTTCACGTCCCAGAAGTCCGCCCACGTCTGCGGCGCGTCTTTCGGGAATTTGTCGGTGCGGTAGGCCAGTACGGTCGAATACACGTCGACCCCCAGCCAGTCGGGCGTCACCGCCTCGGGCATGATGCCGGGGAAGTCGGCGACCTTCATGCCGATGGGCTCGAGAAAGCCCTTCGACTCCAGATACGGAATGTCGGCCGAGAGCGTGAGCGTCGTCACATCCCAAACGAAGTTCTTCGTCTGCACCATCGCGGCGAACTGCGCCACCGGCTGCGAATCGCGCGCCACGCTCACCACCTTGATGCCGGTGGCTTTCTCGAACGGATCGTAGAACGCGCGGCGGTACGCCGTCGCGTACGGGCCGCCCGGATCGGAGACGATCAATTGGCGTGCCTGGGCATACGCCGTGCGCGATGCGGCCAACGGCAAAGCGCCTGCCAGCGCGGCGGTGCCGGCCACCTGCAGCAGGCGGCGACGGGACGGATTTTGCGGGTCGTGCGAATGTGACATTAGAAACTCCGCTAGCGTGTGGACAGACGCGGTGCGCATGCCCTGTCATGGTTGCCGCCCGGCAATGCTGAGCACAATGCCGAGCGGCGCGACGTGATTAACAGTGGACGGAAGCGCTCAGGCCTTCGCCGTCTCGGCCTTGGCCGCGCGCTTGGCAAAGAACGCCGCCATCATGCGTGCCGGCTCGCCCGATTCATACGACTCGCGTTGAATGCGCATACCGGCGGCGATGGCATCCTGGAACGTCCCTTCGGTCATCTCGCGAAAGCGCTGCTTGTCCAGGCGCATGGCCACCGGCGGCTTTTCGGCCAGCTCGGAGGCGATCTCCAGGGCCTTCTCGAACACCTTCTCCTCCGGTACCAGGTGATGAATCAAGCCGAGGCGGTGGCACTCGTCCGCCTCCATCAGACGGCCGGTGAGCGTAAGTTCAATGGTGCGCGACAGCCCCAGCATGTGATTCATGATCCACGGGCCGGTCGTGCTGGCGATCCCGGCGTTGATCTCCGGCTGCCCCATGCGCACGCCCGGATGGCCGACGCGAATGTCTCCAAGCAGCGACACCTGGAAGGCCGAACCGGCTGCCGTACCGTTCAGCGCCATGACCAGCGGCTTCTTCAAGCTGCGAATCACGTCGTAGTAATGCTCCCAGCCCTTGATCCATTCGATGGCGGTGTCACCGTCGAAATGCTTCGCCTCGGCCAGATCCTGCCCCGCCGAGAAGGCGCGCCCCGCCCCGGTCATGATCACGGCCGCCACGCTGTCGTCGGCATTGAACCGCTCGAGCGCATCGATGATCAGTTCGCGCATGGCGATGGTCCAGGCGTTGAGCGCCTGCGGGCGGTTCAACGTAATCACCGCGACGCGGCCAACCTGCGTGAAAAGAACTTCCTGCTCCGATTGCTTTGCTGTCTCGCTCATTTGAACTCCAAGGGCACGCCACGCGTGGCATCACGCGGGCATTGAGATGACGATCATGCGATCAACGCATTTCCCACTAAACAGTTATCTCAGTGCAATAACTGTTATCTGAGAGAAATATAGTTATTTCAAAAAGATGGCGCAAGTCGAATCGCTTCGGGGTTTACCTCAGGGGGTTGCACCTCCGAAGCGACGGGCGAAAAAAAACGGGCAGCCCCTGAGGATTGCCCGTCGTGCCGGCGTTGGCGCTGGCGCCGATACGCTGTATCACTGTCTCAGCGAGACCCCTTTTGCTTGCGAATGCGTCGGATGGCCTGCAATTGCGCCACGGCTTCCGTCAACTCCGCCTGCGCTTTGGCGTAATCGATATTGCTCGCCTGGGTTTCGAGCACCGCCTTGGCTTCTTCGCGAGCGCGCTCGGCGCGCGCTTCATCGAGACTCTCGGCGCGGATGGCGGTGTCGGCCAGAATCGTCACTCGATTTGGCTGGATCTCGACGAAGCCGCCCGCAATATAAAGAAACGTATCGGTGCCGTCACTCGCTTCGATCCTCACCGTGCCGGGACGCACGCCCGTGAGCAGCGGCGTGTGTCCGGGGAGCACGCCCAGTTCGCCCGCTGTGCCCGGCACCGCGACGAAACGTGCCTCGCCCGAAAATATCGCCCGCTCGGTGCTCACCACGTCGACCTTGAGTAATGCCATGCCTTTCACTTCTCCCTGCGATGCCGCAGACATCGCTTAAATCGATTCTCGTTTCACACCGAATTGCGTGCGCGGCGCGCCGAGGGACGTGTCGCCACGCGCGCGCTCCGGCTGAAAGGTGCCCTCAGCGCACGCACATCCCATGCGGTGGGCCGCGAACGGAAGGCCGTCAGGCATGGGCATCAGGGCACGGCGGTCGTCGCGATCACATCGGCGATCCATCCGTTGGGTATCGCTTTCGTCTGGCCGTGATTTTGTACAAACACATCAGGCGCGCTCATAAGGGAGCGCTGGGGGACGGAATGGCATGGCAGCCGTCGGCATGTCCTGAGGGAACGGCACACGTTATCTGCGGATTCATGCTAACCGCATTGCGCTTGGCGAGGCAAGCACGAGCGCAAGGTCCGCGACAGTGGCGATGTGCGTGAATGACTGGGTGCGCACGGCCTGCGCGGGTGCAATGTACAGCGAGCAACGATCGACCCAGCGCGCATAATGCATCGGATACCTATCAACTCGGCAGGGAATGCGGCATCCGCAGCGCCGGGGTCGACGCGGGCGCGCACGCGTGTCCCGCGACGCCGCCGGTCGGGCGCGATGGAGACGATGGGGGACGAGCCCCGATGGGGTTAGAAATGCAGCCCGAAGTACTCAGGTGCGCCGGCGAAGAGTTGCGTGCTCGATGCAGGATTGGACAGCGCGCGATGCCAGACGCTTTGATACAGGCTTGTCAGCCCGGCGTGAGGTCCGGTGACCATGCCTTCATCGGCTCGCGTCACCCCTGCATTCCCCAGCATGCCGCCGAGCGTGCCGCCGCTCACGACAATGGGATCCGACGCCCAGACGCCTGCCTCGGTGAACACGTCGTGCCACGGGGCCGGCGCGACACCGATGAGTGCCGGCGGAGGGGCGCCCGGCGGCGCGAAGTCGGGCGCTCGGGCCGCACGCCTCATACGTGCGGCCCGCGACAGCCGGACGCCATGCCGGGTGTGCGCGACCGTGGGCTTCTTGCTTGCCGATGCCCCCGCATGACGCAGGGTCCCCGACGGATTCGCGGCATGTGCCGATGCCGGTATCCAGAAGCAACACAGCCACACCAGCGCCAGCATGGCGCCCATGAGGCGAAAGAGCGACTTGGTCATGACATCCTCGTCTTCATCGTCTTCTGTCTGCGGTGAATCCCGCCTGTCCCGAGAGATTCGGAGCAACTTTCGGACCACGAGCCACAACCCATTGATTCTTAGACACTTCCGTTTCCGTGACATGCGCGTTGCCGCGGCGATACCCACGAATTGTTTCATTTCAGAAACATCGGATGGCGACACGTGACACGTCCGCGTGCGATCGGCGCCGGTGATGCGGCAATCGCCGACTCGGGCCTCGGATGGCTCTGAAATCGTGGTGGCCCGCCGACGTCCCGAGCCGGTCTCTGGCACAATCGCTCATCGCCGGAAGCCGTGGTCGTCGACACACTGCGCGCACTTGCGCTGCGACGGTGCGACGCGCGGCATGACCTACAGGAGTCAGCAATGCCCCAGTTCGATGTGGATCTTTTCGTGATCGGTGCCGGTTCGGGCGGTGTGCGCGCAGCGCGCGTCGCGGCGCAATACGGCGCCCGTGTGAAAGTCGCCGAAGAGTTTCGCGTCGGCGGCACCTGCGTCATTCGCGGTTGCGTGCCGAAAAAGTTGCTCGTCTATGCGAGCCGTTTCGCCGACGAGTTCGAAGATGCCGCCGGTTTCGGCTGGCAAGTGCCCTCCCCCAGGTTCGACTGGAAAACGCTCATCGCGCGCAAGGACAGCGAAATCGCGCGGCTCGAAGGCATCTACCGAGCCAACCTCGAACGCGCGGGCGCCGAACTCGTCGAGGCGCGTGCCGTGGTCGAAGGTCCGAACACGGTCGTGCTGCCCGCCACGGGCGAGCGCATCACGGCGCGGCACATCCTGATCGCCACCGGGGGAAAACCGGCGGACCAGCCGCACTTCATTGGCCGCGAACATGCGATTTCGTCAAACGAAGTGTTCCACCTTGAATCCCTGCCCGAGCGCATCACGATCATCGGCGGCGGCTACATCGCGCTGGAGTTCGCGGGCGTGTTTGCCGGACTCGGCTCGAAGGTCACGCTCGTGCATCGCGGCCCGCACCTGCTGCGCGGCTTCGACGACGACGTTCGCACCTCGCTCGAAGCCGCGTATCGCGACCGCGGAATCGATATCCTGCTCGAGCGCACCGTGGCGCGCGTCGACAAGGCATCGGGCCTGTTGCGCGTAACGATGTCGGACGGCAGCACGCACGACACCGATGTGCTCCTCAGCGCGGCGGGGCGCGTGCCTTACACACAAGGGCTCGGCCTGGCCGCGAGCGGTGTGGCGCTCAACGAAAGGGGCGCGGTGATCGTCGATGAATTCTCGCGCACCAACGTGCCGTCGATCTTCGCGGTGGGCGACGTCACCGACCGCGTCAACCTCACGCCGATGGCGATTCGCGAAGGGCAGGCATTCGCCGACACGGTGTTTGGGGAACGCACGACACGCGTCGACCACAAGCGGATTCCGACGGCCGTGTTCAGTACACCGGAGATCGGCGTCGTGGGCCTGACCGAGCGCGAAGCGCGTGCCGATTATGCACAGCTCCAGGTCTTCAAGGCGTCGTTCCGGCCCCTCAAGGCAACCCTGTCGGGCCGTCAGGAACGGGTGCTGATGAAGCTGCTCGTGGACGGCGCCACCGACAAGATCGTCGGCGCCCACATGGTGGGCGATCACGCTGGAGAGCAGGTGCAGTTGCTCGGCGTGGCCCTGTCGATGGGCGCCACGAAGGCCGACTTCGACCGCACGCTGGCGGTACATCCGACCGCCGCTGAGGAATGGGTGACGATGCGAACACCGGTCGCGTGATGCGCCGGCGCGTCGCCTAGGTTACCTAAGTCACGAACGGGCGCGACGGCCCGTTCTGCGCATCAGAGACTCTGGTACCACACGCCGAAGATGGCAATGGGCGTGAGCACGAGCAATAGCGCTCGCCACACGGGCACGAACCACTGCGCTCGCGTGCCATCGAGAACGGTGCGCGCCGTTGGCCAAATTCGCGCGCCGACGAAGCATGCCACGCACAACCCGCCCGCGGGCATCAACAGATTGACGGTCGTGTAGTCCATCAACTCGAATATCGTACGGTCAAAAATGCGTATGTCTGACCACACACCGAAAGACAACGCGGCCGGAGCACCAAACACGAACGTGGCCACGAGCACCGCCACCACGGCCTGTCCGCGGCGCCATTGATATTCGTCGATGAGAAATGCGGCGACCGGCTCGAACAGCGAAACGGCGGACGTGAGCGCCGCAAACAGGAGCAGCAGGAAGAACGCGATCGCCACCAGATGGCCGAACGGCATCTGCGCGAAGATCGCGGGCATCGTGATGAAGGTCAGACCGGGCCCCGCGTTGGGCGCCACGCCGAATGCGAACACCGCTGGCAGAATCATCAGCCCGGCGAGGCAGCAGGCCAGCGTCGCGAGCGTCGCCACCCAGACGGCCGAGCCGGCCAGTCGTGCGTCTTTGGGCAGATAGGAGCCGTAGACCACGATCATGCCCGCGCCGAGCGACAACGAGAAGAACGCCAAACCCAGCGCTTCGAGCAACGTGGCGCCGGAAATGGCGGAGAAGTCCGGCGTCAGGAACCAGGCAACCCCGGCCATCGCGCCCGGCAAGGTGAGTGCGCGCGCGATGACGAGCAGCATCAGCACGAACAGGGCGGGCATCAGCCACTTGCCTGCCCGCTCGATGCCCTTCTGCACGCCGGCGGCAACGATGACGGTCGTCAGCCCGAGAAAGACGCCCATGCTGGTGAGCGACGCGACCGGATCCGCGATGAACGCCGAGAATTCGCTGACGAGCCGCTCTGTATCGTTGGCCAATACCGTGCCAGTCATCGCCCGCACGAGATACGCGACCGTCCAGCCGCCGACGACGACGTAAAACGACAGAATCGCGAATGCGTTGAACGTGGCGATGCGCCCGACCCAGGCCCAGCGGCGCCCGCCCAGTTCACGTAATGCCGTCGTGATCGACTTGCCCGTCAATCGGCCGAGGGCCATTTCGGCAAGCAACAGCGCGACGCCCAGCGTCAGCACGCAGACCAGATACACCGCGAGGAACGCGCCGCCGCCGTGCTTGCCCACCACATAAGGGAATTTCCATACTGCGCCAAGTCCCACGGCGGAACCGGCCGCCGCGAGAATAAAGCCTAGCCGCGATCCCCAGGTGGCGCGGCCAGCGACAGCGAGCGCGTCGGCGCTCGCGCACGTCGGCGCGATGGGCGATGCGGCGGGAGTATCAGGCAATTGGGACACGTGTCTCCTCCGGAAACGGCCGTGCGCGCCTTGCCGACCAAGGTCGGCACAGGCGCCTCACGGCACTTGTCATGGAATGGCGTCAGGCAGATTACCGGCGCGGCGCGGCATCGCCATCGGGACGATGCGGCTCACGAGCACCAGCGCACGACACCCTCAGGGTGGCCGGAGAGTCTACGCGGGAAAAGGTGCCGACCTAATTAGGAAAGCACCCAAAATTCTCGGCGACGCCGGAACGTGGGCGTTCCCGGCGGAAGGCGCGTCAGTGGCCCAGTGCGACTTCGCCGGCGGACGCGGAGCGTGTGCCCGGCGTTGGCGGATTACTCTCGCCGCGATACGCAAACACGACGGAGAATTTCGTGGTATCGCCCTCGTTGCGTCCAGCCGCGTGGAACAGACCGCTGTGAAACAACACGACATCGCCCTGCGCCAGGGCCACCTGCCGACCACGTGCGACGAGCGGCTGATTGTCGGGCTCGTCGGGACGCAGGAAGTCGAGCGAATCGAGCTGGTGCGGCTGGAGTTGTTCGCGATGCGACCCGGGGATGAAGCGTAGCGCACCGTTCTCGCGCGTTTCCGGCCCCAACGCCAGCCACACGGAGATCAGCGAATTCTGCGGGAATGACCAATACCGGATATCGCGATGCCAACCGGTCGCCGTGCCGAAATGGGGATGTTTGGTCATCACGCAATTGTGATGCGCCAACGTGAGCACCACATCCTCGCCGAAGATTTGCGCGAGCGACTCGACCAGATCCGGACGCGTTGCCCAGCGACGCAGCGCATCGCCACGATCGTAGGCCTTGAGCAGACGACGAACGGTCTGACCACCCTGCGCGTCACGCGATGCCGGTGCCCCTGCATAACCCACATCGGCTTCGAACTCGAGCGGCAACGTGGCCGATGCCAGTTGCGCTCGCGCGTCGGCCAGCATCGCCTCGCAGTCGGCCTGCGCCGCATAGCGCGGGAGAATCAGATAACCGTCGTTACGGAAGGTTTCGAGTTGCGATGCGGTAAGCGCCATGATGGTCGGCGAAGCGGGCAAGTAACTGGACGTTGAGGGAAATTCGGTGGCTTAACGAAGTCGGTCGGGAGAACTGGCTCGGCATGCTTTCCGAGACGGCGGACTCAGGCGGCGCGTTTGCGTCGTCGCGGCGGTAGTTCGGCGGCGGGCTTGCGCTCAAGGGCGAGTTCAGGCTGCGGCACGTCGGTGCCGGGCAGCGATGCTTGCGGATTTCCGACAGGGCGCGGCGTATCGACTACGGTGCGAAGTCGATCGAGTTCGCGCGTGAGCTTCGCCAACTGGTACTCGAGCTGACAATTTCGGCGGTACAACGTGCGCATCTTCTGGCTAAGCGCCTGCGTCTGCGTCCAATACTCCGGATACATGACGAAACGCCCGTCGGGGCGCTCGACGACACCCAGTCCGCTCTGCCCCATCACATCGATGGTTTCCAGCGCGTAGCGTCGAACTTTTTTTACCGTACCTGCCGCCATTGAATTCCTACAGTCCCAGCCTGAGAGAGTCAGGCGCGGAATTTTGCCACGAATTCGCCCCGGCCGGGCGGCAAACCACCACCGGGCCGAGATTTATTTTCGGCCGCCAGCCCCGCCCGCGGGACCTGTCGAGTCGCCCGATGTCGACTTGGGCGCCCGTTTTGGCTTGTCGATTTCGATGGAAACGGGGTCACTTGCCGGAAACGTCTCCTCAAGGGCTTCGTCGAGGTCGCGTTCCACGACGTCCTCCGGCTCAGACTTCTGTTGGACCGGCTTGCGCGTCTGGGTATCGCTCATCAAGTCCTCCGCGGGTAAAGCCGCGCCGAAGCGCGACGGCAGTTCCCACTATACTGCGAGCGACGTATCTTCGCCTGGAACCGGCCTCACCCAGCCGGCGTCAGCCGCTCACGATGGCGGACGAGCGCTTCACGCACCAGCACGTGCATCTCGGCGGAGACCGGCGTGTCGGCCAGTGCGAGGATCTCAGCGCGCATGCGTGGATCCCAGAACTTGTGCAGGTGCGCGGCGACTTCATCCAGCGCTTCGTCGCGATCAGGTAACGATTCAAAGAAGTCCGCGATGCGATTGGCCATGCGCACGAGGTTATTACCGTCCATCAGGAAGCTCCTGCTCGTTTGTTGGCGTCAGGCACTGGCGTCGAGCGCCGCCCCGCCGGTGTAAATCACGCACTGCTCGCCGCGCACGAAACCGACCAGCGTGACGCCCACGGCCGTCGCCGTTTGCACCGCGAGGGCCGTCGCCGCCGAGACGGCTGCGACCATCGGAATGCCGACCTGCGCGGCCTTTTGCACGATTTCAACGCTCGCACGACTCGTCATGAGCACAAAGCCACGATCGAACGGCTGTTCGTTGCGCGCGAGCGCGCCGATCAGCTTGTCGAGCGCATTGTGCCGGCCGACGTCTTCACGCAAGCAAAGTATCTCGCCCTGCGGCGAGCACCAGGCCGCGCCATGCACGGCGCCCGTCACGCCGTTCAACGGCTGATGGCGCGACAGCCCGCCATACGCGGCCGCCAACGCCGCATGCGACACACGCAGCGGGGCACTGGCCGCCGGCAAGGGCCGCAGAACCTGATCGAGACTTTCCGTGCCGCACAGTCCGCAGCCGGTGCGCCCCGTGAGGTTGCGGCGCCGTTCCTTGAGTCCGGCAAACGCGCGCGACGAGACGTCGAGATGCGCCGTCACACCCTGTGTCGTTGCCGTCACGTCAATGCCATAGCACTCGCGCCGGTCGTTCAGAATGCCCTCGCACAACGCGAAGCCCAGGGCAAAGTCTTCGACGTCTGCAGGCGTGGCGAGCATCACCACGTGGGAGATGCCGTTGAACTCCAGCGCCACGGGCACTTCTTCGGCCAACTCGTCGCTCGCCGACTGCCACGCCCCATGACGGAAGCGCCGTACGGCAAAGGTCGCACTCGGCGACAAGCCGTCGGGGTCGAGCGCGGCGGGTGCCACGTCGCACACCGGCGCGACGCGCCCGCCAACGGTCTCGTCGATCACGTCGGCATCGCCCTCCTGCGGTTCGCCTGCGGGCTGCCGATCGTCCCGGTCACCTAATGGGTTGAACATCGTCAAACGCTGACTCCACGTCAATTCACCGAACGCGCCCTACTTCGCCGGTACCGGCTCGGAGGGCATGTGGGCCGCATCGAGCAGCGCGAGCTGCGTGCGGTTGAAGGTTGAGTATTCCGACTGCCATGCGGAGGGCTGTACCACCGGCAGCACTTGCACGGCCGTCACCTTGTACTCGGGGCAGTTGGTCGCCCAGTCCGAGTTGTCGGTCGTGATGACGTTCGCGCCCGACTCCGGGAAATGGAAGGTCGTGTACACCACGCCCGGCTGCATGCGCTCGCTGATGATCGCACGCAGCACCGTTTCACCCGCGCGGCTGCGGATGCCCACCCAATCGTTGTCATTGATTCCGCGATCCTCCGCATCGACCGGGTGAATTTCGAGCCGGTCTTCATCGTGCCAGGCTACGTTATGCGTGCGACGTGTCTGCGCGCCGACATTGTATTGCGAGAGAATGCGTCCCGTGGTGAGCAGCAGCGGGTAGCGGGGCGTAACCTTCTCGTCCGTCGGCACATATCGGGTGATGATGAAGCGCCCCTTGCCACGCACGAACTCATTCACGTGCATGATCGGTGTGCCGTCGGGCGCCTCGTCGTTACACGGCCATTGCAGACTGCCCGCTTCATCGAGACGCGCGTAGCTCACACCGCTGAACGTCGGGGTCAATCGGGCAATCTCGTCCATGATCTGCGACGGATGCGCATAGGGCATGTCGTACCCCAGTCGCTTCGCCAGCGCGATCGTCACCTCCCAGTCCGCCATGCCGGGCAGCGGCGCCATCACCCGACGCACGCGCGAGATACGCCGCTCCGCATTCGTGAATGTGCCGTCCTTTTCAAGGAACGTCGTGCCCGGCAGCAGCACATGCGCGTACTTGGCCGTTTCGTTCAGGAAGATATCCTGCACGACGAGGCACTCCATCGCCTCCATCGCCGCCGCCACGTGCTGCGTGTTCGGGTCGGACTGCACGATGTCCTCGCCCTGGCAGTAAAGCCCCTTGAAGCTGCCCTGCACCGCCGCGTCGAACATGTTCGGAATGCGCAGCCCCGGCTCGGCCTGCAGCGTGACGCCCCAAGCGGCCTCGAACGACTCGCGTACCAGCGTATCGGAGACGTGGCGATAACCGGGCAGTTCATGGGGGAACGACCCCATGTCGCACGATCCTTGAACGTTGTTCTGGCCACGCAACGGGTTCACGCCAACGCCCTCGCGCCCGACATTGCCCGTGGCCATCGCCAGGTTGGCAATGCCCATGACCGCGGTCGAGCCCTGAACGTGCTCGGTCACCCCGAGTCCGTAATAGATTGCCGCGTTGCCGCCCGTGGCGTACAAACGCGCCGCGCCGCGGATCTGCTCGGCGTCCACGCCGGTGACGACCGACACGGCTTCGGGAGAATTCTCCGGCAATGCCACAAAGTCGCGCCATTGCGCGAAAGCCCGGTCTTCACAGCGCTCGGCGATGAAGTCCTCGGCCAGCAGCCCTTCGGTGACGATCACATGCGCGAGGGCATTGACCATTGCCACGTTCGTTCCGGGGCGCAGCGGCAAATGGAAAGCAGCCTTCACGTGCGGCCCGTCGACGATGTCGATGCGCCGCGGATCGATCACAATCAGGTTCGCCCCCTCGCGCACACGACGCTTGAGCCGCGAGGCGAACACCGGGTGCCCATCGGTCGGATTGGCGCCCATCACGAGAATGACATCCGAGTGCTCGATCGACTTGAACGTCTGCGTGCCCGCCGACTCGCCGAGCGTCTGCTTGAGCCCGTAACCGGTTGGTGAATGGCACACGCGCGCACAGGTGTCGACGTTGTTGTTGCCGAACGCGGCACGCACCAGCTTCTGCACGAGATACGTCTCTTCGTTCGTGCAACGCGACGACGTGATACCGCCAATGGCATCGCGCCCATACGTCGCCTGAATGCGCCGGAACTCCGACGCCGCGTAGTCCAGCGCCTCGTCCCACGACACCTCGCGCCACGGATCGGTAATCTTGCTGCGGATCATCGGCTTGGTGATGCGCTCCTTGTGCGTGGCGTACCCCCACGCAAAGCGCCCCTTCACGCAGGCGTGGCCCTCATTCGCCCCGCCATCCTTGTACGGGGTCATGCGAACGACTTCCCCGCCCTTCATTTCCGCCTTGAACGCGCAGCCCACGCCGCAGTACGCACACGTCGTAACCACCGCGTGCTCGGGCTGCCCCATCTCGATGACGCTTTTTTCCTGCAGCGTCGCCGTCGGACAGGCTGATACGCACGCGCCGCACGACACGCACTCCGAATCCATGAACGGCTGATCCTGCCCGGCCGAGACCCGTGCCTCGAAGCCGCGGCCGGAGATCGTCAACGCAAACGTGCCCTGCGTCTCCTCGCACGCGCGCACGCAGCGGTTGCACACGATGCATTTCGACGGGTCATACGTGAAATACGGATTTGACTCGTCCTTCGCGCTGTGAATATGGTTATCGCCCTCGAAGCCATAGCGCACTTCGCGCAGCCCCGTCACGCCCGCCATGTCCTGCAATTCGCAATCGCCGTTGGCCGCGCAGGTCAGGCAGTCGAGCGGGTGATCGGAAATGTAAAGCTCCATCACGTTGCGACGCAGATCCTGCAGCGCCGGCGACTGCGTGCGCACCTTCATGCCCGGCTCGACGGGTGTCGTACACGAAGCGGGAAATCCGCGCCGCCCCTCGATCTCGACCAGACACAAGCGGCAAGACCCGAACGGTTCGAGCGAATCCGTCGCACAGAGCTTGGGGATGTTGACGTCGCGGCCCGCCGCAGCCCGCATGATCGACGTGCCGGCTGGCACCGTCACGCGCTCGCCGTCGATTTCGAGGGTAATGCCGACATCGCTCTCGCGCAGCGGCGTGCCCATGTCCGGGTCGTGGCCCGGCGTGACTGATGTGCTCGGATGGATCATGTGTTCTCCTCCCTGTCTGACGCTGGCGCGTCAGGCGGCTTCGGCGCGCCCGGCGCCATCGGGCAGACCGAAGTCTGCCGGGAAATATTCGAGCGCCGAGCGCACCGGGAACGGCGTCATGCCGCCCATCGCGCACAGCGACCCTGCCACCATCGTGTCGCACAGATCACGCAGCAGTTTTACCTGCCGCACGGAGGTATCTCCCCGTCGGATCTGATCGATCACCTCGACCCCGCGCGTCGCACCAATGCGGCACGGCGTGCATTTGCCGCACGACTCGTGTGCGCAGAACTGCATCGCGTAGCTCGCCAACGCCGCGAGGTCGGCCGTGTCGTCGTGGATGACCACCCCGCCGTGACCAACGACCGCGCCGAGCGAGGCATACGCCTCGTAATCCATCGGCACGTCCCACTGCGCGCTTGGCAGATACGCCCCGAGCGGGCCCCCGACCTGAATGGCCTTGGCAGGGCGCCCGCTGGCCGTCCCGCCGCCGAACTCGTCGAGCAGTGTGCGCAGCGTCACGCCGAACGCCAGTTCCACCAGTCCGCCGCGACGCACGTTGCCCGCGAGTTGCACCGCCAGTGTGCCTTGCGAGCGGCCCATGCCAAACTCGCGATAGGCGTCGGCGCCATGCGCGAAGATGAACGGCACGCTCGCGAGGGTAACGACGTTGTTGACGAGTGTCGGCTGCCCGAAGAGTCCGGCCACCGCTGGAATCGGCGGTTTCGCGCGGACCACGCCGCGCTTGCCTTCCAGGCTTTCGAGCAACGCCGTTTCCTCGCCGCAGATATAAGCGCCCGCCGCCTTGGCGACGCGCAACTCGCAAGCGCGTCCCGAGCCCAGTACGTCCGGGCCGAGCCAGCCTTCGCGGCGCGCGACGGCAATCGCCGCCTCGAGTGCCGCAATGGCGTGGGGATACTCGCTGCGCACGTAGATGATGCCCTCGCTCGCCCCCACGCAAAGCGCTGCGATGAGCATCCCTTCGATGAGAACGAACGGATCGCTCTCCATGATGAGCCGGTCTGCAAATGTGCCCGAGTCGCCTTCGTCGGCATTGCAGACGACGTATTTGGTTGCCGCCTGGGCGCGGCTGACGGTTTGCCACTTGATGCCCGCCGGAAACGCCGCACCGCCGCGTCCGCGCAGGCCCGAGTCGAGTACCGTCTGGCACCCTGCTGCTGCGTCGAGCGCCAGGCATGCGCGCAGTCCGACCAGGCCACCGTGCGCTTCATAGTCCACCGGGCTGAGCGGGTCGGTCACGCCAATGCGCGCGAACGTCAGGCGCTGTTGCCGCGCCAGATACGGAATCGCATCGACCCGCCCGACGCAGGCAGGCATGGGGGCGCCCCAACTCCCGTCGGCGTTGTCAGCGGGAACCTCACGCTCGGCGTCCTGAACGGCACATGCGGGCCAGCCGCTCTCGAACAACGCGCTGACCTGAGCGGCCTGCACGTTGCTGTACCCGATGCGCCCGGCGGGGGTCTCCACTTCGACGAGCGGCTCAAGCCAAAACAGCCCACGAGAGCCATTGCGCACGATATCGACGGCGATGCCTCGCAAGGTGGCTTCCGTTGCCACGGCGGCGGCGACCCGGTCCGCGCCCAAGGCGAGCGCAGCGGAATCGCGCGGGATATATACGCGGTACGGACCGCGCTTCGAAGACTCAGACATGGTCACCTGCCTTGCGCGCCGGCAGCAGCGCATTGAAGCGCGCCGGACTCACGCGCGCATGCAGTTCGCCGTTGATCATCACGGCCGGGGACAACGCACACTGTCCGAGGCAATACACCGATTCGACGCCGACGCCGTGACACGGCTCGCCGTCCACCGTTGCGCCGGTACACGCCTCGATATGGGCCACGAGCGCTTCGCCACCCCGACTGCGACAGGCCTCCGCGCGGCAGACCTGTACCACGACCGGGGGCGGCGGCGCGCTGCGGAAGTGGTGATAGAAGGTAATCACGCCATGCACTTCGGCGCGAGAAAGATTCAGCGCGGCGGCGATCGCGGGCACATGGGCGGGGTCGACGTAACCGTCGCTGTCCTGCAGGGCATGCAACAGCGGCAACAACTCGTGCGCACGGCCGGCGTGGCGAGCCAGCAGCGGCGCGAGCGTCGCGTGAGGGGTGGACACCATCTCGTATGTTTCCTGGGGCGAAACGGCGCCTCATATGTTCTATGTTGCATATGATGGCGACGCGTTTCTGGGGGCTCGACAGTTAGGACATTAGTCCAAACGTCCCCTCCCAACAAGCCTCGTGGAAACACCGATAGCTTGCTTTGTTCGCTTTTCCCACGCTCGCTGCACAGCAGCATGCCAACGCCGCATAAACCGCGCCGGCCGGCCGTTCGACGCGACCGATGTTTGCGCGCAACATATGCACATTCTTGCATATTAGACTTCACCCCAACGAGGGGAACGCCTCAGACAGCGGGGCGATGCTACCAGTCGCCGCCTCGCTGTAGCCGGGGATGGCATGCACCGCCTGCCGATACGCGTCGCTTTGCAGAATTTCCAGCAGCGCCCGCAAATGCGCGGACTCGCTGCCGGTCTCGGGAAACATCAGGCAATAGCGCTCCGTCAGAATTGGCAGGAAGTCGAGCCCGAACTGGCTTGCCGCCGCCTCGATGGCGAGTCCCGCGTCGGCGCGTCCGCTGGCGATGTAGGCCGCCACGGCGGCATGTGTGAACTCGATGTTCTCCGCTCCCGCAACGGCAGCCGGATCGATCCCCTCACGCGCGAGCAGCAGATCGAAGATGATTCGGGTGCCGGACCCGCGCTCCCGGTTCGCGAAGCGCGCTCCCGTGCGCGGCAGGTCGGCCAGCGTATGAATGCCGAGCGGATTGCCGCGTGCAACGAGCAACCCGAGACGGCGCGAAGCGACGTCGGCCACCCGATACGACTTGCCCTTGAGCAAGGGCCCATAGTGATCGAGCACCGGCGCTGCAAGCGCGCCGATCGGTACGTGGAAACTCGCCACCTCGCATTCGTGCTTTGCGAGCGCGGCGATGGCTTCGATGCTGCCGCGATAGCTCACTTCGATGGGCAGGCCCGCGCGTCCTGCGAAATCGACCAGCGCCGCGATCGCCAGCCCGTGGCTGGCAAACAGTCGCATTTGGTCGCTGTCCTGCAATAGCAGGTCATCAAGCTCCGTCTGCAACTCCGACGCCATCGTCTCCAGCAGGGGACCGAGCCGAGCCTGCAGGCGCTTTTGCCCCCACAGCAGCCGCTGTGCGAGCGGCGTGAGCACCGCGCCACGGCCGCGCGCCATCGTCAGCAAGGGCGCCCCCATGAGCGCCTCGACTTCCTTCACGTGCCCCCACGCGCCTCGATACGATTGCCCGAGCACTTGGCTTGCCGCCTGCAGGTTGCCGTGCGCCTGCACCTCGGCGAGTAACGACAGCACCTTGTCGAGCGGAAGATCATTGCCGTCGTGGCGAAACCGGAGCTGCGGGGCGATCGATATCTGCTTCATTGACTCACCATATATGCCATTAATTGCATAAATCAATTTATGCAATATCCTGATAACATGCCTGAAAACGTCGAATTCATAGGGATTTCCGAATCGGCGTCGGCACCAAAATACCGTTACAACGTCGTTATATTATGCATCATTTTGCCTATTTAACGTTAGCCGTTTGTCCATGGCCGAAGCGTTCCCCCGATATCGACGCGCCGCGCCACCTCTTCTCGTCAGAAAACGCACCATGTCTGCCTCGAAAATCGCCCCTTACGATCGCCCCGCCGGCGGCTGGGGAGCCCTCAAGAACGTTGCCATTCAACTCGTCACCCAAGGCATTCCGCTCAAAGGCGCCCGCACGCTGCTCAGCGCAAACCAACCCAGCGGCTTCGACTGCCCGGGCTGCGCGTGGCCGGATCGCGAACACGCCTCGACGTTCGAATTCTGCGAAAACGGGGCCAAGGCGGTCGCCGCCGAAGCCACCAAGCGCCGCGTCACCCCTGACTTTTTTGCCGAGCACAGTGTGACCGACTTGCTCGCGCTGGACGATTACACGCTCGAAGGCTACGGCCGTCTCACGCATCCCATGCGCTACGACGCCGCCACCGACCGCTATGCACCGATCGCTTGGGACGACGCCTTCACCTTGATCGGCCAGCACTTGCGCGCCCTACCCGACCCCGATCAGGCGGCGTTCTATACGTCCGGTCGCACGAGCAATGAAGCCGCGTTCCTTTATCAGCTCTTCGTGCGCCAGTACGGCACGAACAATTTCCCCGACTGCTCGAACATGTGTCACGAGCCGACTAGCGTTGGCTTGCCACCCACGGTCGGCATCGGCAAGGGCACCGTCACGCTCGACGACTTCGAACACGCCGATACCCTGCTGCTGTTCGGCCAGAACCCGGGCACCAATCATCCGCGCATGCTCGGTGAGTTGCGTGAGGCGGCCCGGCGCGGTGCGACCATCGTGTCGGTCAATTTGCTGCACGAACGCGGATTGGAACGCTTTGCCGACCCGCAAAGTCCGGCCGAGATGCTGAGCCTCGGCGGCACCGCAATCAGCAGCCACTACGTCACGCCGGCCTGCGGCGGCGACTTTGCGTTCGTGAAGGGCGTCATCAAGCGCGTGCTGGAGCGCGACGCCCTGGCGCGCGCCAATGGCGAACCCGCGCTGCTCGACGACGCCTTCATCGCGGAACACACACACGGTTTCGCCGATTTCGCCGCCGACGTGCGCAGCGAACGCTGGGACGATCTCGAGCGCGCGTCCGGTGTCTCGCAAGCCCAGATGCACCAGATTGCCGACGTGTATCTGCGCGGCGAGCGCGTCATTGCGACGTGGGGCATGGGCATCACGCAGCACAAGCACGCCGTGGCGACCATCCAGATGATCGTCAACCTGATGCTCCTGCGCGGCAACATCGGACGCCCGGGGGCGGGTCTGTGTCCCGTGCGCGGTCACAGCAACGTGCAGGGCGACCGTACCGTCGGCATCAATGAAAAGCCGTCGGCCGCCTTCCTGGACCGACTCGGCCAGGTGTTCGCGTTTGCGCCGCCGCGACGCGATGGGTTGAGCGTCGTCGATACGATCTCGGCCATGCGCGACGGCCGCGTCAAGGTCTTCATCGGCATGGGCGGCAACTTCGCAATGGCCACACCCGACACGCCGCGCACGTGGGAGGGGCTTCGCCAGTGCAACCTGACCGTGCATGTGGCGACCAAGCTCAATCGCAGCCATCTCGTTCACGGGCGCGACGCACTGATCCTGCCGTGTCTGGGCCGCACCGAAATCGACATGCAGCAAGGGGCGGTGCAAGGCGTCACGGTGGAAGATTCAATGAGCATGGTGCACCTGTCGTATGGCATCAACGCCCCGGCGTCCGAGCATCTGCGCTCCGAACCGGCCATTGTCGCGGGCATCGCGCAGGCAACGATGGGCCACGCGCTCGGCGGTGTCGAGGATTGGCACTGGTACGTGGAGGACTACGACCGCATTCGCGACGCCATGGCCGCCACGTTCGACGACTTCGAGGATTTCAATCGTCGCGTGCGCCATCCGGGAGGTTTCCGGCTGCCCGTGCCGCCGTCGACGCGTCAGTGGCTGACCGCCAACGCCCGCGCCAACTTCACGACACACCCGCTGCCGCACGAGATGCCGATCGACGTGGCACGCCGCCAGGCGGGTCAGCGCGGCGACGACGTGCTGCAACTCGCCACGATTCGCTCTCACGATCAATACAACACCACGATCTACGGCCTGAACGACCGGTATCGCGGGGTGTTCGGGCAGCGCCGAGTCGTCTTCGCCAACTCGGAAGATCTGGACACCCGAGGCTTTCGCGCAGGTGAGCACGTTGACCTCGTGGGTGTCTGGCACGACGGCATTGCGCGTCGCGCCGATGATTTTCTGCTCGTTGCCTACGACATTCCGCGTGGCTGCATCGCGGCTTACTACCCCGAGACGAACGGACTGGTGCCGCTCGACGCCATCGCTGAGGGTGCGGGAACGCCGACCTCCAAGTCGATCCCGGTGTTGCTGGAGCGCCGCCCGGCCTGATGAGCCGAGGCGGCGCGACGCTTGCGGTTTGGCGTTTGCCGCTTGCCGGCTGACGCCTGACACCTGACGCTTGCTGCTTGACGCCTGACGTGCACTCAGGCGCGGCACCCCATTTTCAGGTGCGCTATTTGGGGATTTGACGAATCATGCTATAAATGCGAATCGTTTTCGTTAACATTCGCATCATCACTGAAAAATGTGTGATCGCTGCGTTTGTCCGGAACCGCTTTCGATCGGCCTCGTCAGTCGCGTCGCCAAAGGGTGGCGTCTTCGCTTGCGGGCCATATTTTCATGTGATTCCCGAGCATGTTGATTGGATTGGCTATTGCCCTGGCATGGCTGGCAGGCGGCGCCTGCTATCTCACCTCTGAGCACCAGCGTGTGCGCGCACGACGTTTGGCTGCACAGCCCGCCCGGTCGCTCTCGCTGGTGGCCGCCATTGCCAGCCTGAGTTGCTGGTGGCTGGCGGCCGGCGCGTCGGCCGGCATCGCGGCGGCGTTCATGTCGCTGTGTTTCGGCCAGCTTTTCTGGCCGTATGCGGTGGGCGGCTGGCGCTCTCTGCGTGGAGACGCCCATGTGGAGTAGAACCTTCGCGGGCCTGGTGCTCGGCGGCTTCGCGGCGATGGCGCTGTGCGGCGCTATCGCCCACCTGACGCCGGCCGGTTGGCAAACGGCGGTGATTCCCGTCATCGCCCTCTTCCCGCTCCTGTGGCTTGGCCTCTGTGCCGTAGCCTACGCGAGCCGCACCGCCAAACACGCGTGGGTTGGCCTTGGCGCCACCACCGTCGTCGCCTGGGTTGCGCTGCTGTTGGCGCACGCCGTCGGGTAAGGATTGTTCAATGCGCGCCCAAACCCTTCGTCAATATCTGAGTGTCCATACGTGGGCCGGCATCGTCGCCGGCTTCGCGCTGTTTACCGCCATGCTCGGCGGCGCCCTGACCGTCTTCCATCATGAGATCGAACGCTGGGAGCAGCCCGCCACGCGTCATGCACCGCTCTCGCTCGCGCAAACGGAACAGCTCGCCGAGCGGGTTCGCATGCAATTCCCGGCCGCGCGCGAACAGATGGGCGTGGTGTTGCCCAATCACTCGCCGACCCCCTTTGCCTACTGGCAGGAGCCGAACGGCGAATGGCAACAGGCACGCCTGCACGCCAACGCCGAGGGTACCGCGGCGTCGCTCGTGATCGGCGATGCGCGCCCGGGCCTGTCGGGCACGGTCAATGCGCTGCACTACTCGCTGTCGATTCCGACCTACGGCCTGTATCTCATGGGCGTGGTGTCGCTGTTCTACGGCATGGCGTTGATCTCGGGCGTGATCGTGCATCTGCCGCGCATAACGCGAGACCTCTTTGCGTTGCGCCCGGGACGCAACGTCAAGCGCTTCTGGCAGGACGCGCATAACGCCATCGGCGTGCTGAGTCTGCCGTTTCATATTGTCTTCGCGCTGACAGGGGCGCTGCTGTGTCTCCTCCTGCCGCTGATGATGGCGTTCAACGTCGTGACGTTCGATAACAAGCTGCTATCGCAAATTCCGCAGATAACGGGCGCGGTGCCGGCAACGATCGCACCGGTCGACGGCAAGCCGCTCGGTCTCACAGCCCTGCTCGCCCGCGCCGAGCACGCGGCGCCCGACATGGAAGCGACCGCCGTGGCGTGGACCCGCTACGGCAAGCCGGACGCGGTGGCCGAAGTCTACGGCGAGGCCAGCGACTCGCTGGGTGTGTTCTCGGCCGTGGCCGTGCGCCTGAACGACGGGGCGATCGTCGGTCAGCATAGCCCCGGCCTTCGTGACGCCAACCACGCGGTGCTCAGCATGATCTACGGCGCCCACTTCGGTAACTTCGCGGGCGACGCCATGCGCTGGGTGTACTTCGCCCTGGGCCTGATGGGTGCGGTGCTCGTCTACAGCGGCAACCTGCTCTGGCTCGAATCGCGTCGCAAGCGCAACGCCACCCTACAACCCGCCCATCTGCGAGGGATGGCCAAGGCCACCGCCGGCGTGTTTCTCGGCACATGCCTGGGGATTGCCGCGGCCTTCGTCGGTGCGATCGTCGCACCCGACATGACGGCACTCTCGATCTTCATCGCCACGCTCACCGCCTCGATGCTTTTCGCCGCGCTTGCGGCGCCGGCGGTGGCAGCCACGGGACTACTCGCGGCGACGGCGCTCGTCTGCCTCACTATCCCGGCAGCCGACGCCCTGCTCACGCCGGACAATCTCGTGCGCTCGATGGCTGCAGGCGATTGGGTGCTGGCCGGCGTTGACCTCGTCGCTATCGTCTGCGCGGGCGGATTTGCACTGTTCGCGTGCGCGACCTGGAAACGCGCCCGCGGCGGCGATCCGCACAGCGTGTGGGCACGACCCGCGCCGAATTCCGCTGCCCCGACCTCGGAAGCCGGCGCTGACCTGAGCGCCAAGCCCTAGCAGCGAGTCGCACGCAAGGTCATGTCGACGCGCGCCTGACCGGCTGCCTGTCGATCCGAGGCGCTCGGCCTTCCAAGACGAGATCAGGCCCCAGCCGAGTCCGGCTGGCGGCTTGCGTAGCGCGCTTGTCCGCAGATTGCATCGCGCCACGCATCGCGCGTTGGAACGTCGCCTCGTCTGAACAGATGTCCACAAAATCATTCCGCCAGCGATCGTTGCTCGCGCCATCCGCGCTTGTCCCGTCTCCGGTTAACGAAAGCACATTTCACATTGCGGAATTCGCTTGAAATTTCGCTCACCTCATTTTTCCGTCACTCGAAAACGTGTTTCGAATTGCGAAATAGCGTGCTTATGTCATTGAAAAATAAACATAAATTAACTCTTATGTCTTATATAAGACTTGATCAAACCGCGCCAAACGGCGGTACCATTTCGTCATGCAGTTCGCTTCGGCATACGGGGGCGACACGCTGAACCCTTTATTCAAACGCGCTTTGCTCTCTGGAGAGGCAACATGACCCAATATCAAGACGACATCACCGCTGTGGCTGGTTTGAAGCAGAAACAAGGCAGCGCCTGGGATGCCATCAATCCCGAATATGCCGCACGCATGCGTGCCCAGAACCGATTCAAAACGGGTCTGGACATTGCCAAGTACACGGCCAAGATCATGCGCGCCGACATGGCCGCCTACGATGCGGACCCGTCCAAGTACACCCAGTCGCTGGGTTGCTGGCACGGCTTCATCGGCCAGCAGAAGATGATCTCCATCAAGAAGCACTTCAACACCACCGACCGCAGCTACCTTTATCTGTCGGGTTGGATGGTTGCCGCACTGCGCTCGGAGTTCGGACCGCTGCCGGACCAGTCGATGCACGAGAAAACCTCCGTCACCGCGTTGATCCGCGAGCTGTACACCTTCCTGCGCCAAGCGGACGCCCGCGAACTCGGCGGCCTGTTCCGCCAACTGGACGCGGCCGACGGGGCTGCCAAGGCCGCCATCCAGGAAAAAATCGACAACCACGTCACCCACGTCGTGCCAATCATCGCCGACATCGACGCGGGTTTCGGTAACGCGGAAGCCACCTACCTGCTGGCCAAGCAGTTCATCGAAGCCGGCGCATGCTGCATTCAGATCGAGAATCAGGTGTCCGACGAGAAGCAATGCGGTCACCAGGATGGCAAAGTCACCGTGCCGCACGAAGACTTCCTCGCCAAGATCCGCGCGATTCGCTACGCCTTCCTGGAACTGGGCGTGGACGACGGCATCATTGTGTCCCGCACCGACTCGCTGGGCGCCGGCCTGACCAAGCAGATCGCTGTGACCCACACGCCGGGCGACTTGGGCGACCAATACAACTCCTTCCTCGATTGCGACGAAATTTCGGCGGATGCCCTGGGCAATGGCGACGTCGTCATCAAGCGCGATGGCAAGCTGCTGCGTCCTAAGCGCCTGCCTAGCAACCTGTTCCAGTTCCGCGCGGGTACGGGCGAAGCGCGCTGCGTGCTGGATTCGATCACTGCGCTGCAAAACGGCGCCGACCTGCTGTGGATCGAAACCGAAAAGCCGCATATCGCCCAGATCGCCGGCATGGTCAGCGAGATTCGCAAAGTCATCCCGAACGCGAAGCTGGTGTACAACAACAGCCCGTCGTTCAATTGGACCTTGAACTTCCGTCAGCAGACGTATGACGCGATGAAGGCAGCCGGCAAGGATGTCTCAGCCTACGAGCGTGGCCAGTTGATGAGCGAGGAATACGATCACACCGAATTGGCCGCCGTCGCCGACGAAAGAATTCGCACGTTCCAGGCCGATGCGGCGCGCGAAGCCGGTGTCTTCCATCACCTGATCACGCTGCCGACGTACCACACCGCCGCACTGTCGACCGACAACCTGGCCAAGGAATACTTCGGCGATCAGGGCATGCTCGGCTATGTGGCTGGCGTGCAGCGCCAGGAAATCCGCCAAGGCATCGCCTGCGTGAAGCACCAGAATATGTCCGGCTCGGACATCGGCGACGACCACAAGGAGTATTTCAGCGGCGCAGCGGCCCTCAAAGCGGCGGGGAAAGACAACACCATGAACCAGTTCTAACCCGTTCCGATGATAAAAAAACCGCTCGATCGAGCGGTTTTTTTTCGTCCCAAGGCAGCAAGCGCTGCCTTGAGCATGGCGGCTGACGGACTTAGCCGACGAACGCACGCTCGACGAGGTAATGCCCCGGGGCGTGGTTGTGGCCTTCCACGAAGCCGCGCTTCTCCAGCAGCTCGCGGGTGTCCTTGAGCATGGCCGGGCTACCGCACAACATGATGCGGTCGTTTTCCGGCGAGAATTCCGGCAGACCGATGTCGGCGAACATCTTGCCCGACTCGACCAGCTCCGTGATACGGCCCTGGTTCTCGAACTCTTCTCGCGTCACCGTCGGATAGTAGATCAGCTTGTCGCGCACGTATTCACCCAAATACTCGTGCGCCGGCAGATGCTGCGTAATCAGATCGCGATACGCCAGTTCGCTGGTGAAGCGGCAGCCGTGAACCAGGATGATGTGCTCGTAGCGATCGTAGACTTCCGGATCGCGGATGATACTCATGAATGGCGCGAGGCCCGTGCCCGTCGAAAGCAGGTACAGATTCTTGCCCGGCAACAGGTTGTCGTCGATGAGCGTGCCGGTCGGCTTGCGACCAACGATGACCTTGTCACCCGGCTTCAAGTGCTGCAGACGCGAGGTCAGCGGACCGTCCTGCACCTTGATGCTCAGAAACTCAAGCTCTTCCTCGTAATTCGCGCTCGCCATGCTGTAGGCGCGCAGCAGCGGTTTGCCTTCCACTTCCAGCCCGATCATCGTGAACTGGCCATTGACGTAACGGAACGAAGCGTCGCGAGTGGTCTTGAAGCTGAACAACGTATCAGTCCAGTGGTGGACTTCCAGCACGGTCTGTTGATTCTGAGTACTCATATTGGCTTGACGTATGACGACGGGCGGCGGCGCGGCACATCGACGGGATTGACGCCCGAATCGCCTGACATGCGAGTGCGCGAGCCGTCCTTGATGGCCCCGATGCCCGAACCTCAGGCGCGTCAGGAAGACGCACTTCCGGTTTTGGGCGGGAAAACCCCATTATTTTACCTCAAACGGGAATTGCTTTCATTTGTCCCCATCGGGTTGCAGGGGTTTTGGCGGAATCGTGCGTCAACGCAGCACGCCGACTCGACGGGACATTCGCGAAGTCCTTCGTATTCCGACGGATGTGACGCATCGAGCGGATCGCCAGGCAAGTCGACGCGAACCAAAAGTCGCGCGAGTGCGCAAGCCCCCCTCGGCTAGGGAAACCCCCAAAGCCCGCCCAGCAAGGGATTGCGCCGGCGCATGACCGGAGATGCCTGTAGTTACCGGGTTTTTATCATCATGAACAAGAAAGTACGCGGCATCGCACAACAAAATGGCCGCAAACCGTTGTCAGGACTGGCCCACAGCCCGCCGAAGGCTCTATAATGCGGCTGCCCGGCCAGTGTCGGCGCCCTCTCGAGGCGTGACGGGATGGATCTTAGGATCGCGTTTGCGTGACGTGTCGCGATGGCGACTTTCTGGCATGTGCCGCGTGCCTTATGGCGCGGATACAACACCGACACTCGCCAAATGGCGAAAGTGTTAGAGTTGTCGCCGGTATTCACCACCTCTCAAGGGAAACACACATGAACAAACAGGAACTGATCGACGCCGTCGCTGGTGTTACGGGTGCTAGCAAGGCTCAAACCGGCGAAACCCTCGACACTCTGATCGAGACCATCAAGAAGGCCGTCGCCAAGGGTGACGCGGTCCAGTTGATCGGCTTCGGCTCGTTCGGTTCGGGCAAGCGCGCCGCACGTACCGGCCGCAACCCGAAGACCGGCGAAGCGATCAAGATCCCGGCCGCCAAGACCGTGAAGTTCACGGCTGGCAAGGCGTTCAAGGACGCTGTGAACAAGAAGTAAAACCAGTTGCGCGCAGGCCGGCCTTCGGGCCGGCCTATCTTTTTTGCTCGCATGGCCGCCCTGCGGTGTGCGGCAATGGATACGCGTCACGTCATCCTCTCGCGAGGTCCACGACTGATGTGACGCTGCGTGCCTCGCGGGTGTCCTGCACACTGCAGCTCGGGCACCGGGCGCCCGCGACGAGACGCTCCCAACGTCTTCTCCTGCCGTTCTCCGGCAGCGACCCTCCTGTTGTCATCCTCCGCCGTCAACACCCACCGTTCCGATGCGCATTGCGGATGGCTTTTTGCGAATCGCCGCACCTCGCGCAGCCCTCGCGCCAACCTGTCGCATCGGTCTTCCTTGGCGCTTGGCCGCAGGCAACTATGCTATGTTGCGTGACATGACACGCGTGACGACAGCGGCCATCGCCGCCGCCATCGAGGGACCGCCCGCTGCCGGCCAGGCCCCCACGGAGACGCGCACGGCGCTTGGCGCCGGGCGCATGCGGCGCATGTCCGCCGCACGGCTGCTCGTGACCCTTGCCGCGCAGATCCTGCAATCATGGCCATCGTTACCGACGGCTGGCGAGAACGACGGCGACACCGCGTCCATCGACGCCGAGGCCGTGCACCAGTTGCGAATTGCGATACGCCGTCTGCGCGCATTGATCGACGTTTTTTCACCGTGGCTCAAGCCTCGCTGGCACCATCGAATGAACGGGGAATTGCGCTGGCTGGGGCAATCGATGGGCCCCACGCGAGATACGGATGTTCTGGCGACAACGACGTTACCCGCACTGCGCGCCGACTATCCGGACATCGATTGGCCTGCGGTGGATAACCACGTCGAACATCTGCGCCGCGATGCGCGCGCACAAGTTGCTGCGGCATTGACCGGCGAGCGTCAGCAGGCATTGCATGCGTTGCTGCTGAGGGCATTCGGCATTCGCCAGGACGGCCGATGCAAGATTTGCTCGGCCAAGGCATTGCGACGCCCCTCCCGTACGCCAGGCAAGCGACCACGCGCGTTGGCGAAGCATGCCCGCAACATGCTGCGTGCCCAATACGTTGCGTTATTTCCGGATTGTCGCCAGTTGGCCATGCTCGACACCGAGCAGTTGCACGCGTTGCGCGTGAAGATCAAGAAGGCCCGTTACAGCGCCGAACTGTTGACGCCGTGGCTGCGCAAATCGGTCTGCTCGCCCTACGAGAGCACACTGCATGCCGCACAGACGCTCCTTGGCCAACTCAACGATGCCGTCGTCGCGCAGCGAATGTGCGAAGGCATGCCGTTGCGCGACGAGCAGCGCGACGCCTTGATCCGACGCCTCGATACGATCATCGTCAACACCACTAGCCGCGCGGCACACGTGCTGGGCCAGTTGCCAGACGCGCACACGCTGGAGCGCGGCATGCGCGGCCGCTGAGCGCCGGGCGCTCGGCGCTCACGCCACCTTCGTGCGCAGCAGGCGCGTGCCGTTTGCAATCACCAGCAAGCTGGCCCCCACATCGGCGAACACCGCCATCCACAGCGACGCCAGCCCGACCACCGCCAGCGCGAAGAACACGACCTTGATGGCGAGCGCCACGGCAATATTCTGCTTGAGCACCGTTGCCGCACGCCTCGACAGCGTCAGGAAGGCCGGCAACTTGTGGAGGTCATCGTCCATCAGCGTGACGTCGGCCGTCTCCAGGGCACTGTCGGTGCCCGTCACGCCCATCGCGAAACCGACGTCGGCGGCCGCGAGCGCAGGGGCGTCGTTAATGCCGTCACCGACCATGCCCACGTACCCGTACGTCTCCCGAAGGGCCGACACCGCCTGCAATTTGTCTTCCGGCAGCATTTCGGCACGCACGTCGCTCACACCCGCCTGCCGACCGATCACTTCCGCAGTCGCACGATTGTCGCCGGTCAGCATCACCGTGCGAACGCCCATGTCGGCCAAGCGCGCGATGGCGTCACGGCTTTCCACGCGCAGCGTATCGGCGACCGCCAGCACGGCGATCGTCTGCGTTTCACTAGCCAGCACGATGGCCGTGCGGGCTTGCGCCTCGAGACGTGCCAACGTCGCCTCCACGTGCGCATTGCACACGCCGAGGGATTCGATCAGACGATGGTTGCCGAGGTAGTACAGGGTTTGACCGATGCGCCCCTTCACGCCCATACCGGCGAGTGCCTCGACCTCCGTCACGGACGGTAATGTACCGAGACCCGCTCGCGTATAGCCGTCGACCACGGCGCGCGCAATCGGATGGGTGGTTTGTGCGTCGAGCGCGGCGGCAAGGGTGAGCGCCTCGTCGTGTGTCGATTCGCCCAGCGGTACCACGTCGGTCAGGCGCGGCTCGCCACGCGTCAGCGTGCCCGTCTTGTCGAGCGCCACCGCGCGGATCAGACGGCCGGTTTCCAGAAACGCACCGCCCTTGATCAGGATGCCGGCACGGGCGGCGGCCGTCAGACCGCTCACGACCGTGACCGGCGTCGAAATCACCAGCGCACACGGACACGCGATGACCAGCATCACCAGCGCCTTGTAGATCCAGGGCGACCACGCCAGACCCAAGGCCAGCGGCGGCACGAGCGCGACGAGCAACGCGCACAGCACGACAGTCGGCGCGTAGATCCGCGAGAACTTGTCGACGAAACGCTGCGTCGGTGATCGTTGCTGCTGCGCGGTCTCCACGATTCGCACAATGCGGGCGAGTGTCGTATCGCCCGGCGCAACGCGCGTGCGATACACGATCAAACCGCTTTCGTTGATGCTGCCCGCGTAGACCTCGTCGCCCACCGTCTTGTCGACGGGAACGCTCTCACCGGTGATCGACGCCTGATTGAGCGCCGAACTGCCCTGCTCGATCACGCCGTCGATGGCAATGCGCTCCCCCGGCCGCGCACGCACGCGCGTGCCCACCGCAAGCGATGCCGAGGGCACGTCCAACCAGTTGCCATCCGGCTGTTCGACCGACGCCCGATCGGGCGCCAGGCGCATCAGCGCTTCGACGGCCCGGCGGGCACGCGTGAGCGATGCGGCTTCGAGCTTTTCCGACAAGGCGAACAGCACGATCACCATCGCCGCTTCCGGCCATTGCCCGATGCACATTGCGCCAATCACGGCCAGCGACATCAGGAAATGAATGTTCAGCGTGAGGTGACGCAGCGCGATCCAGCCCTTCTTGAGCGTCGGCAGACCGCACGCCAGAATGGCGGCCACCACCACGGCGCCGACCCAGGGACTGTGCTCAGGCACGCCGGACCAGACCGCGATCTCGCTTGCCGCAGCCAGCAAGCCTCCCGCCACCAGACGGGCAATGTCTGCCTTGCGGCTCGCGGGGGGCGGCGGTGCATTGGTGTCGCCGGCGGCCAGCGGCACCGGCGTCATGCCAAGCTTTCGCAAGGTGTCGGCGACCGCCTCCCCTTCTCGGACAATGTCGGTCGACGACGCGTTGTCGTCGAAAACGATTGTCAATTCTCGCTTGAGCAGATTGAAGTACAGCGCATCGACGCCGGGCCGATGCTCAAGCTGATCGCGGATGAGACGCTCTTCCGTCGGGCAATCCATCTGATCGATCCGGAAACGGGCCTGCGGCGCCCCCGTCGCTGGCATCGGTTCGTCGGGCGCAAAACGCGCAGCGCCTGCGCAACACGACGCATCGTCATGCGCATGCGCAGGACTAGGGCCGCATGTGGCGACATGATCGTGCGCATGTTCGTGGTCGTGGCCGTGCGAGTGGCCGTGCGAGTGGTCGTGCGAGCGGCCGTGAGCTTGCCCGTGTTCGCTCTCGTTGGCGTCTGAGGGGTCGTGCCGATGCCCGTGATCGTGACGCTGACCGGGGTCATGCGTGGGGTGATCTGTCGCCGTCGAGCCGGCCAGACGGGCCGATTCCGAGGGGTGGGACATGGGAACTCCTGATTGACTGATTCGTGTTACCCTCCATTCAAAACCCTGTAGTCACTACGGAGTCAAGCATGAAAATCGGAGAACTGGCCCGCGCGGCGGGTACCGATGTCGAAACGATCCGCTATTACGAGCGGGCGGGCCTGCTCGCGGCCCCGCCGCGCACCGACGCCGGGTATCGCGCCTACGGCGACGACCATCTGGAAGCGCTGCGTTTCATCCGCCACTGCCGCTCGCTCGACATGCCGCTCGCCGATGCGAAACGTCTCGGCGAACTCGCCCACGACACGAACGTGACGTGCGAAGACGCGAACCAGTTGATCGAAGCTCACCTTACTCGCGTGCATGCCCGCATTCACGAGTTGCAAGCGCTCGAACAACAGTTGCTGCACCTTCAGGCGCAATGCCATAGCCGCCACGAAACCAGCGATTGCGGCATCTTGCGTGCCCTCATGCAAGGCGCGCATGGCGAGGCCTGCGCGTGCCACAGCGAAATCGACCCGATCGAAGTCGCCTGCGACCACGATCACTCACCCATGTAAACCTCGCGGGCGTCGCCGTCGTGCCGCGCCCCACTGCCGACGCCCCGGGTATCGACACCCCCGGCCACGGCAAAGCGCGCACGCCTCTACAGTCCCTCACGCGTGCTTGCCGCTCGCACGCCAACCTCGGCTCGGTTTGCCCTGAGCGTGGCGACGATTGTGAAGAATGGCGGCGTTTCCCCTGAAAACAAGGGCAAACCGACACAGTTTCTATATACAATGTCCCGCACACGAACACGCGGGTAGGAACCTATTCGTGTGAGCCGCCAGCGCGCGGCGTTCAGGATGCCCATCGATATGTTGGCATCCGTTTCAATTTTGCTTATTTGTCGGAGACCTTATGTCCAGCGATGTATCCGCTACGCCCACCCCCGCGACGGAAAGCACCGCCGACATCGTGATCATGGGTGCTGGGGCGGCGGGAATTTCCGTGGCGGCCAGTCTGCGACGCCGCCGTCCATCGCTCTCGATCACGATCGTGGACCCCGCCGACACGCATTACTACCAGCCGGCCTGGACGCTCGTCGGTGCCGGCGAGTTCGATGCGGCGCGCACGGCGCGTCCGATGTCGAGCGTCATTCCCAACGGCGTGACGTGGATTCAGGCGGCTGTCACCGCTTTCGCGCCGGACCACCAGCAAATCCTGCTCTCGGACGGTCGTCGCCTCGGCTATCGCTACCTCATCGTGGCGCCGGGCCTGCAACTGAACTGGGAGGCCATCGACGGCCTGACCGACACGCTCGGACGTAACGGTGTCACGTCAAACTATCGCTTCGATCTCGCGCCCTATACGTGGTCGCTGGTGCGCGACTTCAAGGGTGGCAATGCGCTGTTCACGCAACCGCCGATGCCGATCAAGTGCGCGGGGGCGCCGCAAAAGGCAATGTATCTGTCGGCACACACCTGGCGTCGGAACGGTGTGCACAACAAGACGAAGATCGAATTCCATCTCGTGGCCCCGGCCCTTTTTGGCGTGAAGGATTACATCCCCGCGCTCATGGAATACGTCAAGCGCTACGAGATTTCGCTCAATCATCTCTCGCACCTGCGGGCGGTCGACGGGGAACGTCGCGTGGCCCGCTTCGAGATTTTCGACGCCGACGGTCAATCGCAGTTCGTCGACAAGCCCTTCGACTTGCTGCACGTTGTCCCGCCGCAAAGTGCACCGGATGTGTTGCGCGCAAGCCCGTTGGCCGACGCGGCCGGCTGGTGCGAAGTCGATCCGGCCACACTGCGCCACGCGCGCTTTGCCAATATTTTCGGCGCGGGCGATGCCATCTCCGCACCCAACGCCAAGACGGCTGCCGCCGCACGCAAGCAGGCGGTTGTCGTTGCCGAGAACCTGCTCGCCGCCATGGACGGCCGTCCGCTGCCCATGCACTACGACGGCTATGGCGCTTGTCCGCTCACGGTCGAACACGGCAAGATCGTGCTCGCGGAATTTGGCTATGGCGGCAAGCTCATGCCCACGTTCCCCCTCGACGGCACGAAAGCGAACCGTATCGCGTGGATGCTGAAAAAGTATGTGCTGCCAAAGATTTATTGGGATGTCATGCTTCGCGGTCGCGAGTGGCTGGCGCAACCCAGTCGTCCCGGCCATAGGTAAAACCCGAACTCAATTTTCAAAGACGGGTGCCGTTAATGGACATAGGACCCGGTTTCGCGACCGGGCACGAGCTTCTTGTCGGGCCACGCCTAGTGCGCGGTCTGCCTGAGCGCGAGGAACGCGGTGCCATGGCCGGCAAGCCTTATCCGCCTCCTCGCACGACGGCCGACACATTTTCGCGTCTTATGCAGAACATGATTCAAGGGCTTTCTGGCGGCACGACCTGTTCGACGCGTGAGCTTCCTCTGCCGGGGGGCGCTGCCCACGGCGATGACAAACGTTCAACCTTACGGGCGACGTCTGCCTGCTTGCCGAGATGAACGATACCAACGCGTTGCGACGGCAAGTTGTCCTCGCCGATCTACTGCTGGATCGCCAGCGGCTCCTGCGCGCCCTTAGTCTGGAGTTGCGCACCCCGAATCCGCCAGGCAGCCACTGTGCGCTGGTCGTGCTGCACGTGGGCCGCGGACAGCGTATGGCGACCCGCCAACCGGCCATTTCAGACGCCGATCTGCTCGCCACCGTCGCGTTTCGCGTCGGTTCGCGCATTCGTCGCCGCGACATCATCGGTCGCGCGTCCGATCAGCAGATCGCCATCTTGCTGCGCGATCTCGGCAGCCGCGAGGCGGCGATACAGATCACCCGCCGCTTCATTCGCGCTGGCGAATCGCCGGTACCCTGCGGTGACGGCTTGCTCTACCCGATTATCTCGGCGGGGATCACCCATCTGCCCCAGGTCCCGGTGTGGCCCGCCACACTGCTTGAGCACACGTCGGATGTCGCCGACCAGGCAATTCGCGAGAGCGCCTCGCGGTTTCTCGTGACCGAGGCCCCGGCGGCGCCCACAGACAGTGTCAATCCGCCGGATGAAGCCGGCAACGAGCACCACTGGCGCAACGCCATCGAACGCGCGCTGTCGGGGTCGGAATTCCGGCTGCACTACCAGCCACAGATCGACATGCGCACGCACCGGCTAACCGGTCTCGAGGCGCTCATCCGCTGGCAGCGCGATGACGAGCTGATCATGCCGGGCGAATTCATTCCGGCTGCCGAGCGTTGTGACGTGATCGGCCCTATCGGCGACTGGACGCTGCACGAAGCCTGCCGCCAGCTCGATCAATGGCATACAAACGGCCACGAGTATCCGCGAGTGGCGGTGAACCTGTCGGCGCAACAAATGCGCGTGCACACCCTCGACACGATCCGCTACGCCCTCAAGCACCATCGGGTGCCGCCGGACAAGCTCGAAATCGAGATCACCGAGTCGTCGCTGATTTCGCACCTCGACGAGGCCGCAACGCTGATGAACGAACTTGTGGCGATGGGCGTGCGCCTGTCGCTCGATGATTTCGGCACCGGCTATTCAAGCTTTGTGCGGCTCAAACGCTGGCCGTTCGGCACCGTCAAGATCGACTACCAGTTCGTGGCCGGCGTGCTGCTGGGCGGCTACGACACCGAGTTGATCCGTGCCATCATCGCCATTGCCCGCAAGCTCGAAATCGAGACTGTGGCGGAAGGCGTCGAGACCAGTGCCCAGCGCGATGCACTCGCGTCGATGGGTTGCCATGCGTGGCAGGGGTATCATTGCACACGTCCCCTGCCGCCAGGACACATCGAGACGTTCATCCGCGACTGGCACGGGCGGCTGTAAGCGCGCCCGCCGCCTTCAACCGGCCGACCCTGGGTCGGCGCGCGGTGTAATCGTCGCCGTCCACCGAAAGCCCGCCCCGGCGACGCCCGGGGCGAGTCGACCCAGACATCGGGCTCACCGGCCCGGGGTCGCCAACCCAGACAGGTCCGATGCCCAAGACGAATCCCGATGCATTCGCCCCATCACCGTTTCGCGCCATTTCACTCGTTGCCGCCACCCTCTGCCTGACCCTAAGCACCGCGGCACGTGCCGACCTATCGCTCTTGCAACCTCCGCGCGCCCTCTCGGGCGGTGCGCCGTTGCAACTGACATTGCTGGCCACGCACGACGGCGACGGTCACAAGACGTTCACGTTGCCAAACACGATCGTCGTGCGTATCTCGAACGATGACTTCAAACCCACGCTGATCTCCCTCAAGCGCGCGGCGCTCGCGCCCGCGCACGTGACACTCTCGAGCGGCCAGTTCCGGCGCGTTACATACACCGCCGACCTGCCGAAGGAGCTACGCGGCTCGGTGCGCATCGAGCCGGTCGATTGGGATGCCTCGACCACGATGATCGTGCTCGATCGCGCCGCACCGACCCAGCCGATGGTGGCCGCCACGCCGGTCCCACGCGGCAGCGGTGCCGTGCCGGGAGCCGCCGTTGGCGCATCCGCGTCAGTCGCTGCCGTCGCCGCTGCCGCCCCCGACGCGATTGCACCGACAAGCGACGCCGAGTTTGCGCGCATTTCATCGAATGAGCCGATGTACATCGCCTTCGGAAAGAACGGCGACGCCAACGCACGCTTCCAGCTCAGCTTCAAGTTCCATATCCTCAAGCCGGAAAATCCCGCCTCGAAGGCCTTCCTCGACAACCTGTACTTCGGCTATACGCAGCTATCGGTCTGGGATCTGGAGGCCGAGTCGGCGCCGTTTCGCGACTCGAACTATCGGCCGAGCCTCTTCTACTACGTCCCCGACACCGGCGCGCGCGCGAGCTGGTTCTCGTCGCTGGGCGTCGCAGCGGGCTTCGAGCACGAGTCCAACGGCAAGGCGGGCGAGGATTCTCGCAGCATCAACACGCTCTTCGTCAAACCGATCTTCAAGTTCGGCAATCCCGCCGAGTACCACTGGACGGTGGCGCCGAAGCTCTACGCGTATCTCGAAAAGAAGGACAACCGCGACATCCAGGACTACCGCGGCTACCTGGACCTGCTCGTCTTGTGGGGCAAGCCGAATGGGTGGCAGATCGGCGCGACCTTGCGCAAGGGCATGAAACGCAACTACGGCAGCGTGGACCTGCAGGTGACCTATCCGCTCGGCAAGCTGATTCCGGGCACTGGCGGCTACTTGTGGCTCGGTTACTTCACCGGTTATGGCGAGGATATGCTCGACTACAACCGCCACTCTCGGTCGCAAGTGCGGATCGGGTATAGCGTGTTCCGCTGGTAGCCGAGCCGGAGAGCACCAGAAACAACCACGTGTTTGCGCTCAGGCTCGCCGGCCGCTGTCACTCGTCGCGCATGTCAGCGCGGCGAAGAACGCCGAGCCCAGCGCAAAAAGTTGCCAGCTACGCAACATAAATCATCCTTATCGCTATCCCTTGGGCTGGCGCCCACCTGAAACTCACCGGCATGTCCACCGCCAAGACCCTACCGTAGGGGATTCAACGGCGATCCGGCCATCAATGCGATAATGGTGCCTGCTTTGAACACCCCGCCCGCCTTTGGCCGACACGCCCCCCTATGTCCGAACTGCACGACCGCCCCGACAGCCCCTGCATTGGCGTTTGCTCGACGCTCTTCGACGACATCTGCAAGGGTTGCGGGCGCACCGCCGACGAAGTGTCGAACTGGGTGTTCTTGACCGACGCCGAGAAGGCCGCCGTCTGGGCGCGCATCACCCGCGAGGGCAAGGCGATGCGTTTTTGCGAGAGTCGCTCTACGACTTCGCAGCCTTGAACTGAAGCGACTTGTACTCGAGGAACTCCTCGAAGCCGTACACGCCATTCTCACGTCCGTGCCCGGACTGTTTGAATCCGCCGAACGGCGCCTTCACGTTGAATTCCCCGCCATTGATATCCACCTGCCCCGTGCGGATCTGACGCGCCACCCGTACCGCGCGCGCCTCGTCGCTCGACCACACGCCGCCACCCAGCCCGTAGATCGAATCGTTGGCGATACGCACGGCATCGGCCTCGTCCTGATACGTGATGATCGAGAGCACCGGACCGAAAATTTCCTCCTGCGCGACCGTCGCGTCAGGCGCCACGCGGCCCAGTACCGTCGGCTGGACGAAGAACCCCGCCTCGAACCCGGCCGGCACCGCGTCCCCGCCCGCGATCAATTCCGCACCTTCCGCCAGGCCTTTGCGGATATAGGTCTGAACTCGTTCGCGCTGTGCGGCGGACGCCAACGGTCCGAGACGCGTCGTTTCCTCACGCGGATCGCCCAGCGTGAAACGCGCGACAGCCTCCTTCGCCAATGCCTTGACTTCCTCATAGTGTGAGACAGGCACGAGCATGCGCGTGTGCGCCGAACACGTCTGGCCGGAGTTCAGATAGCAGGCGTTGAGCGTACCTTTCACCGCGGCGGCGAGATCCGCATCGTCGAGCACGACCGACGCCGATTTCCCGCCGAGCTCCAGTGCCACCCGCTTGACCGTCTGCGACGCGACTTCGGACACGCGCTTACCTGCCCGCGTCGATCCCGTAAAGGACACCATGTCGACGTTCGGATGCCGCACCAACGCCTCACCGACCACCGGCCCGAGCCCGGTCACCAGATTGAACACCCCGGGCGGCAGCCCCGCTTCGGCGATGACCTCGGCCAGGATGAAGGCGTTGAAAGGCGCCACTTCCGACGGCTTGAGCACCACCGTGCAACCGGCCGCCAGGGCTGGCGCCACCTTCAGCGTGATTTGATTCAGCGGGTAGTTCCACGGCGTGATCGCCGCCACCACGCCGACCGGCTCGCGCACCACCAGCGAATTGCCGACGCGCGCTTCAAATTCGAACGTCTCGGCCAATTCGGCGTATTGATTCCAGTGATAGACAGGCCCACCCACCTGAATGGCGCGAGCGAGCTTGATCGGCATGCCGGTCTCGCCCGTGATCACTTGCGCGAGCGCGTCCGTGCGCGCCTTCAGGCCCGCAGCAATCCTGCGCAGGTAGACGGCCCGCTCGGCAGGCGGCGTGGCCACCCAGCGATCGCGCGCATTCAGCGCGGCGGCAACGGCCGCCTGCACGTCGTCCGTTGCGCCCTCCGGAATGCGGCCCATGAGATTCCCATCGGCCGAATGAAAGACGTCCAGCGTTGCGCGCCCGACCGGCGCCACCCACCGGCCGTCGATGAAAAATTTGTCATACGTGATCATGCGATGTCTCCTGCGGGGAAGTTCCCGACGAGCGATCATTGTAGTCCGCGCGCCCACGCGTCTCGCACGCTCGCGACGAAATCAGTCGACTCCGACACGCAGCTTCCGAGATTC
The DNA here is from genome assembly GCF_902459595.1 of Pandoraea soli. Taxonomy (NCBI): domain Bacteria; kingdom Pseudomonadati; phylum Pseudomonadota; class Betaproteobacteria; order Burkholderiales; family Burkholderiaceae; genus Pandoraea; species Pandoraea soli. The sequence continues at coordinate 16,836 of NZ_CABPSG010000001.1, read as the reverse complement.
CTAAGTTACGGTCAGATGACACAAGCACCGATTGCCCGCATCGGACCGACGCGCCCACGGCATCGGGTGTCCAGAAGGCAAGCATTCTCGACAGGGTATTGGGCCCGCCCCGTTCGCCAAATAGCGCTATCGTCACGCCGTCCCCCATAAGGACATTTCTCCCCGATCGCCCCATGATGCGATAAGATGCATTTACAATACATCTTATCGCGGAGGTCGCGATGTCAATCAGCCAACCCACCACGAAACCGTCGTCGCAATCGGCCCCCGGACTGCCCCTGCTTCGGCTTGGCTTTCGCCCGTTTTACCTAGGTGGCGCAGGCTTTGCGGTATTGGCCATTGCGCTATGGCTGGCCGCGCTTCACGGCTATCCGGTCGCCGGTCGGGCCGCCCCCATGAACGGCCTCGTCTGGCATGTTCACGAGATGATATTTGGCGGCTTGGCCGCCATCGTCGTGGGATTTTTGCTCACCGCGGTTCGTGCGTGGACCTCGCTCGATACGCCCCGCGGTGCACCGCTTATGTGGCTGTGGGGCTTGTGGGCAGCGGGACGCGTACTTGTTTATTACGGACCGGAATGGCTCGCCGCGGGCGTCGATTCCCTTTTTCTTCCCGTAGTTGCCATCGTGCTGATGCGCGTGCTGATCAAGGCGAACAATCGTCGCAACCTATTTCTCCCTGTCGCCCTCGGCGCTTTCGGCGCGTTGAACGCCCTCTTCCACTGGTGGGCGTGGCAAGGACGCGTTGATCTCTCATTGCAGGCCGCTAACGCCGCCATCGGACTGGTCGTCATGTTCGTCACGGTGATCGCGGGGCGCGTAGTCCCGATGTTCACCACGAACGCGGTGCCGGGCTATTCCGCGAAGCGCTGGAAATGGATTGAAACGCTAGCCGCCCCGAGTGTCGTCATCACGCTCCTCGCAGATGCGTTCCTGTCGGTGCCCGCCCTGACGATCGTGTGCGCCGGATTCACGGTGTTGATTCACGGTATCCGGCTGGCAGGATGGCGCTCCTGGCGTGTCGGGCCTCGACCGATACTGGCGATCCTGCATGTGGCCTATGCGTGGATTCCGATCGGCTTTGCGCTTCTGGCGCTCGCGGCTGCGGGAACGATTGCGCACTCCCTTGCGATCCACGCCTTGACGGTCGGCGCGATCGGGTGCGCCATCATGGGCATGATCACTCGCACGGCACTGGGACATACCGGCCGCGCGCTGATCGCCGGGCGCTTCGAGATGGTCAGTTACGGATTGATCATTGCCGCGGCGCTCTTGCGCGTCTTCGGCCCCTGGTTGGCGAGCGGTGCCACAAGCGTCTGGATTGACGCAGCGGGCGTGTGCTGGCTAGCGGCATTTGCCGTCTATCTGATGCGCTATGCGCTCTATCTGGTGACGGCACGCGTTGACGGAAAGGACGGTTGAGCCGTCAGACCGCTCGGCGAACTGGAACGCCGCAGCGCCAATGAAAAAACCCGCCGAAGCGGGTTCTTTCATTTGAACGACGCAGACCGAACGCAACTCAGACTTCGACGCCCTGGCTCGCCAGATACTCGTCGTACGTGCCTTGGTAATCGACGAGCGTACCGTCGTTCTTCACTTCGATAATGCGCGTGGCCAGGCCCGACACGAATTCCCGGTCATGCGAGACGAAGACCAGCGTGCCCGGATACTTGTCGAGCGCGATCTGCAGCGACTCGATCGACTCCATGTCCATGTGGTTGGTCGGCTCGTCCATCATCAGCACATTGTGGCGGCCCAGCATCAGCTTGCCCCAGATCATGCGGCCCTTCTCGCCCCCGGAGAGCACACGCACCGATTTGCGCACGTCGTCGCCACCGAAAAGCAGACGGCCGAGCGAGCCGCGAATCACCTGATCGTCGTCGCCTTCCTTGCCCCACTGCGTCATCCAGTCGGTGAGCGTCAGGTCTTGCGGGAACGCTTCCGACGTGTCTTGCGGCATGTAACCGATGTTCGCGTTCTCCGCCCACTTCACATCCCCCGCATCGACCGGCAACGCCGCCATCAGGCTGCGAAGCAGCGTGGTCTTGCCTGCGCCGTTCTCGCCGATGATCGCCACACGCTCGCCCGCGCGCACGGCGCCGGAGACGTTCTTGAAGATCTGACGATCGTACGACTTCGCAATGCCCTCGAATTCGAACGCCAGGTTGTGCAGCTTCTTCTCGAATTCGAAGCGGATGAACGGATTCTGACGCGACGACGGCTTGATGTCCTCCACCTTGATCTTGTCGATCTGCTTCAGACGGCTCGTCGCCTGACGTGCCTTCGACTTGTTCGCCGAGAAACGGCGCACGAAGTCCTGCAGGTCGGCGATACGCTCCTTCGCCTTCGTGCTTGCCGCCATCTGGCGTTCGCGGGCCTGGGCCGACGCGAGCATATAGTCGTCGTAGTTGCCCGGGTAGATCTTCAGCGTGCCGTAGTCCATATCCGCCATGTGCGTACACACGGCATTCAAAAAGTGGCGATCGTGCGAGATGATGATCATGGTGGAGTTGCGCTCGTTGAGCACGTCTTCCAGCCAGCGGATCGTGTTGATGTCCAGGTTATTGGTCGGTTCGTCGAGCAGCAGCACATCCGGATTCGAGAACAGCGCCTGCGCGAGCAGCACCCGCAGCTTCCAGCCCGGCGCAACATTGCTCATCGGTCCCTGATGCTGGTCCGTCGGAATGCCCACGCCCAGCAGCAATTCGCCGGCACGCGCTTCGGCCGTGTACCCGTCGTACTCGGCAAACTTCGCCTCGAGTTCGGCCGCGTGCATGTAGTCGTCGTCCGTTGCCTCGGGATTGGCGTAGATGGCATCGCGCTCGCTCATGGCCGCCCACATCTCGGTGTGCCCCATCATCACGACATCGAGCACGCGCATGTCTTCATACGCGAACTGGTCCTGCTTGAGCTTGCCCAGGCGAACGTTCGGCTCAAGCATGACGTTGCCGCCGCTCGGCTCCAGATCGCCGCCAAGGATCTTCATGAACGTCGATTTGCCGCAACCGTTGGCGCCGATCAGGCCATAGCGGTTGCCCCCACCGAACTTGACGGAGATGTTCTCGAAGAGCGGCTTCGCGCCGAATTGCATCGTGATATTGGCAGTAGACAGCACAGGTGGTATCCGGGAGATGAGGTGCGGCGGCACGAAATTGCGCCACGAAACCCGACATTTTAACACCGATGCATGTCATGCGCCCCGGGCCGCCCCCAGCGGTTGTGAAGCATCCGAAATGTGGCGTGCGCAGGGGCCGACGCGCCATCGACTGTCTTACGCTGCCCGAAGCCGCGTCAATCGGTGCGTATGGCGGTGCGTACGCCGCACCTGTGCCTGCGCGTATGAGTGCGCTTAAGTCTGCGCAGGATCGGCATCAACGCCCGCAGCGCGCCGACCGACGTGGCCAAACACGCCGGAGCGGCCAGCTTTTTTCCGTTTTCTGCCCTTTCCTCGATCTTTCCTCGTGCTTTTTTGGCTCGCCCCGGCGATTCCATCGCCCTTATCCACACTCCCATTCCAGCCATGACCGCTATCCGCTTGTCGATGACCGCCTCACGTGCCTTGCATGCCCACTACGGCGCGCTCCTTGCCCTGCTGAGCGCCGCCCCGCTGATGGCGACCTCGGCGCTGGCCGGTGCCGAGGCCCGCCCCTCCGGCGTGAGCACCGAAACCCTCGTCAAATCCTCGTCCGCATGGGATCAGACCGGTTACACGGCCTACCCGAGCGGCGCTCCTGAACCCACGCTGGTGCGTATCTCCATTGCCCCGAACACCCGGCTGGACTGGCACCTCCACCCCATGCCCGCCATCGGCTACGTGACGTCGGGCCAGTTGACCGTCGAGCGCGCCGATAACGGCACACAACGCTCATTTACCGCCGGGCAGACAATCATGGAACTGGTCGATGTGCCCCATCGGGGACGGACGGGCGATGCCGGTGCCGAACTGCTGGTGTTTTACGCGGGCTCGGCACAGCAGCCGCTGTCGGTCGCCGCCCCCGACGCGGGCAAACTCGCGTGGGACCCGACAGTGCAGCCAGCCCGCGATTAACATTGTTGCAGCGCCTGTCGCTTCGCGAACGACAGGCGTAACGTTCGCTGGTAGGGGCTTTCCGCTATAGAAGCCGGTGAGCCTTGTGCTTCATAATGATTTCCTTATGCAATTCACAGTCTGACATATTCAGATTGTTATATTCCTTATGAGCCAGAACCGCGAACCGATTGACACTTATTTGCTGCGCGTCCTTCATACCTTGTTGATCGAGCGCAGCGTGACGCGCGCAGCCGTCAAGCTGAACCAGTCGCAGCCGGCGATCAGCGCGGCGCTGCGGCGGTTGCGCGACATCACCGGCGATCCGCTGCTGGTGCGCGGCAAGTCGGGCATGGTGCCCACGGAGTACGGTCAATCGCTGCTGGAGCCAACGCAGAACGCGTTGCGTGAGATCGAGCGCATTACGGTTCAGCAATCGAATTTCGATCCGGCGACGACGGTACGCACGTTCCGCATCGGCTCTCCCGACTATCTGAATACGCTATTCGTACCGACAGTCGTCGAGCGCTTTCGCCAGCAGGCACCCAACGCCCAGCTCGAACTCCATTCGCTGGGGCCCGCCTTCGACTATGAGCATGCCCTCGAAGACGGCAAGGTCGACATCGTAATCGGCAACTGGCCCGAGCCGCCGGAGCAGCTTCACCTCTCGAACTTGTTCGTCGATCAGATCGTTTGCCTGGTGCGCAATACGCACCCCTACGCCAAACGCGGCCTCACGCTCGACCAGTATCTCGCCAGCCCGCATCTCGCACCGACGCCCTATTCCGTTGCGCAACGCGGCGCCATCGATATGCATCTGGCTCGCGAGCGTTTGAAGCGCAACGTGGTCGTGACGATTCCGTATTTCAATCTGGCGCCTTACGTTCTGCTCAAATCCGATCTCATCTTCACCACGACGCGCCTGTTTGCCGACTATTACGCGGAGTTCCTGCCGCTCACCGTGCTCGAAGCGCCCATCGACTTCCCGCCGATGCAGTATTACCAGTTGTGGCACGAACGCACGCACTATTCGGATGAGGTGCGCTGGCTGCGCAGCGTCATTTCCGACGCCACGCGAACCTTGCTCGAGATGCGTCCGCAGTCCTAGCATCGCCGCAGTCATCACCAGCGGTGACCTGCGGTCACCTCTGCGCCATCGATTTGCCTCGGGGTTCGCCGCGGGGTTTTTACCGGCGAAGCGGCCCCCACCGCTCCGCCGAACCGCACGGCAGCGTACCCGGAGTTCAGGCACACCACCCCCGACGTCCCGCCGGCCCGTTGCCGCGCCCGGCCGCACACCCTGAAGGTGCGGCCGGTGCGGCGGGGCCTTATCGGGATGCCTCGGCCAGTTGCCGCGCCAGCGCGTTGTGACGCGTGACGAGCGACGGCAGGTCGAGCGTCGCCAGACGCCCTTCGCGCACCACCACCCGACCGTTCACCACGCTGTAGGCGGCTTGTCCGGGATTACAGAAGACCAGCGCCGCCACCGGATCGTGCAGGCCACCCGCCATGCCGATGCCACGTGTGTCGAACGCCACGAAGTCCGCCGCCATGCCGGGTGCGAGCACGCCGATGTCGTCTCGCCCCAGCACGCGCGCGCCCCCCACCGTGGCGATCTCCAGGGCCTCGCGCGCGGTCATCGCGCTCGGGCCGAATCCGACGCGCTGCAGCAGCAACGCCTGGCGCGCCTCGCCGATCATGTTGGCCGCGTCGTTCGATGCCGATCCGTCCACGCCCAGCCCGACGGGCACGCCTGCGTCGCGCATGCGTCGAATCGGGGCGATGCCCGACGCGAGCCGCATGTTCGAGCAAGGGCAATGCGCCACGCCGGTGCCGGTCTTGGCGAACAGCGCGATGCCCGCGTCGTCGAGTTGCACGCAGTGAGCATGCCAGACATCGTGGCCGACCCAGCCCAGATCCTGCGCGTACTCGGCCGGCGTCATGCCGAACATCTCGCGGCTGTAGGCAATATCGTTGGCGTTCTCCGCCAGATGGGTATGCATCGATACGCCGTAGTGACGCGCCATCGTCGCCGACTCGCGCATCAGGTCGCGACTCACGGAGAACGGCGAGCACGGCGCCACAACGACGCGCAGCATCGCGTAGCGACCCGCGTCGTGATACGTCTCGATGAGACGTTGCGTGTCGGTAAGAATGTCGTCTTCACGCTCCACGACACGATCCGGCGGCAGCCCTCCCTGACTCTGCCCGACACTCATGCTGCCGCGACTGGCATGAAAGCGCATGCCGATCTCGGCGGCCGCTTCAATGCTGTCGTCGAGCTTGCAGCCGTTCGGGTAGATGTACAGGTGGTCGCTCGACGTGGTGCAGCCCGAAAGCAGCAACTCGGCCATGGCTGTCTGGGTCGAAACGCGGATCATCTCCGGCGTGAGGTTCGCCCACACCGGATACAGGTTCGTCAGCCAGTTGAACAGTTCGCCGTCCTGCGCCGCCGGAATGGCGCGCGTGAGGCTCTGATACATGTGGTGATGCGTGTTGACCAGGCCGGGAATCACGACGTGCCCGGTCAGATCGAGCACTTCGTCGGCCGTGTCCGGCAGGCTATCGCGGGTGCCGACAGCCACGATCCGGTTGTCCTCGATGTACAGGCCGCCTCGGGCAATTTCGCGGCGGCCCGCATCCATGGTGACCAGCACGTCGGCATTCGTGACGAGCAGCGTTTTCATCAATGCGCCTCCAGTCCCATTCCTGAGCCGTTTTGCTCACCGTGGCCGTTGGCGGCCGGGACTTTGAAGCCATTGAAATAGGCGTTCAGAATCACCGCCGAGAGCGTGGCCAGCAGAATCCCGCTGTGGAGCAACGGCGCGAGTTGTTCCGGCATCTTCGCGAAGAACTTGTTCGACGCCACCGGAATCATCGCCATGCCGATGCTGATGGCCACAATGTACAGGTTATAGCGGTTGTGCGAGTAGTCGACCTTGGACAGAATCTTGATGCCCGTGGCAAGCACCATGCCGAACATGACCACGCCCGCGCCGCCCAGCACGAATTGCGGAATCGAGGCCACGACCACCGACATCTTCGGAATGAAGCCGAACACGAGCAGAATGACACCCGCCGCCACGCACACCCAGCGGCTTTTCACGCCCGTCACGCCCACGAGGCCGATATTCTGCGAGAAGGAGGTATGCGGGAACGTGTTGAACAGGCCGCCGATCACGGTAGCCACACCGTCGACACGCAGACCGGCCACCAGCGCCTTCTCGTCGACCGGCTTGCCCACGATCTCGCCAAGCGCCAGGAACATGCCCGTCGATTCGATGAACGTGATCAGCATCACGATGGTGAGCGTCACAATGGCCCACGGATCGAACACCGGCATGCCGAAGTGGAACGGCAGCACGACGTCGAACCACTTCACCTGATCGAGGCCGTCGAAATTGACTTTGTGGAGCATCAACGCAATGGCGAATCCGAACAGAATGCCGAGCAGCACGGCAATGTTCGAGAAGAAGCCCTTCACGAAGCGCGTGATCAACAAGATGAAGATGAGCACCGCGAAGGACACGCCCAGGTAGACCGGGTCGCCGTAATCGGGATTGCCCACCCCGCCCGCCGCCCAATTGATCCCCACGCCGATGATGGTCAGGCCGATCGACGTGATGACAATGCCCGTGACAATGGGCGGAAAGAAGCGCAGCAGCTTGCCAACGGCCGGCGCGAGCAGCGTACCGATGATACCGGCGGCGATGGTCGCCCCGAAGATACCCGGCAACCCAAGCGATGGATTGGTGCCGATCGCGAGCATCGGACCGACCGCAGCGAAGGTGACGGCCATGACGACCGGCATGCGAATGCCGAAACGACCCACGCCCACGCTCTGGATCAGCGTGGCAATGCCGCAGCACATCAGGTCTGCGGAAATGAGAAAGGCGATCTGGTCCTTGGGCAAGCCAAGGGCGCCGCCAATGATGAGCGGCACGGCGACCGCGCCCGCATACATCACGAGCACGTGTTGCAGGCCCAGCATGAACAGTTTTCCGATCGGCAGTCGCTCGTCGACTGGATCCACGGTGTTGGTTGTCACACTCATTGCGTCTCCGTCCCAGGGGGCTGTTTGATTGCTATTTTTGGGTGACTCAATGGTGCAGGTCGACGCCTTTTGCGACAAGACCGTCGGGGGCTATAGTGTTTTTTTCATGGAACGTATGCCTGAATGCTTATCTTGCCGCTCGGGTTTTCCCGAGGCACGCACGTCGCCATTGGGCTTTCCGGACGATGCGTCGCCCGTGGCAGCAACGCATCATATGCACGGAGTTATACGGCGGATAAACGAAACAAATAGTGCTCCCAAAAATCCCCATCGCAGGGCACGCGGGGTACGCTGAGCACGTCGGCATGTCGCAGGGACACCTGTCACGTATTTGTCTGGCGTGGCGTGGTATGTGCGCGTTTTTATCTTTGGTATTGCGCCCGTTGCCACGCCGCCATCTCCCTACAATGCACCCATCCATCACAGGAGACATCATGGGACGACTGACTACCCACGTACTTGATACATCGCACGGCAAGCCAGGCGCGGGCATCCGTGTCGAGCTATGGCGCGTGGATGGCGAGCGCCGCTCGCTGCGCGACGTGCGGACGAATCACGACGGCCGTTGCGACAAGCCGCTGCTCGAAGGCGAGGAATTCGTCGCGGGCGAATACGAACTCGTGTTCCATGCAGGTGACTATTTCGCCGCTCAGGGCGTGGACGTCCCGTCGCCGCGCTTCGTGGATCGCGTTGTGCTGCGTTTCGGCGTGGCCGAGCCTTCCCAGCATTACCACGTGCCCCTTCTGGTGTCGCCGTGGAGCTTTTCCACGTATCGCGGTAGTTGATAAGCGCGAACGTGAACGTCAGGCAGTTGAGGAGAACATAAGATGGAAGCGTTTATTACCGACTGGGTCAATCTGTTGTTGCGCTGGCTGCATGTGATAGCGGCCATTGCCTGGATTGGCGAGTCGTTCTATTTCGTGATGCTGGACAACGGTCTGAAGCCGCCGAAGGCTACCGAAGACAAGCAAAAGGGCGTGTTCGGCGAGATGTGGTCGGTGCACGGGGGCGGCTTCTATCACGCGCAGAAGTACCTGAACTCGCCGCCGCAGATGCCGGAAGACCTGCACTGGTCGAAGTGGAAGTCGTACACGACGTGGCTGTCGGGCTTTGGCCTGTTCTGCGCGCTGTATCTGCTGCAGCCGCAGACGTATCTGATCGACAAGACCGTGATGGATCTGCAGCCGGGTCAGGCGGTGGGTCTTGCGGTGGCGTTTTTGATTGGCGGCTGGTTTGTCTACGATTTCCTGTGCCGCATGCTGGGCAAGAACGAACGGGTGCTGGGCATTGCGGTTGCGCTGTTCGTGGTCGCCGCGACGTACGCCACGACGCATATTTTTGCCGGTCGCGCGGCGTTCCTGATTGTCGGCGCCATGATGGCGACGTCGATGTCGGCAAACGTGTTCTTCTGGATCATCCCAGGACAGCGCAAGAGCGTCGATGCGCTGTCGAAAGGCGAAGTGCCGAACCCGATCTGGGGCAAGCTGGGCAAGCAGCGCTCGGTTCACAACACGTATTTCACGTTGCCGGTCGTGTTCATCATGATCAGCAACCACTACGCGTTCACGTATAGCAATCCGCACAATTGGGTGATTCTTTCGATCATCATGGCCGCGGGCGCGATGATTCGTCAGTTCTTCGTGCTGCGTCACGCGGGGAAGAATCTGTACGTGCTGCCGGTCGCGGGCGCGGCCCTGCTCGCCGGGGTTGCCGTGTTCGCCGCACCGCGCCCTGCCCCGACGCCAGCCGCAGGCGCGCATGGCGAAGCGGTGGCGTCGAGCGTGAAGCTCTCGGAAATCCAGCCGATCCTGACGCAACGCTGCGCGACGTGTCACTCGGCCAAGCCGACGATGATGGGCAGCGCACCGGCAGGGGTGATGTTCGATACGCCGGCCGAGATTTCGCAAAACGCCCAGCGGATCTATCAGCAGGCGGTGGCGCTCAAGGCGATGCCGCTGGGCAACGTGACCCAGATGACCGACGACGAACGCCAGAAGATCGCCGCATGGTTCAACGGCGGCGCACAGCAGTAACTTGCACGACGGCTTTTCTTGCTGGACCCATGTTGGGGCGCTTCGGCGCCCCGTTTTTTTACGTCATTGCATTGCATTGCGCTGATGCACGGCACGGCGTTGTAAGCGCTGAACGAGATGTGGACGTTTTCGACTGCTCCCAGACAAAACCATCACTTGGGAACTTCGGTACGGGTACGCAGGTCTGTATTACGCGCCCGGCAGTCCGGGCGTGACGTATTTGCGAAGGTGGCATCCGCTCAACCTTCCCATCACGTCAAACTACGGGTGCGATGCCGACAACGGCAGGCGCATCACGAATCAGACATCATGAATTTCCTGCTTTTCTCCGCTTCCCGGCAAGGCGTTGTCTGGGTGCATCTGCACCAGGCAATGTTTCCGCCGTCCGATCCGACTGCCTGACGACGTCTGCGCGCCATTGTTGCGCGTGATGTTGCGGGCGGGACGGGTGCGCCATCGCTTGCGCGTGCCCGGTCGATCTCCCATCTCGAAGTTTCGATGTGCAAGCCACGGTGAGCTGCGTCCCGACACGACGCGGCGATGTGTCATCGGGGGGACCATGTCTCATTCCACTATCCATCAATCCACGCAGGGCACAAGGACGCCGCTGCTCAAACAATTTACGTCGCTCGCGATTCCAACCATTCTTTCCGGCTGGGTATACACGGTCTACACGTTGATCGACGGGATCTTCATCGGTCGATACGTCGGCGAACAGGCATTGGCAGCGCTCAATCTGGTCGTCCCGTTGCTGTATGTCCCGTATGCGTTCAGTGTCATGATCGGTGTGGGCGGCGCCACGCTCATTGCCCGCTTGTTGGGAGAGGGACGCGACGCACAGGCGCGTCGCGCATTCTCGCAGGTGCTCTGGGTGATGCTCGCCTTCAGTATCGCGATGAGCGCCGGGGTGCTGTCCTTCCGTCACGAAATCGCCGCCGCGCTCGGCGCACACGGCGAAATTTCACAACACGTGGTGGGCTTTCTGTCGGGCTGGGGCTGGTTCGTGCTTTTCGCGAACGGTCTTTACGCGATGGAGCTGTTCCTGCGCGTGGAAGGCGCACCGGCGGCGAGATTCGGACTGTACGCGATGTTTCTTGGCGCGCTCGCCAACGTGGCGCTGGACTATTGGTTCATCGTGGTGAAGGCGATGGGCATGTACGGGGCGTCGCTCGCCACCGGCTTGTCGATGATGGTCTCCAGCAGCGTGATGCTCGCCTATCATTTCGTGCTGGCCAAGAAGGTCGTGCCTGCACGGCGGGCTTTCGCAGACACCGAAGTCCATATCTGGCGCGTGATGTACAACGGCGCCTCGGAGTTTCTGGGGGCGATCGCCCCAGCGGTGACCGTGTTCGCGTTCAATCGCGTCATTCTGTGGAACTTTGGCGAGCCCGGGCTGGCCGCCTACGCCATTCTGGAATACATGACGCTCGGTGCCACGGTGACGATGGTCGCGCTCGTGCAAAGCATGCAGCCGATGATCAGCTTCTACCGTGGCTCGCGCGATCTGAACGCGTTGCGCGAGTCGTTTCGGCTCGGCGTCATGGCGGTGACGGGGTTCTCGGTGCTGGTGGCTGTCGCCATGGCCACACTGGCACGCCCGCTGACGTTCCTGTTCTTGCCGGCAGGCGTTCAGGCGTGGTCGATTCTCGAGCACGCGGTGCTTTGGTACGCGCTGGCGTTTCTGCCCGCAGCCGGCAATTTGATCGTGGCGGGTTTTCTGACGGCCGTGGAGTCACCGGGACCGTCGGCGGCCATTGCCATGCTGCGAAGCTGGGTGTTGTTGCTGGGCGTTCTTTGGCTGCTCAATGTTGGGTTCGGCGGCGCGGCGATCTGGTACACGCTGTTGATCACTGAAGTGCTGACGCTTGCCATCAGCGTCTGGCTATATTGGCGCAGTGATCGGGGCGACGCGCTGTTGGCGCGCGCAGCGTCTCGCTGAGGCCCTGGCCCCTGGCTACCCGCCAAAACGGCGTGACTTCGCGGTCACGCCGTTTTTTATGGTCGTGCCGCGACGGCTCAGCTCGGCATCTTTAGCGAGAACGTTTGCGCGAGCGACTGCACGCTGGACGCGTCGTCCGCGCCCGGCGCGCTTTCGGGTGGCGCGGCGCGTGGCGGCAGCGCTGCGGGCCGGCTAACTTCGCTGGCAGCCCACTGCGGTTCGGGCAGTTCGTCGAACACTTGGCGCAGGCGCGCGCCCCACGATTCGTGGATCATCTTGTAGTAGACGTTTTCGTCGTCGAGCGACGCGAACCGCGTCACGCGCAGGCTGTCTTCTTCATACACGAGAAGATCGAGCGGCAGTCCCACGGAGACGTTGGAGCGAAGCGTGGAATCCATGGATATCAGCGCGCACTTGGCGCCGTCGTCGAGCGAGGTCGCGGGCGTGACGAGCCGATCGATAATGGGCTTGCCGTATTTGGACTCGCCGATCTGGAAGTACGGGTTGACCGACGACGCTTCGATAAAGTTACCTGCGGAGTACAGTTGATAAAGGCGGCTCGGCGCACCGGCGATTTGCCCGCCGAGCAGAAAGCTGCAATTGAAGTCGACACCGAAGGCTTCGAGCGCCTTGGCATCGCGCGTGTGGACGTCTCGAATCGCCTGGCCGACGACGCGTGCGACGTCGGTCATGCTTTTGGCGTTCCACAGTGTTTCGGTGTCGCGCGCTTCGACCAGTTGTTGGCGCACGGCCTGGGTGAGCGCGAGGTTACCCGCCGAGAGCAGTACGAGCACGCGCTCGTTCGCGCGCTCGAACACGAGCATCTTGCGAAAGGTGCTCACGTGATCGACGCCCGCGTTGGTACGGGTATCGGAGAGAAAGACGAGCCCGGCATCGAGCTTCATGGCCACGCAATACGTCATGTCGTTCCTGTCTTGCCGTGCGCGGTACGCTGCCCGGGCACGCGGAAAGCTATTGTTGTTGGACGAGCGGCACGGTATCGACTTTGACCGATACGTGCAGCGCTTCTGTCGCACCACCGCTGCGCATGCCTCTGACGGGCGCGGCGGACTCGTAATCGCGTCCGACGGCCAATCGGCAATAGTTGCCGCTGGCGAAACAGGCGTGCGTGACGTCGACGCTGACCCACCCTGCTCCATCGACCCATACGTCGACCCACGCGTGGCTGGCCGCGTGCGGTACGTCGCCGGGATCAAGATATCCGCTGACGTATCGCGCGGGCACGCCTCGCGCTCGGCATACGGCGAGCATCAGGTGGGCGTGATCCTGGCAGACACCTCGCCCAAGCGCCAGTGCCTGAGCCGCGGTGCTGGTCACGGCCGTGATGCCGGATGCGTAGTCGACATGTTCGCAGATGGTGGCGGCGAGCGCCAACAGGTCGCCCGGCGAGGCGACACCGGCGACGGCGGCAAGCGCGTCGATGGCGTCGCTCCGCGCGGTGAGCGGCGTCGGGCTTGCGAAGGATAACACCGGTAAGGCCTGGGTCGTCTCGCCGAGCCGTCCATCGATGAGCGGTGTGGTGTCGACCTCGCCTTCGGCCGTGAGGTGGATTTCGCTGTGCGGCTGATGAAGCACCAGGGTATGCATGTCGTTCCCGAATGCGTCGCGCGCGGGCGTGAGTTTGCCGGGTGCGCTCAGCCGCCAGTGCGCGATACGCTGCACTTCGGACGCCGCAGGCGTCAGCCGAAGCTGCTGGATGGTGTAACGCACCGGCGTGTCGTAGCGGTAGGTGGTCTCGTGGCGGATGGTCAGGCGCATGGCATCAGGCGGCGAGCGGAATCAGGAAGGTCTGGCTGATCTTGTTGCCGAGCACGGAGACGCGCTCGAGGAATGCAGTCAGGACGGGGTGGAGGCCTTGTTGGTGGATCTGCTGGATGTCGGTGTACTTGAGTTCGGCTTGTAATTTTCCTGCGTAGCGTTCCACATCCCCGGACTGGGCAGAGGACAGGGTGGCGAGGTTTTCGCATACGCCGGTGAGCGAGGCGAGCAAGGAGCGTGGCATGTGAGCGTTGAGCATGAGCAGTTCGACGACGCGCTCTGGGGTAATCACGTCGCGGTAAACTTTGCGGTAGATCTCGAAGCCGGACACGCTGCGCAGCACGGCGGACCAGTAGTAGAAGTCGGTGGGATGGGAGGCGTCGGGGCCCGCCCGGTCGGTGCGCACGGCTTCGTGGAAGCGCACGTCGAGAATTCGCGCGGTGTTGTCGGCGCGTTCGAGGAATAGGCCCAGCCGAGTAAAGTAGAAGGCATCATCCTGGAACAAGGTGCCGAAACTGACGCCGCGCGAGAGGTGCGAGCGCACTTTGACCCATTCGAAAAGTTGGGCCGGATCGTGCTCCAGCAAGTCGAGTATGCGCGGAAAATCGAGCCAGGTGCTGTTGACGGTTTCCCATAGTTCAGTGGTGAGCGTGCCCCGCACGGCACGCGCGTTTTCGCGCGCCGCCTCGAGACAACAGGCGATGCTCGACGGGTTATCGCGGTCACGCACGACGAAGTCGAGGACATTGGCACGTGTGGCACGCCCATGTTTGCGATTGAACGCGGGCTCGAGTTCGGAGATGCGCAAGGTGGCACGCCAGCCAGCCTCGTCGCTGAAGGTGCCGGCGTGCGCACGGGCGCCGTCGGCATCGTCGTCGTCATCGATGGCATCTTGCGGCAGCAGCAGGTTCTGCAAGTTGACGTCGAGCAGGCGCGCGGTATTTTCGGCCCGCTCCATGTAGCGAGCCATCCAGAACAGGTGATCGGCGGTACGGCTGAGCATGATGGCTTCCCGATAGGATTTTTTGTCGTTTCCGGCGAACGTGGCTTATTTTTCGAGTACCCAGGTGTCTTTTGTCCCCCCGCCCTGGGAGGAATTGACGACGAGTGAGCCTTCGGTAAGCGCAACGCGGGTAAGTCCGCCCGGTACCATGGTGACGCCTTTGCCGGAGGAGAGTACGAAGGGGCGCAGGTCGATGTGACGGGGCGCAATGCCGGCCTCGACGAAGGTGGGGCACGCGGACAGTGCAAGCGTAGGTTGGGCGATGTAGCCGTCGGGTTTGGCGATGAGCCGTTGCCGGAATGCCTCGATTTCGGCTCGGGTGGCCGCCGGGCCCACGAGCATGCCGTAGCCTCCGGCACCATGCACTTCTTTGACGACGAGTTCGCCAAGGTTGTCGAGGGTGTACGCAAGATCGTCCGCTCGACGACATTGGTAGGTCGGAACGTTGTTGAGAATGGGCTTCTCACCGAGGTAAAACTCGATCATGTCGGGCACGAACGGGTAGATGGATTTGTCGTCGGCAACGCCGGCACCAATGGCATTGGCCAAGGTGACACGCCCCGCCCGGTAGACGCTGAGCAAGCCAGGCACGCCCAAGGTGGAGTCGGCGCGGAAGGCCAACGGGTCGAGAAAGTCATCGTCGATTCGGCGATAGATGACGTCGACGCGCTTCGGACCATTGGTGGTTCGCATGTAGACGAGGTTGTCCTCGACGAACAGGTCTTGCCCCTCGACTAGCTCGATACCCATCTGTTGCGCCAGAAAGGCATGCTCGAAGTACGCAGAGTTGTAGATGCCCGGGGTCATGACGACGACGGTAGGATCGTCGACCCCCACCGGTGCCACCGCGCGCAGACTGTCGAGCAACAGATCCGGATAATGCTCGACCGGCGCAATCCGGTTTCTCGCGAACAGTTCAGGGAATAACCGCATCATCATTTTGCGGTTTTCCAGCATGTACGACACGCCGGACGGCACCCTGAGATTGTCCTCCAGCACGTAGAACACCCCATCGTCGCCCGCCCCCGCCCGCACGACATCCACACCCGCGATATGTGCGTAGATGTCGCCCGGTACGTCCACCCCCTGCATCTCAGGACGATACTGCGCGTTCTGTAATACCTGCTCCGCTGGAATAACCCCAGCACGCAAGATGTCCTGCTCATGGTAGACGTCATGAACGAACCGGTTCAACGCGTCCACGCGCTGGCGCAACCCCGTCTGCAAGGTCTGCCATTCGTGTGCAGGAACAATTCTTGGGATCAGATCGAACGGGATCAAGCGCTCCGTGCCAGCCTCATTGCCATAAACAGCAAATGTGATCCCCACACGCCGGAACACCAAGTCGGCCTCGGCCCGCTTGTGGTGCAAAACATCGTCGGACTGGCATTTAAGCCAATCGTCAAACCGCCGATAATGCGCGCGCGTCGCACCCGTGATGCTCGCCATCTCGTTGTAGCTCTCGACCATATGCTTCTCCACAGATTGCTATGTCGAGATCGTGCAATATCCATGCCCGTGCCGCTTTTCAACCCTTTCGCACGATTTCCGTGCACCCCACCCAGCATTTCGCACCACACTAGTGATTTGAACTCAACACCGCTCCCCTAGACGGACCGGGGCCCCTTTCCGCCTCTCAAACATAAACCCAACTCGCTGCAGAAAGGGGCCCCGGTCCATCCCCCCTCCACGCCCCCAGTCCCTCCACCGACACCGCCCGCTTCCCACGCCACCCCCAACCGCCCCTGTCCCGCCGACACCGCCCGCCTCCATCGCCATCGCGACGCCGCACCCGCCCCGCGCGTGCTCCGCATCTGCCGCAGGACGGCCGCGACGTCGCCCACTCCTCTCCAGTTCCTCTTCCCCTCCTACCTCCTTCTCGCTCCTCCTCTCGCTCTCCCTCTCTTCCCTCCCTCGCTTTTTCCTCCCCCCCATATGCAAAACGCCGGGCTCTCCCCGGCGTCTTCGCTGTCTTGCTCTTCCCTTTCTCTGTCCCTGTCGC